>JAEUUO010000037.1 GCA_016787575.1 Saprospiraceae bacterium | reverse complement strand
TTATGTACGCGTTACTCACCCGTGCGCCGCTCTAGGCCATTTATATTACTATAAACAACTTACCGCTCAACTTGCATGTATTAAGCCTCCCGCTAGCGTTCATCCTGAGCCAGGATCAAACTCTCCATAGTACTGTATCTTTATTGATCTTGCGATCAGTAGTTTTAACAGCTATAAAAGTTTTCCTGTAGCTCTGTCTTCACTCAAAGTTATTTTATATCCTTTCACGTTTAAATTTCCTTACCTCTCAATATCATTCTCTCCCTAGCCTTTCAATGAACTTTTTGTCTATTTTATTCCCATTTTTCAGGGCTTCCGATATACATTCCAATACACTCCTTTGTGTAAGGGATTGCAAAGATATAGTAACAGAAACTTCTGGCCTAATCTATTTACAAATAAATAACAAATATTATTTTGTATGGATGTAATTGGCTGATAACCAATTTTTTATAAAGTCACTTAGGAGCAAAATTCCCATCAAAAAACTAAAGCCAAATCCCAGGTCTTCCATCGGAAAACTCATCATCCGTATTCCTCCAAATTCTGCAGAATTATATTGTACCAAAGCTTCTTTGGTTAAAAGCCCGGTAAGCATCCCATTAAATAGTCCCATCGGTATTAATAGAACAATAAAACTTGCTATAAATTGACCAAATCGATCCCATTTTACCAAAATGCTTAATCCAAGTACACTCATTGAAATGGATATACTGCTTGCTGTATAAATCCGATCTATATTAAGTATATAAAGCACAAACAATCCCAGCAACAGCCCTACTTGCAATTTTAGAAAGGCTCCTGGTTTGCTTTGCCACTTTAAACTAACTATCCTGTAAACAAATAAACTGCAAAACGGAATTATAAAAAACCAACAGATTTCTTCTATTGGTAAATTCATAAATCTGCTTCCCTGAATATATGATTCATTAAATCGCCAAACTCCCAAAGAAGTAAATAAAATATCCCATGCAATAAAAAACAAAGCCATCAATATCATAGGTACCATTAAGTCTTTCCAAAAAAAAACTCGGAAGTCAAACCAATTTAAAACAATTCCAAATAAAAAAACAGGTAAAAAAGCCAATGCATGATGCGCCAAATACAAATGTGGACCTTCCAATATATTTAATTCCAAAAGCTGGTTCCCCCGGGTCTCAAATCCACCGTCTTGTATATCAAAACCAATAAAAGGAATTAAAACCAAACCCCCTGATCCCAATAACCAGTATACAAATTCTTTCTTGATTTGATTTGTTCTCACGCGTCCCTAAAATTCGGACACAAAAATAAGTCGTATAGTATAATCAAGTGTGCTTTGTTCACTCCTAAAGTATGGTTTTAAAAAGAGCTCCTATTTGCCTATTGGATGAGATTGAAATTTAAAAAGCAAATGGATTGCCTAAATAATAGATTGAAGATAGCAAACCAAATCTGATTTCACCATGTACCTTGTTTCCGGCTAAATTCAAGAATTTATAGTCCTTGCATCAGACCAATTCTTTGCGCAACCTTGCTACCGGGATATTCATTTGCTCTCTGTATTTTGCAATGGTGCGTCGTGCAATGTTATAGCCTTTGCGCATCAAAAGATTCTTTAATTTTTCATCGCTGAGGGGTTTGCGTTTGCTTTCATTTTGAACCAAGTCTGAAAGAATTTTTTTAACCTCAAGTGTAGAAACTTCATCTCCTTCTTCGGTCTGCATAGATTCAGAAAAGAAATCTTTCAAACGCTTGGTGCCAAATTCTGTTTGAACGAATTTGCTGTTGGCAACCCTTGATATCGTGGAAATATCCAACGAAGTAATTTCTGCAATGTCTTTCAAAATCATGGGCCGGATTTTCTTCTGATCTCCGGTCATAAAATATTCATGCTGATATTGCATGATGGAATACATGGTTTTATAAAGGGTATCCTGACGCTGTTTGATAGCATCAATAAACCATTTGGCACTTTCGATTTTTTGCTTGATAAATAATATTGCTTCTTTCTCTTGTTTGTTTGAATTGCCTGATTTTTTATGATCTTTATAATGCCTCAACATATCCAGGTATTGGTCGTTGATGCGAAGATCGGGTGCATTGCGGCTATTTAAACTCAACTCCAATTCTCCATCACGATTTACAATTGTAAAATCAGGAACAATAAAATGTCCTGCAACTAAATTCGTAGGCAATTGATCAACATATCCCGAACTAGGTTTTGGATTTAATTTTAAAATTTCATTGACTGCTACTTTCAATTGCGCTTCGGTCAAATTTAAAACTCGTTGTAACTTAGTATAATGTTTTTTAGTAAATTCTTCAAAATATTTCTCGAGAATAAATTCAGTCAATTTTAAAACTTTAAGCTGAATTTTACTTGTTGCAATTTTAATTTTAACCCGAATTTGTAATAATAAACATTCCTGTAAAGTTCTTGCACCAACTCCAGGCGGGTCAAAGGATTGAATTTTGTATAAAAGTTCTACTATTTCCTTTTCTGTTACTACAATATTTTGTGAAAACAACAAATCATCGATAATTGCATTAGGTTCCCGTCTTAAATAACCATCGTCATCAATACTGCCAATTAATTGCATGGCAATTTTAAATTGATTTTCGTCCTTCAACTTGAGCAATCCAATTTGCTTGCGTAAATGATCGTGAAAGGTATTTTCAACTGCAACCGGTAAGGTACGTTGTTCCTCTTCATGGGCACCGTAATCATCGGTTTTGTATTTATAGGATGCCGTATTGTCATCCATATAGTTGTTTAGATAGTCGTCAAAACTATCGCTGTTCATCAACTCATCCTGACTTTCTTTTTCGTATTGCTCTTTCTCAGAAAGATCAAATTCATGGTCCGGATCATTTACACTTTCTTTTATATCACTGTCGTACTCCTCATCGCGTTCGTTTCCTTCTTCCAATGCTGGATTGGATTCAATTTCTTCCTGTATCCGCTGGTCCAAAATAGCTGTTGGAACCTGTAATAGTTTCATCAGCTGAATCTGTTGTGGTGAAAGTTTTTGTAAAAGGCTTTGGCTTAATTGCTGCTTAATCATGTGCTCTATACTATCTGAATGAACAATCGAATCCCGGGCTTAGTTCTCAATAAATTGATATCAAATCCTTATAAAATAAGGGATGATTGAAATTTTGCTGCCGGAAAATCGTAACATTGCATGGCAAATGTAAAGAAAATTACTACATATTATAAAAATATTTAATATATCTATTTATGACCAGCCTGATTCCTCCTCGTATTGCCGCTTTAAAAACAGTCATGAACAAGGCCCGTGTAGATGCCTACATCATCCCTACTGCAGATCCTCACCAAAGTGAATATGTCCCTGAATATTGGGCTGGACGCTACTGGATTTCAGGTTTCCACGGTTCAGCAGGCACCGTCGTGGTTACAGCCGACCATGCCGGACTTTGGACGGACTCAAGGTATTTTCTGCAGGCCGAACTTGAACTCAAAGGCAGTGGGATTGCCCTTCATAAACTGGTGGCTCAGGCCCAGGCTGAATACATGGACTGGATTTGCAGCCAACTTAAATTTGGTCAAACGGTAGGATGCGATTTTTGGTGTTTCTCCTTGTCCCAGATCCAGGCCTTTGATAAAAAATTAACTGAAAAAGGACTTCATCTTAAAGATTGCGGTGATTTAATGCAGGATATTTGGGAAAATCGACCTGAATTAAGCCCAGAGCCCGTTTATGAGCATGTAGTTAAATATGCAGGCAAGTCTCGAGAATCCAAGTTGAAAAGTCTCCGAGAGCACATGAAACAATTAAAAGTTGATTACATCCTCCTCTCTGCTTTGGATGAAATTGCTTATTTGCTAAACTTGCGAGGAAAGGATGTGCATTGCAATCCGGTCTTTATCTCCTATTTATTGGTTACGATGGACCATTGCGATTTGTTCCTGCCACCAGATAAACTGCCCTTAGCGCTTGAGAAAAAACTGGCAGAAGACGGAGTCCATGTCAAAAACTATTTTACCATTAAATCCGTCGTGCAAGCCATAAAGCCTGGTAAAAAGATTTTAATTGATCCATCCACTTTAAATGCCAAATTATCCTTACAATTTCCCGAAGGAAGTTTGGTAAGTGATGCCAGTCCGGTAATGAAAATGAAAGCCATTAAAAGCAAGGCTGAAATTGAGCACATTCGAAATGTTATGGAAAAAGATGGAGCCGCCTTGGTTAAATCTTTTATGTGGCTGGAAAATCTATTAAAAAAATCAAAAACCTGCACCGAGCATGAATTTGCGATGAAAATCAAAGAGTTCAGAAGTCAGCAGGCCTTGTATGTTGGTGAAAGTTTTGATGCCATTGTAGGCTACAATGCAAATGGGGCTATCATCCATTACAAGCCAGATGCCAAAAAATCTGCCACCATAAAAGCTAAGGGCATCTTGTTAGTGGACTCCGGTGGTCAATATCAGGACGGAACTACGGACATCACCCGTACGATTGCTTTAAGTGCAGCTTCCCCAGAGGTCAAAAAACAATACACCGCAGTATTAATGGGACATATTGCCCTTGCTGATGCGATTTTTCCGGAAGGCACCAAAGGCATCCAATTGGATATACTGGCTCGCCAATATTTGTGGAATATGTCTTTAAATTTCAGTCACGGTACAGGCCATGGAGTTGGATATTTTATGAATGTTCACGAACCTCCCCAGGGTTTTGTTACCAGTTGGAATCAACGAGGTCAATCTGAAATGCTTGAAGGTATGTTGACCTCAAACGAGCCCGGTTACTATGAAGTAGGATCGCATGGCATCCGGATTGAAAATCTGGTAATCAATATCCTGCATACTAAAAGTGCTACTGGCAATTATCTAAAGTTTGAAACAGTAACTTTATTTCCAATAGATTTAAAACTCGTTCATAGTCCCATGATGACCAAACAATGCATCAACTGGTTAAACAATTATCACAAAGAAGTTTATAGCAGGATCGCACCGCATTTAGATGCGACTGAAAAGAAATGGTTGAAGGAAAAATGCAAGGCGATTTGATTACGCAATTGCAACGCTTCCATATCAAGATTGCCAAATGTTTATGCAAGGAACAATCTAGGAAGATATTTATTGTATTGAATATCAAGAAATGAATTAGTACATGAATAATGTAGGTGCCTATTTAGACTGTAATGAGTCAAATAGAAATAAAAAACTAATGGTGTTAGCTATAACCCATTATAAAAACCTTTGTTCAGAATGTACTAACGAAGAATGGCAACTTAAGGCAAGGATTGGAATAAGAATGGATGTAGCTCCATTAGCTCTAGATCTCCCATTTACTAATTGTCCGGATAAATAATATTATACTCTTTTTATTTTGTGGATTATTAATAAATGAAATTCAATCCCAATCATTTTATTGTTATACAAATAGTGACAGCAGTTCTCATGAACAAATTATGCATATCGATGAATGCAAGGATGGAAATCTGGTTTTTTGTTCTATAAATTGGGATTATAGTCTAAATCCTTCATATAGATATTCCAAATTGGTATTAATAGATTCAAGTTGTAATTTAATTAAGGAATTAAAAATTGAATACCCTTTATTCAATTCCAAAATTTTTAGAATTTTTAGTTTGGATTCCGGATATATAACTTTAGGGGCATTATCATTAAAATCCAAACCAAATCAATCTCAAATACAAATACTTAGTTTAAAGTTTAAATTTGAAATTACTAAAGAATATATTATCAACTTACCTGCCAATATTGAGCCCTATTGGTTCATGGGAACTACTTTAGAGAAAGATGGTATTGTAGCATCAGTCAATTTATCCAAATATCCAGCACCAATTACTGGTAGTATATGGTTAAATCTTTTCATCCATTTAGATTGGAATCAAAATTCCATAAATTATAAATTTTATCAACCAGGAATTTCCAGCAGCATGGCTGACGGCATTGACAAAGATAAAATTTCAGAGGGCTTTATTGGTTCTGGGTCTGTTAATTTGAAAATTGATAAGAATTTGAATGTTATTGATTCTATTGAGTCTCCTTGGTTTTTCAAGCAATGTGGTCCAACTAGTCTATTTGTTGCTAATTGGAGCAATTCACTTTATTTTGCAGTTACAGGATGTCAATCAGATACTCAAAGTGTTGAACTCTATAAACTAGATTCCAAATTTAATATTCAAAATCGTGCAAGAATTTACAATGGCATTAAAGAAACTTGTTATTGGGGTGAAAGTATGGATGGATTAATTAACAACAGAATTTATCTAGGAGGCATGAGCAATATCAACAATTTTGTTGAACCTAGCACTTTTTATTTATTTGCTATGGACTCAAGTTTTAAAATATCCTGGAAACGATTCTTTGGAGGAGATGCTTTTTATAGGCTTTTAAGTTTAAAATCTACAAAAAGTGGTTTTTGTTATATTGGTGGAGAAGTCAGTACACAAAAAACTAAAAATGAATCCAATCCATTTATTATTAAGTTAGATCAAAACGGAAAATTAATTTGTTCTACTTTCTATAAACCTGGCAAAACATGGGATATTAATGTATTCCAGGATTATAATAATAAATTAATTGTTGTTTGCAATATAGCTGTTAGCCCATGCCAAATAATTCTTTTTTCAAATTCAGGATGTTATTTGGGTACCTATCAATTGCAAGCAAATGGAACGAATCAAATTAGTTTAGCTGGTTTTCCAAGTGGCTTGATTTATTATGGAATCACTGCAAATCAAAAAAATTTCTGTAGTGGTTCAATTGAAACTATAAATTGACAATTCAAGAAATAATAAAAACATTAGGGCTCTTGTATAATAATTAAATATTAATTTACTTTGCGGAACTAAAAGCAAATCATGGAAATCCAGCAATTGAAAAAGGGCAGTAAAGGAAAATGCTTTATTTTTTTCCTGTTGTTCCTTTTCTTATTTATAAGCCTACTGGTCTATATCTACAATAAAAACTTCCAACTGAGCTTCTAAACCAGCTCAATCTTCCTCATTTTCAAACAATAGGATTGTTGCGATTTCGTATTGCCCTTCCTTTACATAAAGGTCCGCACTGGCCTTATTTAATAGGGCTTTGGTGGTTACCATCGCTTCAATCCCGTTCTTAACAAGCTGAAGTCGTTTGATCTCGGCCTTGTAAGCGTCGGCCAGAGACATGATTTTTTTCCATCCTTGCATAATAGTATTTTTACAACAGAACAAATTTATATATGTTTTTTTGTTAATATGTAATTATTTTTAAATTATTTTTTTAAAATAACGATTTAAGTCCAATTTTATAGGCAATTCGCTCAAATAATGGGCTTAAGTTGTCATATAAATTACACATACGTCTTTTTCAATATGGCTAATTGCCTGAAAATAGCCTTCCAAGGTCTGAGTATCGGCTCTAAATGCTGGGTTTTAAGGTTTCCAGGCTTCTTGCTATTAATTTTAGGATGTAAAAGGCCCATTTTGAGTCTTTAGTTTGGTTTACAATTCTTTTACAAGGCTTGATTCATGAATGAGTGGATTCATATAATTGGCTGGCAAGGTTTACAAGGTTTTTTAAAACTTCCTTTTAGCTTATACTCCAACAATTTCCAGGAAAAACAGATCTTTACAAAAAATACTTTCCATGCGTTTAATCAGGATACTACCGCTTGCTTTTTTTCTATTCTTGGGTTTTTATTCCGTCAAAGCTTCCCGAATTTGGAATGAAATGCAGGTCCTCTTGAAGAAGAATCCTGAATTTCACAAAATGGAGCTTTTACAATCCCTTCCAAATTTTAAACGCCCTGATTTTGTAAAATCCATGCCCGGATCTGCTTTCTCTGCGATTCAAAATACTGCCATCCGGGAAGTCCTCACAAAAGCACCTGCTTACCTTCAATTTGAACTTCAGGACGGTTTTCAGCAAAAACTTGAATTGTTGTTAATTCGTCAGGACATTTATAGTGCGGATGCCGGTGTCATTAGTTCAGATCGACCCGATCTCAAGGAAGCTATACCTCAACAGGCCTTATTTTATAGAGGAATAATTCAAAACAATCCGGGTTCTTTTGCTGCCATCACAATTTCTGGAAATGAAGTTATGGGAGTGCTTTCTACTCCAGAAAAAGGAAATCTGGTTCTTGGTAAATTAATTTCTCAAAATTCAGCAACAGAAAATGAACCTGCTCATGTTCTCTATTATGAAAACGAATTGCCGGTCAACTCGGGCTTCCAATGTGGTTCGGATGCATTGCCAGAATCACCAAAAAATTTAAAAAATCTTCAATTTGCTCCAGACAGTTTGTTTGACAATGCTTGTAAAAGTGTCAAGGTTTTTCTGGAATGTGATTACAGGATGTACACAGATCGCAGCAGTCAAAAAAATCAGGTGACTACTTACATTTCCGGTTTATTCAATGTGGTTAAAACACTTTATTACAACGAATACATTACACTGGAAATTTCTGAGATCTTTGTTTGGACCACCCCGGATCCATTCTTACACACCGATTTGCAGTCCATTATTTTTCACTATACCTCCTATCGTAAAAATAATTTTACCGGAAATTTAGCCCAATTGGTATCGACCTATCCTCCTCAACAACAAGGAGGCATCGCCTGGTTGGGTACCCTGTGTCAACCCTACAACGGACAATCGGGACCGCATTCATTTGCTTTCGTTTATAATTCGTATTCCGTTTTGCCTACCTATTCCTGGAGTGTGGAGGTGATGACTCATGAAATGGGTCACAATTTAGGTTCACCGCATACACATGCCTGCCAGTGGGGTCCTAACCGGAATACTGCTTTAGATAATTGTCAGGCTCCAGAAGGTAATTTATGTGCACCCGGACCCACACCGAATGGCGGTGGGACGATTATGAGTTACTGCCATCTTACCGGAGTTGGAATTAATTTCACCAAAGGATTTGGGATAGAACCCGGAAATCTCATTCGTTCAAATGTTGAAAACAGATCCTGCCTGTCATACCGGATTATACCTGATATTGTAGAAAGTCTTCCAACACCTTATTTTGAAGGAGATACCATCTTATTAAAGGCGCGACCTCTAAAATCACTCTATACCTACGATTGGTTTCATTACGATTACTTGATGCCCTTACCAAAGGATTCAATATTAAAACCAAGTTATAGTGGTATTTATAAACTGGCTGTTTCTGATCGCTGTACCGAATTTTCCGAACCGGATACTATTATTATTTCTGACTTTTTGGTGAATCTGGGTTGTCCAATAATTCCTGGCCAACGAGATTCATTTGTTGTTAGTGTCACAATGAATGCAGATCAGGGTGTACAATCTGATAGCTTATTTGTGCCGGACAGTTTGTTTAAAAAGGTGCCGCTTTGGGGCCGGGATGTATTAGTTGAATTACACATGAAAATTGAGCCGCAAGGTACTTCCTGGACGCGCGATATCATTGCAGCTTATCAAAGTCCGCCAACGATTAATATATCCAATACCCGATATACGCCCAATTCATCAGAGCCCGCTACGTTTAAAGGCATCAAAACCTATAAACGGATTCTGGGAAAATTCAATCCTAAAGGAACCTGGTATTTTACAACCAATGACAATAAATTTGATAATGGGGTGGATGCAAAAGTCCAATTCAGCATCGTAATTTCCTGGCGGAGTAAAGATTCTGTTGCAAGTTGTGACATTCCACTCTGTGATGGGCAATCCAAATTATTTGATACGCAAATACGAAATGCAAAATATTCTTGGTCAACCGGTGATACCACAAAAAGCATTTCTGCAACTAAAACCGGACCACTTTCTGTTACCGTTACTCGTGGAAATCAAACCTCCAGTCATACGATAAACTTATATCACTACAACACCGAATATCAGCAAGAATTTACAATTTGCGATGGAGATAGTATTTCAGTTGGAACGCATCATTATACTAAAAGCGGATTGTATACAGATAGCCTGTTTTCTTACAATGCTTGCGACAGCATCGTTCATACTCAATTAAACATTCTGGATAACAAACGAAGCGATCACCTTGAATTTATTTGTTATGCTGACAGTTTTAGAAATGTCGCCTATACAAGAGATACGAATTTGCAATTTCATTTTCAAGCTGCAAATGGTTGCGACAGTATAGAATATGTTGAACTAAAAGTGAATCCTGCACTGGATATAGAATTTATTACTACACCTGCATGTCCTGAAGTTGGCGGTTCTTTAGAAGCAACTGTACTCGGTGGCAGCGGACAAAATTATATATACACTTGGTCAAATGGTAAAACTGAAGCACGAATCACCGCGTTGCCATCCGGTACCTACCATTTGAGTGTACAAGATTCCAGTGGTTGTAAATTTGAGAAAGAGATCGAATTAAAAAACCTGGACTCTGTAAAAATCAGTTCCTTGGTTATTGACGTCAGTTGTTTCGGAAAAGAAGATGGAAAACTATTTATTGATTTTATTTCCGGTGCTTCACCCTTTTTAATAAACTGGAGCCATGGTCCAAATACTAAAGAATTGGTTGATTTGAAAGCTGGTAAATATACGGTCTTCGCCAGAGACGCCAATGGCTGTCAAACCACCTCAGAAATTGAAGTCCGTTCCCCGGAATTACTATTTGTGCAACTTGATATTGTTGGCAGCAGTGGTCAGGATGGACGTGCTAAAACAATAGTGAATGGAGGTACGATGCCCTATACTTATTTTTGGAGTACCGGAGAAAAAACAGATTCTATAATCAATTTGGCACCAGGAGATTATTGGGTATATGTCTATGATCAAAATGGTTGTGAAACCCGTCTTGACTTTACAGTGCCTGTCATCATTCGGAATGAGGATTTGAAAAAAATTGAAACTTTACTGATTTATCCAAATCCAGTAAAAAATAAATTACACATTGAAATTTTAAATCATACAAATCCTGATATCACGTGGCGATTGTTTGACATTCATACGAATTTAATTTCTTCAGGAAATCAATTGCATGTTGTAACGGAAGAATTAACTTCAGGTGTGTATCTATTAGAAATACATTATAAAAATCGATTGTATAAAAAAATATTTGTAAAATAATTCCATCCTCCAATTACTTAAAAGTATATAATTAGGAATTTGGAGTTGTCAATTCATTTTAGAATAAATCTACATTTTACTGAAAGCAAAGCCCTTCGACTTAAAAACTTATCTGGATCAATTGGTTAGTCAATTTAATCAAAGAGATTTTATTGAACAGGATCCAATCTCAATTCCCAAACGATTTGAATTAAAACAGGATATTGAAATAAGTGGCTTGTGGATCGCATTATTAGCTTGGGGAAATCGCAAATCCATCCTCCAAAGTGGTACAAAATTATTAGAATGGATGGACCAAAAACCTTATGAATTTATCATACATCATACTGAGACGGATCGAAAGCCTTTTTTGAAATTTGTACATCGTACATTTAATGGAGAAGATGCACTTTACTTTTTAGAATTTTTTCAAAACTATTATCGGGAACATAGCAGCTTAGAATCTGCATTTACAAACAGTGCTCTGCTTGATGAAGAACATGTCGGTCCATCGCTTATTCGGTTCAAAGCAAATTATATTAAATATTGCAATCCTGCCAAACGAAGCTTAAAACACATTGCATCTCCGGAATCCAATTCAAAGTGTAAACGTTTATTGATGTTTTTACGTTGGATGGTGCGCTCGGATCTACAAGGAATTGATTTTGGAATTTGGAAAACAATTAAACCCTCACAATTATTAATGCCTTTAGACGTTCATGTCGAGAAAAATGCCCGAAAGCTTGGTATGTTAACACGCAAACAATCGGACTGGAAAGCTGTTTTAGAATTGAGTGCTAATTGCAGAAAACTGGATCCAAATGATCCTGTGAAGTACGATTTTGCACTGTTCGGTCTTGGAATTTCTGAAAAAAAGAAAACAACTACGAAATAATTCGTAGTTGTAATGTAATTTTGCAATTGACAACGTAGTTACATAATTTATATTAAACAAAAATCATATGCGTAATTATTTATTAATCTTATTTTTAGCCTTAAATGTGGGTCTGATTTTTGGTCAGGCGGGTAAACCTTCTAAAGCAGGAAAAGCAGGTCCGGCGAAAACTAAAACTACTGCACCGGATTATTCAAGTATGCCTCCAGGTTTTACTAAAGGAGCTAGTGTTGAAGGAATCACTGAGTACTTTTTACCAAATGGTTTGCAGGTATTATTGTATCCTGACCAATCCAAACAGACGATTACTGTCAACATCACTTATAAAGTTGGTTCACGACATGAAGGTTATGGAGAAACGGGTATGGCCCATCTCTTAGAACACATGGTTTTTAAAGGAACACCCAGACATCCTGACATCCCAAACGAATTATCTAAACATGGTGCTCGACCTAACGGTACCACGTGGTATGATCGTACCAATTATTTTGAAACTTTTGCAGCTACAGATGAAAACTTGAATTGGGCCTTGGATCTGGAAGCTGACCGGATGGTGAATTCGTTTATAGCAAAAAAACATTTAGATACTGAAATGTCGGTGGTGCGCAATGAATTTGAAAGTGGTGAAAACGATCCGGGAAGTATTTTGATGGAGCGTGTTTTATCAACTGCTTATTTATGGCACAATTACGGTAAATCTACCATTGGAGCGAGAGCTGATATTGAAAAGGTACCCATCGAACGATTGCAGGGATTTTATAAAAAGTATTATCAACCCGACAATGCTGTATTAATGGTTGCCGGTAAAATTGACGAAAAGAAAACCTTGTGGTTGATTCACAAATATTTTTCACTGCTTAAAAAACCAACTCGTGAATTAATTCCTACGTATACTGATGAACCTACACAAGATGGAGAGCGAAATGTCATTTTGAAACGGGTTGGAGATGTACAAGTAGTTTCTTGTTTATATCATATTCCACCCGGATCTCACAAAGATGCAGCTGCTGCAGATATTTTGGCTGACATCATGACCAATGAACCTTCTGGAAGATTATACAAATCGTTGGTGGAAACTAAAAAAGCATCCAGCCAATTTGGATGGTGTGCAACACTAAAAGAACCCGGATTTGTTTATTTTGGTGTACAGGTTCGTAAAGAAAACTCACTGGAAGAAGCTCGTAGCATTTTACTGAAAACTCTCGATGACATAAGAACCAATCCACCAACTAAAGAGGAAGTGGATCGCGCTAAAAACAAACAGATTAAAGACTTTGAATTATCATTTAGAAACACTGAGTTTGTTGGAAGATCCATTAGTGAATACATTGGAATGGGCGATTGGAGATTGGCATTTATTTACAGAGACAATATAAGAAAAGTTACTCCAGAAGATGTCCAGCGAGTAGCTTCTACTTATTTTAAACCAGACAACCGCACCATTGGTATGTTTTATCCGGAAGCCAAACCAGATCGAGCAGATATTCCAGGTGCACCGGACATCATGGCATTGGTTAAAGATTACAAAGGAGATGCATTGGTAGCCCAAGGAGAAGAATTTGATCCATCTCCAGCAAATATTGAAAGCCGAACTCACCGAGGCCAAGAACCCAATTCTATTAAATATGCTTTCCTGCCTAAAGCAACGAAAGGAAATGTAGTCAATGCCAACATCACCCTTCGTTTTGGAAATGAAATGAATTTAAAAGGCAAATCAACCATCAGTTCGTTTACTGCAAGCATGTTGGATAAGGGATCAAGTTCAAAATCCAGACAAGCAATTAAAGATGAATTTGATAAATTAAAAGCACGTGTTGGATTTTTTGGCTCAGGTGGTTCTTTGAATGTTAATATTCAAACTACAAAAGAAAATTTAACAGCAGTGCTTAATTTAGTAACTGAAGTTTTAAAACAGCCTGCTTTTAATGAAAAAGAATTTGAAGAATTAAGGAATGAAGAATTAGCTGGAACTGAAGAACAAAAATCAGATCCCCAAGCATTGGTTGGTAATGCCATTCAACGCCATTTAAATCCTTATCCAAAAGACGATATCCGCTATATTAAAACTATTGAAGAAGAAATTCAAGCAATAAAAGATGTTAAATTAGAAGATTGCAAACAGTTTTACAAAGACTTCTATGGGGCCAACAATGCAAGCATTGCCGTAGTAGGTGATTTTGATGAAGCTGAGGTTAAATCTATTGTATCAAAACAATTGGCCAATTGGAAAAGCATGAATCCTTATAAGCGATTGGAAGATAATTATGTCGATGTGAAGCCTGTTAATGAAAATATCGAAACACCAGATAAGGCTAATGCTATGTTTTTGGCTGGTATGAATTTAAACATACGTGATGATGATCCGGATTATCCTGCTTTGGTTCTTGGCAATTATATTTTCGGAGGTGGATTTTTAAACAGCCGCCTGGCAACAAGAATCCGTCAAAAAGAAGGTATTAGTTATGGTGTGGGTTCGCAATTATTTGCTGACGCACAAGATAAAAGTGGAGGTTTTATGATTTATGCAATTTATGCACCTGAAAATCGGGATCGACTGGAGGCTGCTTATAAAGAGGAATTGGAAAAAATGCTGAAAGAAGGATTTACCGATCAAGAATTAACAGATGCAAAATCAGGCTTACTTCAATCGCGCAAAGTAAGCCGTTCACAAGATGGCCAACTCTCAAGTAGCTTAAACTTCATGTTAAACATTGGAAGAACTTTGAAGTTTACAGAAGATTTTGAATCTAAAATAAACAAACTTACTGCGGATCAAATAAAAATGGCAATGAATAAATTTATTGATCCCGCTAAAATGAGCGTTTTTAAAGGCGGTGATTTTGCAAATAAAATGAAAAAACCGTAAGGAGAAGACAATTACGGATTACGAAATACGGATTACGAATTGGATATCCATTCAATTTGTAATCCGTTTTTTTTTAGTTTACAAAAACATCAAATTGCACGGTAAGAAAATGATCCGATACAGATCCAGGAAATTGTCGGAGATTTAATTCTAGTTTTAAAATAAACTCATCATTTTTTATCAATTCTTTTACATCTGCAAGTCCCGGCAATAAAACCAATTCTTCATCTGAGCGGATATTGTCGTAAATATCTGCAATTGGAAGCATGCCGCCCGGGTCGTTCAAATCATAAATAGAAGCATGTATTTCCGAAATTATTCCATAACTGATGGAATTGTTAAATACCGGTGATAAAATCACAGATCTTGGTCTTATTTTGACAAGATTAGATTGATTGAGATTGTGTGCCGCTAAAAAATTGTTCCAATCCGAAGCGATGGCTTTTTCGAAAACATGTGTAAATAAAGGGTTAGCATCAGCCGGAATTTCGAGGCTCATCCGATATTCTAATTGAAATTGGCCGTTCTCTTGTTTTGAACAGGAAGATAAAATAAATAAAGCAGCTAAAAGTACAAGGTTTTTAAACATATTCAAAGATACAACGTCAGAAGACCCCATTCCTATTTTGTAAAATGCCCTCGGAGGATTAATTTTGCCGCCTTAATTCCAACTAGGACAAACAAATAATTGTTAGTATTCGGAAAATCGGTCCAATTGGAAACCAAATTTATTTAATTCAACAGACATTTTATGAATACGATGCCATTTGATATTGACATGTTGAGAAGCCATTACCTTCGGTTAAGTGAACGCATTGAGCTTATTAGAACGCGTTTAGGTCGCCCCTTAACGCTTACAGAAAAGATACTCTATAGCCATTTGCATTCTGATTCACCTTTGCAGGACTATCAACGTGGAAAAGATTATGTATTTTTTGCACCTGACCGTGTTGCCATGCAAGATGCAACAGCTCAAATGGCTTTGTTGCAATTTATGACCTGTGGAAAAAGTAAAACAGCTGTGCCTTCAACGGTTCATTGCGATCACCTGATTCTGGCCGAAAATGGTGCAACCAAAGATTTAAATACAGCAAACAGTGAAAACAAAGAGGTCTATGATTTTTTAAAATCAATTTCTAATAAATATGGTATTGGATTTTGGAAACCTGGTTCAGGAATCATTCACCAAATAGTATTGGAGAACTACGCATTTCCCGGCGGTATGATGATTGGAACTGACTCACATACACCCAATGCCGGTGGACTTGGCATGGTTGCCATAGGCGTCGGAGGAGCTGATGCCGTAGATGTTATGACTGGAATGGCCTGGGAATTAAAAATGCCGAAAATTATTGGGGTCCACTTAAAAGGAAAATTATCCGGTTGGACTTCATCCAAAGATATCATTCTAAAAGTTGCTGGTATTTTAACCGTCAAAGGAGGTACTGGAGCAATTGTTGAATATTTTGGAGATGGCGCTCGTTCATTATCCTGCACCGGTAAGGGTACGATATGCAATATGGGTGCTGAAATTGGAGCTACGACTTCCACATTTGGATACGACGAATCAATGGGACGTTATTTAAGAGCCACCCAACGCCATGAAGTAGCCGATCTTTGTGATCGGATACAAGAAGATTTAACCGGGGATCCGGAATGTTATGAAAATCCGTCCAACTATTTTGATCAAGTTATTGAAATTGATTTAGACAGCCTTGAGCCCTACATCAATGGCCCCTATACTCCCGATTTAGCCTGGCCTATTTCCCAATTTGCAAAAGCCGTAAAAGAAAATAATTATCCAGACAAACTCGAAGTTGGATTGATTGGATCTTGTACCAATTCTTCTTATGAAGATTTATCCAGAGCTGCTTCTCTTGCTCAACAAGCTGTTTCAAAAAATTTAAAAGTTAAATCTGAATTTACAGTCACTCCCGGTTCTGAGCAAATTCGCTATACGGTTGATAGGGATGCTATTTTGGAATCCTTTGAAAAAATGGGCGGTGTGATATTGGCAAATGCTTGTGGACCTTGTATTGGCCAATGGAAACGTCACATGGACGACCCAACACGTAAAAATTCAATCATAACATCTTTTAATCGAAATTTTTCGAAACGCAATGATGGCAATTCAAGCACCCATGCATTTGTTGCTTCTCCTGAAATTGTAACCGCATTGGCGATTGCAGGCAGCTTAAGTTTTAATCCACTTACCGATTCACTTAAAAATGAAAATGGTGAATTTGTAAAATTGGATCCACCTTTTGGTGTTGAACTTCCTGTTTTTGGATTTGAAGTGGTCGATGCGGGATTTGAAGCTCCTTCATCAAATGCACAGGACATAGAAGTTTTGGTCAATCCTGAAAGTCAACGAATTCAATTACTGCAACCATTTAAGGCAATTCAATCCTCAGAATTGCAAAATATGCGCATCCTAATTAAAACTAAGGGCAAATGCACAACCGATCATATCTCAATGGCTGGTCCATGGTTGGAATTCCGAGGCCATTTGGAAAATATATCCAACAATTGCTTGATCGGTGCCATCAATGCATTTAATAATGAAAGCAACAAGGTTTTGAATTTTGTTAGTAATGAATATATGGCTGTTCCGGATTCTGCACGTTTGTATAAAAAATCAAACATCTCTACCGTAGTTTTTGGGGAAGAAAATTACGGCGAAGGATCTTCTCGCGAACATGCTGCCATGGAACCTCGCTACTTAGGTGTAAAAGCTGTCATTGTAAAATCTTTTGCCCGTATCCATGAAACCAATCTTAAAAAACAAGGCATGCTTGCACTCACTTTTATCAATCCATCAGACTATGATAAAATAAGACAAGACGATCAAATTGATTTAATCGGATTGGATTCAATGGCTCCTGCGAAACCCTTACAAATTTTATTGAAGCACTCCGATGGAACTGAAGATCAATTTGAACTCGCACATACTTACAATCAACAACAAATAGAATGGATTAAAGAAGGTTCGGCTTTAAATAAAATCAGACAGGAATTGATGAATTAATAGCTAGCATTTAATTTTAATAGTATTTTTGAATATTGGCTTAACAATTAAACTATTTATCATGCTCAAAGAATTTAAAAAATTTGCACTTCAGGGAAACTTAATAGACATAGCCATCGGCTTGGTTATGGCAACAGCTTTTGGAGGAATAACGGCAGCCTTTGTTGATGGAATCGTTATGCCTTTGGTTGGTCAAATTTTTCAAATGGGCGATTTGGCGCAAGCTAAATGGGTCTTGTCTCCTGAAGTTTTAGGTCCTGATGGCAAAGTTGCCACCTCTGAATCAGCCATACTTTATGGACGAATGATTTCTTCTTTTATCAATTTTATTATCATTGCTTTTGTGATGTTTTTAATAATAAAATTTGTAAATCGTATCAAATTTGTTGAGCCAGTCGGAATTCCAAAACCAACTACTGAAGATTTATTGACTGAAATCCGGGATTTACTTAAAAAATAAGTCAAATCAGAATCTATCTAAACAAAAGCTAGTATTATCGGTTTTGTATTAAATCGATTTCAGATCATGCATTTTTATAAAATTCCGGTCTCAGAAAAAAGCTTTGAAACAAAAGATTCTGTCAGTTTGCATTTTAAAGTTATTGAATTGCCTGAGGCTTTTACTAATTATCATCCCGGCCAACACCTTACTCTTAAATTAATTATTAACGGCAAAGAATATCGTCGATCGTATTCAATGAGTTCGGCTCCAGGACAAGAAACAATTAGCATCAGTATTAAAAAAGTGGATGATGGTATTGTTTCAAATTATATTTTTAATAAAATAAATGCAGGTGATCAATTGGAACTATCAGGACCTGAAGGTCACTTTTTTATTACCCCCGATTCAGGAAGGCGTCAAAATTATTATTTCTTTGCAGCAGGCAGTGGTATAACTCCAATTTTTTCAATGATTCAATCGCTGTTAGAAGATGAGCCCATGTCAATGGTTTACCTTTTATACGGAAACCGCACAGAAGAAGACATCATGTTTCATGAACAACTTATTAAATTAAGTCAAAAATATCAGGATCAGTTCTTTGTAGAATTTACTTTAAGTAGATTAAAAGGCAACTTACTTCCTTTTTTGTCGAGTAAAAAGAAAATCTGGGAAGGTTGGAAAGGCCGAATAAACAAAGATTCCATTCAGAAGTTTTTTAACAAATATCCTCTGCGCAGTTTAAACGCACTTTATTACTTATGCGGACCAGGCGACTTTATTGAAAGCACCAAAGAAAATTTATTAAAATCAAACATTGATTCCAAATCAATACATGCAGAATATTTTACAATACCAGTTCATCCAGTAAGCGATTCTCAAATTCCAAATTTAAATACTGTCCGACTTATCGTGCATCTAAACAATAAGACCCACGAGTTACAGATGCCCGGCAATAGAAAAATACTCGACAGCATATTAGATGCTAAGTTGGATGCTCCTTATTCCTGTTCCAGTGGAGCATGTTCAACATGCATGGCGAAAATTATCCAAGGAAAAGTACATATGGATGTCAGCTTGGCATTAGAACCAGAAGAAATCGAGCAAGGTTATATCCTGACATGTCAGTCCAGACCTTTAACTGAACTCATAGAAATTAAATACTAATTGCAGCTTAACAGGCTAATTGAAAATTTAAACCTGCTTCAGTAGTTGAATTTATTTGTAGGTAAAATTACCCAATTTTTATAACCAAATAATTGATTGCCTCCCAATAAGTTTTGTTCAACCCAACTAAGAACTCTGTATTTTATTCTTTCATGTTTTAATAAAGTCCGATTAGGTGTATAATCTTTTGAATAGTTTAATTGGTCTTTCCAATTAAACTGTTGTATAAATTGATTCATGACCGCTGGATGACTTTCATCGTAAAGCTTGAGTCTGCTTAAATTTCCGTAATCAAAATAAACCGGTTTATCCTGATACGCTGCAAGTACAGTTTGTTTTTCATGATAAAAGCCATCCATTACTTTCGATTTGGATTGCATGAGTTTAGGGGGTCTCACCCAACCATAATGATTGATACAAGCATTAATTTTTACTACCCTCAATTTCCGAATTCCTTGTCTGGTTCTGTAGTTTAAAGAGTCAAAATTTTGAATCGATTTAAATGATTGTGCATCTCCGTATGAATGGATATCCTTGCGATTCCGTATAATTCGAATTTCATTAGGATACCAACAATGAGACTTAATGTAATGATAGTAGTCCCCCCAAAAATGTTTGTATTCAAATAAAAATCCTTCAACGGAAGCATCGAGTAAATAGTTTTTACAATTATTTACTATGTCTTCTAAGTACTTTTCATGGACGACTTCATCCGATTGCAGGTAAAACAACCAATCGCCTGTACAAGCTTGCTTAGCAAGGTCCGTTTGTTGGGCATAAATTGTTCCTTGCTTATACTTCTCCAAATCCCAATTAGTATGAATTAATTTAATCTTGTTTGAGTTTAATTCGCGTACTAATTTTTCAGTTTGATCGTAGGGATCGTTATCGCCCATTGCAATTACAAATTCGTCTACGATAGGCAATATAGATTGAATGGACTCGAGAAATGGATAATACAAACTACTTGTATTTCGCATGAACGTAAATCCACTTATTTTCACAGAATAAAAATTAAAATTGGGAAAAATTTACATCAACCCTTCCAAATCCATTTTCCCAATTCTTTAATACTTGCTTTTTTACCATACATCAATATTCCGGTACGATAAATTCGCGCTGCAACCCAAATCATAAAATAGCTGAAAGCAAATAACAAAATTAAAGAAAGTCCAATTTGCCACCACGGTGGGTCAAATGCCAACATAGCGGGCATTACAATCGGACTAAAAAATGGAAACAAAGATGCAAACATTGCCAATGAACTATCCGGAAGTCGAATGGCCTGAAACATTACATACATTGCCAATAATATGGGAATGGTTACTATGATAGTTAAAGACTGTGCATCATTTATATCATCACCGGATGCGGCGCCAATTGCTGCAAACATTGATGCATAAATAAAATAACCTCCTACAAAATAAAACACAAACAGCACAGAAATACGCCACCAGTTCATAGCGCCCACTTCCCGAATTATTTGTGCTAACTCGTCGGTATCTACTGGTGCCTGCTGCCCCATGGTCTGGCTGACTTCTTGCAGTTGTTGGGTATCAATTCCTGCTATGGACATTCCCAGAAAATATATAAGCGGTATTAAAACCAACCATATCACGATTTGAGTTAAACCAACCAATCCAACTCCTATTACTTTTCCAAGCATCAGTTCAACAGGTCGTGCTGAAGAAATAATTACCTCAACAATTCTGCTTACTTTCTCATCAGCAACAGAACGCATTACAGAAGCTCCATACAAAAAAATAATAAAGAAAATGACATAACCCATAATGCCTCCCAACATTGTAGCAATTTTACCAGTATAGCTTGAGCGATCTTTTTCAGTTTCAGAAACTGGCTCCGGATCAATGGCAATATCGGTTTTTAGCTTGTCCAGTTGCTCGCTTTGCAAATTCATCAACTGAATTTTATAATTTCTAACTCCATCCTGCAAATATTTTTCAAGACTGGATTCGATTTCAATATCCATGGCTTTGTCAGAATGATAATAGACTGTATAAGCATTGACATCCACCCCGGCAAATTTTGGCAAAACCAATATTCCATCCAATTCTCCATTTTTATATTTTAGCTTAAGTTGCTCTATGGGTTCGGTGGTTTTAATAAAACTAAATTTTTTAGTTGAATCCGGAAACTTAATATTCATTTCACTTTTGTCTAACAGTGCAATCCGGTAAGTTTTAGAACCTTCGTAACTAAATATTACACCAATGACGATAAAAAATATTAAAAATCCTAAAGGAGTAAGTAAGGTTGTAAAAATAAAATTTTTATTTTTTACCTTGGTGAGATATTCACGCGCTATGATTAAGCCCAATTTATTCATGGCTGGTATCATTTACAGTTTTAATAAATATTTCATTGAATGTTGGCAACAGTTCGTTAAAAGAAATTAAATTAACTTCATGATGCAACAACCAACTCAAAATGTCATTCGTTGACTGCTGTTGCTTTAGTCTTATAAGGTAATGCCTTTCCTTTTTTATATTGCAATCAAATTCGCTAAAAAATTCTTCCGGCATATTATTAGAAGTGGTTAACTCGAAAATATTTTCCTTATAAGAATTTCGAACATCATTTACTTCTCCATTCAATACAATTCTTCCTTTGTTAATTAACACAATATGCTCACACATCTCTTCTACTTGTTCCATGCGGTGCGTTGAAAATAAAATACTGGCGCCTTCTTCTTTTAATCTGATAATTTCATCTTTAATTAGATTCGTATTGATTGGATCCAATCCTGAAAAAGGTTCATCTAAAATAATCAATTTTGGATTGTGACTTACCGTCGCGATGAATTGTATTTTTTGAGACATCCCTTTTGACAATTCATTTACTTTTTTATTCCACCAGGATTCAATTTGAAATTTCTTCATCCAAAAAACAACATTTTTTTCAGCATCTGCTTTGGATAAACCACGCAAGCGGGTTAAAAAAATAAGTTGTTCTCCAACTTTCATCTTTTTATACAAACCTCTTTCTTCTGGCATGTAACCAACAGAAGGATCTTTTATCTTGTATATATCTTTTTCGTGCAGTAAAACATTTCCTGAGTCTGCTTGCGTAATTCCTGTAATAATCCTGATAAGAGATGTTTTTCCCGCGCCGTTGGGTCCCAATAATCCAACAATAGAAGATTCAGGAACTTTAAAACTTACGTGGTCCACAGCTTTGAGAGCACCGTATTCCTTGACTACATTTTCGAGCCGTAATAAATCTGCCATCACATTCAATTTAAACGCGAATATAGCTAGAAAGTCTATAGCAAGGAAGTCTATAGGAAGAGGACAGGAGGATTTAAAGCTTGAAGGGCAGAAGGGTTGATGATAAGAGGATACATTAGCTTAAATGCTTAAAAAAATCAACTAAAGAATATAAACTGAACAGCGCTTAATAGTTTTACAGCTAAATAGCTAATATTTGGGGGTTGATAAATCTGGACAACGCAATTTTCCAAAATAGTAAACTAAATTTATACCTAATGATACAAATGCATCTTTATCTTTTGAATCACCTCGCTGTGTGCCGCTTAGACCAATTTTAGGATAATCTGTTGTTGCTTCAGAACGATCTGCCAATTGAACGGCAACATCTCCGCGATTGTTTTGTAATTCAATATAATCCGGATAGAATCCGCTGACATCATCTAAATAATCTGTTTTGGCTTTTCTATATGCGAGTTCAACATTGATGCTCCAAGCAGCATTTAAATCAAATTTTACACCACCTCCGACCAGCCAAGCTGTACTGATTTCGTTGTATTCTTGTCCGGGTATCTGTCCTTCCGTACCTAAATTCCTAAGACTGTAAGTTTTACCCTGAAAATCTGTTTTCGGACTAAAATAAAATACACTGATTCCTCCCATGAGATATGGAGTTAAATTTTCATCTTTCGAACCATGCTTCAAACTAAAAAAATTGAATTCCATACTAGGTGCAATTTCTATGACATTTGAAAAAAAACTCAAGTTCCTTCTTAAGTCAAAGGCATTATTAGATTTTGAATCATGAGCCCTCAATCGCAAATAATTTAATTGCATTTTTGTAGAAATCCGGGTATTGTAATTATATCGTCCCATAATGCCTCCTGCCAAACCTGGTTCATTGAGTCGATATAAATTATTTAAATCACCAAAATAATTTGCTGAGCCGGCCCAAATCCCCGCTTCAAAACCCTTTTGAGCATTTCCAATGAAAGGCAAAACAAGAATTAGTAAAAAATAGCTGTATTTAAAATGCATCCGGCTGAATTATTTACGAACAAACGATTTATTTTGAATCTTATTTTATGACAGTCCTGCATGTGCTGAAATTTCGAGCATGCGATCAATGCTTTTGCGGGCGTCCCGTATTACATTTTCTGACAATCGGACCTCAGGCAATTCATATTTCATGCAAATGTAGAGCTTCTCCAGAGAATTGCGTTTCATGTGGGGACATTCATTACAGGCACATAAATTATTGGGCGGTGCCGGTATAAATGTTTTGCCGGGACATTTCAATTGCATTTGGTGCAGAATGCCACTTTCGGTAGCTACGATAAAAGATTTAGCAGCGTTGGTTTGTACAAATTTAAGTAAGCCACTCGTTGAGCCAATGTAATCAGACAAAGCAAGTACTGCTTCTTCACATTCAGGATGTGCGATGATTTTAGCTTCCGGGTGTTTTATTTTGAGCTTGGTAATTTTTTCCCGTGAAAAAATTTCATGCACCATACATGCTCCATCCCACTTCACCATCTTTCTGCCTGTTACCTTTTCTATATAGGCTGCTAAATTTTTATCCGGAGCAAAAATAATTCCTCGATCCAAAGGAATGCTATTGACTACATGAACTGCATTGGAAGACGTGCAACAAATATCAGTCAGCGTTTTTAACTCAGCAGTACAATTAACATAACTTACAACCACGTGATTGGGGTATTGCTCTTTAAATTTTGCAAAGACCGGAGCGGGACAGGAATCAGATAAAGAACAACCTGCTTTTAAGTCTGGTATCACTACTTTTTTTTGAGGCGATAAAATTTTTGCTGTTTCTGCCATAAAATGCACCCCTGCAAAAGCGATCATATCAGCAGGTGTTCGAGCTGCTTCTTGAGACAATTGCAAACTATCCCCAACAAAATCAGCTACGTCTTGTATATCGGGATCTTGATAATAATGCGCTAAAATGACAGCATTTTTTTCCTTTTTTAATGCGTTAATTTCAGCAATCAAATCCAATTCTGGATCCAGCTCTATATCAAGATAGCCTTTGATTGCAAGATCCGTTTCCATTTTTAGCGTTGATTCAATTTCCATTTTATAATCAGGATTTTTAAGCCACAAGAACCTTACCATCCATTTCAACCGGTATTGGTAGAGCCATCAATTTTAAAAGTGTCGGTGCAATGTCTGCAAGAATTCCATTTTGAATTTTTAATTCCTTTTTATTTGAAACAAGGATACAAGGTACCGGGTTTTTTGTATGTGCTGTATTGGGCGAACCATCTTCATTGATCATAAATTCTCCATTGCCATGATCAGCCAGAATTAGGATCGCATAATCTCTTTTCAATGCTTCTGGTATGATTTTTTCCAAACATTGATCAACGGTTTCTGCTGCTTTTATTTCTGCAGTAAAAACACCTGTATGACCAACCATATCTGCATTTGCAAAATTCAAACAAATAAAATCAGGCAATTCTTCTTGGATAATTTCAATGGTTTTCTCTGCAAGCGCATTGGCACTCATTTCCGGTTTTAAATCGTAGGTTGGAACTTTAGGAGAAGCTACCAAAATGCGTTTTTCTCCGCTGAAATTTTTTTCTCGGCCCCCTGAAAAGAAAAAACTGACATGGGGATATTTTTCAGTTTCTGCAATACGTACCTGGGTGCAACCATAACGAGATAGCATCTCACCCAAGGTATTTTGCAGGTCTGTTTTGTCAAATAAAACAGAAACTCCCTCAAAAGAATGATCGTATCGGGCCATAGTTACAAAATGCAGCTGCATTTTTTTCATCTGGTATTCGGGCTGGTCATTCTGAGTAAATACCTGTGTTAATTGCCTGAGTCGATCCGTACGGAAATTAATACACAAAACTGCATCCCCGTTTTTAATAAGCGATTCGGGTGTGTCCTGAATTCGAAACGGCTCGATAAATTCATCCGTAATTCCTGAAGCATATGATGTTTCAAGAGCCTGCATTGCATTTGAAACCTTGGTTCCTTTTCCTAAAACATACAACTCATAGGCTTTTCGAATTCGCTCCCAACGCTTGTCGCGATCCATGGCATAATAACGCCCAATCAGACTCGCAATTTGCGTTTTCTTGCCATTTAGAAATTCTTGAGTTTGGTTAATAAATTGCATTCCACTGTGAGGATCCGTATCCCTGCCGTCTGTAATGACATGGAGATATACAGGAACCTTCAGATGCGCTTCCAATAGATTAATTATGCCAAATACATGGCTGATATGGCTGTGTACACCCCCATCAGACAGCAATCCAATCAAGTGACATGGCTTTTGATTATTATTACAATAGTTTATTAGTTGCGTGAATTCAGGATTGTTTTCCAAACTATGGTCCTCGATTGCTTTGTTGATTTTAACCAAATCCTGATAAACGATTCGGCCGGCTCCTAAATTGATATGACCCACCTCGGAATTGCCCATCTGACCATCCGGCAAACCTACATAAGCGCCATGGGTCAGTAGCTCACTATTAGGAAAAGATTCAACCAATTGATCGTAAAATGGCGTGTTGGCTTGTTGTATGGCATCGGATTCCGGCACCTTTCCAATACCCCAACCATCGAGAATTAGTAATAAACTACGCTTAAACACAGTATTCCAACAATTTTTTGGATCGCAAAGTTGCTTTCTTTTTGGCATTCTTTTTAAAACTATTCCTGATAAAAATGAATGGGCTTTCAATCATTTAACTTAATTTTAAGGCAATTAAGGAACGCACCCAGGGTCTAAATGGTACTAATAAATAAATGATGATGAGAATCTTAATAATCTTGGTATTTCTAATAGGAAACCATTTCACTAATGCACAAAATTTAAACGGCGTTTTTGATGCAATTCGCAAAGTTGATTTGATTGCATTAAATGGCTTATTTGACAATAAAATGGAATATTGTTACGACAATCAAATTGAATTTGTTGATAAATCCATCGCTTTAAAAGCTTTAAAAGCTTTTTTGGAGCGAAATCCTCCTAAATCTGTAACACCTATGCATAAAGGAAATGCAAAGGGGGATGACTCTAATTTTGCAATTGCAATCATGGAATCCAGCAATGGTAAAAAGTTTCGGTTTTACATTTATGCTGAATCTCTTAATAGCAAAACCTTGGTACAGGAATTGCGAATAGATAAAGTCAATTAATAATAGGACCTAATTTTAATTTTACATCCCCAATTAGCAAACCTTGGTACTAATGCTTTAGGTGTTTGAGTTGTATAACTTCTTTTTCAGTCAGGTGTCTGAATTTTCCACGAGGTATATTTTTTTTAGTCAGCCCTGCAAAGTAAACCCGATCCAGTTTAATGGTTTCATACCCAAGATGTTCAAAAATGCGTCGAACAATTCTGTTTTTACCTGAATGTATTTCTACTCCTATTTCATTTTTTTTATCATTGGCGTATTCAATTCCATCGACTTCAGCAATTCCATCTTCTAATTTTACACCCATTAATATTCTATCCATATCAGCTTTGCTTAAGTTTTTATCCAGTGTAGCATGATAGATTTTTTTCATCTTATGCGATGGATGAGATAATTTCTGAGCAAGATCTCCGTCATTTGTCATCAACAACAAGCCCGTAGTATTTCGATCCAATCGTCCAACCGGATAAATACGCTCTTTAATATCCTGTTTAATTAAATCAAAAACAGTTTTACGACCCCGCTCATCGTTTAGAGTGGTAATTACATTTTTTGGTTTATTTAAAAGGATGTAAAATAATGTTTGACTTCGTTTGATCAATTTGTCTTCATAGTAAACTTTATCCTTTTCCTGTAATTCATAGGCAGGATTTGTTTCTACAACATTATTTACTTTAATCTTGCCAGACTTAACCAGCTCAGCTGCTTCTCGTCTTGAACAAATTCCGCAATGTGCGACATATTTGTTGAGTCTGAAAGGAAATTCACTTTCAGTTTCAGGCTTTGCAATTTCTTTTTTAGAATGGAATCTCGTCTTCTTCATTCATTTTGGACTGTTTGATAATTACATTGGGTACAACGCTTGAGCCAAATGGATCAAAGTTTTGTTTTAAAGGTACAAACTTTGCAAAATGGTCAATAAATTTCATTCCAACAGTTCCGGTAGCACCGTTCCGGTGTTTGGCAATTATCAATTCGGTATAGCCTTTCGGCATTTCATAATTATTCTCTAGTTCATACGTATCAGGACGATAAATAAACATAACCATGTCTGCATCTTGTTCGATCGCTCCAGATTCACGCAAGTTTGACAATTGAGGTCTTCTGTTTTCTCTGCTCTGAGTTTCGGCTGCACGGTTTAATTGAGAAAGCGCAATAACCGGAATGTTAATTTCTTTTGCCAAACCCTTCAGCGCTCTTGATATGGTTGCAATTTCCTGTTCGCGATTTCCTTTCTTATCGTTAGAACCTGCTGTCATTAATTGCAAGTAGTCAATGATCACCATGCCAATTTTATATTGTTGGTGAAGCCTGCGACATTTTGCACGCAATTCAAAAACGTTTAGTGAAGGAGTATCGTCTATAAATATCTGTGATTCTCCAAGTTTATTGATGACTTGATTTAAACGAGTCCAATCGTCATCATCCAATTTTCCATTTCGCATTTTAGAACCTTCAATTTCTGCTTCCATAGAAATTAAACGGTTTACCAATTCGAGATTGTTCATCTCCAGTGAAAATAAAGCAACCGGAGTATTATAATCCATGGCAGCATTTCTGCCCAAAGCAAGCGTAAAAGAAGTTTTCCCAACTCCCGGACGAGCAGCTATGATGATTAAGTTAGATTTTTGCCAACCTGAAGTAATCGCATCCAATTCCGGAAATCCACTGGGAATTCCTGATAATCCGGATTCATGATGGGACATGGTTTCCAGTCTTTTTTGAGCTTTTAGGATCAGCGAACCAACAGACTCATAACCACGACGCAAATAATTGTCTGTAATATCATACAAACTTTGTTCGGCAGAGTCCAATAAATCAAAAACATCTTTGGTATCCTCAAAACAATCTTGAATAGTTAGGGTAGAAATTTTAATCAACTCCCTTTGAACAAATTTTTGGGCTACAATTTTTGCGTGGTATTCCAAATTGGCAGAAGAGGCCACTTTATTGGCTAATTCCAGAATGTAGGCAAGTCCTCCTACTTCTTCAAGAATCTGAGACTTATGAAGGATCTCACGAATGGTCAGCGTATCAATCGGTTGATTGGATTGAAACAGCTGAATCATGGCTTTGTAAATCTTTTGGTGCGCTGGTTTGTAAAAACTATCCACCTTCAAGATGTCCATTACAACAGAAATGGCATCTTTATCCAACATTATGGCTCCTAAAATAGCTTCTTCCAGTTCAACTGCCTGAGGCTGAATTTTTTCATAAGCCAGACTGCTCAGATCGGCTTGTCTGGGTTTGAAGCCCCCCCGTTGAATAGATAAGGTATCTTTAATGGATTCAGCCATGATGGATTGCTAGGTTCTTGTTGTAAACAGGCACAAATGTAAAATACAACAAATAATAAAAAATATTTATATGAAAACCGAAAATGTTTAAAACAGGCTAAAATCCTGTGGAAAAACTGTTGAAAACTAGTCCGGTTGAAACTTGCCTCTAATGTACATATTAAAAATAAAACAAATATTAATTTATTTGGATGTGTCTGGTTTGGGAATCAAGGACTTATTAGTTAAAGCTGTAATATATCCAGCATTAAACGAGCACTAATAAATAAGAATTTGCAGACGATCCGGACCAAAAATCAGAAAAGCGATGTTGATAAAATTTGTAAAAATTTATTCTGAAGCCTGGGTTGCTTATTTTCCAATTTTGCTCAGTTTTTGTTGAACAGCCTCCACCGCTTTGGTTTGATTGGCTATTTCGGATTTGGTAAGATCCTGATTTTTTTCATTGGCGATGATATTTGCTTCTGCTTTTTTAATCCGGGCATTGGCCTCATCTATGTCTTTATGATAGCCTTTATTATCGGAAAGCAAATCCCCCATTTTCTTATTGAGTTTTTTGAGTTTGTCTTGTTCCTCTTCCAATTCCATGCGGGTTTTCTCACGCTGGACTTCATAAGAAAATTCCTGCATAAATTCAGAGGCTCCTTTGTATTCTTTTGGGTAATTGGCGGAATTCAAAAAACCATTTTTTAAATCAAAAAATGCAGTTATGCTATTGTCTTCAGTAGTTACATAAATATCCATGGCATTTGAGCCATTAATGGATTGGATGACTGCTTTTTCAATATATTCTTCTTTGGCCTTTTTATTGCGAGCCAATTTTCCATAGGCTTTTGTATACTTTTTCCAAACCTTGTCAATTAAATCCTCATCTGCATCCGGAATGGTAATACTCAATCCGTTTTGCACACCTAAGCTCATTTGGAGATTGTTTTCACGAACTTGAGCTATGGAATTAAAAGCCAATATTAAAATGAATAATAAGGATATCAAAATCTGTTTCATAAAGCTGGTTTATTCTATTAATACACAAAATTGATACATTTAATTCCCAATTCTGTAAAAATTTTGATAAACTATGAAATAGGTGATGCTTGGTAGGTGATGGTTGATAAGCTAGAGGCTAGAGGCTAAAGGCCGAAGAATAGTTGGTAGATGATAGTTGATAGATGTAAATGTGGCTTACTAGTCTTTTGGAACCTCTCCATTCCTTTGCGCCTTTGCGTCTCTGCGAGCATTTAATCATTTGATGAAATTGTAATGGCTAGAGGCTAGAGGCTGAAGAATAGTTGGTAAATGATAGTTGATAGATGTAAATGTGGCTTACTAGTCTTTTGGAACCTCTCCATTCCTTTGCGCCTTTGCGTCTCTGCGAGTATGTGATCGAATTGTAATGGAAAAAACCTCTTTGCCTTCAGACCTCCAGACGGCCAGGCCATTATTCATAGCCTTTAGCCCTATCCTTATCTCCACACATTATACTTCAAAATACAATAAATAGCCCGAAAACCATCTTTCCAGTTAATTTTCTTACCTTCCAGATAAGTACGCCCATAGTAAGATATCCCAACCTCATAAATCCGAAGACCTTTTATACGGGCAATTTTAGCGGTTACCTCAGGTTCAAAGCCAAAACGTTTTTCTTTCAGAACCAAAGATTTTAGAATGTCCGCTTTAAATAATTTGTAGCACGTTTCCATATCTGTTAAATTGAGATTGGTAAACACATTGGAAATGAACGTTAAAAATTTATTACCTATGGAATGCCAGAAAAATAAAATTCGATGTGGATGCCCACTGGTAAAACGTGATCCGTAAACTACATCTGCATGGCCCTCTAAAATGGGTTTTAATAAGTCATTGTATTCCCGAGGATCGTATTCTAAATCCGCGTCCTGGATGATGATATAATTGCCGGTAGCTTTTTGAATTCCGGTATGTAATGCAGCTCCTTTTCCTTTGTTGACTTCGTGTGCGTAATACCGTATGGTCTGATTTGGATTGCTTTCTATATAAAACTTAAGCGCTGCTTCTGTATGATCAGTCGAACAATCATTTACTAAAATAATTTCTTTTTGAATGCTATTGCTCAATTTAACATCAGCAATCGCCTGCAAAATCAGGTGAATGGTGCGCTCTTCATTGTAAACTGGGATAACGATTGACAGTGTTTGCAAATTCAAAAATTTTGAATAAAGATAGAAACTGATTTAAATGAATGCATAATTTTATTTGGATGCATTGCCGTCTCACTATTTAAGTATTTTACTACGGCTTCTTTTAAATAAAAAACCCTCCACAAAATGAAGGGTTTTTTATTTGCTACAGATCAAATATCATCGTTTGATTGAAACTTCGTAATTATCCAAATTGTCATTACCGGTAAATGTTAAATTATCTATCGATACAGCAAAATAGCTTGTTCCGTTTTTAACGACAAAGAAATCACCTTTAGCCAAAACTTTAGTATCAATGGATCCCACATCGTTGGAGCCATTATCAAATAAATAAATAATATCTTCGACATAACTAATTTCTGCAAAGCTCAAGCCTGAGCCTGGATTTTTGATGACAGATCCATTGCGAGGCGTAAATTTTTTAACCCATAAAAAATTGGATTGAGGATCCACAACTCCATAATCTCTGACATGTGCATTGGGATCATTGCCTGAAACTACTTTTGCATTGAATAAATCCAAGCCTCCCTGTCTTGGACCTGAAAAATTATAAACTATCAAACCGGAAGCTTTTACTGCTGCCGGTATTGCTGTAAAAATTACGGCAATGGATTTTACAGTTAAACTGTCTTTATCATCTGCGAGGACAAATTCATAAACAATGGTATCTGGTTCTGTTGAAGTTTTAAATTCATAGGTATTGCTGATGCCATCTTTATCAGTGCCTACCAATAAAGCCGGATTTGCAGGCGCGTCCACTCCATTCACTTTAAATTCCAAAGGACCTAGAGAAATTCCATCAACCTTTACTTGTATATATTTCAAAGGTTGACTTCCTTTCACAGCTGAAAGGCTCATTTTAATTGGAGTGTAAATAGGAACTGAAATATCACTTGTAATCAAGCCCGTTCCACTTGTAAAATTAATACCCGGATTTACATGGATTGGATCGTCTTCCTTGCACGAACTGATGAAAAAGACAATTGCCAGAGCAAGTAAGAGGATCTTATTAGAAAATTGTCTCATAATTTTGGTTTTATATTGTGAATGAATGATTTTTCAGGTAAATCGGATGCAAAATAAACAAAAATGCAATGCCCTTTGCCTTGGAAACCCAATTTTTTTAATTCAATCTAATAACAATAAAAGTCTGGATTTGATCCAAATTTGATTTCCTTCTAATTGAATTGCCTTGTCTAATACAGTATTGAAACAAATGAAATTAATTTACCTTACTGCTAACTTAAAACCCACTTTGTAAAATTTGGTGGCCATGAATGCTCGAATGGAGGACGAATTGAAGAATAAGAAGAATTGCCACGAATGCACGCATGGAAATCAATTAAAGACTATTGGAACGTAGTGGAAATCCCGCGCACTGCCGAGAAGAATGATCAATAACGAATTTAAATCGTAATTAAACTTGTGTAATTCCTTATTCATTCGTCTTTAATTCGTGGCGATAAAACGAATTATTGTCAAAAATGAAAGTCAAAAAAATTTAAGTTAATTGAGAAAACTAAAATTTATTAATAATCATACTAGAATGCAATTTTATCTATAAAAATTGAACACATGTTTTTTATAAAATTTATTTATCCTCTTAATTCCCTACGCAAAACTTTTCCAATATTTGACTTGGGCAATGAATCTCTGAATTCAATGGCTTTTGGAAGTTTATAATTTGTAAAATTTTCACGGCAATAACGTTCTACTTCGTCTTCATCGAGGCTTTTATCTCGTTTTACAATAAAGACTTTAACCACCTCTCCTGATTTTTCATCCGGAATGCCGATAGCTGCAACTTCCTGAACTTTAGGATGACGGGAGATTACTTCCTCAATTTCAGCGGGAAATACATTAAAACCGGATACAATGATCATGTCTTTTTTGCGATCTACAATTTTAAAATAACCATCAGCATCCATCGAACCGATGTCACCAGTACACAACCAACCATCAACAATGGTTTTTGCGGTTTCATCCGGTCTATCTAAATAACCCAACATTACTTGCGGTCCGCGGACCTGAATTTCACCAATTTCTCCATAACCACAAATTCTTCCCGATTCATCCACGATGCGAACGTCGGTAGATGGGACCGGCAATCCGATTGAGCCAGGTTTGCCATTGCCATCAATAGGATTTAAACTGACCACTGGTGAAGCTTCTGTCATGCCATAACCTTCACTCAAACCACATCCGGTCAGGGCTTTCCAACGATCTGCTACGCTGGATTGCAAGGCCATGCCGCCAGCAACGGTGACTTTCAATGCACTGAAATTGATCTTACTAAAATCAGGATGATTCATGAGTGTATTGTAAAGCGTATTGACACCGGTCATTAAACTGATCGGATGCTCCTTGAATGCTTTGACAATCGAACCAATGTCTCTGGCATTTAGAATTAAAACGGTGTTGGCACCAATGGTCATCATGGCCATTAAATTGACCGCGAAGGCAAAAATATGATACATTGGCAATGGAGATAGGGTTGTTTCTTTTCCCTCCTTTAAATAGTAGCAAATCACGGCCCGGATTTGCTCAATGTTTGAGAGCAAATTGTGATGTGTCAGCATAGCCCCTTTGCTGACTCCCGTTGTGCCACCCGTATATTGTAAAATGGCAATGTCGTTGGGTTTTACTGCAAACGCTTTAATGGATTGCCGGGCGCCTTGTCTTAAGGCTGTTGAAAAATTGACAGTATTGGGTAATTTAAACCTAGGAACCATGCGTTTGATGTATTTGACCGTAAAGTCGATGATACTTCCTTTTAGTCCACCCATCAATTCGCCTATCGTGGTGGTAATAATAATTTCGATATTTGTTTTTGACAGAATTTTTTCAAGATTGGAGGCAAAATTTTCAACTATTACAATAGCCTTCACCTTTGAGTTGACAAACACAAATTCCATCTCGCGGGGAGTATAAAGGGGGTTGGTATTTACAATCACAACACCTGCCCGAATGGCTCCCAGAATGGCAATCGGATACTGAAATAAATTGGGCATCATCAAGGCCATCCGATCTCCGGGTTTAAGTCCGCGATACTGCAAATAGGCTGCAAATGCACTGGAACGGTCATCCAATTCCTTGTAAGTCATAGATTGACCCATCATCGTAAATGCTTTGAGCGAAGAAAATTTTGTCAAACATTCCGATACAAATTCCCTTAAGGAGGGGTATAAATCTGTTTTTACATTTGCCGGAATGCCTGCGGGGTAATTTTTTAGCCAGGGCCTTAAGTCGGACATGCTGTTAATATTTTTTGTGAAAGTAATGGAAAATCATTTGATTTTATAAACTAAATATTGATAAAAAAAACAGTTAACTTGGACAATGATGATACATAATAAATTGCATTAAAAATTAACCATTCTATATTAACAAAATGAAGATCTGTTTATACATTCTCATAAATAAACCAGTTAGCCAATTATTATAAATATAATATTAAGCAGGAAAATTTAAAACTTAAAGATCAAAAGTTAGGATTCTCAAAACAAAAAGTATGCTTAAAATTCATCATTTAATAATTAACTTTAAGGCAGTAATAACTTCAATCATTTTTATATTATTTCAATCCTTAAAAAACTTTAATGGAAATAACAAATAACTTGAAGCATGCAAAAGATATTTTGAAGTTGTTTATCTATAGATTTTTATGTATATACATCTTGTTTTTTATTATATTCAATATTAGTATTTATTTTCCGCTTCAATTCTTTATTAAATATTATTTCCAGATTCCTCTAAGTAAAATACTTCCATTTGAATTTATAGGTCTATATTTTCTAAATACTAAGGTAGAAATAGATTTGATAAATAACGGAAGTGGAGATACTACTTTTCACTACGCTCAATTAATAACTTTCACTATATTATCAATTATTTTAGCGATAATTTGGTGCATACTAAATCAAAATAAATCTCAATCGAATTCATTGTACTATTTATTAACGACTTTGTCTCGATATTTTCTAGCTTTTCAATTATTTGATTATGGAGTGGCTAAAATATTTAACCTACAATTCTCACCTTTTGATTTGGTCAAAATAACCAAAACATTTGGAGAATCCTCTCCAATGGGCTTAGCATGGGCATTTTTCGGATATTCAAAATGGTACAAAATATTCATAGGAGTTCTAGAAATAAGTTCTATATTATTGTTATTCAGAAAAACAATTACTATTGGTGCAATAATAAGCTTTATAATTACCCTACAAATTATGGCAATAAATTATTTTTATGACATTCCTTTAAAAATATTATCAACAACACTTTTCTTACTGTCACTTTCATTACTGTCAAATAATTTAAATTCAATTTTCCGATTTCTAATTTATAAAAAGAATCAAAGTTTAAAAATAATATCATATGTTACATATGAGAATAAATTTCTTAATAAGTTTAAATCAATATTAAAGTTCTTAATAATTAGTTACACTATGACAAATAGTGTATTATCTCAATGGAAAATTAAAAATTCAATAGATAACTTGCAATATAATCATCCATTATATGGAGTTTACACAGTAACTAGATACATAACAGGATTAGACACTATTTTAGACAATAATTATAAAGTCTTAAAATGGAATCAAGTAATATTTGATAATAATGAAATTGCTACTATTAAGTTTAACAATGATAGTATTGCTAAATACTATACAAAAATTGATACTATTAATAATTCTATTGAACTATACCAGGAACCTGAGAAAATGGAGTACTTTTTTAATTATAATATTATAGAATCTGATAGTTTATATTTTAACGGAACGATCAAAGTATTATTTGTTAAAAATAAAATAAGTAATGAATTAATGAGTAGAGGATTTCACTGGATTAATGAATATCCATATAATAAATAATATTTTATTACTTACAATAAGTTAACGATATTATTAAATAAATTTAAGGCAATGATATACCAGTTTACACCGGAATAGGCATACGGTAACTATGGCAATAATAAATGCACAAATAACGTTATCAATGCAGCGTTTAATTCTATCAGTTTGGGGTCATCAATATTCGTGGAATTTTTTGCCTTATTCAAAAGAGCAGCATTAAAAGGTTCGTTTGATTATTTATATAATTTAATTTTAAATTTTTTGATTTCACTTAGCATATTTATTAAGAACCTCGAATGCTTTATAATATACTCTAAGTCTTCGCTATGTTTTTTATATGTATAGCATTTGCTCACTCTTTCAAAGGCGGCTATTAAGTACACAACAGCAGGCCCATAATTGCTTGCGGTTGTAATTCTTTCAGATGTTAACAATTGAAGATTAGTTAAATTTTTATTTAAATCATTTTTTAATTAATGGATAAGTTTTTAATAGGATTCGTAGTTTATTTTCTTGCAAGTTTTAATTCTATGTTTTCCCAAGTTAATTTATCAGTATCTGTGGGAGTAAATTATTCAAATTTTGATCTTAGTTTATTTCCACATGTTTCTCAAAATGAAAAAGATCTGTATCATTATACTTTTGCATTTGGATTTCCATTTTCTAATCTTGGCATTGGAATAGAGTACAGTTTAAATAGTATTTCGCTTTACTCAGGTTTAAAATTGTCTGACAGATCTTCGAGTGACTATTCAACTAGTTTTCCTCCACACTATAATCATTTGGTTTATACTTACACTTTCCTGGAGTTGCCGGCTGTAGTTGCATGGAAAATTAAGAAAATGAATTTAGAATTAGGTATAGGTATTAATATTAATCATAGGCTTGGCTCAAATTATCATAACCAAAATGATGACACGAAACTTTGGGGCATGGACTTAAGAGCAATGATAAAGTATAATATTAATGAAACATTTCATGTTAATTTTACATATACACAGGGAAATATCGATAAAGCTATATATGCTTACGAAAATGTATTTATGTTTAATGTATTTAGCTTAAATGTTGGTTATAATTTTTGGCGAATTAAATTTAATAAATAAAATAGACGCAAAGTATAAAAGAGAATCATTGAAAATTTAGCTAAATTCTAGCTAAGTCGATATTCTATCAAGGAATTATTGATTAAATTATAAGTATAAATGGTAAAAGTCGTTTAAACTCTCTAATTAAAATGGTTTTTGCATATTTATCGTTATTCCGTATCCGTCTAACAAATTGCACTTTGCTGATAAGCTCAAAGTTAGTTGTATCCTTTGAATTTTTCCAATTCTGTGGTAGTAGTTCTGCAATTCGATTAATTGGATGATCCTTGATTCTTTGATATACATTTGTTAACCACACATACGGATTTATATTATGAAGCTTACACGTTCCAAGTAATGAATAAAACATAGCTGATCGTTGAGCAGATTCATGAGATCCTGCGAATAAATAATTCTTCCTTCCCAAAGCTAGAGGCCGGATTGAATTTTCAACCAGATTATTATCAATTTCTACTTCACCATGTAGCGAATAAGCAACCAGTTTATCCCAGCTTTTATAGAGTTTCAAAAAGCCCTTCCAATGGCACTGGCTGGATTACATATTGGTAAAGCAATCTCGAGAGGATTTAGTAACTATGGGTACCGAAATTTCTAATAATAAATTGTAATTATTATTAATAAAATTTCTAAGAAATAAACGAATCATTCCTTCTTGCGTATTAGTCTGTGCTTTTATAATGATTGACTTAACCAATGTTCCATTATTTCCAGCTGTTAATAGCAACGAAGTCGTTCCACTTCCGTCTAAATTTGAATTTGCAGTTGAAATCGTTGCAAATCGAGCATTGGCCATTTAATATAATAATTTTATTATGTTAAAATTATGTTAAATTTAAAAAGCACTTTTTTACTCCCCTTGTATCACAAAAAGTACTAATTTCGCCCCGCTAAAAAATTATTTCTTAACCTTTTAAAAATTCCAAAATGTTGGACGAAACAAATTTAATCCCGGACAATGATCCCGAAATCAAGGACGATGAGCTTCTTCAAGCCCCTAAAAAAGAAGAGGAAATCGTCAATTTGTTAGAGGAAGTTGTTGACCTGGAAACCCTCGTTGGAACCGATGATTTTGCCGGTGCGCACGACGAGTTCGACTGGTCTATCAGTAACAAAAACACCCTGAATTACTCTCCCGAAGATCAGGAAAAATACATTAAAGACTACGACAAAACCTTCCGTACCATAATTGACGGTCAGGTAATTCAAGCTCGGGTAGCAGGAACTACCGGAAACAGCGTAATCCTTGATATTGACTATAAATCAGACGGACTGGTTGCGAAAACTGAATTCCGTGATCTGGATCCAAAAACAGGTGACCGCATTGAAATTTATGTAGAAAAAACAGAAGACGAAAAAGGACATCTGGTTCTCAGCCGTAAAAAAGCAAAATTGCTTCGCGCCTGGGAAAATCTGGTGGATTCTTACAAAAACGGAACCATCATAAAGGGTTCTGTAATCAGCAAAACCAAAGGAGGATTGATCGTTGATTGCAATGGTCTGGAAACCTTCCTTCCCGGTTCGCAAATAGACATTAAACCTATCACCGATTACGATGCATATGTCGGAAAAGTCATGGAGTTTAAGGTGGTTAAAATCAATGAAACCATTAAAAATGCCGTGGTTTCTCACAAAGCACTTATTGAAGGCGATCTTCAGGAACAAAGAGAACAAATTATCTCAGGTCTTGAAAAAGGTCAGGTATTGGAAGGAACTGTTAAAAACATTACCGATTTTGGAGCTTTCCTCGATCTGGGTGGTGTAGATGGTTTGTTATACATTACCGATATTTCCTGGGGTCGTATCAACCATCCAAATGAAGTTCTGGAGAAAAATCAGAAGATCAATGTGGTGGTATTGGACTTTGATGAGAATAAAAAACGAATTTCATTGGGCTTGAAACAATTGCAACCGCACCCATGGGAAGTAATGCCTGCTGATATCGTTGAAGGTTCTACAGTAAAAGGAAAAATTGTCAATATTGAAGATTACGGTGCATTCCTGGAAATTCAACCTGGAGTTGAAGGCTTAATTCACGTTTCTGAAGTAAACTGGAATAGCCAACCTGTTCATGCTAAAGATTTCTTCTTTTTAGGTCAGGAATTTGAAGCAAAAGTGGTTACACTGGATCGCGAAGAACGCAAAATGTCTTTAAGTTTAAAGCAATTGACAGAAGATCCTTGGACTAGCATTCAACAAAAATTTCCAGCAGGATCGCGTCACTCAGGTATTGTTAAAAACCTAACACCATATGGAGTTTTTGTGGAAATGTCAGAAGGCATTGGAGGTATGGTTCACATTTCAGATTTATCCTGGACCAAACGTTTTAATCATCCATCAGAATACACCCGAGTTGGCAACAATTTGGATGTAATGATCATGGAAATTGACGCTGAAAACCGAAAATTGTCCTTAGGCCATAAACAATTGGAAGAAAATCCATGGGATACTTTTGAAAATGTATTCCCAGTTGGTTCTTATCATGAAGCTACCGTCCTGAAGAAAGACGATCGCGGCTATACTGTACAATTACCTTACGGTCTTGAAGCGTATGCGCCTGCAAAACACATGAAGAAAGAAAACAATCTTCAGGCAAACGTAGAAGAGATTCTTACTGTGAAGGTGATTGAATTTAATCGCGACGATAAGAAAATCATGGTTTCACATGCTAAATATCTGGAAGATGTTAAAAAAGAAGCTGATGACAATGTGAAGAAAGAGAAAGACGTCGAAACTGTAAAAGTTAAGAAGGCTGTTGAAAAACAACAATCTAAAATTGAAGCGACCACTTTGGGTGAAATTGAAGGGTTTAGTGCTTTGAAAGAGCAGTTTCAGGAAAATGCAAAAGCTAAATTAGCAGCATCAAGTCCTGCAACAAGTAATGAGGAAGCTAAATCAGAACCTGTAACTGAACCTGTAGTTGAAGCAGTTGCCGAAACGCCAGCTCCTGTTAATGAAACCGAAGCTCCCGCAGCCGAAGTTTCAGAAGAGGTAAAGAAAACATCAAAAGCTTCTAAAGGAGACGATTTAAAGCTTATTGAAGGCATTGGACCAAAAATTGCTGAATTGCTAATTGCTGATGGTATCAGTAATTTTAGAGAATTGGCGGATGCACCTGTTGATCGGATTAAAGACATCCTTGAAAAAGCTGGTGCCCGTTATAAGATGCACGACCCAACGAGCTGGCCTCAGCAAGCAGGTTTAGCCGCTGATGGCAAGATGGATGAATTGAAAATCCTTCAAGACAGCCTGAAAGCCGGAAAAGCAGAATAGGATTCATTCGAAATATTAATAAAAAGCCTCTGATCTTCTCAGGGGCTTTTTTGTTTAATAATTTATTTATAAAAGTTAAACAAAATAACCAAATCAGGGTTTTACCTATGCTTATGCCTGAAACGAAAAAAATTGCCGTAATCGGTGCCGGTATTTCCGGTATGGCCGCCGCAATACAATTGGCTGATTCCGGTACGGAAGTAAGTCTATTTGAAAAGAATACTTCATTTGGGGGAAGGGGTCAGGCTTTTCAAAAAGAAGGTTTCTTTTTTGATATGGGCCCTAGTTGGTATTGGATGCCGGATGTGTTCGAAGATTTTTTTAATGAATTTGGAAGGAAAACTTCCGACTATTTTGATTTGGTCCGTTTAGATCCATCTTACCAAATCCTCTATAAAAATGATCGCTTGGTGGTTCCCAGCAATATTGAAGAAACATATAAATTATTTGAATCCATTGAACCAGGAAGCGCGGTATTTCTGAAAAAATTTTTACACCAGGCAAAACTTAAATATGAAACAGGAATGAAGGAATTTGTTAGAAAGCCTTCATTAAGCTGGTTTGAATATTTCGACCTTCGATTACTCAAAGCAGCATTTCAAATTGAATTGTTTAAGTCCTTTGAAAAAAGTATTTTTAATCATATTAAAGATTACAGATTACGTCAATTAGTATGTTTTCCAGTTTTATTTTTAGGCGCAAAGCCGGCTGATACACCTGCATTGTATAGTTTGATGAATTATGCAGATCTGATTTTAGGCAGCTGGTATCCAATGGGTGGAATGCATAAATTATTTGAAGCCCTCTATCATTTAGCTCTTGAAAAAGGAGTTAACTTTCATTTTAATTCAAGCGTAGAAAAAATAAACATTGTCAATGGCAAGGTCACGGGACTACAAATAAAAAATCAATCGCATACCTTTGATGCCATTTTATCGGCTGCAGATTACCATCACACCGAAACGGTTTTGATTGATCCACCTTACAGGCAGTATTCAAATGCTTACTGGGAAAGCAGAAAGCTGTCGCCTTCTGCTTTAATATTTTATCTGGGCATTTCTAAAAAATTGGATTCGCTCTTACATCATAATTTATTTTTTAAATCGGATTTTAATCAACACGCTGAGAGCATTTACGATTATCCAGCCTGGCCAGAAGATCCTTTGTTTTATGTTTGTGTCCCTAGTAAAACAGATGCGAGCGTAGCTCCAGCAGGCATGGAAAATGTATTTATTTTAATTCCATTAGCAGCTGGACTGCAGGATTCTAAAAAAGAACAAGATCGCTTGTTTACATTTGCAATCGACCATCTTGAAAAACACACAGGTCAGTCAATCCTAGAACATATTGTTGTGAATGAACAAATGTCTATCTCTGATTTTTATTCAGCATATCATAGTTTTAAAGGCAATGCTTATGGCTTGTCAAATACTTTAATGCAAACCGCCGTATTTAAACCGCGGATTCGTTCAAAAAAAGTTAAAGGACTTTATTTTGCCGGACAATTGAGCCATCCAGGTCCCGGCTTACCACCTTGTTTGATATCAGGTCAGATTAGTGCAATCCAATTACTAAAAGATATGAATCTATGAGTTCAATTCAAATGTATCAGGAATTTTGCCGCCATTGCAGTAAAGAGATGACCCATCGCTACAGCAGTTCGTTTTCATTAGGAATCCGGATGTTTGCAAAACCCTATCGAGGTCCAATTTGCGCAATCTATGGATTTGTAAGACTGGCCGATGAAATCGTAGACACGTTTCATGATTCAGACCAAAATGATTTATTAAAACAATTTCGGGAAGAAACCACCAAGGCTTTAAAGTATAAAATCAGTTTAAATCCAATTTTACAAAATTTTCAAGCAATTGTAAACGAATATCAAATTCCAGTAGAACTTATCGATGCTTTTTTAGACAGCATGGAAATGGACTTGCATAAAAAAACATTTTCAAAAGAAGAATTAAAAACCTATGTCTATGGTTCTGCTGAAGTCGTTGGATTGATGTGTTTGTGTATATTTGTAAAAGGAAACAAACAACATTATGAAAAATTAAAACCCTATGCAGCTAGCTTAGGATCAGCTTTTCAAAAAATTAATTTCTTGCGGGACATTAGATCTGATTTTGAAGAACGGGGTCGGGTTTATTTTCCGGGATTGCAATTAAATCACTTTAACGATTTTGAAAAAAAAACCATTGAATCAGAAATTGAAAGTGAATTCAAGGAAGGATTGAAAGGGATTTGGTTACTGCCCACTCCGGTTAAACTGGGCGTATATTTAGCATATACCTATTACTGGAGATTGTTTCTTAAAATTAGGAGTGCAAAACCGGAACAATTGCTTCAAAAAAGATTTCGAATTGCTAATTTTCAAAAACTGCTCTTATTGAGTGCTTCGTATGTAAAAGTCCGATTGGATTTTTTAAAGGGGAGAAGTTATTAAGTTGACAAGCTAATATGCTGACAAGCTGTTATTCCATTAAGTAAAGAAAAAATGAGAAGTTCCTAGTTACAGTTAGGTGCTTTTTTTGAATTTTGCCTCTTAGTATTCTTTCGATTCTTATTTTTACAGTATGGATTCCAAGCACATTGAAGAAATATGTTGTAAAGCTGTAGGTATTGTTAAAGAAGCTGCAGTTTTTATTAAAGCAGAATTGGGTCAGGTACAAGACGATCAAATCCTGGAAAAAGAAAAACACAGTTTGGTATCCTATGTGGATATTGAAACAGAAAAAAAATTAGTTTCTCAACTTCGATTAATCCTTCCGGAGGCTGATTTTATTACGGAGGAGAACACAACAGACACATTACCACCAGGAGAACTTAAATGGATTATAGATCCTTTAGACGGGACCACCAATTTTTTAAAAGGCATTCCTATTTTTTCTATCAGCCTGGCTTTGGTGAAAAGCGATGAAATTCTTATCGGAATTGTCCATGACATCATGCAAGATGAATGTTATTACAGTTGGTTGAATGGAGGTGCATATTGCAATGGAAAAAAAATTCAGGTAAGCGATGTAAAGCAATTGGAAGATTCAGTTATCGCTACTGGTTTTCCGTATCAACGAAAATGGATGGATAATTTGGCGCAAATCCTCATTACTATATTAAATAAATCCAGAGGTGTGAGACGCTTAGGATCCGCTGCCATTGACCTCGCATACACAGCATGCGGCCGTTTTGATGGGTATTATGAAACCCGATTAAATTCCTGGGACATGGCTGCCGGAATCTTATTAATTCGGGAGGCCGGTGGTATGGTTACCAATTTTGAATCCAGGCCGGAAGGCATTTTGAATTCACATCACATTTTAGCAAGCAATGGAAAGATTCATGAGGAATTAGCCATCCTAACCAAACAAGCCATGCTCGGTCAATAAACCGATTTGGTCGGACGTCCTTCGCAAATTATCGAAATCCCAAGCAGACTTCGTAGAGTCTTGTATCTTTGAATAACGGATGAATTATTTCGAAATTTTTATTCTAGCCTGGTCAAATGTTCGTGCAAATTTGTTGCGATCAATTTTGACATTGGTGATTATTGCCTTAGGCATCATGGCTTTGGTAGGCATACTTACTTCCATTGATAGTATGATCTACAGCATGAGCAGTAATTTTTCTTCTTTAGGTGCCAATAGTTTTAATATTTCCAGAAAGTCTACTGAGTTTCGCCGGCATGGGCGTAAAAACAATTATAAAGAATCACCGCCATTCACGTTTCAGCAATCCAGTGATTTTAAAGAACGCTTTTCAGATCGCGCAACGGTTACGATATCATTTAATGGCAGTTCGAATGCAACGGTACAGTACCTTGATAAAAAGACCAATCCTTCAACCCGGATTAAAGGAATTGATGAAAATTTCTTTAAAGTCAATGGATATGAAATTGAGAGTGGAAGAATTTTTTCTAGTCATGAATTGGAAGATGGTACTCCAAAAGCAATCATAGGAGCCGAATTGGTTAAAAGACTGTTTGATGAAATTCCGGAAAAAGCCATAAACAAAACCATTCTGATTAATGGTCAACATTTTCAAATTGTTGGTGTATTAAAATCGAAAGGAGCCAGCATGAATGAAGGAGCAGATCGAAGAATTTTTATTCCACTGCTTCGTGCCAAAATGAATTATGCAAATGCTTCTTCAAATTACAACATCGATGTGGCGGTTTCCAATCAAATGGATATGGACAATATCATTTCACAAGCAATTGGAATGATTCGTGTAATTCGTGAATTAAAAGCATATCAAGACAATAATTTTGAAATTATTAAAAGTGATGGCATCGTTGAATTTTTAAAGGACAATACCGTTAAGTTGCGTGGTGCTGCCATTGCCATTGGCTTGATGACTTTGCTTGGAGCAGCTATCGGACTCATGAATATTATGTTGGTCTCAGTAACAGAGCGCACGCGAGAAATTGGTATTGCAAAAGCAATTGGAGCAACCCGACAAAATATCATTTATCAATTTTTAACAGAAGCCATCATCATTTGTCAAATGGGTGGAATTTTAGGAATTTTACTCGGCATTCCAGTTGGTAACATTGTATCCATCATCGTTGGAGGTGAATTTTTAATACCCTGGGCCTGGATTATTTTGGGATTGGTCGTTTGTATGATCGTTGGAATTTTGTCAGGAATATACCCTGCATTAAAAGCAGCCGGTTTGGATCCGGTGGAAGCTTTGAGATACGAGTAAATGTAATGCTGCAAATTTTCAATGCTACAATGCTGGAATTTCAGTCTTTAGAAAAGAAGTCTTTAGTCTGTAGGAAATGCCCGCCCGACTGATCTGAATTTGTCAATTAGATTTGTAATGAATCATCAGTCGGATCGGGCGGGCTGCAATGGTCCAATGCTGCAATCTTGGAATGATTGAATATATCAAATTTTAATGCTTCTTTTTAATGTAAAAAATAGTTACCGATGGCGTCCCGCCGAGGTTGGAGGAGATTTGCTATAGTGAATCGTAAGTCTTTAGGGAAATTCTGTAATGCTACAATTTTACAATACTATACATCTTCAATACCTGCCCGCGTGATCCAAATATATAGCTAATAATTAAAATTAATCAACAGTAGGATCGGGTGGGTTGGAATCAATTTATTGTATTTTTAAATTTGCTTGTATTAATACCTTTTACTCGGTAGCTACTCATTTAAATTTAGTCAATAAATAAAACAGATGCAGGATTATAATCCATGAAAATAAACGATACTTGAGCTGATATTTAGTAAGGGATTTCTAGTTATACAATTTATTCACAACGAATTGATTTTATCCACTCCAAAGATTGAAATTTGGCCTAAATTCATATTACAATTATTTATATAATCAGGGTAAACCCTTAGTTTGCAATCAGGGTTTACCCTGATTTTTCATCTGAAATTAAAAATTTAACACAATTAATTTGGAGTTTGCCAGCTATGCATTATATTTTTGTAATACAATCACACCCGTCAAGATTTCAATATTTTGATCCTATAAATTATTCAGAATTTTAAGATAATCAATTGCCTCATTTATCAAGTTTGATAAATGAAAATGAGCATTTGCAAGGAATGTATTATTTATTAACCAAAAATGTATTTTTATGAAGTACTACAGAATTATGCCTAAAGGCACGAAATGGCTGGATGATAGCCAATGATCTTTCTATATACTATGATTAACAATCTTTAGCCCAAAACGCAGGTATAAACACCCATTCGATATTTTTAGCTAACACAATCATTCTTTAGAAAATTTACAAGCATTCATTCAGCCTTCCCCTAGAATGCTTTTTTCCTTTTGAAGCGCTGACCTCGTTGGCGAAAAGGGATTGTATTATCTATTATTAAAATTTTAAAACAAAAATTATGCTTTGCATTCATTTATGCAATAAGCCTGGCTATTGCTTTGGCTTTGCACAACTTAAATTCCTAAATAATAAATCATTGTTTAGATCTATCGGTTTCAGCAATCAATTCATAAAATTGATTTTCTGTTTCCTTCTTGTTTTCATGATTGGAAACTTAAATTGCATTTATGCATTTTCATCCAGTGCATCTTCTTCCATTTTTGAATGGGATACCGGATGTTACTTTTGCAATTCCGCGCCATTGATTGATACGAGGCTGTGTGAAATTTATGGAGAAGGAGAACCTGATGTCAGTATTGGTGCAGACGTAAATTCAGATGAAAAGATTTCCGGTTACTATTCATTAGATGGTTCAGGCGGGATCACGCCTCCTACCGGAACACTCATTTATGTTCAAGGTATCTTGAGAATAAATAAAAATTTCAGAGGTAACTCCCTTCGTTTTAAAATGGGAGACGGTGCAAAAATTATCATAGAAAATGATGGCAGTTTTTATGCTGCCGGTTGTAAATTTTTCTCTTGTGATAAAATGTGGAGAGGAATTGAAGCGGTTACGGCCCGAACCATTTCATTTGTTAATTCAAAAATTGAGGATGCCGAATATGCAATCTCTATTGGTCCTAAACCTAATATAGGTTTAGTCAATACAGAGTTTAGCCTGAATTTTGCTGGAATTAGAAATTTAGGAAAAGCGATCAATTTGGGAGCCTGCGTTGGCAATACTTTTAGAGGTGATCAATATTTGGATATGCGTGAACATTACAATACGGACGATGAAATTGTTAATCACTATGTTGCAGGAACTCCATATGCCGGAATATTGTTGAATAATGGTACCATTTCAATTGGTCGATCAAGTGGAACCAATAATTTTATCTTTTCCCGGGTATTATTTGGTATTTTAGCTACGAATTTTTCTACGCTAGTGGTAAATGGCTGTAATTTTAACCATATCTATGGCACAGATCTGGATCCCTTGGGAGCAGGTATTTGGATTGAAAATTCAACATTAAAATGTCATAGAAGTAGTTTTTCAGACATTTTTTATACAGGTATCGTTGGAGAAGAATCAAAACTTGATATTAAAAATTCTAACTTTTCGCATTGTGTGTTTGGAATTTTATCGAGTTATAATATTATGGGCGAACAGATCAATATTTCAGGAAATACTTTTACTATGAATACCAATTTATTTCAGGAAACAAAGACGTCTAATGCCAGCTTAGATAATTTTGGTATCTGGTTATCCCGGTCTTCAGGTAGTGCAGGATTAATAAATACGATTTACCAAAATAAGTTTTACATTGGTGGTAGCAATACCAATGCATTCAGTGTTTGGATTGCAGAAACTTCAGGATCCTATGGAGGTGAACAATTGAGGTTTTATGAAAACAAAAGCACCATTACTTCTTCTCAGGATATGGTTTGTGGATATAAATTAATGTGTCATTATTCAAATTTTATTACAGTTGAAATGGACACCTTTTATTTTAACAATTCGTCTTTATTGAGTATGCGAAATTCAATTACGGCAGAAGATGCTCTTGGAAGAAGCCATCAAATACTTAGTAATAGATTTTCGTCCACCAGTTCAAGGACCATGAATATTGGTTTTTATGGTGAAAATTTTCCAAATGCAAATTATTGCGATAACCAATTTAATAATGTCCGAAATTGTTTCTTTTTTACTGGAAACTGCGATCGGTCTTCATTGGCAACCAGTTTGTTTCAAAATAGCAATTTAGGGATTTATATCGGTGATAAAGCATCTGAGACCGGTAGAATTGGAGAGCAAGACAGAAAAAGTAATGTGTGGGATTGTACAATACCATTGGGATCTAGTGCTGCAATAAATGCTACAAACTTTCAAAAATCACTCTTTTATATAGAAACAAGTAATTGTGATAAGTTTCCTCAATCGGGTATCTCTCCTTCAAGTGGTTGGTTTATCAGCTCCGGAAATAATACATCTAATGGATGTTATACTCCAAGTATAGGAGATACTTGCAATGAAATCAATGGGTTTTCTGTATTTGAGAAGGATATATTTGCCAATACTTATCCGGAAGGACCTGCCAATGGAATCCATATATTTAATGCTGATTATCAATTGCTTTATAGAATCTGGGACGATTCAAGCAAATTAAATTGTGATACCTTAGCTCAAGATTATTTTACAGCCAATCGCAATTCAACTGCCGGAAAATTAAGCCAGGTATTCAATGCAATCAAACTGAAGATTGAAATACCTTCATTTATTCAGGATGAATTGGATGCTATTCAAGAGGATCGGGATGAACTTTACTATTCCATTGATACCTTAAATGAAAATTACTCCTGGGTCGATACATTGTTTGTAGATTCGGTATATCAAAATACCTTGTTGCAATTGCAGGAAGACTTATTCAATTTGGCAAATCAGGAAGACAGTCTGTATGCTGAAATATTGGACTATCGAGTAGATGCGTTTGATGCATTATTGGTACAAAACGCAGCCATTGCTACAGATTCTATCTGGGAGGATAATTTTATAATTCATGAACGAGTTTATTTTCTTATTGCTTACAGGCGAAGCTGAAGCCTCCGATTTTGACCAGGTAGAAGCAATCGCAGATCAAAATTTTGATGAAGGAGGGATTGCAGTATTGCATGCACGGGTTTGGTTTCCTCAGTACAGCGATGGTATAAGTTTAGTTAAAAATCAGGATCGTTTACCTGAAGGAGAAATCCTAGAATCTGAATTGGTTTTAGAGAATGCTGTTGAAATTTACCCGGTACCGAGTGTCACAAATACTGTTACTATACGTTCTGACAATAGTATTGAATTGGTAAATGTAATGGATTCTGAAGGTCGTATTTTGATTTCAAAGGTATTAAGAGAATCTCAATACCATACCTTAGATTTAACTGCCTTGCAGGCAGGCGTTTATTTAATGGAATTAAAATTTTGGGACGGCTCAAAAAGTATTAAAAAAATCATGAAACAATAATTCAATTATCAAATCTTGCCTTGCATTTAAATAGATTAAATGCAAGGCATTTTTTATATAAGTTTATGAAATATTTTACAATTTTTTTGTTTCTGTTGCTTTGTTATAGTTTAAATGCACAAGACAAGCAAGATAATATTTGGTTATTTGGGCATGAACCAAATAGACCAGTTGATTATTTTGGAGGAAGTATGATTGATTTTTATGCTGAATTCCCAAATGTTCAATATTTTAATATAAATACGCGGTTATTTGATTGTAGTTCAATTTGCACTAATGAAGGAGCTTTAACTATATATACAAATAACTGCGCTCTTTTTGATAAAAATCATAAATTAGTTCCAGCTAGTGATAGCTTAAATCCTGGATCTGTAACAAATCAATATTGTCATGGAACTTTAGGAGCTTACCCATCAAGAAGTTCTACGCTTTTATTATACGATTATAATAAATATTTTTATAGTCTGTTTCATTTTGGGCAATTGGAAAATACTAATCCTGGATTATTATTTAGGACTAAGATTTCAAGAGATACTAACTCAAACTTCAAAATAACCGATAAAAGCATTTTAATAGATTCTTTAGAAACTACTGAAGGTATTCAAGCAATCAGACATGGCAATGGACGCGATTGGTGGATCATAATGCATGAATCGTCTAGCAATAATTTTATCAAATACCTTTTCACCCCAATTGGAATATTAGGGCCATATAAACAAGCGATTGGCAATACTTGGACTCATCAATATTGGACTGCCCAGTCCGCATTTTCACCCGATGGCAACTGGTATGCTTTGGTTTCTGAGTACAATGGAGCAAATTTATTTCGATTTGATCGATGTACCGGTCTATTGTCTGATTATATATCTTTAAATAAGCCAGCTGACGATAATAGATACTATCCACGGGGTGTTTGTTTTTCTCCAAATAGCAAATTACTTTATGTCTCTGCAGATTTTTCCTTGTATCAATACAATTTGGAATCTACTGATATTTCCAATTCTTTTATATTAATTGATACGACTGATCATTTTAAGTTGCCTCATACTTTTTTTTCAACGTTTTATCAATTGATGTTAGCACCTGATCAGAAAATTTATGGAAACACCAATAGTGAAACAAATTTTTTACATGTCATTCACAATCCAGATTTACCTGGCAAAGCCTGCAATTTAAAGCAACACGATATATTATTGCCTTCCACGTATTTTCAATCCATGCCCAATTTTCCGCATTTTAGAATCTTCGATTGGGAAGACAGTCCTTGTGATACCCTGGGTATTGATAAATCAGCGGTTGCGCGTTGGAGGTATACACAGGATAGCTTCAATTATTTGCGCTTTGATTTTACGGACCTCAGTTATACAGATATATTAGAATGGGAATGGAATTTTGGAGATCCTGCCAGCGGCAGCAATACCAGCACATTAAAAAATCCAGAACATATTTTTTCAAAAAATGGTATTTACCAAGTTTGCTTGATTGCTAAAAATAAACATGGCTCTGATACCCTTTGCAAAGACATCCAAATCGGTACTGTTAGTTCTGAAGATAACAACATTCAAATTGATATCAAACCAACCGTATTATTAGCACCCAATCCATTCAAAGAATTTCTCCAAATCCAAATCAGCAAATACAATCCTCAAAATATGACGGCACATTTCTACAACCAAATTGGTAAAAATGTAAAGTCACTCCGTATATTTCAAGGAGTCAATAAAGTGGAAATGGATGATTTAGTTCCAGGATTTTATTTTATTTCTATTTTTGAAAATGGCCAGTTGATTTTAACCAAGAATATTAATAGGCTTTAAAATGTCAATTACCAAATATGAAAATTATCTTGATTTTTACGAACAGCATTGCAAGAAATATAATTGCAGCGTATGGGAGTCAAGCATCCAAAGCCAATTCATTTAAAGATTCATCATATACTTAAAAATATGATTAATCTATCAATTTAATGATACAATATGATGCCATTTTAATATTAATACATTGCAGTATTGCAGCCCGCCCGATCCGACTGATGATTCATTACAAATCTAATTGACAAAATCAGATCAGTCGGGCTGGCATTTCCTACAGACTAAAGACTTCTTTTCTAAAAATTAAAATTGCAGCATTATAGCATTGATCAATTACTGTTTCCAATATGCATTCAATCGTTGCATGGCATTTTCACGCACGTTCATATAAAATATATTGAAATCACCTCTGTGAAAATTTGAAAAGGGATATAAGAAGCTGCCTTTAAATTTTGGTTTATCGACCCACAAAATGGTTTTATAAATTTCTGCTCCAGATAGTCCTACTACAGGTGCAGCCTGAATGTTGTCAATTACAGATCCTTTGTTTTCTTTTTTAGGCACATAAACTCCTTTTTGTGTTGTCCAATCCAATGGATTGGTTACCACAATTTGTTCTTTTTCTGCTTTAATAAATTTAGGCTCATGCTCGATTTTATAGCTACGCCAGCTGCAAATGCAAGCAGTTTGATTTGCATCTTCACAGGGTTTTAAAAACTGATACAATTCAGCCGGAACCGGATATCCAACTGCATAGCTAACTACTAATTTTCTTCGCAAGATGTTATTATCAAAAAAATCTTTCATTAACTGAATTAAATGACGGGTTCCCTGGCTATGTCCGGCCAATATAATCGGTCGGCCATGATTGTAATGATCCAGATAATAAACAAAAGCTCGCTTGATATCATCATAAGCAAGATCCAGGGCTTTTCTTGCAGAAGCAGTGTCCTTGCTGAAAAATGCATATAAATGGGCTTGACGGTATCTGGGTGCATAAATTTTCCCTACATTGTTAAATAAACTCGCTTGATATAAGATACTGCCTTGATCGGTTTTCGCATTGACCTTTTCATCTGAGATGGCTGCATTCCAGGTATTGTGCTTCTTCCCATCTAAATAACTGGTTGGATGTAAAAAGAA
>JAEUUO010000024.1 GCA_016787575.1 Saprospiraceae bacterium | reverse complement strand
CAAACCAGGCAAGAAGGTTTTACTTTCAAAATACAAACTGTTTTGAATGTGTTCTTCAGGTGTATTGTATTTTAGTTTTGAATTGAACAAAAAGACTTTTTCAAAAACCTGACGTGGTAAATTCATGTCAAAGTTTTTTGAAATTTGAGGATGAAATAATTTATACTTTTGTTCATCAGTAACCAGACGTTGCCAAAAGCCGTAATAATTTTCAAAAAACTCTTTTTGGTCTAATGATTTAAATACTCGATAATAACGCCAGGGATAACCTCCAAAAATTTCATCACCGCCAGTTCCCTGTAGGCACACTTTTACAAATTTAGAAGCAAGTCGGCTTATGTAATAATTGGAATAGCTCATACCCACTTTCAAATCTTCTAAATGCCATACAACTTTTGGCAAACTCCATTTTATATCTCCTGCATTTAAAACTTGTTCGTAGTGTTCTGACTTTATAAAATTGGCGGTAATTTCAGCATCGGTCCGCTCGTCAAAACCCATTTCATTGCCGGAAACCTCACTCATTTCAAAGCCTGCAGTAAAAGTGTACAAGCGATCAACTTTTTTGCTGGCTAAAACACTCAACGAACCGCTATCCATCCCTCCACTTAAATAAGATCCAACAGGGACATCAGCAATCATTTGTTTTTTGACCGCCAAATCAAGCAATCGTTTGGTTTCTTCAACCGCATCGTTTAAACTGATGGTCTCGTCCGGTTCTGTATAATTATAATCCCACCAGGAATTGTGTTGCAATTCTTTATGCTTTTCTATGCAAACAGTATTTGCAGGAGGGAGCATGTGTACCCCTTTGAAAAGCGTTTTGTAACTGAATAAATTTTGAAAAGTAAAATATTCATTTAACGATTCCTGATCCAGTTCAGATTTAAACACAGGATGTGGAAAGAAGGCCTTAATTTCAGATGCAAATAAAAAAACACCGTCCTTTTGAAAATAGTAAAGAGGTTTGACACCAAAACGATCCCTGGAAAGCCACAATTGTCTGGTTTCCCGATTCCAGGCAGCAATTGCAAACATTCCATCCATTTTTTTAAAAAAATCAGGTCCTTCTGATGCTAAACCTTCGCAAATAACTTCTGTATCACAACTACTTTTAAAATGATGGCCCTTTGTTTGTAATTCGTTTTTTAACTTTTGATAATTGTATATGCATCCATTAAATACAAGCGCCCACTTTTTATTATTTGAAAACATGGGTTGCTTGCCATTATCACTTAAATCCAATATGGCAAGTCGTCGGTGTCCCAATCCAATGTTTTGTTCGCAAAACAATCCTGTTCCATCAGGGCCCCGGTGAGCCAGCTGAAGGGTCATTTTGTTTAACAGTTCATCCGAAACTGCAGTTTCATTTAAATTATAGATACCGGTTAAACCACACATATTACAATTACGAATTACGGATTACGATGTTTTATACTAATTGCAGATTTTCTATTCAATATGGGATCTCAAAACTCCTTAGACGAGGCTTTCAATTTTTTAAACTCCGAGTTTAGTCCCGTAAAGGAGTAGGTTTTAAAATTGTTTAACGAAGTATAAGGGCTTTTAAGAGATTCCATTAATTCTTAATTATTAATTCTTAATTATTAATTCTTAATTATTAATTATTAATTTTTAATTCTTCATTATTATTCCTCCATTCAATCAATTTCATCAATCCATCTTCCAATTCAATGGCATATTTAAACCCGATTTCTGCTTCTGCCTTTTGTCTGGATCCGATTCTATTTTGAACCAATGCTCTTGCATCATCCGCAGAGTAGGGTTTATATTGAACTTTCAAATCTGATTGTTTTAACTTAAGAATGGTATCACACAATTCACGAATGGAAGTTTGAATTTCAGTTCCCACATTATAAAATCCAAAAGGAGTCTGACTAGTCAAAGCACAAACATTGGCACGGGCCACATCTTCAACATAAATAAAGTCGTATGCCTGTGAGCCATCTCCATTGATAACTGGTTGTTCATTTGCATCAATTTTATTGAGCATGATTGGAATTACACCGGTATAAGCAGCAGTTTGATCCTGATGAGGACCGTAAACATTCATGTAACGAAGACCTATGACTTGCAAACCATATCGATCATTGTACGCAGTGCACATGGCTTCTCCGGCAATTTTTGTGGCCCCGTAAAAATTTTTATTGTTATAAGGATGCGATTCAGTCATTGGAATTTCTACGGCATCCCCATAAACAGATGCAGAGGAGGACCAAATTAATTTTTTAATGTTGTTTTTTACACAGGCTTCTAAAACATTGAAGGTACCTGCAATATTTACCTCAAATGCTGTCCTCGGATAATCCTTGCAATGTAAGAGCCACATGGCAGCCAGGCAAATAACATAGTCTTTCCCTTTTAATGCAGCATCCAGAATATCCACGTCCCGAATGTCACCTCCATGCATGAAAATACTGCATCTGGGATCATTCAGAGAAGCTGATAGGTAATCCTTCTTCCCACGGGTGAAATTATCATAAACCACAACTTCTGCCACCGGATGTTTTAGCAATTCCTGAACTACAAAACTGCCGATAAAACCGGCTCCACCAATGACCACGATTTTACTGTTTTCTAATTGCATATGGTTATATTCTGAAAATATATTAAAGTGAATCTAAATTGTTGCAAAAGTAAAATTTTCCAGCTGATTCAGAATTATTAATTCAATGAGAACAATTAATAAGATTGGCAAGGATATTTTTTAAAAATTCTTTACTGTTTACAAATTGGATGGATCTTCTCTTTTTAAAGCTGTGTGTTTACAAAACCAAAATTTAGAACCGTATCCAGTTTCACAAGAAATTTCACAATTTGGAGCCCTAGAGTCATTTTTCTAAACTTGATCTTTTTGGATAATTTTAAACACTTTAGAATTCAAAAAATGTATATTTGTAAGAAAGATCAATTGTTTTGCAAAATAAACAACTTGGCGAATTCAAACTTCTATGAGTTATTAATTGCTAAATAATGAAATTTCAATCGCTAGCTCAAAATTAATTTTATGAAATCATATATTTTATTAATTGCTCTACTTATTAATTTTAATACAACAAAAGCTCAACAGGATTACCAGCTTTCAAATATTTTGAGTTTAACGCCGCATAAAGTAAATTTAATAAAGAAGACTCAAGCAACTTTGAAAAGATCGGCTTATTCTCCTTCTGCGTTGAGATTCAATGTGAACAATCAGACTGCAGCTAATAAACTGAAACTTGATAGCATACTTACTTATAGTGAAATGCAGAAAGTTGTTACTCATAAAGAGGAATATCAATACAATAACAGCGGGCAAGAAACAACTCAGATTAGTTATTTTATTAACGACACCACCAATGCTTTGGAAAATTCCAGTAAGAGTGAAAAAATCTACGATGCAAAATCAAGACTGATTCGCTACATTTCATATGATGGATTTAAGCAGAACTGGATTTTTGTTTCAAAATTTGAATACGCTTATGATATTTCAGATCATGTTACCAGTTACATTCAGTTTCAATGGAACCCTCTTAATTCCTCATGGGAGCCAAGTTCTAAATCAATATTAAAATACGATGCTAAGTATTATCTTATACAGGTTATTGATTCTATCTATGATGTACCAAAGAAAAAATGGAATTTAAATTATAAAACTGAAATTATAAACAATCAAATGGGACAAGCAACCACAGTAATTTATTCCAACTGGAACCAAAGCTTTAAACAATGGGAATATGCAGAGCGGGATGAATTTATATATAATTTGAATGGACGACAAATCAGTTTCGTCTCCTATTTTTGGGATGAGACTACTTCTGATTGGGTTTACTTTGCTAAATTTCTTGCCAATTATAATGCTGCTAATAAATTGGTACAGGATAGCAGTTATTCCTGGGATGGAAATCAGTGGGTAGGTGATTTAAATTCAAATTACACATTTGATGCAAATGGCAATATGATTTCTTCTACAATTCAAAATTGGGATGAAAATACAAATCAATGGAAATTTTTAGTTAAAGATGAATGCACTTACGATAATGCTTACTCTTTTCAAGACATTTTATTGCCGGAACGAGTCGGATTAGATCAAGAATTGTATTTTAATCATAAATTAGATAAACAACGCTATTTTATAAAAAATTCCGGAAATTTTGTAAATGATGAGACCTATACTTACTATTATTCAAAAATAAATTTAACAGATGTCGAAAATAATAATTTGGTTAACTATCAAATATATCCAAATCCAGCACATGATTGCTTTAAATTTTCTGGAGACTTATCCAATACACTTGAATTGCAAATTTTAAGTCTGGATGGAACAATTCTTTATTCTAAAATAATAAATTCTGATTTACAGGTTAGTACAGATCCATTTCCATCTGGTTTGTATTTCTATAGGGTTAAGGATGGGAAGCATCATATAGAAACAGGCAAGCTGATTATTCAAAAATAAATCAATCTTTAATTTTTCCAATTACAATTAATAAATACAATTTAACAAAGTCATAAAATAGATTCGATAAAAGATGCATGGATCAACAGCACGAAGTTAAGGGACAAAAACTAAATTATTTGGAATACCAAGTTTTCAAAATATTTTCAGCTTGTTTATTTTGTGGTGTGTAGTCTTTTTCAGGATAACCTTCATGACCCTGGCCATTTGGAAACCACTTCCAAATAAATCCACCTGCCCACCAATCTTTTATCCATAAATTTTTAAACAAAGCCTCATAGCAATTTGCTTGTGCCAATTGGTTTACTGTGCAAGATTCGATATTTTTTTCTATCTCCCAAGCTTTCCCACCACAGCCATCAACACTAAGATATCCAAATTCAGTGAATAAAATTTGTTTACCTAGTTTTTTTGAAAAACGCTCCATGTTTTGAATATACACTTTCCAGGCCTCATTTAAGTCCATCACTGTTGGAGTTTTTTGTTCTGTCAAAGGAAAGTATGCACTGATTCCAATAAAATCCAAAGCATCCCAAAAGGGTATAGCTGAATAGTGATCCCAATTAGCACTGTAACATAATTTACCTTTGTAGAAAGATTTTATTTCCTGGATAAGTTTTCTAAAAAAAGTTTCTCTTTTTATTGCCGCTATTTGATATTCTGTAGCTATACAAATCATGTCCACATTTAAATCTGAAGCCAATCTTGCAAATTTGATAAGATATGCGCGGTATTGCGATTCCCAGATTTTCCAATCAGATTCTGATTGGAAATCCATATGACCAACCCATGAATTATGAATATATACCTGTGGTTTTAGCATCACTTTCAAATGCTGTAATTTAGCTAAGCGGATACTTTCGCGTATGCCTTCTTCGCGCTCACCCCACCATTGCCAATCAAGGTCCTGGAATATTACTTCCGGTTTATTCTTACTTGAAAAAGCATAAGGAATGAAGGCTATCCAATCAGCTCCAGTATTTTTTATGGAAGGAATAGGATCTACAGGAAATACTACAGGTGGTGCAACCATACTGATTCCCTTAATTTTTTGAGCTGATTTGATATCAGTGAATTGCATTCTAAGTAAATAGAATGCTACAATTATTGAAAAACCAAAAAGGATTAATCGCAATTGCTATTTTTATCAAAGATACGCATTCATTGATTCCATGGATTGCCATTATTTTTGCATCTGTGAAAATAATTGAAAAGGAATTTTATCTAAATCAAGATGTACTTCATCTTGCAACAAATTTACTCGGTAAAGTACTTTTATCGAATGTAGGTGGTTACAGAAGCTCGGGAGTTATTATTGAAACAGAGGCTTACATGGCACCAGAGGATAAAGCTTCGCATGCATTCAATAACCGTTTGACCAAAAGAAATAAAACCATGTTTATGGAGGGGGGGCATGCTTACATTTATATTTGTTATGGGATCCATCATTTATTTAATGTGGTTACTGCAGTGGAGGGAATTCCACATGCAGTATTAATTCGTGCACTCGAACCCATTGAAGGAATTGATCACATGCTTTCCCGAAGAAAAATGAAATCAATGATGCATACCATAACCAAAGGTCCCGGAAGTTTGAGTCAGGCATTGGGAATTAAACAAAATTTCGATGCTGTAAAATTATATGACACTAAAAGTCCGATTCAAATTTTAAATGCTGGGACCAACTATTCTGAATCTGAAATTGGAATTTCCAAACGAATCGGCGTAGAATCCGCCGGAGAATCCGCTGACTGGCCTTTTCGTTTTTATATCAAAGGAAATCCGTATGTCAGTGGTAAAAAAATGTAACTGGATTTAACTGCTCTTTAGCTATCGGTTTTCATGCATTGTGAAGCCTTGCTTGTCAACCTAAAAAACTGATTAAGATTTCCTTTTTCAGGTTCTTTTTCTGCTACCGGTTTTTCATACATGACGAAGCTCCGCTTGTCAGCATGAAAAACCTGGACTATACTTCTTTTTCAGGTTCTTTTTCTGCTACCGGTTTTTCATCTGAAACGTGTTGCCCGCTGTGGGGTGTTGGTTCTGATGATTTGTCTTTGTGATAGGGTGAGGGTCCAATTAATCGCTCAACATCGGATTTATGAAGTACTTCTTTCTTCAAAAGCTCTTGAGCAAGAATTTCCAGTTCGTTTCGTTTATCTTTTAAAAGATCTTGTGCTCGTTCATATTGTGATTCTATCAGTTTACGAACTTCTTCATCCATAATGCGCGCTGTTTCATCGCTATAAGGTCTTTGAAATCCTTCTTGTGATAAACCATAATAAGATACATTGCCGACCTTATCATTCAATCCAAATACACTTACCATGCTGTATGCCATTTTAGTAACATGATCCAAATCGCTTTGTGCTCCGGTAGATATTTTATCAAAAACAATTCGTTCTGATGCACGTCCTCCCATGGTCATGCACATACGATCCAAAAGTGCCTCGGTTCTTGTGATATATTCTTCTTTAGGCAAATATTGAGCATAGCCCAGTGTTCCAAGTCCACGTGGAACAATGGTAACTTTCACCAAAGGGGAGGCATATTTTAAATACCATCCAATGATTGCGTGTCCAGCTTCATGATATGCAATGACTTCTTTTTCTTCAGGAGATATTAATTTATTTTTCTTTTCCAATCCACCGATAACTCGATCCAATGCATAATTGAAATCGTCCAAATCAATTTCTTTTTTATCGCGACGGGCAGCTACCAGTGCAGCTTCATTGCAAATATTGGCAATATCGGCACCTGCAAAACCAGGAGTCATTTCAGCAAGTGCTTCAGGTGTTACTGTTGGTGATAATTTTAAATTTTTCAAATGGACTTTAAATATTTCTGCGCGACCTTTTAAATCAGGAGGATCAATTCCAATTTGACGGTCAAATCGGCCAGGTCTTAACAAAGCAGAATCCAAAACATCGGGACGGTTAGTTGCTGCCATTAAAATAACACCCGCATCTGTACTAAAACCATCCATTTCAACCAACAACTGATTCAATGTATTTTCTCGTTCGTCATTGCCACCTTGAAAGGTGTTTCTTCCACGGGCACGTCCTACTGCATCGATCTCATCAATAAAAACAATGCATGGAGCTTTTTCACGAGCCTGGCGAAACAAATCACGAACACGCGAAGCACCAACTCCTACAAACATCTCCACAAAATCAGAACCCGAAATCGTAAAGAAAGGTACACCGGCTTCACCAGCAACCGCCTTTGCTAAAAGTGTTTTACCGGTACCCGGAGGACCTACCAATAAAACCCCTTTAGGAATTTTACCACCGAGGGCTGTATATTTTTTAGGATTCTTTAAAAAATCAACCACCTCCATAACTTCTTCTTTCGCTTCCTCCAATCCAGCTACATCTGTAAATGTTACATTGGTATTTTGATTTTTTTCAAATAAGGTTGCTTTTGACTTTCCAATATTAAATATTTGTGCACCAGGTCCGGATCCACCGCCACCAACGCGGCGCATTAAAAACATCCAGATTCCAAGAATAATCAGAAATGGAACTACAAAGGATAAAATAGGTCCAAGCCAATTTTGTTTTTCTTCGTAGCTGATACTTATTTTATTAGTAAGATGTTCGTTGATTTTATCAATTTTTTCCTGAAACTTTTCAGCAGGTCCGATATTAAAATAGAAATTTGGTCTAACGCCAAGGGAAGAACTCAATTTGTCTTTGTATTCATCTTTGTTGATGGCATCTTTATTTAAATAAACATAAGCTTGTTTTAAATTGACGACTTCAATTTTTTCGATATCGCCTTTGGTAGCCATGTCCTCAAAGCGAATGGAATTAATATTTCCTTTGCCCGGAGATACCATGTAAAATAAATTTACACCGATGATGATTAATAATATGATGCCATAAATCCAATAGGCATTAAATCCTTCATTGTTTTTTTTATTCGGATTATTATTGGGTGTGGGTTGTTGTTCCATTAATTACAATTATGATACACTGAAAACTATTAACGCTTATAAATTCAATTAGTTGCTTTGATTATATATTCTTGTACTCTGTAAACTTGGCATCACTCCATAAATCTTCCAATTCGTAGTATTTACGGGTATCTTTATCGAACACATGGACCACTACGTCAAAAAAATCAACCAATACCCATCGGGCCCCAATTTGGCCTTCAGAATGTGCCAGTTGTCCCATTTCAGTTTTAACCCTTCGTTCTACATTTCCGGCAATTGCTTTTATTTGTGTACTGCTTTCCCCTTCAGTAATAATAAAATAACTGGCAGGTGCATCTGGTAAATGGCGAAGATCTAATTGGACGATGTTTTTACCTTTGATATCTTGAATGCTGTCAATAATTAAGGCAAGTAATTCTGCAGTATTTTTTACAGAATCTGATGAAATAGCTTTAGTTCGTGGCAATGTGAAGGGTAAATTTAAGATAAAGTAAATATATAAACAATTTATAATATATACAAGTTTTCTATTAAGAATGGAATTTGAATTTCCACATATCTATGAATATCAAATCGATTCAACCAACAGGCTTGCTTCCGATCTTCTATCAAAAACCAATCCAGAGCAGGGATTTTTAGTTATATCTGACTATCAGACAGATGGAAAAGGCCAATATGGCAGATTTTGGCAAAGTGCTGCCGGACAAAATATTTTAGCAAGTTTTATCTTATATCCTCAGGATATTGAGCTGGACAAAATTTTTAAATTGCACTTGGCCAGCAGTCTGGCTATTTTGGATTGTCTTAGTTCCTATTCCATTAAAGATTTACGGATAAAATGGCCCAACGACGTATATGCGGGTATTCATAAAATAGCTGGTATTTTAATTCAAAACAACATAAAAGCTGGTAAAATTGAAGCATCGGTTGTTGGAATTGGAATCAACGTCAATCAAACAGATTTTGCGGAAGGTTTAAATGCCAGCTCAATTCGACTTGAAACAGGTCATTCAGTAATTCGTGAAAAGCTGGTAATTCAATTACGGGAAAAATTACTACACCGTATTCAAGTTTCACATGATACCATTTGGGATGACATGCTGAAACAATATAATGAAACATTATATTTAAAACATGTTTACAGTTCATTTACTTGCATGGATGGTTCTATTGTAAATGGAATCATTCAAAAAGTTGATATTTTTGGAAACCTTGTTTTAAAAGACGACAATCAGGAATTTCGAAACTATAAATTTGGTGAATTAAAATATTCATAAATATGAATTCATTTAAACCTTATTATGCTGTCATATTCAGTTCGCATCTTTCAGAAGATACGGAGGGATATGAAAGCATGTCATTCAAAATGCTGGAATTAGTAAAAAAACAGAAAGGTTACCTTGGACATGAAAGTGCCCGCGATGGAATTGGTATTACCGTAAGTTATTGGGACAGTTTAGAAGCGATAAAAAACTGGAAAGAGAATGAAGAGCATCTATTGGCTCAATCTGAAGGACGCAAGCGTTGGTATCAATCGTATCGCCTCAGGATTTGTAAAGTCGAACGGGAATATGGGGTAGGGCTTTAGCTGACAAGCTGTTAAGTTTTCAAGCGTTAAATCCATGTTAAACTGAAAATTATTAAGACCTATCAAGCTCAGTTCTCGTTTTAAATTTGTAACACAAAAAACTGAGCGTATGAAAAAATACATCCATCCATTTTTAGCAGGTATTAGCGGCGGACTTTTAGTGCTTGCAGGTTTTATTTGGTTTCAAAATAAACCAATAGATGTTCAAAATTCAAATTCAATGGTACATGCTGTAAATAGCAGTGTGGCAGCACCGGTTGGGCCTGACTTTTCAGATGCTGCTGATAAAGCATTGAATGTTGTCGTACAAATCAATGCACAGGAAAGTGAAAAACTAGCCCGCCAAAAAATGGACCAGAACAATCCATTTGGCAACAATCCATTTTTTCAGGAGTTTGATTTGAGAAGTTTTGGCTTTGGTGCCCCTTTTTATCAACAGAAAAAAGGCAGCGGCAGTGGAGTGATTTATTCCAACGATGGTTATATCGTAACCAATAACCACGTAGTTGAATTTGCAGATGACATTGAAGTAATTCTAAAAGACGGACGAAAATTTAAAGCAAAAAAAGTCGGAACAGATCCTCGAACGGATTTAGCAGTTTTAAAAATTGAAGCAAACAATCTTCCGATCTTGCAAGTAGCCAATTCAGATCTCCTTAGAGTGGGTGAATGGGTACTGGCAGTAGGAAATCCTTTTGGTTATTTGACATCTACCGTAACAGCTGGCATTGTCAGTGCCAAGGGGCGGGACCTAAATTTATTGGATCAGCAAAATGAGGAGGACTATTACAATCCTTATCAACGTTTGCAAAAAGCAACGCCTCCCGGAATCGAAGAATATATACAAACCGATGCAGCTGTAAACCCGGGCAATAGCGGCGGTGCTTTGGTAGACGTACAAGGTCGTTTGGTTGGAATTAATTCAGCAATTGCATCAAAGACCGGTTACTATTCCGGCTATTCATTTGCCATACCTTCCAACCTGATGTCTAAAATTGTTAAAGAGTTAATTAACAGTGGAAGCTTTGACCGGGGAATCTTTGGAGTGGGTGTTGTGAATGTAGATGAAGAAATTAAAAAAGAATTGAACTTAAATGTTGATAATGGCGTTGTAATTACAGAATTGGAAGATAAAGGTTCGGCTAAGTTTGCTGGATTATTACCAAACGATGTAATCGTAGAAATAAATAATAAGCCGGTAAAAACTGTAGAAGATTTACAAAAAGTTGTAGCTTTGTCCAAGATTGGTGAGACACTCTATACCAAGATCATCCGGGATGGTCAGGTTAAAGAGATACCCGTCAAAATCAAGAAAATGTTATAAAGAAATAGGTAGCCATTTGTAGCTTTCTATAAAGTTGGTTTTTCGTTTTGTTTGAAGGTCCCGGCCATTCGTGGTCGGGATTTTTTGTTTTCGGGATTTACTTTTTACACAGGAATGATAGATTCTTAATTTTTTTATTCGGATAAATTATTTAACACTATATAATTTATTCTGATTTAATTATTTATAACATCCTGATATGGATCTATCGCTTATTAGAAAAAATATTTCAAACAGCTTCAATTGTTTTTTGGATTTGCTTTATCCAAATCTTTGCATTGCTTGCGAGGGTAGAACCCATGGTCGGGAAGAACTTTTTTGCCTGTCTTGTCAATACCAGGTCCACCCTACTTACATGGAGCAATTAAAAGAAAATGAATTTACGCAACACTTTAAAGGTAGAATTCCAATTGTTGCCGGAGCATCTCTGTATTACTATTCAAAAGGATCAAAAGTTCAAAAAGCTCTTGAACTACTGAAATACCGTGGAGAATATGAAATTGGAATCCGGATTGGCCAACATTTTGGAAAATTGCTAAAATCAATAGAGGCCTTTCAAAATCTGGATTACATCATTCCGGTACCACTCCATCCCAAACGAAAAATCCAAAGAGGCTATAATCAAAGTGCCCAATTTGCGAAAGGGCTTTCTGATTCATTGGCTTGTCCTTACAGAGAAGATATTTTAATCCGTACCAAAGAGACCATAACCCAAACCACTAAAAACCGAATAGAAAGAAATCAAAACATTCAATCAGCTTTTCAATTAAAAAGACCCGATTTGATTAAAGGGAGCTATGTTTTACTGGTAGATGATATTTTAACTACAGGTGCTACCCTGGAATCATGTGCTTTGACCTTACAACAAACCGAGCAAGTTGCTATCAGTATGGCAACCATAGCAATTACGAGCTAAATTTAGGAAGTCTGCAGTCTATAGGTTATGGTCCACAATGGTTCCATGTTCTTCTCCCCTCTAGCCTTTAACCTCTAACCTCTAGCCCCATTGCAGGATTGCAAAATGATAGAATTGAAGTATTCTCCAGCCATTTCCATACAACAGCTATTTTCCTTCCAAGTAATTCTTCTTGAAAAATGTTTTGTATTCGGTCAGCGTTTTCAATCGCAATACTTCCCGATAATTATTTTGAGTAATTACAAAAGATTCCCAATTATCAAAACCGGTTATAAATTCTTTAGGTTTTCGTTGAATGCCTTCGTAATATTTCATGGCAGCGGATCGGGTATCAAATTTTCTTATAAGAATAAGGGGTTGGTTTAATTCAATATCCAATTCGACACTTGTCATTTTTAAATTTTCCGGCTTGTGATAATTTTGGTTGTAATCAGAAATTGAAATTTTAGCTTTATCAACCACTTTATCCTGCGGGTCGAAAAAAACTATCAACACAAAATGCATTTTATCATCCTCCAATTTAAAATTGGTTTGGTCTAGTGTATTTTGACTAATTTCAACAAAAGCGTCTTGGTCTCCTTTTAAAAAGCGAAGAATTTCTTTTGCTTTTACTTCTTCTGCAGTTGATGGATAATTGGCAACTACATCGCGCAAGGCATTGATATAAACATCCTTACCTTGCGTATTGCCTAAACACAATGCAGACAATAAGGCAAGTTTCGCTTCAAGAACGTGTGGGGGTTTTATTTTATTTTTTAGAATTTGCAAGGCATTGTATGCTTCAGCAAAATTTTTATCCGCATACAATTTGTATGCATTGATGTAATCGTTGGAGATTTCATCCCGTTTTGCTAACAAACTTTTCACATATTCTGGGTCAGATAAAATTTTTGCATAATGACTTCCCGGAAATTCATAAATAATTTGATCCGAATAAGAATTTGCACAAGCCTGATCCCTTAAATCGAGACAATTTAAATAGAGATAATACAACGCATCTATACGTCGCTCGTGTTTTGGATACACTTCCAGTAATTTTTTTAAACTGGCTGTTGATTTGGGATAATTTTCAAGTTTCTCACGGTATAAAATTCCTAAAGCATACAGCGATTCAGCTATCTTGTTTTTGGCGATGGTAATTTCTTCCGGACTGTCTGGAATTGCACTCAGTATTTGAGCCAAATCCGATTCCAATGTATCCGAGGCTTCCTCTGTGCGTTCAACCTTTATTTCATTTATTGAAAAAGTATTTTTATTCTTTCGGCGCCAATTGTCTTCCAGAGTCCGATTTCCCCAAATTTGTTCGAATTCAGACCGACCGCGATTGATGGAACGTTGATCGTAGGCAAAGAAATTGCTGGTCTGCTTTTTTGCATCCGGCTTTTTCTCGACTTCCCTGTTAAATGGTCCGTTAGACAAGGATTCCATTTCAGCAAAGCGATTTCTCAAATCTCGGTTTGGATTTGCTGCATTGGGTTCTGCATTTTTTGCTTTGCGCGCATTTTTAAGTTGAATGGCCAATGCTCTTTTATCTTTTACAGATAATCCTGAAATTTTCAATAAACTGTCTTGCAAAGCAATTTGCTGCAAGTGTTGGGCGATTTCCTCCAGGTTGGCTACAAGTTTTGAAACCTTTATACGGCGTTCATCATTTTTACCCAACATGGTCAAGGTACTGTCGTAATACAATTTGGCTTTGAGATAATCCTGATCGTCAAAATATATATCTGCCAATTTGCTATAAACATCTGCTTTTTGTGAATTTGCTGTATTTGCAGCTTGAAGAGCCAAATTGAACTGTTCGAGTGCTTCTGGTTTTTTATTGTTCTTTAAACTGATCAATCCCAAGGCATAATACAATTCACCTTGAAAATCTTTATTTTTTGGGTCTTTTAAAAGAGATTCAATGCCAGCGACAATTTTTTCCGGATCAGTACCCTCTGCAGCATCATTTAACAATAAATTCATTCTGCAGTGAAATGTTAAATCATAACCCGGCTTCCAATCCATGCATTGCTTAAAATATGTATTGGAAGATTCAAGGCGGTTTTCTTTTTGATAAAGCTGGCCAAGAATAAATGCATAACGCGCTTTGATTCGTTTCTTTTTGGTATTATCAACTGCATTTTTAAGTGCAAGAATGGCTTTGTCTTGCTTGCCTGTTTTTAAATACAAATCAGCAAAGGTTGCATACAATTCCCCTTTTAATTTCTTTGGAGCCAATGGATCTGATTCAACCCGTTTTAGTAATTGTTCGGCTTCAAATGGTTTTCCACGCGCCACCAAATTTTTAGCAGCCCAGATTGCACCTTCCCAAAAAGCAGGATAATGCGGAAACAACCAGGAACCTTCATTGGTAATTTTCTTATTGGTTTTATCAAGTTCAGATTCTGATTTGCTTACAGGTTTTTGAGGAGCTTCAGAAGCGCTTGCGGGTTTTGATGCGGTGCTATTTGGTTTTGTATTTTTTGAATTATTTTTTTTAGCTTTAGCGCGTTCTTTTTGCAATTGTTTTTTCTCTTTTGCTTTTTGTTCAGCTGCTTTCTTCCGCTCTTTTTTTAAATCTTCTGCATTTTTCTTTTTTTCTTTTACAGTATTTTCTTTAATTTTTTTTGCTTTGATTTTATTTTTTATCGGGTCAAATTCTTCAATAAAAAAACGAAAAGAACTTTCAGCCGTTTCGTAATCTTTTTTTAGATATTGTGCTTTGCAAAGTATGAGATAACAATCATCTGCCCAATGGCTCACGCGATGCGAGAATACTACATTCGAAACTTTTTCAATTGCTTTATCTAATTTTGATTTTTGCGGATCGACACTTTCTATGGAATTGTAGGCAAATACCGGAAGCGTTTTACTGTAATTATCTTTATAGGATTGATCGATTTCCAATAAACATTCATCCATTATTTCATTGGCATTAAAATATCCATTGTATTTTGCGGTCGTGTTGTGATAAAACCGGCCTAAAGCCGAGGTATGCCCTTTTTTTCTATGCGTGACACAGGCATTTGACAAAAACAGGCAAATAAATACAATACTACAAAGGACTCTACTTGAATGACTCATGAATTTCCGGGGAATGTCTACTATAACTAAAATTGGGCAAATTTATTGTAAATTAATTACTTTTAAGGATGGCTTTTGACTGGAATGCAACAAAGAAATGGGTCAGAGAACATTTAGAGAAGAAGTTCTTAATCATTATACGAAATGAAGAAACCTTTGAAGAAACGGCCAATTACCGCTTAACTCTCCAAAACATCTATTTATTGCTGAGTACCTTGCTGTTGGGCCTGGGCATCATTTTGTTTCTTTTAATTGCTTTTAGTCCGATAAAACGCTACGTTCCCGGTTACGGAGATTTACGTTCTCAAACTGATTTTATTAAACTGGAAAAGAAAATCAGCAGTATGGAAGAAGAACTAAAAGCCAGGGATACATACATTCAGAGTGTCCAACGCATTTTGACCGGCAATCCGGAGACTACAGATGATGTAACAAAAAACATTCAGATAAAACAAGAAAAACCCGAACCTCTACCTAAAGTAAAGGAAGACAGCATGTTACGTGCAGAATTTGAGACCACCCAGGCTCTTGAAGCCCGAAGTAAAAATCAAAACAAAGAAACCAGGGTACAAGCCAGTCCAGTAAGCTTGAAATCCAGTGAACGTGAAAATTTTACCAATTTAAATTTTGTCAGCCCCATCAGAGGACCCCTTGGGGCAGCTTATGATCCAACTAAAGGACATTTGGGAGTAGACATTATCGCCCCAAAGAACACCCCTATAAAAGCCATTTTGGGTGGGACAGTGATCCAGTCAGACTGGTCCATTGAAAATGGCCACAGCATAGCTATTCAGCATAGCAATAATCTGGTAAGTATGTATAAACACAATTCTGCTTTGTTAAAAAAGACGGGGTCACGTGTTAAAGCGGGGGAAGCCATTGCCATTATAGGCAATACAGGCACATTAACCAACGGTCCGCATTTGCATTTTGAATTGTGGTATAAAGGACAGACTGTAAATCCAGTGGAGTACATCCGGTTTTAATAAAATGATTTGATTCAATTTCTATAAAAGCATAATTTTATCAATAATTATCAATAATGAAAAAACTAGCTTATTTTCTAATCTTGTTTGGGATAAACCAAATCCAGGCACAAAATCCGTTGCAATCCCTTAAAGAAGCAAATCGGGATTTGTATCAATTAGCAGACAGCCTTCGAAATCTTGAAAATTTATTAGGACGTGGAGGAATTGACACCTTGCAATTTGTTGAGTTGAGCGGTGAATTATTAACTCAATTGAGTTCGATGGCTTATTCCAACTACGACAATTATGCACGATTGGATTATTTTAATACAGAAGAAACAGTTGCAACTCCGCCTAACCCACCAATGGGTGCTATGGTAGATGCAGTTTATCAAGGCCAGGAGGATACCATTCCGGAAACGATGCCTGAAATGCCAGAATTTAAAGCACCAATGAATCCAATGAGTTTAATAACTGGATCTGGGCGCCGTACCGGATTCAGATTGCGTTACGGAATGTACTGGAATGGACTCAGCCAAGCAGCAAAAAAGGATGCGATAAATTATCCTGATTTCAATGTTGGAAAATCATTCAATTGGTTTGGTGAATTTGATATTTTATTACAAACGAAACTTGGAAAAAACAGAGGTCCTTTTTCAATTTATTATGGTTTGGGATTTGACAGAAGACATTATACGCAAACGGACGACGTTCAAATTCTTAATACAGTTGCCGACAAAGCAAATTTTCGAAACGATACTACTCAAAATTACGAAGAATCAACACTTCATCTGGGATATTTAAGATTTCCTGTTGGCTTGCAATACAAAAAGAATAAACTTGTTTTGAATTTGGGCGGATATATTGGCATATTAACCAATCACGAGCAATCTGTTGAATTTAAAACAGCACAAAATGAAGAAGCGCTTTTGTATCTTGATAAGAATTATGACTTTTCAAAAACAAATTATGGCCTCAGTGCTTCAATCGGATACAGAAGATTGCATCTGGGGATAAATTATGACCTCAGTACTTTATTTAGTAAATCGAAAGATTACGAATACAATGCCTGGAGAGTTGGCATTCTTTTATTTTAATGATTAAATTCCATGAAAAAACCGGAACTTTTTTATGAAAAATTAGCATATTTATTTTATGCTGTAGCAAATGCAGATGGCCGTGTAAAAAAACAAGAACTTCAGATATTGCATCAGGAAATAAATAATATTTGGAAATCAAAAGATGATCCTGTAGATGAATTTAACACGGATTTGGTATTTGAAGTCGAAGCTGTATTTGAATGGTTGGAAGACAATCGATACGATTCGAAAGATGCGTTTAATGATTTTAAAGATTTTGCCTTAAGTCATAAAACTTTATTTGATAAAGATACGCAACAAAAAATCATTCATACGTCCATGGCAATAGCCCATGTTTTTAAAAGTATCAATCACGATGAAGAAAATATATTGCATCAACTGGAACATTTATTAAATTCAATTTCACATTAAAGTACCAACTAACATATTAATTACTGTACTAATTGATTTTTGTCATATAATGATATGACATCAATCACAAATTCTATAAACAGACACCATTACCTTGGTGAATAAATAGAATGTATGATAAAAGAAGTTGAAGGAGACATCCTTTTAAGTAAAGCAGATGCCTTAGCACACGGTGTGGCACCTATGGATCATTTTGATACCGGATTTTCATTAAATCTTCGTGAGAATTATCCTTCGATGTATAAGGATTTCAGACATTATTGTCAAACCTTTCATCCCAAACCTGGTGAAGTTTGGTTATGGCAAAGTGCAGACAAACGTAAAATTTTTAATTTACTTACACAGGAACAGGCTCCTGCAGCCTCTGCACATCCGGGTCGTGCAACGGCATCTGCCATCCGACATTGTTTAAAAAATCTTGTAAAGCAAATTCAGAAAGAAGGAATTAAAAGTTTAGCCATTACCAAACTATCAACCGGAGTTGGTGGCATGGAATGGTCTGAAGTAAAACCTATCCTGGAAGAACATTTGAATGAATTAAATATTCCCGTGTATGTATACAGTGTGTATCATAAAAACAAACAAGCGGAGGAATAGCTGTTAATATATAGAGAGGAAAACTGTAGGAAGAATGCAGCAATCCTGCAATGTCACAATGTTACAATGCTGCAATGTTACAATGTTACAATGTCGCTTCGGTTGATCCGAATTTGGCTAAAAATTGTGATGCATCCTTTAGCCTCGGCGAGGACAGCTTCGGCAACTAATAAATTTAATCCCCGCCCGATCCGTTTGAGATTAATTTCAAATATTGGACATTTCTTTGGATCAGTCGGGTGGACATTGCAAGATTGTAGTATTTTAGCATTGCAGCATTCAACCATTACAAGATTGCAGCATTTCCTTGCAGAATTCTTTTCTAAAGACTACAGACCTCCTCTCCCATCCAGCGAACCAATTTTCTGAATTTTGGGTTTATACTTGAAAGTCATTGTGGATTTACTATTATTGATTCTTGGTTTTATTTGTTTGGTTGTTGGTTTAATGGGAGCTGTGTTACCTCTCCCCGGTCCGCCGTTAAGCCTATTAGGAATTTTCTTGATTCATTGGACGAAAACCTATGCATTTTCAACAAATACTATTTGGACTTTAAGTATCCTGACTGTTATAATCACAGTCTTGGATTATGTAATTCCAGCATTGGGATTGAAAAAATACGGTGGTTCGAAAGCAGGAATTTGGGCAAGCATGATAGGACTTATCCTTGGGATGGGATTTGGACCTATAGGGATATTCATAGGAGCGTTTATTGGTGCCTTCATTGGTGAAATTCTGGTTGGGAAATCATCTTCACAAGCCACCAAAGCGGCTTGGGGTACCTTTATAGGATTTTTAATGGGAGTTGTTTTAAAAACAGCTCTTTGCTTGGCTATGATTTGGATTGCAGTAGCTGAAGTGGTTTAGGAAATGCTGTTTAGTGATAGTTGATAGTGGTTAGGTAATTGTTAATTCAATGACATTTAGAATTAAACATTGTAGCATTGCAGCATTCCCCTCCAGACTTCCTCTCTATAGAGTACAAACTCTTTCCTCAGCGCTTATCTTTTGTATATTATATAATAAATCAATGCAACAAAAACACTTCCACCACTTAGATTGCCCAATATGACCGGTATTAAGTTTTTTACAAAACCATACCAGTTAATTAAATCTGTATTTGGCAAATCAATAAAAGATCCTTTGACCAAAATAGCCATAGGTATCAAATACATGTTAGCAATGCTATGTTCAAATCCACAAGCAACAAATGTAGTAACGGGAAAAATAATTACTAGAACTTTATCAACAATGCTCCTGCCAGCCATTGCCATCCAAACTGCTAAACAAACTAAAATATTACACAACATTCCACTAAAAAATGCTTGTTGAAAAGACAAGTTGCATTTTATACTTGCAATTTTAATATACATCTGACCAATCAAGCCTCCATTCATTTCTGGATGTTTGGATAGAAATACTAGTAAAGTCAATCCGAAAGCACCAATAAAATTGGATAAACATACGATGCCCCAATTTCGAAACAGCTCTCCTAAACGAATTTTTCCATCTGCACAGGCCATAACTAATAAATTGTTACCTGTAAACAATTCTGCTCCAGCTACGATCACTAAAATCAAACCCAGTGAAAAAACCATTCCGGAAAGGAGTCTCGAAATTCCAAAACTTAAGTTTGCATCAGATAAAATTAAAATATAAAACATGGCTCCCAAACCAATAAATGCACCTGCCAAAATACCTAGCATTACCATTGAGATAACTGGCAACCTTGCTTTTTGTACTCCTAAATTTTCGACCCGCTCTGCTATTTCCTTAGGTGAAAAAGCATCAAAACCATAAATTTCCTGCATAATATTCATTTAATAGTTCATTCCACCCAGATTGATTTGCAATCTTTTGCTTGATAAAGAAAATCAAAGCTAAATTTACACGAATATTAATTCAAATTTTATCAGATTATGTCACATAATGATACCATAGATTGGAAACGCATTTTCTCTATGCATTCCCTATTGTTTATGGCATTGGGTGTTTTTCTTGCAGCAATAGCATTTAAGGGCTTTATGATCCCAAATCGATTCCTTGATGGGGGTGTTACTGGCTTATCCATACTTTTACATGAATGGTTTCATCTTGATATTAGTATTTTCTTGATTCTATTAAATATTCCTTTTGTTTATATCGGTTATAAGAAAATCGGTAAAACCTTTGCAATACAGACGTCCATGGCCATCCTACTCATGGTTTTTTGTATAAATTATATAGAAATTGAACCCATTACGCACGACAAAGTACTGATCGCACTGTTTGGTGGATTTTTTATAGGCTTGGGAATTGGATTTGTGATCAAAGCAGGAGGAGTCATTGATGGAATGGAGATCATTGCTGATTACACCAATAAAAAATTGGGACTTTCAACCAGTGAAATTGTCATGTTTATAAATTCAGCAATCATACTCGCTGCTGCTTATACTTTTGGTATTGAAGTAGGTATGTATTCCATTTTAACTTATTTCACAGCAATGAAAACATCTGACTATGTGGTGGATGGTTTTGAAGAATACACAGCGATGACAATCATTTCTGGAAAAGATGAAGAAATAAAATCTTGTATAGTAAATGATTTTGACAAGGCGATTTCTGTATATAAAGGGGAGCGTGGCTATTTACCCGGAAGTTTTGATATCAAACACGATTGTGAAATCATCGTTACCATACTAACCAGACTCGAAATTCATAGGATCAAAACAGCTATTTTGGAAATAGACCCCAATGCCTTCTTATATATATCCTCCATTAAAGAAGTCAAAGGCGGTGTTATTAAACAAAAGTTAAAAAGGTAATTTGCAGGTCAACAGCTGCTAACACCTCGCATTTCCTGGAATATTTTACTATTTTTACAATACCTATGCCGCTAACAATTACCAATCAGGATATTATCAATTACTACGATGAATGCGAAAGTGATTACAAATTACTGTGGCATTTAGGTGAACAATCTGCTTTACATTATGGCTTTTGGAAGGAAGATACTCGGCTTCTCAGAGATGCGCTTCGAAATATGAATGATTATGTACTGGGAATTCTAAATCTAAAGCCTGGAAATAAATACCTCGATGCCGGTTGTGGAATTGGAGGTACTGCGATGTACGCTTGTTCTAAATGCAACTGTTCAGTTCATGGAATTTCTTTAAGTGAAAAGCAAATCCAAACAGCTAAAATGAAATCAGCACATAAAAATTTAATAGGCAAAGCTGATTTCTCAGTTCAAAATTTTTGCAATACTTCCTTTGAATCGGCTTCCTTCGAAGGTATTTATGGAATCGAAAGTATTTGTCATGCTTTTGATAAAAAATCCTTTTTTAATGAAGCGTTCCGACTTCTAAAACCAGGTGGTCACCTGGTTGTTGCCGATTTCTTTGAATCGAAACACTCTATGAACCCAAGCGAACAAAAACTGATGAACAATTGGGCTGAATCCTGGGCTGTACCAGCTTTTTCAAATTTTGAAACATTTATTCAAGATGCTGAAAATATTGGCCTGAAACTTGTTGAAAATAACAATATCAGTCCGGCAATTCAAAAAACAGCCCGCAGGCTTTACTATTGTTTTTTCCCTGGACTTGTATGCCATGGATTTTTAAGAATTTTTGGACTAAGAAAAAAAACACAGGGAAGGAATGTCTGGTCAACCTATTACCAATATAAAAGTTTACAAAACAAATTGTGGGATTACCGCGTGATGAAATTTGTTAAAATTTAAATGCAAGATGGCAACGTTAAATTTACCTAGTAATCCTAAATTCGAAACCTATAATTGTAAATTTTACGAATTCAAACCACCGGGATTTGAATCTAAAGTTTTTGCACAAATTTTAAAAGAAGAAGTACCATCTCTGGATGATATGGTATATCTTAAAAACGATTACGAACTGGCTCATGAAATTAGTTCAGGCTCTGCTCTCAAAGCAATTGAAATGGTTCGTTCGGAATCCGGTTTTATTATCTACAAAGAATATTTTGATGGAATTCCGTTAGAAAGCTATTTGACTAATAAAGAATTTAGCATTCCCTTATTTCTACAACTTGCAATACGGATTACTTCGCTGTTAAAAGAATTGCACAATAAGAAAATAATTGTAAAGGAATTTACTATTGAAAACATTCTTATCTCACCTGAAAGTCAGGAAATGAGAATTTGTTGTATGGGATCTTGCAGTAAATTGAGTCGGGAACGCATTGAATACAATTCGGAGTTTAATTATTATGGTCCGCTTTGGCATGTGGCTCCGGAGCAAACAGGACGTATCGGTCGCATGGTTGACTATCGTTCGGATTTCTATTCACTTGGAGTAATCTTTTACCAATTATTGTGTTGGCGAAAACCATTTAATTATACCGATAGTCTTGAACTAATTCATGCTCACATTGCAAAAAATCCTGTAGAGCCAAAAGTAATTCAACAAAGCATACCCGGACCAATCAATGACGTAGTCATGAAATTAATGTCCAAAAATGCCGAAGATCGCTATCAAAGCGAAGAAGGCATATTGGAAGATCTCGAACATTGCATTCAGGATTGGCAAATTCATGGCAGTATAAAACCTTTTGGACTTGGAGAAAAAGACCAATCCAGTATTTTTAGCCTCTCTGAAAAAATGTACGGCCGAAATCAGGAACTCAAACAATTGATTTCTGCCTGGGATCAAGTCAAAGAAAATCCAGTTGAATTATTTTTAGTTTCAGGATATTCCGGAATCGGTAAAACCCGATTGATCAATGAAATTCGCAAACCGGTCCTGGAATCTAATGGTTATTTTGTCAATGGTAAATTTGATCAATTTAATCGAGAAACCCCTTACAGTGCATTTGGGATGGCTTTCAATGGATTTATCCAACAGTTGCTCTCCGAACAAGATGATCAAATCGCATTGTGGAGAAATGCAATTCAGGAAAGTTTGGGAGAACATGTCGGATTATTACTGGGTGTAATACCTGAATTGGGAATATTGATTGAAAATCAAGAGGCGATTTTTGAAATTGGTCATACCGAAGGCAAAAAACGCTTTTACAATGCTTTTGTTCAGTTTTTAAATATTCTTGAAAATGAACATAGAACCCTCGCCCTTTTTATCGATGACTTGCAATGGGCTGATTCTGGATCTTTAGAACTTATACAGCATATATTAAACAGTTCACTGAAAAATATCCTGGTAATAGGTGCCTATCGCGATAATGAAGTGGATGAATCACATCCATTGATAATGACATTAAAAATTTTAGAAAAGGATTTTAAAAAGCAAATTAATACCTTGCATTTAACAGATCTTTCTTCCTTTGATGTGAATAATCTAATTGCTGATTCTCTACATTTAAATACAAAAATTACAGAAGAGCTATCAAAAGTTATCATAAGTAAAACCCGGGGCAATCCGTTTTTCATCAGACAGTTTATGGAAAAAATGGTCGATGAAAAAAGAATCTACTATGACCGCAATATTAGAACCTGGCTATGGGATCTGAAATCAATTCAATCACTTGATATAACGGAATACGTTGTTGATTTAATTCTTACCAAACTCAAAAAATTAAGTGAACCCGCACAAGATGTAATTTGTCTTGCAGCTTCTATAGGCAATTCCTTTGATTTTGATACCCTGGTTATTATTTCCGATATGCCAGAAACTCAAGTTGCTGAATTGATTTGGGAAATTATTGAAGCAGATTTTATTAATCCGGTTGGCCAATGGAGAAAATATCATAGTAATCAACTTTGGAAAGATTTTGAAATTGCTGAGAATTCAAAAACCAGCTTTTCATTTCGATTTCAACATGACCGGATTCAGCAGGCAGCTTATGCAATGATTCCTGAATCTGAAAAACACGCAACCCATCTTCGGATCGGTCGTACACTTTTAATGAAAATGCCGGAAGAAGAATTTGAAGAAAACTTATTTGATGTTATCAATCATATAAATATTGGTCGCGATCTTATTGTATCAAAAAATGAAATTCAGGAACTGGCCGGTTTAAATTTAAGGGCTGCTAAAAAAGCATTCCGGAATAATGCAATTCGACCAGCTTTAAACCACTATGCCATTGGCATGGAATTAATGAATGACAATCAAAATTCTGAATTATTTAAAAATTTATTAATTGGGAGATCTGAAAGTGAATATCTAATTGGAAATTACTTTGCCTCTGAAGAATTGTTTAATAAGGCTTTGATTAATTCTGATTCCAAATTAAATCAAGCAGACATTCTTTGCAGAAAAATGGCCCTGTATGAAAACACACAGCGGCATGAAAAAGCCCTGGAAGCAGCACAACAAGGTTTAAAGTTATTGGGCATGCATTTACCGCTTAATGCAGGACCACTAACAGTTATGAAGGAATTGCTTACAGTAAAATTTTTATTGCGCAATAAATCTACTTCAGATTTACTGTTCAATAAGAATATGGAATCTCCAGAAAAAATCATGATGATGAAAATCCTCATGAATTTGTGGGGACCCGTATATTTATTGCAACGTCAAAATTTATTGGCCTTTAAAATATTGCGGATGGTTAATCTTTCCATCCGATATGGTAATTCCGTTGAATCTTCTTTGGCCTTTGCATTTTATGGGTATGTTATTAGCGCTCAATTAAAAGATTATAAATCAGGTTACGACTTCGCAAAACTTGGAATGACCCTAAATGAAAAATTCAATGATAAAACACTTCGCTCAAAAGTATTGGTAATTTCAGAAGGTTGTGTTGCTCATTGGCAATTGCCATTTTCCAAATATTTACAGAATTTACGGGAAGCGCATCAAGTAGGTGTTGAATCAAATGACATTATATATGCTGGTTATGCAATAACCTTTTTAAATCGTGCACAATTGCTGATGGGTGAATCATTAGACAGTGTATATGAAAAAATGCTTGGTTATATGCAGTTCGCTAACAAAATTCAGTCCTTGATTTCATTACACCAAATGATGGCCTGGATGCGAATAACTTCCGATCTGCTCCAAAAACCCGCTACCAAAGCTGTTTTTGGAGATTATATTGATGATAAGGCGCAGGATGCATTTTATGAGCAATTGCTCATGGAAAAAAATATTCCGTTAACTTTAGTAAATTATACAATAGCCAAATCATTTTATTTTTATATACTGGCTGACTACAAGCAAGCATTGGCTTTTACCGAACGTTCTGTTCCGCACCTACCTGCTGTATTGGGTCTTCCGGAATGGCCGGAACATTTTATTATCAATTGCTTGTCATCCTTAGCGATCCAATTAGAAGGTTATAAATTAAGCAAGGCCCAATTGAAAGCATTTAAACAATCATTTAAATTGCTGGAAATATGGGCTCATGAATCTCCTTTTAATTACGAATCAAAATATTTGCTTGCGCTTGCAGAATATCAACTTCTTAATAACAATAAACCCGAAGCAAAGCAAAATTTCAATAAAGCATTGGTGTCTTCTCAAAATGCCGGTATGAAATATATGACTGCCATCATTTATGAACGGATTGCAGCCATGTACGAGCGGGATAAAGAAGCTGAACTCGCAGAAAGAAATCTAAATTTTGCTGTATTGGAATATCAAGATTGGGGAGCTATCGCAAAAGTGCATTCTTTACAAAGAAGATATTCGTTTCTTGAACCCACAAATGCCGTTAAAGAATCAACAAAAAAGCAAATCAGTTCAAGTTCATTAGACCTTCAAAGTGTTTTAAGAGCTGCAGCATCACTTTCTGAAGAAGTGGTACTGGAAAAATTATTGGAAAAGCTATTGTTGATTGTAATTGAAAATGCTGGCGCTCAAAATGGATATTTGCTTCGACCAAGAGACAATAAAATTTATCAAGACGCAAACAGCAAATTGGAAAACAACAATATTTGTCAGATTAAATCAATTCCACTTGACGAAGTCCACGATGTTTCCCATGCAATTGTAAGAAAAGTCCACAACACGCGTACTACCATTAGTATTGATGATGTAAGACAAGATCCATTGTATTCGAGTGATAAGGATCTCATCCATCTTAAATCAAAATCTGTGTTATGCTTCCCGATTATGAGTAAAGGGGAAATGACAGCGATTCTTTATTTGGACAATGCTGCCAGTACCCATGCTTTTACCAGAAATCGGATGGAAATTTTAAATTTACTCAGTGGTCAAATTGCTGTTTCGATTGAGAATGCGCAACTTTATCAAAATCTGGAGCAAAAAGTTTTAGAACGCACTTCTACCATTGAAAAACAAAAAGTGCTGCTTGAAGATGAAAAACAAAAAAGTGAGTCGCTCATCTTAAATATTTTACCAGATGAAATTGTTGCCGAATTAAAAAATAATGGAAATTCAAAACCGCGAAGACACGATAGCGTTACCATCATGTTTACCGATTTTGAAAAGTTTACCATGATGTCGGAAAAACTGAGTCCAGAGGAAATTGTGGAAATTGTGGATCACCATTATAAAGGGTTTGATAAAATCATTGAAAAATACAAAATCGAAAAAATTAAAACGATGGGCGACGCTTACATGTGTGTAAGTGGATTACCCCGTTTTAATGAAGACCATGCATCCAATGCAATAAAAGCTGCACTTGAAATTTTGGAATTTGTAAATGATTATAACAAAAAACGAGAGCTACAAAATTTGCCATATTGCCAAATTCGAATTGGCCTACATACAGGTCCTGTTGTTGCAGGCGTCGTCGGTCTCTATAAATTTGCCTACGATATTTGGGGAGATTCTGTCAACACGGCTTCCAGAATGCAAAGTGTGGGCGAACCCGGAAAAATTAATATTTCAGCAACTACCTATGATTTGGTTAAAAATCAATTTGAATGCACACATCGTGGAAAAATAAAAGTAAAATATAAGGATGAATTGGATATGTACTTTGTAGATAATTATAAAAATTAAAATAATTTCAAACAAACAAAATGGCTAATACCAAATGGACCAATGATCTGCTTGACCGGATGCGTCATCAAGGGGACCCTCTGGCTGACCGGGCAGCGCAATTGTTGTGGGAAAATCGGAACAGCAAAGAAATTCTTGAAGAGTTAAGACTTATCAGTCGAAATCACCACATTAATAATTTAAAAAATGTTAAACCCTTGCTGGAGTATTTTCAAGATACAGAAAATGTTAAAGTAAGCGATGATGAAGTTGAGGCATTTAAAATATCAGCCAAACTTTTCAATAATTACGGATTTCGCTTTTGTGGTTTGTTATTTTTTAAAGCGCTGCCAACAGGATATATGTGTCCAAAACCTGGGCATGTATTAGAAAGTACCAAATTGTTGGTAAACTATGCTGCTCGTCGTGTTATGGAAACAGCTCAATTTGTTTTTGCTGTCAACAATGCAAATTGGTATAAGCCAGGTAATGCGGGACTGGAGTCTATTCAGCGGGTTCGATTAATGCATGCAGGCATGCGTATGGCTCTATTAAACGATTCCAGACCTGATAAGAAATGGAATATGGAATTGGGCGTTCCGATCAATCAGGAAGACTTGTGTTTAACAAATCACCTGTTTTCATTGGCTATGATTGACGGTTTGGATCAAATGGGTGTTCATCTTAACGAGGATGAACGCAATGCAATCTTTATAACCTGGCAACGAATTGGTCAAAGCATGGGAATTAGTCCGGAACTCTATGCCAGCACTATGGAAGATGGCATGGATCAATTTCAGACCATACTAAAACGTCAATCTTCTGCTGAAAATCCCGATGGTCCCATCCTCACAAAAGCATTGCTAGAAAGCATGAATGAATTGCTGCGGACTAATATTTCATTAGAAAAATTGGAAGATTTAACCACTTATTTTCTTAATGACAAGAGAAGTTGGAAATCATTAGGGATGCATAAACCAACAATTTTTGACAGAATCTTTGATGCAATCGTCCATTTTTTAACATCCCTAAAAATCTGGCAACGGATTTTTAATCATAACAACAGTTCTATAAAAGGGGGATGGTTTACACGAATTATAAATTATTTTTTAGCGAAGCGTTTTAATCTTCAGGAACATTTAAGCCGATATCCAAAAACAAATTTGTTAGAATCCATCACTAAAATAATATTGGTCGAATTGTCAAAAAAGGATTTACAAAATCCCAATCAGCCAGGATCCGGAGATTTGGATACCTTAATTCCTGGTAAGAAATTCTTTATGTCCGACGAACTTTATAAGGAATGGGATTTGGGTTCCTATGAAATGGATGTCAATCCCAAAGATCTTTAATTAAAACAAAACTACAAACGAATCGATTTATTCATAATGAGTAATGCACTATTTAAATGAACATCAGTAAACTAAAAAATTATCTGACGGCTAAACTCAAATCTGAATTGCCAAAGAATCTGACTTACCACGGTTTGCATCATACCATGGAAGTATTGGATGTATGCAATCAATATATCCGGCGATTGCACATTAATGCAAAAGATGCTTACCTACTTCGTACAGCTGCCCTCATTCACGATATTGGGATTATGTGGACCTACAATGGACATGAAGAAGAATCAGTACGCTACTCAAAAGAAATTTTACCTGCATTTGGTTATTCTAAATCAGATCTACTAAAAATTGAGAAAATGATTTTAGCTACTCAGATACCTCAAAAACCTAAAAACATCTTGGAAAAAATAATTTGCGATGCGGATCTTGATTATTTAGGTACAAATAATTTTTATAAAACCGGAAATACTTTATTCAAAGAATTCATTGCATATAAAGTAATTGCAAATGAAAAAGAATGGGATGCACTTCAGATTCGTTTTCTTACAAACCATCACTATCATACCGATTTTGCAATAAAAAACAGAGAACCCAAAAAACAAGCTTTTTTAATGGAATTAAAATCAAAGTGGAATATTGCTGAATAAAGTATTGCTACGAATTACTAGGTAAAGTTTCAAAATAATGTCGTTTAAAAAATGGAATAATTTTAACTATTGCTTTATAAAGACCTTTGAACTAATTTCGCTTTTACTTTCAGCTTTAACAAAGTAATGCCCCGGTTTAAAATTATTAACCAGAACAATTATCTGCTCGCCTTCAATAAATGAATAAAAATTATCAATAATTTTTCCTTCAGCAGATACAATTTGATAGTGAGTTTTTTCAGAACCAGAATGAAGGATTACAAAGTAATCGTTTGCGGGATTCGGGTAGATGAATATATTGTTTCTATTGTCCAGTAATTCTTTATTGCTAACCGTTTCGCATCCAGGGACTAAACATCCATCGTCGTCAACTCTTAGAAGCCAGGGCATATAGTAAGGCTCTTTAAAATTTTCATATGCCAGTCCTTCGAAAGATTGAGCTCCGATAATATAACCTCCACCAGGGAAAGATTTAAGATCGTGTAACCATCCATGATCATATCCATTCCTAATTCTATAATATCTTTTCCATTCAATTTGCTTATCATCATTGAGCTTAAAAAAGTTAAGAACATAATGGCTTACCCGAATTGTATCAAAACGATTCAAAGAATCAATATAAGTTATTATTGAATCTGTCTGTCTTAATTGCCCACCAATTATAAAACCATTATTATCATTGGATCTGATAATTTTTTCAAAACTTTTAAGAGGGGCTATTGTCCATACAGAATCGAAGACTAAATTAATTGAACCTTGATATACAAGGTTTGAATCTAAAACTTGAAGTGCTCCATAACTCCGATTGCCATATGGATATTTAGGTTCATTCCAATTATAGTCTGATGACAGGTAAAACCAGTTTTTTGAATCTTGAGCAATATCATAAATTTGATTATATCCTTCTTTAGCTAACTGAGTAGTATAAATCTTTTTCGTATTACCATCTATATCCAATTTATAAAATAAGCTTTGGTAGCTTCCTCTCCATCCAACTCCTGAATAATCATTAAATCCGATTCCCACGTAAATATTTCCAAAAAGGTCAGTATAGGTCGAAAAACAATGATTACTAAATTTATTTTCAGGTTCTTGTCCTATAATAATTTGCCATTTAATATTACCTTCTGTATCTATTTTGGTTACTTGTATTTTATAATTATATCCCGTAGAGTCAAAGGCTATGTCGCTTGCAGTTACTAGACAGCCATCATTAGTGGCTATCATATTGCCACGTAAAATATCACCATTTTGAATTTTACTGTTTCTAATTTCAAGGATTGATTGTTCTTTGCTAATCCTATTGAATTTTAGAATAGACACTTCACGAGAAAAATTGCTAAATGAAGTATAGAATGTAATGCCATCCCAAGTATGAATCCCTTCTGGTTCAAAAAAATTATACCTCTCAGAATCTTTTATATGATAGTATTCTAATAAATTGCCATTCAGATCAAAAACAAAAAACGCAGTTCCGTAAATTTCTTTATAAGTTGTATCTGCTGAATAGCCAAATGCATAAATGAGTGTGTCAGTTGGGAAAACGGCTTTTAGGTAATTAGGCCAAATATTTAACAACCCTGTACCATCTTCCGGTACAGTATAAACTCGACTAAACAATACTTGTGATTGTACTTGAAGGGTACCAAATAAAATTATATACAAGAATATTTGCTTCATTATCCAAATAAGTAGAAATCAAGACTAATATACGGCATTCCCATAAATTACTTTTTTAATTGTCAAAAAATATTATTAAATTATTGGGGATAGATAATAATAACGCTACTGCTTTTGAATAATCAATTTTTCTTCCTGCAACAAGCTTCCTTTCTCATCCCAAATACTAAGTATATAATTTCCTGATATGAGGTCATCTGGAATCATAAATATGTATTGCAAACCAAGTTCTGGCTTTAGGTTTGTTTGTTTAATTTTCTGGCCTTGAAGATTGTAAATTGATAGTTTATAATTCTCATTGGATGAAATCCTACTAAGAAGATAAAATTTATCTTGAATCGGATTTGGATAAATTTTAAAAGCTTTTTCATTGCCGTTTTGTATATCTTCATTCTTTACTATTTCACCACAGCCTGGAACTAAACAACCATCCTTGTCAAGTTGAAGCAACCAAGCTTTAACAACTTGATCCTTAACATCTGAAACTCTTCCGCAAACGATAATGGTATTATGAGGTGAAATAGCGACTTGATAAAAGTTCATCCATAAAGCTCTATCGGTTCCAAATCCAGCAGGAAGATATTTTCTTGTCCATAAACTATCTCCGTTCTTTGTTACCTTAAATAGCAAACCGTAAGAATTCTGAGTTCCTTGTTCATTTATATCCCCAGAGGTTACAAAGCTTGTATCAAAAGGTGAATAAGCCATGTGGTTAAGTAAGTAATGTGGATTTTCTATTTTAATAATTTAATTGGTCTCATAGTAATTTAAATCCTTTGCAAAGCTCTCTTTTAAATACCAGGTTGATAATGCACTTAATAGTAAACAAGAAATTCCTACGATCCAACTTGCCAAGGTGATATTGTATTGACCCATTAAATAATTAAAAGTAAGTGTTATTGGAATCACCGCTCCTCGTACAAAATTTGGAACAGTCGTTGTGACAGTCGCTCGTATATTGGTACCAAATTGCTCGGCCGCTACGCTAACAAAAAGTGCCCAAAATCCGGTTGCAATCCCTAACATAAAACTTAAAAAATAAAATTGCTGCGCATTGATGCCCTTCACATTCAAATAAATTAACATCAATAGAAATGTCAGGAATAAATAAGTAAATATAACTTTTCGCCTGCTTCGCCACACCTGACTTAACCATCCAGAAATAAAATCACCAATAGACAATCCGATATAAGAATACATAATTGCATCACCGGTTGAAATTGGATCAGTAATTTGCATGGTTGCCGCAAACTTCGCAGAAAACTTTACAAGAATACCAATTACAAACCAAACCGGTAAGCCCACTAAAATACAAGCTAAATATTTAAAGAAAATTTCTCGCTTTTGAAACAACATTAAAAAATTTCCCTTCTTGATATATTTTTCGTCTCGAAGCTTTTCAAATAAGCCACTTTCAAACGTTCCAATTCTAAAAACTAATAACACCAAACCTAAAACACCCCCTACAATATAAGAAATTTGCCAATCCCATTGCTTTGCGACTAGATTTCCCGCAACAGCACCCATCGCACCTGCAGATACTACAATCATAGTACCCCATCCTCTGTTTTCTTTATCAATAATTTCAGAAATTAAGGTGATGGCAGCTCCCAATTCACCACTCAATCCAAATCCAGCAATCAATCGTACAAATTGATACTGATAAATATCGGTAACAAATGCATTTCCAATATTTGCTAAAGAATAGATGAGTATTGATGAAAATAAAATGGACTTTCTACCGAGTTTATCTCCTAAAATACCAAATACGACACCTCCCAACAACATGCCTCCCATCTGCCATAGAAATAATATATAATCATACCGGATTACGTCTTCAGGAGATAAATGCAATCCCTTTTCTAAAGACTCCTTTCCAATAATATTAAATAATTGCAAATCGTATATATCAACAAAATAACCCAATGCAGCTACCAATACCGGAATATTAAACAGGATACTTCTTAATTTACTTTTTTGATGCTGCATTACATTTTGATTTGCTTTGATAAAAATCGTACACGATCTATAAACTAGAAATTTAAAGACTTGGAAAATCTTCTTTCAACAGACAATATATTAAACTATCTAAAAATTGCCCATTGTAAAAATAATTTTCTCTGAAATAGGCTTCTTGAATAAATCCATGATGCTCCAATAAGGTTTTGGAAGCTATGTTTTCAGGATTGACATTTGCTTCAATGCTGTGCAATTTAAGTCCGTCAAAACCATAAGGTATAATAGTTTTAAATGTTTCTTTCATGATCCCTTGTTTTTGATAAGCCGGTGCAAGCATATAACCAATTTCACCTCTATGGTTTGCAGTATCAATACGCCAAAATCCAATTGTTCCGATAATTTCGTCTGCTGGCTTTATCGTTATACCCCAAGAAATGCCTTCGTTGAGCAGTAAAGAATCATCTATTTTTTTTATAAGTTCCAATCCATCTTTTTCGCTGGTGGTAAAGGGTCTGTCAATGTATTTCATAACAAGCGGATTGGATCGCAAGGCATGAATGGCTGCTGCATCTCTTTTCAAAATTCTCCTGAAAATCAATCGCTCAGATTCTAATTCAGGAAATGGATAAAAATTGAGCTCAAGCATTTTTTTATTTCAAAGCTATGTAGCGTTCGTTCAAAATATTTAAATGATGCATTGTATGACCCAATAAAATATAAGCAATTGCTCTTGCTGAAACCGGACCATCTGCAATAAACATGCTGGCCTCCTCAGAAACCGTTTCAAAAAATTTCAAATTGCTTTCACGGACGGCTTTAAATTCTTCTAAAATATTTTCAAGGCTTCTTGAACTTACATCTGCATTTGCAGCATACAAATTCTCATCAACACTTGGTAAGGGAGACTTAGCATCCCCGCGAGCAGCAACCAAAGCCCTATACGCCATTACGCGTTCGGTATCAATAATATGCAATAACATTTCTTTCACCGTCCATTTTTCAGGAGCGTATCTGTAATTCTCACGTTCTCCCTGAAAGTTTCTAAATTGATCACAAGTAATTTCAGTATTTTTTTTAGTTAATTGAATGATATCACCTTCCGGAACGAGTTGAATATATTTCAAAAAATAGTCTCTATGTTCATTTGCTTGTGGTCTTTGCATATTGAAAATTATTATTTTAATTAAATGATTTTATCTGATTCAAAAAGAGGATTCAACCGATAACTCAATGCACCACTGGGACAACAATTAATTTGATTCACCAGGGCTTCGGTATCTGCATTCATTGCATTTATCCATGGCTTTTCTTTTGGATGATAAACAGCAGGTAACATGCGTACACAAATACCTGAATGCATGCATAGATCCGGTTTCCAAATAATCGTAATTTCATTGGTGCTGTATTCTAGTTTTTTCTCCATTTTAGATTTTCAGTATCGGATTTAATACGTTGTGCTTTTCAATTTATAAAAATTAAAAAAACATTTTATGTTTTGGTTTGCAACAAAATAAGAAAATTTAAAATGCAAATTCTGCGTTTAATGCGTTTAATACTTAAATATTGGTATGAAAAACAAGTCAAATATATTAAGCTACGTAATATTTCTTAGCTTATTTAATTCTTGTTCTATAAATGCCCCAATCTGTAAAGAGCAAATTAAAGCAGATTGCATTTGTACGATGGATTACAATCCAGTTTGCGGATGCAACTTAAAAACCTATCCAAATGCATGCTCAGCGCAATGTTCTGGTATTTATAAATTCAAACCGGGAGAATGCCCTAAATAAAACATATTACACATATCTGGTTATACTTATAATAGACAGTCTAAGTTTTATACATAGGACTGAATAGCATATGATGGAAGAATATTGTACAGCTTATTGAATCATAATCTTTTACACATAATAATTTTAAAATGTAAAAAAATGACAAAAATTAACAAAAAATCAGGGTTTACCCTGATAAAAATCAGGGTTTACCCTGATTGACAATTGAAAAACTACTCGTACTTTTGCCTTATTCTTCCCCTCACATATCCGTCCCGTTTTTAGGTTCAGATTAATACATCTTTAAATATACCGCTAATGCATCTCTTAAAAAACCATTTTTGGGCATTGTTATGCCTCGTATTCAGTTTCGAGCTAATCGCACAGCAAGTTCCTGAATTAAAAGTTCAATTTAAGGACTTAAGTAAGTACTCTAAAGTGGCTCTTCAGGTAACTGAAGCCCGCAATTCCGTTGGGGTATTTCAAAGCACACAACCCCTTCGCCTGAGCAATAGCTCGGAAACTCATTTTAAAACCAGTCTGGACGGCAAGTACCAGCTATTGGATGTACTTCAAACAGAAACGCAAAAACTCCTTTTAAATAGACCTGAACAACTGACGCTGGTAATCCCAACCAATTCACAGGAAATTATAAAGTTGGATTTGGTTCGGGTGAATATTCTGGCAGAAGGATTTCATGTTTTTACATCAGATCAGCAAAAACTACCTTATAATTATAAGCAGGGTGTTTATTACCGCGGCATCATTCAAGGTCGTGAAGAAGGAACTATGGCATCCATCAGTATTTTTGAAAACCAAATTATCGGAAGTATTTCTGATGATTATGGCAATTTGGTAATCCAACCAAATAAAGATACTCCTGGTCAAATGATCTTATTTTATGATCGCGATATTAAGCAATCATTTAATTATGAATGTTTGACAGATGATGCAAACACTATTACCAAACCAATTGAACAAAGAGGCATTCAAGCAGCAGGTGATTGTGTTCGTGTATATGTTGAATGTGATTACGCTTTGTATTTAAATAAAGGGAGCAGCACGACTCAAACGGTTGATTGGATTACAGCTGTATTTAATAATCTAGCTACACTGTATGCAAATGAAAGCATCAATACTGCTATTTCTGAAGTATTTGTTTGGACTAGCCAAGATGGTTACAGCAAAACAGATTCTTATACTGCGTTAACGCAATTTAGAAGTGCTCGCTCAACATTTAATGGAGACATCGCACATCTAGCAGCTTTAGGCGGAAATAACATTGGAGGAATTGCATGGTTGGATGTTTTATGTTCGACATACAAATATGCATACAGCAATATTTATGCATCCTATTCAAATGTACCTACGTATAGCTGGACTGTAGAAGTTATGACTCACGAGATGGGTCACAATCTTGGTTCAAATCACACGCATTGGTGCGGATGGACCGGAGGCGCTCTAGATAATTGTTATACTCCGGAAGGGAATTGTGCAAAAGGTCCAGCCCCAACAAATGGTGGAACGATTATGAGTTATTGTCATCTTACTGGATATGGAATTAATTTCAATAATGGATTTGGTACACAACCTGGAAATAAAATCCGCGCTGAAGTTGCAGCTGCAACCTGCCTTGGAACCAGCTGTGGCGGTGGCGGTGGTTGTAATGCGCCAACTGGATTAAATATTACAAATATTACTCAAACAACTGCAACCGGAAATTGGAACGCTGTCTCCGGTGCAACATCCTATACGTTTGAATACAAAACAAATGCAGGAACTACCTGGACAACAGCAAACACCAGTTCAACCAATTACAACATGACCGGTCTGACTGCAAATACACTTTACAATACACGCGTTAAAGCCACTTGTGCTTCAGGTTCTTCAAATTACAGTTCAACTGTAAATTTCACTACCAGCAGCAGTGGTTGTGGAACTCCAACTGGATTGGCAGTTACCAACATTACACAAACAACAGCTACAGCTTCCTGGAATGCAGTTTCTGGAGCAGTTTCCTACAACTTTCAATATAAATTGACATCTAGTCCGACCTGGAGTCAATCAAATTTTACCAGCACCAGTGTTAACTTATCAGGAATGTCACCTGCAACCAGCTACGATGTTAGGGTTCAGGCAGTTTGTTCCGGTTCAACCAGTGCTTTCAGCAACACTGTTACTTTTGTAACTCAATCTAGCAGTGGGTATTGTACATCCAGAGGCAATAATTCAAATTATGAATGGGTGAAACGCGTTAATCTTGGAAGTATTGATCGCAATTCCGGAAAAGATGGTGGGTATTATGATGCAACTGCATTAAGTACTGATGTTAGTAAAGGTTCAACTTACACAATTAATTATCAAGCTGGATCAACTGGAGCTTCAGGCACTTTATACTGGAGAGTCTGGATAGATTTTAACAACAACAATTCGTTTGCTGATGCCGGCGAACAAGTTGTATCTGTTGCTTCCAGCAGTTTAAATTTATTGAGTTCGAATATTACGATTCCAAGTGGAGCGGCTACTGCAAAAGTGCGTATGCGTGTTTCTGTAAAATATGGTGGTTATCCAAGCTACTGCCAAACCTTCCCTTATGGAGAAGTTGAAGATTATTCTGTAAACATCAAAGCAGCAGGAACTTCAATCAATCCAAACAATACTCAAAAAGTAATTGATGAAATTTCTTTGTATCCAAATCCATTTTCAAACAATTTCAATTTAGAATTTAATGCAAATGTGGATCAGAAAGTACAATTTTTAATTATCGATCCTCTTGGACGCTTAATCAAAGAAGAGTCTATGGAGGCTGTTCAGGGCCGAAATACATTTAAAATCGAAACAGGAAATTTAGTTCCTTCAACGTATCTCATTCAAATAAAATCATCCAATGAAAGTTATTATCGTAAGATGATGAAACTTGAATAATCAGATTTTAAACAGGGATTTTTTTATCTCATTTCTGAAAATCTGTTCGTCCCAAACGAACAGATTTTTTTTTGTAAATAAAGTGGCAAAGATGAAATGAGGTTAAGAGGTAATTTTTCAATACTAAAGACTACAGACTTCTTTGTCATATACTTCCCTCCTTTTGTTTGAATCAGCCTGCCCGATCCGACTGATGATTATTCATTATTTGAAATTATTCGGCTCAGGTGGGAGGGTATTTTCAAGATTATTGGATTAAAGAGATTGCAGAATTCTCCTAAAGACTACAGACTTCCTTTCTATAGACTTTATATATTAAGCTTCAACAATTTTTAATAAAACATTACCTGTCTTTTGTCCAGATTCTACATATTTATAAGCTTCAACAATTTGATCCATTTTGTATTGCCTATCAATTACGGGCTTGAATTCACCTTTCTGAACGAGCTCTTTTAAAAATAGTACATCCTCTTTAGTAATGCTTGGAATTGGAAATAAAAGTTTCTTGCCACCCCAAAGTGGAGTAGTAAGTGCATAAAAAATATTTTCGCCATTTTTGCCTAATTCGGTTGAAATATAGATTCCTTTGTTTTTTAGTAATGGTTTGCACTGTCCAAATGAACTCTTACCAACGGCATCAAAAATAAATTCAAATCTTTTTTCAGTCCTGGTAAAATCCTCTGTTTGATAATCAATAACTATATCAGCTCCTAAAGATTTTACTAAGCCAAGGTTTTTTGTATTGCATACTGCAGTTACATTGGCCCCAAAATGTTTCAATAATTGAACAGCCGCTGAACCAATGGCACCTGTTGCACCATAAACTAAAACATTTTGTCCAGCTTGAACTTTTGCTGATCTAATATTTACCAATGCATAATGTGCGCCTTCTGTAATGGCTGCAGCTTCATCAAAATTGAAGTCTATTGGAATCGTGCTAACAGCATCCATTTCTGCTATGCTTAAATACTCTCCATGACCACCAAAAGATTTATCATTAAAACCAAAAACTTTATCTCCTTTCTTAAATGTTGTTACATCAGGCCCTAGTTCTTCAACTATCCCCGCAAATTCACAACCCAGAATTTGAATTTTTGGTTGAAATATTCCTGACCAAAATCGCGAAATAAAATATTCTGCACTCCGAAATCCTGCATCTGTTCGATTAACAGTAGATGTATAAACTTTAACCAATAATTCATTGTCTTTCATCAATGGTTTTGGTACGTCCATTAATTGGGCAACTTCTGGAGGTCCATATTTTTTATATACAATTGCTTTCATTGATTAGATTTTAAAGAATTCAGATACGATTAAAAGATTTCAAATGATAAGCTAAATCCCTTTTATAAAAATCAAAGTTAGTTTAACTTCAGAATCCTTTAGCAATTAGAGAAATTATATCATTGAGTGCTTAATTATTTTGTTACCAAAATTTTCAGAAACAAAGTCCATCTGATAATATTTTTAAATTTAATATCATTGTTGATCAACAATATGCAGTCAGTAAGTGGTTGTTAGCGTTTGAATAAACGTATGTTATTTTAAAAATTTAAGCATTTTTTGATTAGAAAATTAAACCATTGCAAGATTGCAGCATTTCCCTAAAGGCTTCCTTTCTATAGACTTTCCTCCCTTTGTCTGAATCAGGATTTACAGGATTATTGGATTAAAAAGATTGAAATTTTTAATCATTGCAGGATTGCAGAATTCTCCTAAAGACTACAGACTTCCTTTCTATAGACTTCCTTCCATTGCAGCATTATACATGATTGCAGCATTGCAGCATTTCCCTAAAGGCTTCCTTTCTATAGACTTTCCTCCCTTTGTCTGAATCAGGGTTTACAGGATTATTGGATTAAAAAGATTGAAATTTTTAATCATTGCAGGATTGCAGAATTCTCTGGACCTACTCAAAAAGCCGGACAATAAGTTAAGTCTTTGGTCATAAACCAGTATTTTTATAATTATGAAAATCAGAAGAAGTTATGACAGGCAATTCAAGCTTGAGGTTGTAAATCGTAGCCTAGAAGGGATAAGCAT
>JAEUUO010000018.1 GCA_016787575.1 Saprospiraceae bacterium | reverse complement strand
ACTAAATATCATCGTATCCAAACTGTTGCCGGGAAATGTACATGAAAATTGTGTGATGCGAATGGTATCTGTTCCGCTTCTATAAGTAAACCGAGCGGTACTGCTATCCACATTTCCACACCGGTCTTTTGCATAAAATGTAACGACGATTGGATTTTTTGTAGAGTCTCCATCAAAATTATTGCTCTTGATGATCGTATCACAATCAGGCTCATTACTTGAATAGGCTGCATTGAGCAACCAATCTTTTAAGCTGTCCCGAACATTTTGAATGCATGAAAAGTCTTTATCAACTGCGGGCAATACAAATCGTGGAACTCCAGTATCTCTCACATAAAATTTAGCCGACTCTGTACTTTCCTTACCGCAATGATCGATTGCTTTAAATGAAACGGTTACTGTATCACAACTTGAAACTGGTCCACGGATGAAACTAGATTTCCAGATTATCACATCACAGGCATCTGTTGCTATGGCAAATCCATTTTGTTTTACCCAATCATTAAATAATTTCAAAACATCTTGCTGACAGAAAGCAAACGTGTCTCTGGGCAATTGTATAAAATCCGGTGGAAATTGATCTATTATATTTATGATTTGAACTTGGTTTTGAGTGTTTCCACAAACGTCTTTAATTTCCCAGGTTCTGGTAATTTTTTTAGTGCAAGGATCAAATGTTTCTTTTATTTCTTTAAATGATATCGCTGGATTGGCATCGCAATTATCCATAACATCCAAAGTTGGAATAGGAGGTACATCCAAATCACATTCAACATTGTAATCATCCGGTGGATTGTTTACTACAGGCTTTTCTAAGTCTGTGGGACATTCAAAAATTGCAACATCATCCAACAACATTCCTATTTGATAAGTTGCAGAACTGGATCCTGTATCGGTAAAAGCTAAATTTGCTGAACTAGCTTGTGCAATAAATGTGTAGGACTTTTTTAACCAGATTGCAGCACCCGGATTATTTGCGGCCCAGCTTACATTCAGCCAAGAACCATTGGCTACTTTCAAATTCGCAGAAAAATTTCCATTGGCAGTAAATGTAGCATACCAAAACTCTATAGTGTATTGATATCCAGGAGTCAAACCATATAAAGGATATTCAATAGTTCCTGCAACACTGCCTGTAGGTGGTGATCCAAATAAATCAATAAAATGGCTTTGTCCATTTGGATTGCCCACACCAAGTCCTCCACAGTACTCTGCACCCCCAAAATCAATAGTGCCTTGCGTAACATTCCAGGGACCAAAAGTTGTAAATGCTGTAAAATAAAAATAATTATTTAAAGGTGGAAATGGATCAATCTCAAAATCCATTCCTGGAAAATCCATTTGCCTTGGAGTACCACAACAACAATTTATCTGAGCTGCAGTTTCAAAATGAACATTAACTAAGATGGATAAAAATAGTAAAAATATTTTCTTGTTCATGTAGTCTAAAAAATAATATATCCCTTCGAATTATTTGATCAGGCTCAAATCGCCTTTCAACTCAATTGAATTCTCAGTTGATAAATTAATTTTTGCAAAATACACAAATACTCCCGGATTCATCCGCTGGTTATTAAAAAAACCATTCCATCCCTTTAAGGGATCATTAACGGCTACATTTTTTATTTCAAAGACCTGATTGCCCCAACGATCAAAGATTTGCATGATTTCAACGACTGCCTGGTTGTCTCCCTGCACATAAAAATAATCGTTGATATTATCGCCATTCGGACTGAAACTATTAGGTACAAAAACCTTTCGTTCTTCCCGAACACGGATTAAAACAGAATCCAAACTTTCACAATTCCGTTCGTCAATTGCTAAACTGTATATCCAGGTATCTTGATCAACCTTAAAATTAACTGGATTGCAATCCATACAACCAAT
>JAEUUO010000016.1 GCA_016787575.1 Saprospiraceae bacterium | reverse complement strand
CCTAACATACAAATCTACGTAATTATTTCGTTAAGCAATTTATGTACGTAAATCCATTTGGTCTAAAGGATTGCTAATTTTACGATGATCCATATCCGTTATGTGCGTGTATATTTCAGTGGTTTTTATTGAATTATGCCCTAGAATTTGTTGAATGATTCTCAAATCTACCCCATTTTCCAGCATGTGTGTTGCAAAAGAATGCCGGAGTGTATGTACTGTTGCATAAGCATCTACTCCAGCCTTTTCAAGGTGGTGGTGAAAAAGCTTTTGAACACTGCGTATGCTGTATTGTCCTCCTGTAGCTCCTTCAATTAACCAGTAATCTGGTTTGTAGTGCATTTGGTAATCTTTCAATAGCTGAATTATTTTTTGACTTAAAATAACATACCTGTCTTTTTTGCCTTTTGCAGCAATAATAAATACTCGTTGACTTTCAAAATCCAGGTCTGCAATCCTGATTTTAACCAACTCACCAACACGAAGTCCGCATGAATAAATAAGAGCAAGTATGGTTTTATGTTTTAAATTTTCTGAACAATTTAGCATTGCCTCAATGTCTCTTTTACTCAAAGTTCCTGGCAATTTAGTGGGCCTTCTGGGCCTTATTTCCCAAAATTCCCTTTTAAATCCCAAACATTTTTCAAAATAAAATTTAAGTGAATTGATTAAAGTATTTTGATGAGATTCAGACCACTTATTTTTCTCCAATTGGGATCGAATCCATTTTTTTATATCATCAATACTCCATTGATCTGGATGTTTTTCTAAACAAGATCGTAAAAAATACTTAAAGCAATAACAGTAACTCTTAACGGTATTTAAACTGTAACGTTTTACCATTAACAGTGTATACATTTTATCCCAACATTGAAGTAGTTCATCAGGCAAAACATCTTCTTTTTTCTGACTAATTTCATCCTTATGAATAATAAGCTGATGTTCAGATAAAATTGATTTGCATCGATGCCAGTGTTCTGGATCTTTTGGTATATGCCAACTTTTATCTGACGGACTCCATCGGGCATTTCCAATTTTTTTAATCAATTTATTACATTCTTTATCAAAAAACTCAAGTCTTAATCCAATGCGCTCTTGGCCTTCGACCAAAATGGCAAAACAAATAATTTTCATAGTGTGGTGTTTTTAATTTCATAGTATTAATTCATTTTGGCTCCACCCAAACACGGCTTCGCCGCACTCAGTCCCATAAAAAAATCCGACCGGGTGAAAAATAAAAGGTGTTCAATTTATATATTTCAGTCCAATTGCAACTGTTCCACCGGCAATTCTATCAAAAATTCCATGGCAATGGTTTCCAGTCGTAATTGAACGCATTTTTTTCCTAAGAGGTTTACCAACAAACCTGTTTTTCCGGCTAAAAGGCCGGTTTTAATTCGGATCATCTGTCCTTTAAGTTTCTTTAGGGATTGCAAAGATTCCGGTACCAAATTTGACTGACTGTTTCGGATTAAATTCAGATCTTCATCTTTTAATGCCGCATCCCTGTTTTCATGTCGCACGTATCTAAGCACACCCTTTACAGCAAACACTTTGTTGCGATCTTTCTCTTCAATACGCACAAACAAATACGATGGAAAAGCAGGAACCAACATCTTTTTAATTCGGTCTGACCATTTTTTAATGACTTGCACTTTTGGCAAGTAATGTTCAATGCCCAATAGGTTTAAATGCTGCTCTACCTTCAGTTCGTATTTGCTTTTGACGTAAAGGACCTTCCAGTTTGTCATACTGCTAGGGTTGGTTGTATTGCGAAGATAAAATTCATTTTTAAAATTTCAGCTAATTTATTATTTTATAATGTTGGTTTATTCGAAAGGGTCTCTAAGAAATTTTGATGCAACCAATTTAATTTTCCAATACGCAGTTTTACTCAGCTAATTCTAAGAATTCCATTTAGCTGATTTCTGTTTTTCAAATGACTTTTGGAAATGCTCCTTAATCTAATCTTAAAAAATTAAAACCGGGCTATCAATTTTTTAATCCTGCTGAGTTAATTAAAAGCTCCAGGTTTGATTTTTGACTGGAGCTTGATACAAAATACCACTCCTGAAAAATAATCGCGTGGTGACCAAAAACAGTACAATGCCTGAAAATTAAAGCCTGAAAACCTAAAAAGCCAGGGCTTGACTAAGGTTTGTGTAACTATATCCTAACTATATCCATTCTTAATCAATTTCCATCCATTCTTATCTATTTTAAATTCACCTTCTTTCTTATCCCAAAAAATAATTTCTCGCAAAGACGCAGAGACGCAAAGAAAATCATCGACCATTGGACCATAAACCAAAGATGATTTCTGTCAACTATCAACTAGAAATGATATAATTTTCTATACTCTAAATTATTTTCGAATTATCCTATGTTTTCCCACTAATTTCCTAGGTTTTCCGACTGTTCGTAGAGAAACCATACTATATGTACGGAGTATCTATGGCGTGTCTATGGAGTATCCATGAAGAAGAAAAGAGGCATAGAGGAAAAGAGGAAAAGAGGAAACTTCCAACCATAATCTATCAACTATCATCTTTCAATTACCTACTATCAACAATCAACTCCCAACTCTCAACTATATTCCAGCCTCTAGCCTTCATTAATTGCATAGGTATTCGGTGTTTCTCGTCAAACCTCGGGTCTGGACGGGAAATGACGCTATTACAACGAACCATCTACGGGGTATGTACGGAGTATCTACCAAGTATCCAGCTAGTATCTATTCATTTCACGCGGAGCCGCAAAGGCGCAAAGAGGCAAAGAGGCAAAGAGGCAAAGAGGCAAAGAAGAAAAGAAGAAAAGAAGAAAAGAAGAAAAGAAGAAAAGAGGCAAAGAAGAAAAATAACAACAACTATCAACTCCCAAATCCAATTATAAATTTTTACGCAGAGCCGCAAAGACGCAAAGAAAGCACACAACAATCAAAAAAATTTGAGCCTCCAGCCTTTAGTCTCTGGCCTCTAGACTATCATCGGTCACCTTCCAACTATCACCTATCAAACTATCTTCCAACTTTCCCTATCTTGTCGCAAATATTCAATTCGTGCACGAATTTTGGTTTAATGTAAAACACGTATTCCGGCTTTCCCTGCCAATGATGATCGGTAGTGCTGCTCAAAACATTATCGCGCTCACTGACAGTCTTTTTCTTTATTATTACGATGTGCACGATTTTGCGGCTGCTGGATTTGTCTCTGTATTTTACCTGGTAGTTGCAGCAATCGCTTTTGGTTTTAGTAAGGGGGGGCAAATTCTCATAGCCCGTAAATTCGGAGAGAAAAATTTTGACTTTGTTCGCAAGTACTTTTATGCCATTCTCATTTACGAACTCATACTTGGTGTCATCGTTTTTAGTTTACTCTACTTTGCTGCACGTCCCATCCTCTCTGTGTTTGTGCAATCAGAAGTCATTCTCGATAAATCCATTCTGTTTCTCGATAAACGAATCATCGGTTTGATTTTTGCTTACGTCGGACTGGCACTTGTTTCACTTTACATTGGCATCCGGCGTCCTAAATTTATTTTAATCGATACCGTAGTGTTGTGCAGCCTGAATATCATTTTGGGTTATCTGCTGGTATTTGGCAAACATGGTTTTCCGGAAATGGGGATAGCTGGTGCGGGTCTTGCAAGCGCAATCTCCGAAATCGTCGCTTTTATTGTTTTTCTGGTGTATATGATATTTGACAAGGAATTGCACAAATTCCAACTCTGGAAAATTCCTCATTTCGAATTCTCCTGGATCAAAACTATCAATTCCATCAGCTTTACCATCTTGTTGCAATCACTGTTGGCCATCGGTTCCTGGTTTTTGTTTTTCAGCTTTATCGAAAAACTGGGAGAGCGGCAACTTGCCATTTCAAATTTATTGCGCATCGCTTATTTGGTATTAGCAATTCCTTGTTGGGGCTATTCAACAGGCATCAATACCCTGGTAAGCAATACCATCGGAAAAAAGCGACACCAGCGGGTCCTCAAATTGGTATTCCATTCTTCTATGGTTGCCTTTGCGACAACTGCCGTCATTTCAATTCCATTTTTATTGTTTCCACTAACTTTTTTAGCGCCACTTTTAGGTCATCACGACATTTCATTAATAAAGGATGCAGTGCCTTATTTCCGCATCCTTTTATGCATTCTCTTGGTTTACAGCATCACCACCATGTATTGCAATGGTGTTAGCGGAACCGGAGAGACCTTCAAAGGATTAACCATCCAGTCCATCGCCTGCGTTACCTATCTCACCATAGCCTTTTTTGCCGTCAAAGATCCGGTCAACGGATTGGCAATGGCTTGGTCAGCAGAAATCGCCTATTGGCTGATACAGGGATTTTTATCCTACAGGGTTCTAACCTCTGGCCATTGGAATTTTTTGAAGATTTGAGGGGAGGAGAGGGGAAAAGGCTAAAGGCTAAAGGCTAGAGGGAAGGCTAGTGCTTAAATTTGCATCTTTATGATCAAGGATCCTAAAACTTTCTCAGCTTCAATGAATTTACGATTTAAGATTTGGAATTCCGTTTCAGAATTGTATTCAAGTCTTACAGCTAAATTACATTGATAGTGAGACTCTTTTAATGAGCCATATGCAATTTCTAAAAAGCGGCAATACTCTTTTTGACTAATTCTTGAACATCCCTCTACAATATTTGATGGAACTGAAATAATTGCTCTTCTTATTTGTGAAGTCAAGCCATAAATTTCTTCTTTAGGAAATGCTTTAGTAAAAAGGTAAACATCTAAAACTAATTCATCTGCAATTCTAAATGCAAGCAAACGGCTAGGTTCTCTCATAGTTAATTTTTTAGGGTTAAAAAAAGCAATCAAACATAATAAAATCGGATAAATGCCGAACAAAATTTTACTTGAAAGAATGCTAAAAGGGAACAGGCTAGAGGCTAAAGGGTGGAATTGCTCAAAAAACCGGACACAAAAGCTAAGCCTCTAGTCGGTTAGATAATAATTGATTTTTCTGTAATGGACTCATAAAGTTAATCGAACTGTGTTTTCTATGAGTATTATACCATCTTTCGATATAATCAAATA
>JAEUUO010000001.1 GCA_016787575.1 Saprospiraceae bacterium | reverse complement strand
AAATGGTTTGAAAATATATAATGAATTGGGTTCCAAAATGTTGCATAAAATTACAGAGAAAGCTTCAATTGGTTTAATTGTTTGAGGATTTAGTTTATATTTGCATCCCAATTTCAAATAAATGGATTTTTTTATAAAAGTCCATCTATTTAAGGAGGTACCTTAGCTCAGTTGGTAGAGCAACGGACTGAAAATCCGTGTGTCCCTGGTTCGATTCCTGGAGGTACCACGAGAACCCTTGTATTTATCTTTTTTACAAGGGTTTTTTTATTGAAATTTTTGCTACTCTCATTTTATTTCAGGTCTTCTTGACTTCTTAGTTCTTTTAATTGTTTTTACTATCATTCTATTTTTATTTATATAATGCCTTAGCTCATCCCGCCATAGCGGGAGGACTGAAAATCCGTGTGTCCCTGGTTCTCCCGCTGTTGCGGGACATGAATTCCTGGAGGTACCACGAAAGACCCTTGTAAGTTTAATATTTACAAGGGTTTTGTTTTTAAAACCCTGAATTCCTATTCAAAATAGCAAAGCTGGATCATCAAATCCAACCATTTTAAAATTTGCTTAACCTATCCAATACTTCACTCAATGTATGTTTAACAATGATTGAATAAGGCGCTAGTCCATCCTTTGTATTTGATGAACTTGCAAAATGGATGATTGTATTGGTTGCACTGGAACTCTGTACATGAATGATGTGAATTGGATTAACATGAATGTGAAATCCTGCAGGGGTTAACAAGTCAAGAAGTTTCATAAAATTTATTTTTGATGAATGTATAGATATCCTAAAAGTAAATAAAATCATATAATTTTAAGTCAATTGGATTATTCTAATTCATTTAAAATTTTAACAGAAAATCCTTTTTAACAGGGCTACCTCTCGATCACTATTTTGCCAGTAAACTGTTTAGCTTGCACTCCCTGAAATTTATAATAAAAGATCCCTTGACCATTTGGTATATTTATTTCTGTATGCTTTTGATTTATAACTTCTGTATAAATTTTGGAGCCTATTAAATTATAAATATCAAGAATACCAGCGTAAAGATTTTCCATTTGAAAAATAAATTGACCCTTATTGGGATTGGGATAAATTTTAAAATTGGTATTTTCTGAAGATGAATGCGTTTGTACAGGCATTTTAATTTCAAATTGTGAACTACAGGTCTTGCCATTGTAAACAGCTTTAATGGTGTAAATTCCCGGATTGCCGGGAAGCTTTTTAGACCATCCTTGGATACGGGTTTTGCTATCTGCCGGACTGGTATAAGTCCAACTGGTAAATACCGTTCCATCCGGATTTAAGATGCTGATATCGGCAGTCAATCCACTGATTTCGTCTCTTAAAAAAATATAAAACTTTGCAAATCCAGCCGGCAATCCAGGTCCTTGAAAAGGAATTTGAAATACGGATTGCTCATTGGGAATTTCTGTTGACGGACATGCGGGAATTACAATATCTGTTGAATTGCTTGAAACTTTTACAATAGCGGTTTCTTTATATTCCTTTTGCTTAGCCCACCAGCTTGATGCATTTAATGTATTGCAAGTTCCTTTAAATGGATCAACTCGCGTTGCAACCGTTGCTCCAGCCCATACTTCAAAATGTAAATGCGGACCGGAAGAATTCCCGGAGCTTCCAACGATTCCAATAAATTCTCCAAGCTCCACGCTTTGACCAATTGTCTTTGCAGTTAATGAATTTTTTTTCATGTGTAAATACAAGGCTCTGGATCCATCAGCATGTTGTACAACCAAATAATTAGGCATCATGGTGTTGGTAGCACAATTTTTATCAAATTCTCCATCGTGCTTATCGATAATCATTCCGGGTGCAGCTGCAATGACTTCCACCCAGTTGGAATCCATTTTCAAATAATTATATGGCCAAATAGAAATATCCGTACCTCTGTGACCATCGTAGGTGTTTGAACCACAATTGTAATCCTGAAATGCTCCGGTAGTTGTATTCTGGTCTACATACGCTGAGACCCGATAATAACTGCAATCTGTTAAACGCGCAACCGTCCGAAGGGGCCATTCCAGGGAAACCACTCCTCTTTGAACCAACTTTTCTGCATGGTACATGAGGACGTTTTCCTGGCAACGTTGCTCAAGACGCTGATAAAAAGTCTCTGTTACACATGGATTGTCAACATCGTTTTCAAGTCTTGCGGGCTCAATCAACTCATTCCCTGGATCAAGAATTGAATGTTGAGCGTATAAATCAGCAACAAATACAACAGAAAATACAATGGATAAAGTCTTTATAAAATGATTTTTCATAATGAACGAATATATAGATTAAGAGCCAATCCTGCTACATTATGCTGCTCGAATCCACAAGTATATTTTGCCTTAAATTAAAGACTTGATTTATTCAACTAGTACAAAACCTGCCCATTGGTATGGACTGATAAATCGGTCCTTCATTGCTTTTTGGGCCAATCGAAATGCTTCAGGAATGCTTCTATTAATGCTTTGCTTACTGGTTGGATCGACCTCCAACCAATTTTTATAAAATGAAATCATGAATTCTGAAGTTTCTAAATCAGGAACCTGCCATAAACTCATGATGATGTATTTAACTCCTGCAATTTTAAAGGCACGTTGCAATCCATAAACGCCCTCGTTTCCTTGAATATCGCCCAAGCCTGTTTCACAAGCTGATAAAACAACCAACTCGGTATTGGATAAATTCATTTGAGAAATTTCATAAGCGGTTAATATACCATCATCTTTACCAGTTGGGATGTTCTTACCCTGCCAGGTATCGTTTCCATTGGAAAGTATCAATCCGGAACGCATCATGGGTTGCTCAGAAATTACAAATTCTGGTTCGTCCATTGATTCATCTAAAAGCTGACTTGTATATTTTGATTGCATCACCTTGTCAGGAAAAAAAAATCCATGGGTAGCAATGTTAATGATTCTTGGTGACGTTTCATTTGATGAACCCAATGCCTTGAAAGACTCTTCGGTTGCATCATAACCCATTTTTAATGTAACATTGAATCCGGCATTTGTCAATATATCATTCAAGGCTCTCACTTCGCGTTCTGTACCCTCCAGAAATGGCCAAGAACTTCTACCTCTGGTTGAATCCACGGATACATCCTTCAAATTCTCTTGTTGATTTTGTGTTGCATCAGTAAAAGCAGCAGTATCAGATACACTATAATATATGCCTCCATAAAGGATGGCGTCATTCGTTGTATTGTTAAAATGATTTGGCAAAGTGAGTTGCCTGGTGCTGTTAAGTTCGATTAATTGAAATTGATCTGCAAGAGTCGTATTTTTAGAAGAACGTACCGCACTCAAATTGATTCGGTGAAACAATCCACCGGGTGAGTAATAAATAGTTTTGACTCCGTTCAATTCAGGTTCTATAGGTTTCCACACCAATTCGTATAAAGATTTATTTAAGATTTTGGGTTCCACAACTCCTCTGTTATAAAGATTGTACATTGCATTAATATAATCTTGCCGCAATTTGTATTTTGATTTTATAAGTGAATCAAGATCTGTCTCTTTACACAGGCTAATAAATCGAGGTACTTTAGAATCTGAACGAAGGACAATGGCGGCATACATTACAGTGACTTGTTTATCTTGATTTTGAATTTGAAATGGAATAAATTCAATAGTTGCTTCACTTGTTTTTAACCGATCTCGTATTTTCTGCCACTTGACTTGCTGTACATATTGCAAATAATTTATATTTAATCGCCTTAATTTTTTTTCAATTGAATTGGCTTTTGTTTCCAAGTCAGCTACGTTTCGTTGTTCAGATTTGGGTTTAGCATATTCTACAGCAAGTTGTTTGCGCAATGCTCTTAAATGATCTCTATACAATTCAAACTCTGGAATATCGGAGGCAGTATTGTTTAACTGCGAAGCAGCCATAAGTAAGAAACCTTTGCTGAAAATGGCATTATCCAAAATAAGACTTGTCAACTTTTCAATGTTATTTAAGGGCCTTGAATTTATATATGCACCCAATTCATTCGTGCGCAATTGAAAAGAAAGGATATAGTTTGCAAGTTCTATTTCTGAAAGAAAACTGACTGCATTTCGCATTCGATTTTGATCGAGTTCATTAAGTTCTTCCAAGAGTTTATCAGACTCTGTGTATTTTTTTTGCAATTCACATACATCTGCTAAATGAGACAAACTTGTAGCGTATAGAAAATGCTTTTTTCCAAGCATATTTTCCCGAATAATTTTGGTTTTACGAAACATTAAATCTGCTTGTTGAATTTTCCCAAGGTCTTTGTACAATACTGCCAATTTATCCATGATTTGAGCACATTTATAATGTTTCGAACCCAAAACACTCTGTAAAATTTTTAAGGACTCCTGTAAATTGAATTCGGATGAATCGCATAGACCCATTTCATTATACAGAAAAGCCAAATTGGCAAGACCTTCTGCGTATTGTGTATTTTGCCGTCCAAAATGCAATTCTCTGCTTGTCAGTACTTCTTCAAAATAAGATCTTGCTTTACTATAATTTCCTCTGTAAGTATATAAAATGGCCATTCGATTCAGGCAATCCAGATATTTCAAATGATCCTTTCCTAAAGTTGCCTTATAAATAGACAATGCTCTCGGATAGAGTAACAATGCTTCATCATACATTCCTGCTTCTGTATAAGTTTGCGCTAAATTGCTTAGACCACCAGCATAGACGATATGATAGCTCCCAAGGCTGCTTTCCCTAATTTTATTTGCTTCGATGGAATATGCGATTGCCTTTTTATAAATGCCCATAGCCTTGTACAACTGTGCTAAACCCTCGAGACTGGTAGCATAATATGGATGATTTGGGCCATAGGCTTTTCCACGCAAGCGTATTAATTCCAGAAAACAGTATTCTGCCAAAGGATAGTTTGCCAAGTCAAGGTATAAATTAGCAAGATTTGTTAAACTGCTGGTATAAAGTATATGCAACTTCCCCAAATGAATTTCCCGGATCCGCAATACCTCATTGTAGCAATGAATTGCCTCTTCATAGCGACCCATATTTTTATACAAAATACCAAGATTGTTTAATGTATTGGCAAGATTCGGATGATCCTGACTTAAACTTGCCAGTTGTAATTTTTGTGCTTCGATTAAATAGGATTCTGCTTTTTTGTATTGCTGCATATCCTTATAGAGCAAACCCATTTCATTCAGACAATTTATATATTGAGAATCTATTTTGGCATATGCTTTCGTCAATAATTTCTTTAATTCATCGTAGGTTTTTTCTGAACTTTTATACGCGCCAATTCCCCTGTAAAAAAGTGCCAAATAGTTTAAAGTCTTAAAATAGGTAGGATTGGAATTGCCTTGCTTATTATAAATATGTTTCGCATTTAAATAATTATCCTCTGCGTCCTTTGTTTTATTATAAAATGCATTAATTCTTCCTTTGTTTAAACAATATAAACCATAAGATTCTGAAAGCGTATCCAGATGATTAGAAATCATGGAATCTAATCGTCCATTTAATTGTAAGGCCAAATAAAATTTTCCCAATTCAATGTGATTTGTAACGACCTTATTGATGCTATCCATCTGCCAACGACTAACATCCACTTTGAAATTTTGAGTTTTTCCTGATAAAGGAGAAAGGAGGAGAACTAAAATCAGCAGTCTGAACATGGAATTTATGATACAAACTTTAAATATAAATACAATTTAGAGAATCTCTAAATAAAATTCAATTTAAGCGTATAGAATGCAATTGAATAAAATTCAATACAGAAATGGAAAAATAACTTTGCGATTTTTTGGATAGTCATTAAAATTTTGATGATACCACTCGTGATGATTTTTAGCACGTGGTACTAAATTTGCATAAGTCCAAATAAAAAATCCCAGTGCGGGGATATTCCAGGCTATAACAGCAAAACCCAACCATTGCACAATCTCTCCAAATAAATTAGGAGATGAAATATATTTAAACAAAAAGCCATTTGGAATTTTGTATCCGGTTTCTCCGGGTTTTCTTAAATCAATAAGCATGGTATCCGACTTCCAGTTGATAAGCATTCCAGTTAAAAAGAGCAGCATGCCAATTGTGAAATTCGGACTGAGAAGCCAGTGCTCATTGTAAGCATTTATCGGCGCTAAAGCCGATAAATAATAGCCATTTAAACCTGCATTTACAAAATTGAAAAAAATCGCTGAACTCACAATTACAAGCGGGATCCTTTTAGGAGTCGCTTTAATCCGGAGTGGATAGATCAATGTTCGGTTTGTGTAATGCAAAATCCAAAGTAAAAACAATATCCAAACATAGGAATTCAAAGAATTTGAACCAAAAACCAGAAAATACATCATGATTAGCAAGGAAGGGAGTTCCATAATAAACCAACCAAGCTTATTATTTATAGACAGGCCCCATTTTTCTGAAGTATGTCTACCAAAAGGTGCTTTAATATAAAACATGGTAACATGGACTGCGATTGCTATTGCAATCCAACAATAATTTATTAATAAGAAGAGTTCAAGATTTATTTGATTCATATACAAATGTATTTTATTTG
>JAEUUO010000027.1 GCA_016787575.1 Saprospiraceae bacterium | reverse complement strand
GGTTGATCTGCATGGATCCAGTGTCCGGCATCTTTTATTTCTATCAATTGTCCATGTATGAAAGTTTTTTTTAATTCTTCCATTTCTTCTACCTCAATGTAATTAGAGTGTTCGCCTTTTACAAAACAAACTTCATTTGTTATAACTTGGGTGAATTTGATTTCTTCTAAGATATTATTATAATTTTGGAATAAACTACTGAGATTGAATTTCCACTTGAAACGGCCGTCTGATTGCCTATCCAGATTTTTTAATAAAAATTGTCTCACGGCATGTTCTTTTATTTCTGTCTGCAAAATCAAATCAGCATCATCACGCCGTACCAGTTCATCCAGTTTTAAATGAAACAAGGATTTAAATATTTGGTCATGTCCTCGGGGATAAGATTTTGGAGCTATATCCAGGACCATAGCTCTACCAAGTTTTTGAGCTTGCATGCTCAACATTTTTAAAACTACTTTTCCTCCCAGGCTATGACCTATGAGTCCTGGTTGATGCAGTTTTTGCAATTCAATAAATTGAAATACGTCCAAGGCCATTGTTTCAAATGAAAAATCTTCAGTATGGGCTGATTTGCCATGATTTCTTAAATCCAGGCTGTAAACAGTAAAATCAGTACTTAATATACGTACGATACTTTGCCAATTGTCCAGACTACCAAATAAACCATGCAGGATGATCAAAGCCGGACCCTGACCTGTTTTCTTATAATGTAAATTTATAATTTCAGCTTGTTCCAATCGGGGCTTATTTTTACCGTTTTGTTATGACATTTAAACTTGAATCCGTTTACAAACCTACCGGCGATCAACCCCAGGCCATTAAACAATTGGTTGACGGGATTAACAAACAGGAGCGCCAACAAGTTTTAATGGGTGTCACAGGCTCAGGAAAAACCTTCACCATTGCCAATGTTATTTCTCAGCTTGATAAACCAACCCTGGTAATGACACATAATAAAACCTTGACTGCACAATTGTACGGAGAATTCAAGGAATTTTTTCCGGATAATGCAGTGGAATATTTTGTTTCTTATTATGACTATTACCAACCGGAAGCGTATTTGTCTGTCACAGATACTTTTATTGAAAAAGACCTTATGATCAATGAAGAAGTTGACAAATTGCGACTGAAAGCAACTTCCTCTTTACTTTCAGGGAGAAGGGATATTATCATTGTAGCAACAGTTTCTTGTATTTTTGGTATGGGGAATCCGGAAGATTATAAAACAGGAATTATCCGGCTTCAAAAAGGGATGGTTTATCCTCGGAACACATTTTTATACAAATTGGTGGATAGTTTATATAGCCGTACAGAAACTCAATTGAACCGAGGGGAGTTTCGAGTCAAAGGCGATACAGTGGATATTCATTTACCTTATGCCGATTTTGGATATCGGATTCATTTTTTTGGAGATGAGATTGAAAATATAGATCAAATCGAACTAAGCAGTGGTAAACGGGTTACCAGCATGGAACATGCAGCTATTTTTCCTGCAAATTTATACGTAGCGCCAAAAGATCGTTTGAAGAATATTATTTATTCTATTGAAGATGAATTGCAAGCTCAAAAAAAATATTTTGAATCTGAAAGAAAATATCTGGAAGCAAAACGAATTGAAGAACGCACGCAGTTTGATTTGGAAATGATTCGTGAATTAGGATATTGCAGTGGTATCGAAAATTACTCACGTTTTTTTGATGGCAGGGTACCAGGAACGCGACCCTTTTGTTTGTTAGATTATTTTCCGGATGATTATTTATTGATCATTGATGAAAGCCATGTCACCATCCCTCAGATACGGGGCATGTGGGGAGGTGACCGCGCTCGCAAACAAAATTTAGTGCAATTTGGATTCAGACTTCCGTCCGCATTAGACAACAGGCCTTTAAATTTTGATGAATTTGAACAACAAATCAATCAGGTTATTTACGTCAGTGCTACACCAGGCAATTATGAATTGACTCAAACAGAGGGATTATTTGTCGAACAAGTGGTGCGACCTACCGGATTGCTGGATCCTCCAATTGAAATTCGCCCTTCATTTAATCAGATAGATGATTTATTGCATGAAATTCAATTGCGTAAAGCAAAATCTGAACGCGTATTGGTAACAACGCTTACAAAACGCATGGCAGAAGAATTGAGTAAATATTTTCAAGGTTTAAATATTTTGTGTAAGTACATCCATTCAGAAATAGATACCATGGAACGTGTTGAAATTCTTCGCGATTTGCGATTGGGTGAGTTTGATGTTTTGGTTGGCGTCAATTTATTGAGGGAAGGATTGGATTTGCCGGAAGTTTCATTAGTAGCAATTCTGGATGCAGATAAAGAAGGATTTTTAAGAAATGACCGATCCCTTACACAGACAGCAGGACGTGCTGCAAGGAATGTCAACGGCTTGGTTTTGTTTTATGCCGATAAAATTACCGATTCCATGCAACGGACCATTGATGAAACAAACCGTCGGAGAATCATACAAATGGCATACAACGAGGAACATCAAATTACTCCTCAAACGCTGAGTAAAAGCAGGGAAGAAATCATGCATAAGAGTTCGATACTCGATACCAGAGGACATTCTAAGGTTTATTTTGAAAAGGATGGAACCAATATTGCTGCCGATCCATTGGTAGCTTATATGAATCGTGAACAATTGGAAAAACTCATACAACAAACAGAGTTAAAAATGAAACAAGCTGCTAAAGATTTGGATTTTATTCAGGCTGCTGCGCACCGGGATGAAATGAATGCATTAAAAAAACGAATGAAAGAAATTTAATTCGCAAAATGATTCGACATTTATTTTATATAAGTTTCTGTCTTATAATTCAGGATGTATTGTTTTCACAAAGCAATTTGAATTTTATTTTACTAGGAGTGGCTCAGGATGGCTCGTATCCACATATGGGATGTGAAGCAGTTTGTTGTGAACCAGCCTGGAAGGATGTGAAAAAAGCCCGCATGGTAGTGTCACTGGCCGTCTTGGATTCGTCGTTAAAAAAATGGTATTTATTTGAAGCTACACCAGATCTTCCAAAGCAAATTCATTTATTTAATCAACTCACTAACAATACCTATCCGCTTTTACCTGAAGGTATTTTTATAACACATGCTCACATCGGACACTACAGCGGACTGATGCAGCTGGGGCGGGAAGTATTGAATGCCAAAGAAATTGCGGTTTTTGGACTGGAGCGATTTTGCAATTTTATACGAGACAATGGACCCTGGAGTCAATTGGTTAAACTGAATAATATTGTTTTGCAAACTTTGAATCCGGATCAAAAAATAATGCTTTCTCCAAAGTTATCTATTACAGCAATGAAGGTACCACACCGGGATGAGTTTTCAGAAACGGCAGCTTATAAAATAGAAGTTGATGGGAAATCGTGTTTGTTTATTCCAGATATTGACAAATGGAATTTATGGAATCGCAGCATTTTGGATGAAGTAAAAAAAGTTGATTTTGCATTTTTAGATGCAACTTTTTATTCAATGGATGAATTGAAATCGAGAAAAATTGAGGAAGTACCACATCCAACTGTTAAAGAAACCATGGCACTATTTGCCAATGAATCCAAAGATATTAAATCTAAAATAGTATTCATTCATTTCAATCATACCAATCCCTTGTTGTGGTCCAAAAAACAACAAAAGGAATTATTGCAACAAGGCTATAGAATAGGAATGCAAGCAAAAGCTTATTGAATTTATAGGCTATTCTCCCAAATCTGTATTTTGTAATTAAACATGCGTAAATCATAATCTGCAATTCGTAATTAATATTCCTTCCAACTATTTCCTTTTCTTTGCAGCCGTGAATTATCTCAATTTTGAACACATCACCAAAAAATTTGGTGAAAAGACTTTATTTGAAGATCTGGCAATTTCCATAAGCCAGGGAGACAAAGCAGCTATAGTTGCAAGAAATGGCTCCGGAAAGTCTTCATTAATCCGAATAATAGCCGGAATAGATAGTCCCGATGGTGATTTGGCCAATATGTATATCAACAAAGCCATCCGGATTGGTTATTTGAGCCAGGACCCTGATTTTGACCCGGATGACAATTTATTGGACGCAATTTTAAATAGCAATGAAGCCTGGATGGCTCCATTAAAAGCTTTGTACCATGCACAGCATACCCACGACCCCAAAGAAATTGAGAAAGCACTGAGTCAAATGGATGAGCACCATGCCTGGGAAATGGATGCCACCATGCGGGAATTGTGTGGAAAATTTCAGCTACCCGGTTTTGATTTTAAAGTTAAAAATCTTAGTGGTGGGCAAAAAAAACGATTGGCTATGGTTCAGGTTTTATGTGTAAAACCAGAATTTTTAATTCTGGATGAGCCAACAAATCATCTGGATCTTGAAATGATTGAGTGGTTGGAAAAATACCTGGAAAATTCACAAATTACCTTATTGATGGTAACCCATGACCGGTATTTTTTAAACAATGTATGTAACCAAATCTACGAACTGGATCGTGGTGTTTTATACAAATATCAGGGAGATTACGAGAGCTTTTTGGAAAAAAAAGCCATTCGCATGCAAAATGAAGAGAGTTATCGTGATAAAACAGAAAAATTGTTGCGTAAAGAGTTGGATTGGGTACGACGCATGCCAAAAGCCAGGACTACTAAAAACAAAGCACGGGTGGATCGCTTTTACGATCTTAAGGAAAGCTTAGTAGGACCTAAAGAAGCCGGAACAATTGAATTTGAAATTGAGCAACCAAGATTAGGAACCAAGGTTTTGGAGTTGCACCATATTTGTAAATCCTATGGAGATAAGTGGATCGTAAAAAATTTCAGTTACAAGTTTAAACCTACAGACCGGATAGGAATTATTGGCCCCAATGGCTCCGGAAAAACAAGTTTGTTAAAATTATTTACCGGCAGTTCAAAAGTAGATCAAGGAAAAATTATTTTAGGAGAAACGGTTCAATTTGGATATTATCAACAAGATGGTTTGCAAATCCTTGACGATAAACGTGTCATTGATGTTATTCGGGACATTGCGGATTACATTCCACTAAAGAAAGGGCATAAATTATCTGCAGAAGCCTTGTTGGAGCGTTTTTTATTCCCAAGACCTCAACAACAGGTATATATATCTCAATTAAGTGGAGGTGAAAAACGCAGATTGTATTTATTAACCATCCTGATTTCGAATCCAAATTTTTTGATACTGGATGAGCCTACCAATGATTTGGATATTATTACATTGAATGTATTGGAAGACTATTTACAGGATTTTCCGGGTTGTGTATTGGTAGTGAGTCACGACCGATATTTTATGGATAAAATTGTAGAACATATTTTTGTATTGAAAGAAGAAGGCAGCATTGAAGATTTTCCAGGAAATTATACGAGCTATCGAAATTTACAGGAAACAGTAAAAGAACAGGAACAGGCCTCTAAAAATTCAGAAATTATAAAAGACCCGACTGCAAAGGAAAGACGGCCCGGCCAGCAAGAAAAAAAAGAATTGTTAAAAATAGAAAAGGATCTGGAAAAATTATTGACCGAACGTGAGTTGCTGGTGGCTAAATTTTCCGATGGTTCCATTCAAATGGATCAAATGAGTGAGGTGAATAAGCGGCTGACAGAAATCCAGGAATTGATCAGACAAAAAGAAAGCCGATGGATGGAATTAGTAGATGCAGGAGCATGAATCCATTTAAACCAATTGTATTAAAATTAGTTATTGATTAATTATATCAGACCTTGACTTCCGGTAAAATAACGGCGATAATTATCCTGAGTGTATTGATCATTCTGGGCATTTTAGGGATGCAGGCTTATTTTATTAAACAAAATTTCAATAAAGAAGAGGCCACCTTCCACCAATCGGTAAGCATTGCCCTGCGAAATGCGGCAAACGGAATTGCCAAATACAATAAAGCCAAGTTGACTGAAAAAGGACTGATTGTAAGGGAATCTGGAAACTTTTACCTCGTAAATGTAAACACCCCCGTTGATCAATCTGTCTTGGCTGTTTTATTAGAAACAGAATTTGATAAACAAGGGATCAACATTCCTTTTGAATACGGGATTTATGATTGTTCGACCAATGAATTAATTTACAGTGATTGTTGCAATGTACCCGGTAAGAAGAAAATCACAAATAAAAAGAAAAAAGCAAGTAAAACAGATATTACCAATTATTTCGTGGTACGGTTTACTGAAAAGGAAGCATTTGTATATCAAAAATTGGGGAATGTTATTTTCTTTTCAGGTCTCATTCTTGCAGCATGTTTGACTTTAGCGGGAGCAATTTTTATAATACTCCGACAAAAAAGATATTCAGATTTGATGCGGGATTTTGTAAACAACATGACGCATGAATTTAAAACACCCATATCTTCAATAAAAATTTCGGCAGATGTTTTGTTAAACCATCCATTGATTGAAGACGACAAAAGATTGATGCAATATGCCCGCATTATTAAGGATCAAAATCAACGATTGAATGATCAGGTTGAAAAAGTATTGCATATTGCAAAAATGGAATCTTCCACCTTCAGTTTGCGTAAGGACGAAATGGACATTCATGAAATTTTAAAAGAAATATGCAATCAACTTCAGATGCGAATCCGGGATACCGGAGGTACTATGGAATATGATTTAAAAGCCAGTAACCATAAAATAAAAGCTGATCGCTTTCACATGATGAATGTCTTTTCTAACTTATTGGATAATGCCATTAAATACAGTAAAGAAAAGCCACACATCCGCGTCAGCACAAAGGATCAAAATGGATTCTGTTTGTTAGAAATTGAAGATCAGGGAATTGGAATCCAAAAAGAAGATTTGCCGTATTTGTTTCAAAAATTTTACCGGGTTTCCACCGGGGACGTTCACAATGTAAAAGGCTTTGGAATCGGATTGTATTATGTAAAACGAATCTGTGACGAACACGGTTTTGAACTTAGTGTGGACAGTGAATACAACAAAGGCACAATTGTACGTATATTGCTCAAAAATTCTTATCGATGAAAAAAGCGCGATTATTATATGCGGAAGACGACGAAACTTTGTCATTCATAACTAAAGACCACCTGGAGTTGCAGGGTTATGAAGTGGTACATTGTTCAAGTGGTGCCGCCGCATTCGAAAAATTCAAAAATGAGAAATTTGAACTGGTGATACTGGATGTGATGTTGCCAGAAATGGATGGATTTACAATTGCTGAAAACATCCGCAAAAAAGACCACCAGGTACCAATTCTTTTTTTAACTGCTAAATCATTGAAAGAGGACCGGATTCATGGTCTTAAATTAGGAGGAGATGATTATCTGACAAAACCCTTCAGCATCGAAGAGCTGATACTTAAAATTGAAATCTTTTTAAGGAGAAGCAAAGTATTTGAGGCCCCATCTGAAGAGAAAGAAATTCAGGTAGGCAAATACATTTACATGCCATTGGAATATCAATTGGTTCTCAATGAAGATGCCAGAATTTTAACCCAACGCGAAAGTGAATTGCTAAGCTTTCTATTAAAAAATAAAAATAAAGTCATTAAACGCTCTGTAATTCTTGAAACCCTGTGGGGTGAAGATGACTATTTTATGGGCAGAAGTCTGGATGTTTTTATTTCCAGATTAAGAAAATATCTTGGAGAAGATCCGGATATTAAAATTGACAACATACATGGAATCGGATTTAAATTTATATGCCCCTGATCCGGATTTTAATTTTGTTTTTTTGTTTGATTTGTGCCCAGACTGTCCCAAATCTTTACGGACAAGCCAACAATCCATTTGAGTTAAACCGTGTCAACGACACCCTACATGCGGAAATCGACAATACATTCATTAAACCGCAGTACCAAATGGCCAATCCATTTGAGTTAAAGCCAGGACAAAATAAAAAAATAAAAGGGGATGCGCATTCCTCAGAGATTAAATACTTTAAGTGGATTCAAAAACCAACAAGTAGCCGAATTAATACGAACGATGTGCAGTCTTTGCTTTTTTGGGCCTTGTTATTTTTAAGTTTTCTGTTGGCAATAGCACTCAATATCAACCGGAATGTTACCATTAAATTGTATCGAAGTTTATTGAACCTGAATTTTCTCAGTTTGCTGTATCGGGAAAGCAAGGATGAAAATTTCTTGATTTATTATTTGCTATATGGCTTGTATTTTATAGGCATGAGTTTGTTTTTGTACCTTTTTATTATACATTTTAAAGGACTTCGGGAACCGGTTTATATAATATACATCACCCTGTTTATCCTAAGCATTTACAGCATCCGACACATCAGTTTAAAAGTCTTAGGTTTGATCTATGGCGTTTACAAGGAAGCAGATCGCTATTTATTCAGTATTGTTATCTTCTCCTGCATCATGGCAATCATCCTGATTCCTGCAGATTTTGTGATCACGTTTGTAAGTCCGGAGATTGCCCGTAAGTCTATCTACATCATTATCAGTCTGTTTGCTATCTTATACCTCTATCGGCAACTGAGGGAGATTATCTTTTCGTCAAATATTTGGCGGGAGCATATATTCCATTTTTTATTGTATCTTTGCACCTTCGAAATTGCACCCCTTGTCTTAATGTTCAAATTTCTGGAAAGGCAGGGCGTGTTTTGAATGCCGAAGGAAATGCCGACCAAACCGACTACCATCGCTGCAAAAAAAACAAATAGGTATAAGAAGGTTAAATCCATCTTATTGTCTCAACCTAAGCCGGAACGATCTCCTTATTTTGAATTGGAAACCAAGTTTAATGTCACCGTTGATTGGCGTCCATTCATTCAAGTAGAAGGTTATACTGAAAAAGAATTCAGAAGACAGCGTATTCGCCACGATGAATATCCGAATGTTATTTTTACCAGTAAAAGTGCAATAGAAAACTACTTTCGACTTGCAGAGGAAATGCGTTTCAAAATCAATGAAATGAATAAGTATTTCTGCGCTACAGAGGCAATTGCCAACTACTTGCAGAAATTTATTATATTCAGAAAAAGAAAAGTATTTAATGGTACTAAATCTGTAACGGAATTAACCAACTATTTCAATAAGCACAAAGAAACCGGCCCTTTTTTAATCCCTTGTTCGGAAACCGGAAATCCTGAAGTTGCAAACTATTTGAAATCTCTGAAAGTAAAATTTCACGAATCACCCATGTATCATACCGTGAGTGCAAACCTTTCGGATTTAAAAGAAATAAAATACGATATCATTGTTTTTTTTAGTCAACTAGAAATCAAATCGCTGTTTGATAATTTCGCAGATTTTGTCCAAGGCGATACCCGTATTGCTGCTTTTGGAAATGCTGCTGCAAAAGCAGTGGTGGATGCAGGTTTGATACTTGACATCCAGGCTCCAACGCTGGAAACTCCTTCCATGACCATGGCTTTGGAAGAGTATTTAAAGCTGTGTAATAAATAATTTTTTTTCTTGGGTTTCTTCTATGAACCCTACAGCTATTGCTTGGTTCTTAAACAAGAATGGATCGAATTCACAAAATTTCAAGCAATATCCTGGCAGGTTTGCCAGGAAAGAATGCCCATCAGCGATTGGCTCCATTCGCCGCTCGTCTGGAATATAAAATTCCGGCAAGTGCACAACAGGCTGCCGTATTGATTCTACTTTATCAAAAGGATGAAAAATATTATTTTCCATTGATCACACGTCAATCTAACCATCCGGAGGATAAGCACAAAGGGCAAGTTGCTTTACCAGGCGGACGTTTAGACCCTACAGATCGAAATACCTGGGAAACTGCCTTAAGAGAAACTGTCGAAGAAATTGGTGTTGCCAAAGACCGTATAACTCAAATTGGAGCATTGAGTTCGTTGTACATTCCAGTAAGTGACCATCTCGTATTTCCTTATGTCGCGTTTTTTGATGGTATTCCTGATTTTGAGATTCAGGAACAGGAAATCTCAAGCCTCCATGAAATAGATTTAGACCTCTTGCCATTGGCCGAAAACCGAAAAAGTCAAGAATTAAAAACAACCGATGGTCCTGTTTTGAAGGTTCCCAGCATTCAAATAAATGGATTGGTCATTTGGGGAGCAACCGGAATGATTCTGGAAGAATTTACAGAATTGTTGATTTAATTCACCGGCTCGCAAATTGTAAGACTATACTTACATTTGAAGCTGAATTTTTAGCATATGTCGGGAAATGATTGTTTTGAAGTTATTGGTGGAAAGAAATTAAAAGGCAGCCTGCAACCACAGGGTGCAAAGAATGAAGCACTCCAAATTTTATGTGCTACTTTACTGACTGAACAGCCGGTTCGAATTAACAATCTTCCGGATATTCTAGACATTCGTCATTTGATTGAACTGATTGCCGGACTTGGAGTTAAAGTGACCAAACACGATGCTCACAGTTATACATTTGAAGCCAGTCAGGTTGATCTGGATTATTTTGGAACGGCTGAATTTCAAAACAATGCACGTAAAATCAGAGGCTCCGTCATGCTGCTGGCACCTTTGTTGGCTCGATTCAAACGCGCCGTGCTCCCAAAACCCGGTGGTGATAAAATAGGCAGGAGGCGATTAGATACACATTTCTTAGGATTGCAAAAGCTCAATGCAGATTTTCAGTTTGATGACCAAAAATCTGAATACCGAATCACTGCAGACCAATTAGCAGGGGCCTATATTCTGATGGATGAAATCTCTGTCACAGGAACTGCCAATGTTCTTATGGCGGCTTGCCTTGCAAAGGGTACTACTACCATATACAATGCAGCATGTGAACCCTACATTCAACAACTGTGTCAAATGTTGATTCGGATGGGAGCCAAAATCAACGGACTGGGTTCTAATTTGCTTACGATTGAAGGGGTAGATAAACTTAAGGGGACCGAACATACATTATTACCGGATATGATTGAAATAGGCAGTTTTATAAGTTTAGCTGCCATGACCCAATCTGAATTGCGAATTACAAATGCCGGTATACAGCATTTGGGTATTATTCCATTTGTATTTGAACGCATGGGCGTTCGAATGTCATTTGAAAACGACGATATCTTAATTCCGGAACAAGAAGAATATACCATTCAAAGTTTTATGGATGGTTCAATTATGACCATTTATGATTCCCCCTGGCCCGGATTTTCTCCGGATTTAATGAGTGCACTATTAGTAATGGCCATTCAAGCAAAAGGCAGTGTTCTGATTCATCAAAAAATGTTTGAGTCTCGATTGTTTTTTGTCGATAAACTCATTGATATGGGTGCTCAAATTATTTTATGCGATCCTCACAGAGCGACCGTTATTGGACTCAATCGGAAATTTAGCCTACGGGGAATTGACATGACTTCTCCAGACATACGTGCCGGAGTTGCACTTTTAATTGCTGCATTGTCTGCAACTGGAAAAAGCACCATCCGATCCATTCACCAGATAGATCGTGGCTACGAACGAATTGACGAACGCTTGAATGCTGTGGGAGCGGCAATTACCAGGCTGTGAGTAGTTGTTAGGGGATCGTTGATAGTTAAACGTTTTGTTTTACTCTGCAACCATGCGTCTCTGCGAGAAATTTAATAGCGGTTACAGTCAATATTCCAATAATCTAATAGTCTAACAGCCTAACAGTCTAAAAGTCCAACCGTCCAACTGGACCTACTCAAAAAGCCGGACAATAAGTTAAGTCTTTGGTCATAAACCAGTATTTTTATAATTATGAAAATCAGAAGAAGTTATGACAGGCAATTCAAGCTTGAGGTTGTAAATCGTAGCCTAGAAGGGATAAGCAT
>JAEUUO010000025.1 GCA_016787575.1 Saprospiraceae bacterium | reverse complement strand
TGTAAAAACTCGTCTGCCAATTCATAGTCTTTTTTGTCGGATACAGTATTCTCGATTTTGTCTGACTGTGAATTTTGCTTTTCAGTTTGCCCTTTGTCAACAGTTTCATTTTGTTGTCCGCATGAACAAAAAATCACGGTCTTCAAAATTGTCAATATGTAGTTTGTGTATGCCTTCATAAAATTACCGCTAACGTGCCAGTACTTGCGTCGTGCCGTCACTTGCACTGAAGCCAAAAATAAGATTTTATTATTTCATTTTATACCAACAATGAAAATTACTACTGATCGGCGGCATGATCGCAAGTGAATTGTTATATGGTGGCTTACATTATCGGATGCTGAGTGGCGATGTGTGTCTTATACTTCGCCAAAGGTCATTGCCTTCAAGAGCATTTGATTTTAGCCCTGTAAGTTTGTCTCTAAATAATAAATTATCATACTCTTCCTTTAAGATTGATGCTACCAACTTATTGGGTTCAACACCTTTAGTGGTTTCATTAATAAAGCTATCCCTAATTTTTTTGTATTCATTGACATCATTCGCATTTACTGCAACTCTAGCTGCTTGAAGTAAATTCTTATACATTGAACTTTCTATTAATGCATCCCGATATGATAATACAGCATCATTTCTAATTATACTTATTAATTCCATTACTTTTGATGCCGTGTTATTTGGGTCAGCATCAGATGGAGTTAACTGATTTAAAGCTTGTTCTTTTGACATTGATCCAAATTCAAATCTATCCATAAAATTATCAATTTCACTACGAATTTCTCTTGCTCTCATGTACCAAGGTCGTACACCTGAATATTTATCAATTCTTGAGATTCTTAATAAAACCCAAGCTCCATCATCCAAAAATTTACCATCATAAGTTAAGGATTCACTATGATTACCAGACGTATCAATTTTTAATTTTTCATTATTTAATTCTACCCCACGATGAAGCAGAATATAATTTTCGGATCCTGTGAAATTACTAAGTTGAAATGTGTTCTCAATACTAAAGAAATCTATTTTCTTTTCACCTTGATTGAGAATTTCTTTTATATTACTTGTAAGGCTTTTGCTTACCTCAAGCAATGAAGCTGTTGGCCCTGCAAACGTCGCTCCTTGAATTGCTCCAGTAACTACATCTACTGTACTATTCCCCAAGTCTTTAAGAATTTTTGACAATAAAGTATCTTTTTTTATTGCTTGAGTCGTTACACTCACTGTCAGGCTACCGCCAAGGTAAACTCTATCATCAATTATGGGTCGATTAAAAACTGGTGCGGTTTTCATTCCGTCATCTAGTTTGTATGTACCAAGTCCAACCTCATAATTTTCATTTGGTAGCTTAATTTGTAATGCACCACTAGCAATGAAAGTTTTCCAAAAGTCACTTTCTTTGTTTAGATACCAGCTTACTGCATCTACCCTTAAATAATGTTTTTTTGGTTCAAATGCTGCTGAATTATTTCCATTTGTTTGTTGAATGGAATATGTTTTTGCGTTTCCTAATCCTGCTTCTGTTGGCATATTCATTAAATTTAGATTGTTTTAATTTTAAGCTACCATATAACGGTTAGAGATTGAAGCAGTGGCCTTTTACTCGATCACCCAAAGCGAAGATACAAAGACAATAGATCAGAGAACACCCTATTTTACCAATAGCGAAGAAATATGAAGGTCATTGCTTCAATCTGATGTTATGGGTTGT
>JAEUUO010000034.1 GCA_016787575.1 Saprospiraceae bacterium | reverse complement strand
ATCAATTTTACCGATAAATCTTCTTTTAGAGTGCAGGGGACATTAAATTATTTAAATACCACCTGTGGAGTTGGAGATGCATTTATTAAGATTGATGGTGATTTGTTGATTGTAAACGGAACTGCAGCTAAAACAGATGCTGCAGGTGCTTTTGATGTTCAAGTTCCTATTGGCGAGCATTTTTTACAAGTTGAACAACCTGGTCATACGTATTCAGTGAACAGATTTCCTGCAACCGGGAAATTTGATTTTCAAGCTGATTTGGCTGGGATTATGTTTGTCGATTCAACCTTAATAAAAGTAGTGGGACGAGTTGTAGGTGGTTTGCGTGAAGCCAGTAAAATTCCTGGATTGGGTAAATCCAAAAACAATATTGGTATTGCTCAAGTAATTTTAAAATCACAACAAGGCAATGGTTGTTCGACGGATACGATTTACACAGATCCATTAACCGGTGAATACACCATTTGGGTTCCACCTTTAAAGTATGTTCCTTCTGTAAAAATTGTAAATAACCCAGCGATCAATTTTGGAGTTTTGAATTTAGTTGATTTAGCAGGGACCCCAATGTTGATAACTAAATACGATACTACATTTAACAATCAAGGAGTCGTTGTTTCAATTGATTCAGTTCAATTTCATAGACAATTGGATTACATCTATCGAGTAGCTCCTGAAATTCATGTATTTGATAAAGATGGAATTAGTCCATTTATTGGCGACAGTATTTATACACATACGAATCCGGTTACAGCAGTCACCACCACCAGAAACCTGAGAACGAATCCTTTCAGATGGCCTGTATTCCATCAAGCGGACCCTAACTTTATTTATCGATGTTTGATAAAAGTATTTGAATTGTATTCCAATTACGATGGAATGCAAACAAAAACTGACAGCGTGCCTACAACGGATGGAACTTTGAAATTCAACAATGAGTTGGCAGATTATCCGATTGCTGAATTGGAATTATCGGCTGTAAATACTTTGGATACATTAAAGACATTAATCTATTCCTTCAAACCAGGATTTCCAAATTTCGTAGAAAACCTATCAATACCGGAATACAGTTATGTAAGAAAATTGGAAATTAATTTAATTACCAGTTCTGGTCAAGCCATTCCATGGTTACCTGTGCCAAGTGGAATGATACCTTTTGGAGGAGATGCTGTTTATCGTGCCTATCTATTGGGTTCTCAATCCAAAGGTGCACAATTTGTTACTTTCGGGCCCCAAATACCGGAATATGTATTGAGGGATCCACCCGGTAGTGCAAGTTCTGCAACCAGAGAAGTCGGATCATCTAAAACGGAAGCAACATCCTGGAAATGGAATTTAGGAACCGCTGTGCATACGAAAGATGCAATTTTAGTAGGAGCAAAATTTACCGCAGGATTTGGTGTATTGATTGAAACAGATCTTGAGTCAAATGTTTCAGCGGGATTTAAAGCAGAAGTTGGTGGAGGAAACAATGGCAGTCAATCAGTAAAAACAACCAATACCAGAGAATGGTCAACCTATGATGGTACTGTAATTTCTCCGGGTGCCAATAGTGATTTATATATAGGAAAATCTAAAAATGTTCAATTCGGAGTTGCAGAGGAATTGGCAATTATACCAGATGGTTTGTGCAGCAATGTGGAATGTATTGGAGATGCAGCCGCACAACCGGGGGGACCTTTTTCATTTGCAAAAAAATATGGATTGTCAGTTGTGCCAGGTGGTTACAGTACGCAATTCATTTTTAATGAGTACGATGTTAAAAATCTCATCATACCTAATTTATTGATTTTGCGAAATCTGATGTTGAGCTCCAATCCAAAATATACCAGTCATTTACCCATAGGTGATCCAAATTATGGATTGAATAATGACGATACCAGATTTGGAGGTTTAGCTTCAACAACCACACCAAATACCGGAGATTATGCAGATTTGGATGGACCTAGTTACAAATATGCTGCAGTAAATTTAGTAGATACTTTGAGTGGGGATTCAGTTCGTTTGTTAAATCTACAAATTAAACTATGGCAAGATGCGATTAAACTTAATGAATGGGAAAAAGTAAATGTGAGCAATACAGCAGTCATCGATAGTTTAAAAACAGTTGAATTGGATGCACTGGATAAAGAATATAAGCAAGTAAAAGATGCCTATTATGCATTGATTGTAGTAAATGGTTTGGGTGGATTGGTCATTGCGTATGGATTGATAGCTACACCGGTACCTGGAGTTGCATTTGCAGGATATATTACGTTTGCTGTCACAACCGGAACCGGAATTGCCTTGGCGGAAATCTTTGAAGAATATCAAACCTATCTCGCAAAGAAACAATTAATAGAAGACAAATTCGCATCACTTGGATCTCCTACAAATTATACATTGACCGGAGGTACAAAAATTAAATCATCGATGAGCCATGAATCCGCTGCTACATACACCCAGGCAGTTGAATATGCAACTACTGCAAATTTCCTGGTTGAAGTTTCCGGAAAAGTAAGTAACAACGGGGTAAAATTTGAAAAAGGCATTGAAATGAAATTTACAAGCGGACGCGATTGGTCAAAAGAAGAAGACTCAACGGAGACTGTATCGTTTGAACTCAATGATCCTGATATTGGAGATTTATATTCAGTCAATGTCTATCCATCATTATTGGGATGGGGACCTATATTTAAAAATAAGGCGGGTGGACAAACTTCTTGTCCTCATGAACCGGAAACAGTAACTTCCTATTACAATCCCGGAACCATTATCAGTGAACGAACCTTACAAATTGATAAACCAACGATCAGTGCGAGCCCAACCATTCAAACAAACATCCCTTCTGATCAAGCAGCTGTTTTTAACTTGACTCTTGGAAATGAATCTGAAAATGGATTTATTATGGGCTACCGGGTTGATTATGTTGGTGCCAGCAATCCATTTGGTGCAATCATTCAAATTGATGGTTTCCCATATCAGGATGTAATCATTCCAGCGGGTACTTCCATCAATAAAGTACTGACCATTGAAAAAGGTCCTGGTCCAGTTTATGATTACGACAATATTTTGGTAACCATCCATTCACAATGTCAATATACCGGAGGAGCTGGATTTAATACAGATATTGTTGACTCTGTTTATTTGTCCGCGCATTTTTTACCTTCCTGTACAAATACAGAACTGGCATCACCTGAAGATAAGTGGGTTTTAAATAATTCATTTAACGATACCCTACCTGTTGCAATTGTAGATTACAATATTAATTATTTTGATCTGGAAAATTTACGAGTCGATTATAAACCCAGCAGTTCACCGAATTGGATTGGATTACAAACTTTTTACAAAGACACATCAGGCTTAGGCGATCCAAATGCTAAACCCATCCCTCAGAATATGCCATTTACACTTTACGATTGGGATGTTTCACAAGTCACAGATGGAGCCTATGATTTGAGGATTGTATCCAATTGTTCTTTGGCAGAAAAAGCGTCAGAGACGCATTCAGGAATTATTGATCGCATCAATCCA
>JAEUUO010000004.1 GCA_016787575.1 Saprospiraceae bacterium | reverse complement strand
ATATTTGATTATATCGAAAGATGGTATAATACTCATAGAAAACACAGTTCGATTAACTTTATGAGTCCATTACAGAAAAATCAATTATTATCTAACCGACTAGAGGCTTAGCTTTTGTGTCCGGTTTTTTGAGCAATTCCATCTAACAGCCTAACAGTCTAACAGTCTAAAAGTCTAACAGTCTAACAGTCTAAAATCCTAACAGCCATTAGCCTCATAAATTGCTTTATTTTGTGGTTTAATTCCTAGCATGTCCGAACTCGCAAAAGCATTTTTAAATCTAGTGAAAATTATGGATGATCTTAGGGAAGGCTGTCCCTGGGATAAAAAACAAACCATACATACGCTTAGATCCTTAACGATTGAAGAAACCTACGAGCTTGCAGACTCAATTTTGCAAGAAGATTATAAAGGCATTAAAGAAGAATTGGGTGACCTGTTGCTCCACATTTTATTTTATACTCGTATTGGTAAAGAACAAAATGCATTTACACTGCAAGATGTCATTGAAACGATTTCTGAAAAACTCATTCACCGGCATCCGCATATCTATGGAGATGTAAAAGTAGAAAACGAAGAAGAGGTAAAACAAAATTGGGAAAAACTCAAACGAGCTGAAGGAAAAAAGAGTTTACTGGAAGGCGTTCCAAATGGTTTGCCAGCCATGGTAAAAGCTTTGCGCATGCAAGATAAAACCCGCCAGGTCGGTTTTGAATGGAAACACATCGATCAGGTATGGGACAAAGTAGAAGAAGAAATGCATGAATTAAAATCTGCAGTCAATTCCAAATCCAAGCCCGAAGAAATCGAATTGGAATTGGGCGATGTCTTTTTTGCACTTATCAATTATGCACGCTTTTTAAAGCTGGATCCTGAAACCGCCCTGGAAAAAGTAAATCAAAAATTTAAAAACCGATTTCAATACATAGAACAACATGCCGGAAAACCATTGGAGGATATGAGTTTAGAAGAAATGGATGCATTGTGGAATGAAGCGAAAGCAATAAAAAATTAAGAATTAATAATTAAAAATTAAAAAATTCAGGAGGGTGGCAATGCATCTTGGTCTTCCATTCGTCCTTAATTCGAGCATTCGTGGCAATACTTCGTTTTCCATTCGTCCTTAATTCGTGAATTCATGGCAACTCTTCATCTTCCATTAGTTTTTAATTCGTAAATTAGGGGCTCTAATTTTTGATCTTGTTTAGAATCATCTTACTCCAAATTGTATGTTGTGCAAATTTCAATGTATTTGCACAAGAAAATCCAAGCCAGGAATATCTTGAAACAAAACAAGATCCCTACATGCCCATGCTGGAACACGAAAAGGAAACAAGTCCATCTTATTTCTTTTCATCCCCAAACATCATCACCAGACAAGTAAACATAGATGCAAATGGAAGAAATATTGTAAACGATGCAGCCAACGAACCCAGCATAGCCATTGATCCAATCAATCCATCCAGAATGGTCATCGGATGGCGACAGTTTGATAATATACTCAGCAATTTCAGACAAGCAGGAATTGGAATTAGTGAAGATTATGGATTGCATTGGAAAACGCTTACTCCATTGCAAGCTGGAATTTTTAGAAGCGACCCGGTTTTATGTGCAGACAATCAAGGAAATTTTTATTACAATTCGTTGGCTGGAGATTTCAATTGTTATGTACATAAAACCAATCAATTACAAAATTGGCAACAACAAGCCTACGCACATGGTGGTGATAAACAATGGATGGCAGTGGATAATACGGGCCTAAACTCAGACGGCAACTTATATGCATATTGGAATGTAGATTATTCCAGTTGCCTCGATTACAATTTTACCCGATCAACAGACAAAGGAAAAGTTTTTGAATCCTGCAGTTTGATTCCATCTTATTTGACTAGAGGAACAATAACGGTGGCAGTTGATGGGGCTTTGTATGCAGCAGGCAGCCGCTTTGACAATCATTACATCAACCGATCAACGAATGCAGCCAATTCAACAGCAAATCCGGAATGGGATTTTAGTACCACTGTAAACATGCAAGGAGAATTGGCCTCTTACAATGGTCCCAATCCCGTTGGACTCCTGGGTCAGGTGTGGATTGCGAGTGATCATTCACAAAAAGCCAGTAGAGGAAATCTATACTTGCTCAGCACTGTTTTTAGAACCGATATTGGAGATTTGACCGACATCATGTTTAGCAAGAGTAAGGATCGTGGAGAAAATTGGTCTGAACCCATTTCAATTAATAAAGATGGCATAACATCTAACTGGCAATGGTTTGGAACATTGAGTGTCGCTCCCAATGGACGCATTGATGTGGTTTGGATGGATACACGCGATAATCCAGGTACTCATTTGTCTTGTTTGTATTATTCTTATTCAACCGATGCTGGCAATCATTGGTCTCCTGACCAAAAATTATCAGAAGCATTTGATCCACACCTGGGTTATCCAAATCAAGGTAAAATAGGAGATTACATACACATGATTTCTGATGATACAGGGGCCCACCTCGCCTGGACCGCCACTTTCAACGGCGAACAAGATGTTTATTACAGTTACATAAAGCCCGACACCATCACAACGACATCAAACCCCAAAGACAATCAAGTTAGTTTAGCAATTTATCCAAATCCAGGTTCAATTAACAGTCAATTCCATTTTCAAAGTCCAAAAAATCAAAACATCCGATTGCTTATTTATAATCAGCTCGGAATAAAAATTGAATCCCAGGAATTCTATATTCAATCCGGCAACAGCAAACTAGAATTAAAAAATAAAATCAAAGAACTAATTCCCGGTATTTATAGCATCCATGTTTACAACACAAAAGGAATTCTCTTAGCAACAAAACTGTTTGTAGTAAAATAATCTGTGATTTCTAAAATTCATACAATAGCTTGCTGATTTATTACTGCACTACATTAATTATCAATTATCAATTATCAATTATCAATTATCAATTATCAATTATCAATTATCAATTATCAATTATCAATTATCAATTCTTAATTTTTAATTCTTAATTCTTAATTCTTAATTCTTAATTCTTAATTGAATCTACTCTCCTCCAACTCTTCCAGCCTCATCCTCCGAGCCCACAGTGCGTTTGCGACTTTTTACTTTGTCATTGCCAAAGCGGTAACTAAGATTGACATTAATCCGGCGACTGTCCCAGCGACCACTGCCATAAGATTCCAGTCCGTCAAATATAGAAACGCCATCCCAACCGGATTGGTAAAAGATATCGCTGAATGAAAGTTTCACATTGAGTTTATCCTGAATAAATTTCTTTTGAATACCAGCATCTAAATTCCAGCTGGTTTCGTAAACAAAGACGCCACCCCAAATGCCTGGACCTGAAAAATAACCGGATACTTCCGCTTTCAATCCGTAAGGAAGCGAGAAGGTATGTTGTTGAAAAATAGAATATGTAAAAGCTTGCAAATCGACTACAGCACCATTTCCATAGTCAGCCTGGTTGTTTAAATGAGAACCACTCAGATTGAAATAGGATTCCCAGTTTTTAGTAATTTGGAAAGGCAAACTCGCATTCATGCTCCAGATTGTTTGCGTTGCAAGATTGTCCCAATTGATAAAACTGGCACGCGGATCAACATCATCCGGACCGATGAGGCGTGTGATTTGATCGGTAGTTAATGAATAGCCAAGTTTAAAATTAAATCTAGAAGCAAGCGTATAATTTAATTCCAGATTGTTTACGATTTCCGGAGAGAGATACGGATTTCCTTTTTCAAATGACAACTGACTCAGTTGATTGTTAAACGGATTTAGAACATTGTAATCCGGACGATTGATGCGCCTGCTGTAATTTAATCCAAAATTATTTTGTGGAGATAATGTATAATTTATACCTGCGCTTGGAAACCAACTCAGATAATTAAGTAATACAGGAGGTTCTTGCAATTCCGGACGCAATGCTTGTAGATTTCCTGTCGCATCAGTTTGTTCAGCACGCAAGCCCATATTTAAGTTCCATTTCTTGGAAAGCATCCGATTGTAATTTATGTAAGCGGCGTATACATTTTCATCGTAGTTAAAATTATTCGAACGATAGGTGTTGATGATGCCGGTTTCTTTTTTGCCATCAAATACCTGGTAGGTATTGTCGGTTGCCACGCGACTCAATTTTGCACCGTAGCCCAATTTTCCATTGAATGCGGCATGTTCATAATCTATTTTTAAAGTCAGAATGTCAATTTTAGATGGCGTATTAAAATAATTGAACAACTCGGATAATTTATCTCCATCCTGAATATTGTAATACGTATTTACCTGATCCCTTTTGTTGGTATTGTTATAAAAACCATAGTCCAAATCAATGTTTAAGCTTTTATTTTTCTTGTCATCGAAGCGATAATTCGCATTAAAACTCTGATTGTAGCGAGGGTTTTTAGAAATCGTTTTAGCAATTAACAAACTGTCAATTTGAGCAGGAGTATTTTCAGAAGCAATGGTGATTTCATTGTTTCCCCAGTTTTTACCATCATTGTAAAAACCATTCAATAAGATGCCGACAGTCTGATTTTTTGTAATAAAATAATCCGTTCCCAAGCGGTAATTGTAATTTTTCCGATCCGGACGTGATTCATTGTATTCTTCCAGGTACAAACCATTTTGAAAACTTTGAAACTTCATGATGTTAAAACCGATCCATTGTCCGGCCCCAGCTAAACCAAACACATTCAGTTTCTTATTTCGGTAATTGCCGCTTCCCGATGCACTGTATTTGGGATATTTACCTTGAATATAGGAAGCATTTACGCTGCCGTTGGTTCCTAAGTTACTATCCTTTTTTAAACGGATGTCAATAATGCCTGCATTACCCTGTGCTTCATATTTAGCACCCGGATTGGTAATAATGTCAATCCGATCAATTTGTTCCGCCGGCAAGTTTTGGAGGTAATTGCTGAGATCCTGTCCGCTCATAGGCACCCGTTTTCCATCCAAATACACCAATACACCGGAACGACCCAATAAGCTGATGTTGTCGTTGTTATCAACAGTAACACTGGGGGCTTTTCGCAATAAACTCAAAGCATCCGAACCGATGCTGTTGATGGTTCCTTCCACATTAAAAACCAGTCGATCCGGTTTAACTTCCAAAATACTGCGTTTAGCGCTAACAGTCGTTTCTTTTAGATTAATTGAAAGGGTATTCATTTTCAATACACCTAAATCTTTATCCTGACTATTTTGAATTTCGATTCCATTTAATTGAAAATCTTCCATTCCCACATAAGTCGATTTTAAGTAATACCTTCCATTGACAAGATCTTTAAATTCAAAATTTCCCGTTTCAGAGCTATTTGAAGCTTTAACCAGGCTGCTGTCAGTTGCATTAAACAGACCGATATTGGCATAAATCAAAGGGCCGCCCTGATCATCTTTCAAGACACCTGAAATACGGGCCGTTTGGGCCTGGCTTGAGAGTGTAATTAGGCCAAAAAGGCAAAAAAGAAGCGATTTGCATAAAGGGTTCATCAGAAGATATTTTGAATATTAACAGGCCTAAAGTTAATCAAATCTTTGATATATACGAAGTCTTTCGTACATTAACAAAATTTTAATAGTATGGATTCTTAGAGGGAAGGCAAGGGGTAAAAGTTTAAGTCTTAATGACCAAAGACCATGTACCATAGATTTATGATTTAGTTTGGACTTTTATGGAACCTCCCAAACTTCTTTTTGCTCAAAAATCATCAATCAAAGTGCACTTATAAATTGTCTTAGTCGGTAGATCTAGAGTGTCTATTAGCTTTAAGCCGGATTTTGTTAATAATTTTTTGATTTTAAGTTGAGTAAAAAAATTCGGTCGATAAATTCCTTTGAATAAAGGATCTTTATATTGATAAATAAAGATGAATCCATCTTTTTTTAAATATTTCTTTGCATTTTTAAAAACAGTAGTTGGTTTTTTGTAGTATTCAATAGGGTATTGGATAAAAATTTTATGGTAGTGAGATTTTACTCCCTTGAGATTTTTAGATCTTGAGCTTTTAATTTTGATGTTATTCTTATGAATATCCGTAATTAAGAAGTCATTTAATTCCTGCTCGGTGATTTTTTGATTTGATGTTAAAAATACAGCTAAATTAAAATGTGTACTTGGGTACACCGTACAAATAATAGGTGCAAAGCACAAATATCCAAGGTCATAATCTAAAAGCGTATCAAATGAATTGATATTATAAAACGATAATTCAGAAAATAGCTCTGATTTTAATTTTAATTTAAAAGGATAGAAAGAGTCAAGAATTCCATATTGAATTGAACTAATTACAAATCTATTTTCCTTTTTTACTTCTTCAACTGCAATATTAAGCTTGGTTAAAATGCTGTTTTCGCCATAGGTTTTGGTTAGTACAATTCGATTGAAATTTTTAACATCGTGGATTAGATCATATTCTGCATAATTATAATCTATTTTAAAAGGATGTTTGTAAAGACTATCCCAATTTACTTTTGTATCTTCTATAGCTATTACTCCATATGCAAGTAAACTTGTGCTGTCACTTAAAAAAGCTGTTCGCAACTCTGAAAATCGTTCTAATAAAGGCAGACTATCAAACGTGTTTTCTTGGGCAAATAAAGTTTCATTCAAGACAAATAGAAGTGAAATTAAGATAGTTTTTATCATCAGATATTTCTATAAGGTCTTTAATCCTTTATAATAGTTCAATTTTATAATAAAATTTAAAATTGATAAAAATGTCATGCATTAATTTGAATTTATTTTTGCGCATTTATAAATGGTCTTTGACTCAAGAGTCAATGTGTCAATAATTTTCAAACCTGATTTACTTAATATCCTATTGAGTTTATTTATAGAATACTTATAAGGTGGGGGATACATATTATGCTTCCAAACGGAGTACTGTGCAAAAAAAAAGATGCCATTTGAACGAACCAATTGGCTTGCTTTTTTAAATATTTTAATAGGAGAGTCATAATATCCAATAGGGTAATTAAAAAAAACCTTATTGTATTGCAATGCAGGATTTTCATGCTTCTTTAAATTGATTGAAATAAATTCTATCCGTGAATCATCTTTAAAGCTTTTAAAAGTCCTTATAAAGTATTTATCTTTACTTTCTTCACTTTCAAGAAATGCAACAAATTGATGAACAAATAAATTGGGATAAATGCTACATAGCATTGGAGCAAAACAATAAAAACCTGAATAATAATCAAGAATAGTGTCGCCAGCTTGAATTTTATAAAATTCCAATTCATCAAACAAATCCAGCTTCATTTTAATATTAAATGGGTAGGAATTTTCTAACAATCCATAATAATTAGCACTGGCTAAATACCTATTATCAAAATAAATTTTTTGAACATCAATATTCATTTGAGTCAGTATGCTTTTATTTCCATAGAGATTTGCTAGACTTCGTCGATTGTATTCCGGAAAGTTGTATAGCAAATCGTCATTTACATAAAAAGTATGGCGATAATTCAAGCTATCCCAATTCAATTTTGAATTTTCATGTACAACCACGCCATAAGCGATCACATTGTTGGTGTCCTTTAATAATTCGGAACGGAATAAAGAAAGACTTTTAATAACTTCTGCTTTTGCAGCAGAATCCAGCTGCCCATTTAAAGAGCATGAAGCAATCAACAGGAGGCAACTATAAATAATCTGCCATCTCATAAAAGGAAGGTATTGGTCATACAAATATATTCAACCTGTCGTGCTTCGACAAGAGATGCAGGATGAAGTTGTTAAGCTTATGAGATTAGTATAGTCTGTGGTCTATAGTCTGTAGCCTGTAGGAAAAAGTACCCTAAATCGTCAAAGGCTATAAACTTCCTATTGGACCTACTCAAAAAGCCGGACAATAAGTTAAGTCTTTGGTCATAAACCAGTATTTTTATAATTATGAAAATCAGAAGAAGTTATGACAGGCAATTCAAGCTTGAGGTTGTAAATCGTAGCCTAGAAGGGATAAGCATC
>JAEUUO010000003.1 GCA_016787575.1 Saprospiraceae bacterium | reverse complement strand
TCCACTTGCTAAAGCCGCTATGTCAAAGATACATGTTGTTTAAAAAATGAAAGCAATTCAAAACCATTGGCATTGCGCCTAATCCATCCTGATGCTATGTCAAAGATACATGTTGTTTAAAAAATGAAAGCAATTCAAAACATAAATTGATCTGCCTTTGCATCCAATTCCTATGTCAAAGATACATGTTGTTTAAAAAATGAAAGCAATTCAAAACTAGCTAAATCATAGTAACTCTCTTTTAACCTATGTCAAAGATACATGTTGTTTAAAAAATGAAAGCAATTCAAAACTAACGCCGCCTATCTCGTGTCCACATTTTTCTATGTCAAAGATACATGTTGTTTAAAAAATGAAAGCAATTCAAAACGGTTATCGCGTCGTTTATTTCATCGAATAACTATGTCAAAGATACATGTTGTTTAAAAAATGAAAGCAATTCAAAACGGACTGCCCTAAAACTGATGCTACATTATACTATGTCAAAGATACATGTTGTTTAAAAAATGAAAGCAATTCAAAACAACTCTCTAATAAACTCTTCGCTGAGTTATCTATGTCAAAGATACATTTTGTTTTAAAAATGAAAGCCATTCAAAACTCCTTATTGATTCCATAAGTATTATTATTGGTGTCCAGGAATATTCTATAATGAGGTGGATAATATGTAGTAACAGCAAATAATACTGCTATTCCTATAAATATTGCAAGGCTTAAACTTTGTATTCGCCAAGGAAAAGTTTGTAAGCTTAAAACCTTATAAGATACATATTGACATAATATAACTCCTATAACATAGGAAAGGATGTCTATCAATAAAATCGCTCTACCTGAGAAAAAAGTATACCCATAGAAAATTATAACAATTGTAAACTCCAATGCAAGGACACCGACAGTTTTAGCAAAAAAATAATTATGGACACTTTGATTTATTTGTGGGTATTCTACTATAGAGAAAAGCATAACTGCCCAATATCCCAATTTTAAATGTTCCCATACACTCTCATTAACAGGTGCGATTAAACCGATTATTTTGGAGTTACCAGTCCACTGGAATAAGAAGTGCAGCAAAAAACCTAAAACGGTTAACACAAATATTCCAGTGAGTTTCCATCTTGATAACTTGTTCATGTTATTTTAAATTGCACATATAGTTTTGGAGGTTTGTGATGGCAGCGAGTTTTAGCTCTAAACTTTATTCGGAGAATTGAACTTCGACCATACACAAATTTGTCTGTAATATACGCAATCCCCCTTTTATAGGCTGCCTATCTGTCTGTCCGAAAAGGTGTCGGTCAAGTTTTGCAGTAAATAAAACGTCCATCAACATTGTCGAATAACGCAACGCATAAACAAAAAAAGGGCAGCAGGTTTTCCTGATGCCCTTTTGTCTTTTGTATCTACTTCATTGAGTGAAGTGCAATTTTGTTTCCTTCTGTGTCGGCAATGTGAGCCATAAATCCGTTAGGACCAATTGATGTTTTTGGGAGTAGAATTTTACCTCCAGCGGCTTCAACTTTAGAAAGTGAAACACTTAAATCATCTCCGCCATTGAGGTAGATTAACGCACCTGTCATTGATGGTTCAAATCCTTCACCTTCTACGATGCCACCTGTTACACCGTTTTTCATATCGCCAGGCAAGATGCCATACTTGTAAGAAGGGTGTGGCATTTCTTGTATATCTGCTCCTAAAAGTGCTGCATAAAATGCTTTTGCTCTGTTGAAATTTTTTACTGGAATTTCAAACCAGTTGATTGAAAAGGTATTGATTTGGTTCCAGCCTTAGTTGAGATTATTTCATGGAGCGAGAAATATTATGAAGTCCATCCATATGCAAAACAATTTGCTAAACAGCTGCGAAATGATAAAGAAGCTGTCATCAAACAGATTTTGGAAAGTCTGAAAAAAGCTTGAATTTAGATGGTTGGTTTAAAGTGTTATTGTATGATTGCCGCCAGCATCTGTATTAAGGATTTTACTCAACTAAGCCAAAGATACATGTAGCCTAAAAAAAGAAATTTAAAACGAGTTATCCTTTTTTTCAAGTATTTCTTTTAATAGCACTAAACTGCTGTTCATTTCTTTTGGAAACATTTTTTCAAACAGGGGGATCATGAAGTTTACCGGATAGCTCAATACACCCGAATTGCTCCAGCTAACTTTGGTTTGCGCATCGTTGATGGACTCTAATTCCATGATGATTCTGGAAGAAGTCCGCATCGGTTTTATAAATCGAATTTCAGCTTCCATTTTTTTACCTTCAACAAGATCCATGATCTCTTTTTCACCTTCCCCGGCATCTTTATCTCCGCTCCAGGAATATATAAATCCAACAGTCCCATCCATTCCTTTGTATTCTCTCTTTCTGTCAGCACCTCTCATAGCTCCAGTATTAAAATGGTCTTGATTTTTAAGAAGTTTGATATAATCAAATACCTTTTGTCTGGGCGCATCAATGACAATTTCACATTTTACAAAGTGGTTTTTTCGCATGAACAGGGCCACAATTAGGAGCAACACAATAATCCCGACTATTACAAGTAAAATTCCAAGAAGTATTTTCATACTATTTTAGTTCTGTTTTTTTCTGTAAAACTAATACCTGGAATAAAATTAATCAAGATTTCTCATCACCAAAATACGTTTTGTATTTTTATTCTAAGAATCCAATGCTTTCAAAGGCCAATAGGTCTTAGGATAATTTTTGATGCATTCCAGATCTTTTTCAATCAGTATGTCAATTCGCTTTAAGTCCATGTTTTCTTTTAAATCAGCAATTTTGACCCTTAAAACCTGTTTTAATCTGGAAGAAATGATTCGATCAATATAGAATTCATCGCTATCTTTAAAATACATCCCTCACCAACTCTTTCTTAAAATTAGTTCCCCATCAATCCGCTGTCCATTCTGAACAATCTTCTAAAAGATCGTGCAAGATTGTCGAGGCCTGATCCACAGAATTATAACCCAAGGCTTCATGCAGTGCCATCTTATCCAAATGGTCTGTATATGATTTTCCTGTTATGTTTGTCTGATCCCGAAAAGCATCCAATACGGTGACAATAAATAACAGATGAAGCTCAAAGGAAAGATCATAATCTGATTCATTCGCATTCATTCATTTACATTCAACAGAAAAACGAAATACTAACAAAGCAAACTCCAAGCGGATCTGTTGAACAAAATTCCAATTTCTATTTAGTAACTCAAGGCAAAATAATCGAATTTAAGGAGGAATTTGTCAGTCACATTTAATCAAGCCGAAATATAAAATTTAAATAAATTTAGTCTAAAATGAATTAAAAAGCTTATATTCGGCTTGCATTTGCTTAGTAAAATTCCCATTTATGAAATCTATAAAATTTATCTTTTCCATTTTATTTTTAACATGTTACTTTTCTTGCGACAAAGAAGAAACCAATACTAATGGAACCAATGAATGTGATGCTGAAATTTTAGCTGACTGTTTTGCGCATAACTGGGATGAGTTTTTAAGCTTGGATATGACGGTCGATGCTGCACATTATAAGACAGAATATTTAGTCTCCGGAACAAATAGCATTTTTGTATATAAGGCAACTTTAAATGCCATTTGCGATAATTCTAAATTCATCGTAGATTTAAGTTCAAGCATTGACCCATCGGCAGACTATACATTTCTTGGGGATGTTTATATTGAAGGGGAACCTTTTAAAGTCAATTTGACAAATTTGGATGGCATCATTACCGGACATTTTTCTGAAGAATTAAAACGCCCGAATATTAAAAAAATTGAAATTAACAATACCTTGATTCGTCATAACAACCAAAGTGGTTTAAGTGACAAAGAATGGTTTAATCAAAATGTTATTTACCATGGAATGACTCTTCGTTATAGGAATAAGAAATAGATGGTAAGCTTCTATTAGACTATTAGACTATTAGACTATTAGAATATTTGGCTATTAGGTTATCTAGATGTTTGCATTTCTGAAATGCTGGCTTATAAGGATGCAGACTAGCACAGCTTCATCAGCATGCCGACGATCCAAGTGTTTCTTTCTTTCAAACTAAATTATTTCTTTGGATGTCGGAATGACGGCAAGAATTGCCATCATTTGAATTTTTTTGTTGACCCATAAGGATGCCGACGATCCAAGTATGTCCTTAAAAATGAAAAAATTGCTTTTTGGATGTCGGCATGCTGACAAGCGAAGCTTCGTCAGCATTCGAACTTGTTGTTGACCCATAAGGATTCGAACCTTAACTGAATGAACCAAAATCACTAGTGCTACCGTTACACCATGGGTCAATTCCTAAACGGAGGGCAAAAATAAGCAGTTTTATGAATTTGGAAAGGGCTTTATTGGGTTTTTAACTGATAAATATCTTTTAATTCTCTACCCAACTCATTGTAATCCATGCCAAATCCAACGACAAACTCGGGTCCTATTTCGAAACCTACAAAATCCAAGGGCACTGGATAGGCTATTTGAGTGGGTTTGCACAACAAGCTTGCGATGGTTAATTGCCTGGGATTCTGAATTTTTAATGCAGAGATTAATTGGAAAAGTGTATTTCCTGAATCTACGATATCTTCTAAAATCAGCACTTTTTTGTCATGAAAGTTTTTTAATTGTCGGTTGTCAAAATGGATTTGTCCAGAAGACTCTAAGCCTCTGTATGATTTAACTTGTTGATAATGTGCATTGTATTTAAACTTCAAGCGCGGAATTAACTCATCTGCAAAGGCTTTTGCACCATCGAGCAATGCCAGTATTTCAATTTGCTGTCCAGCAAATGACAGATTGAGTTGACTGGCTATAATTTCAATTTGTCTAACTATCCGATCATGCGGTATATACAGTTGAAAGGTCCTGTCCTCCAATTGAATTTCAGTCACCCAATCCGTATTTATCCATCAAATAAACCAAACTGGCCATAGCTGCTGATCCCAAAGCCAACTCCCGAGGATGAACGGCATCAATTCGATCTGCTTCAGTATGATGGTAATCAAAATATCGCTGAGAATCTGGCCGCAAACCCAATAACAAGCCTTTTTGGCTTTTCAGTTGGCCAACATCCGCTCCGGATCCTCCTCTTTGGATTTTTAACTCAAATTTTGAAAGCAGGTCTTTCCATTTTGACAAAGCTTTTTCATATTTTACCATTACAACTGAATCTGCATCGTAACTGAAACCATGAGGAGTAAATCCTCCAGCATCAGATTCTATAGCGGCTAAATGAAATTCTTTGTTGTCATTTGAAACCTGAGCATAGGTTCTGGCTCCAGCCAATCCATTTTCTTCATTTTGAAATAAAACACAGCGCAAGGTGCGCTTTGGTTTATAATTCAATTTATTCAACAAATACAATACTTCCATTGAATGAACACATCCGGCTCCGTCATCATGGGCCCCACCTCCGACATCCCATGAATCCAAATGACCTCCAACTGCAATGATTTCATTTGGATTTTTGCTGCCTTTGATTTCTCCAATCACACTATAACTCGGTTTCAACCCACGTTGTTCGCAATTGGTTTTAATATAAATCTGGGTTGGATTGACAGCAATCCATTGACTCAATAGATCCGCATCGTTTGTAGAAATTGCAAGAGCGGGAATGGCCTCAACACCTTCATCAAAAATACTGGTTCCTGTATGGGGTACGTCGTTGCGACGACCAGACATCGATCGAACCAGACAAGCTTTTGCGCCAAATTTTGCTACCGCATTGGGACCAAAAACACGCTGATCCACACAGGATCCGTAACTGGTAAATGTATGGTAATCAGCATCGTGAAACGCACGGTTAAAAAAAACGATTTTACCTTTCAGCGCTTCTCCTAATTTTTTAACTTCTTCTATGCTTTTTACTTCTACTACCTCACCTGAAATACCCACTTCCGGGGTTCCAGCTGAATTCCCAAGTGCCAAGGCATGAATTTTCTTAGTTCCAACCAAAGGGTGATTAATTACTTCAACGACTTCGGGAGCTCCCCGATACCAATAATTGACGGTACAAGGCTGATTCCACACTTTGGTACATCCAATAGTATCTAAAATCTGATGTGTAAATTCTATGGCCGCCATATTTTGGGGGGAACCCGCAATCCGATGACCAATGGTTTCCGACAAATAATACAACCATTTATAAGCAATTTGTTCTTCAAGAGCCCGGTCATAAATTTTTCTTAAAAACAAAGAATCCTCTTTATTAATTTGCGCCGTTAGCTGGTTTGCATTAATAATATAACAAATCAAAACAAATAAGGCTGAAACTCTCCATTTAAACTGTTGCATGAATTCTTTGTTTTTAGAATTAATTGTACTTTACCGATCTAAAATCCATTGTAGCGCCAAAAATACAAGAATTCAGGCAATGTATTACTCATTTAAAAATCAACATAAACAGAATTTATATGAAGCAACTTGTTAAAAATTTTATTTCACTTACTGGGTTTGTCTTTTTAATTCTTGTGCAGTCGTTTGCTCAAACCGGCGAACAAAATGCAGCGCAAGAAAAAAATCGAATGGAAAAAATGCAGGAATCCATGAAAATCGAAACATCCAATGGATGGAATCAAAAGGCTGGTATCGGATTGGATCTTGGACAATTGCTCAATATAAATCCATATGTAGGTTCCGGTTCAAACCGATTGGGTTTGGGTGGTGCTGTTAATTATAAATTAGAGTATAAAAAATCTAAATTCAGTTGGATCAACGATGTTTTATTCAGTTTGTCAACACAACGGATTGGTTCCGGAACCATTGCTGCCGGTTCGAATGATAAACTCCCATTTGAAAAAGCTTTGGATCTATTGACATTGAATAGCAATCTGGCCTATCAAATTCGAGATGCTTCACCATGGGCTTTTTCCTTTGATCTGGGTTTAAGAACCCAGTTACTTTCTTCGCATCAGGATTCAGCAAGTAGTAAAATTTATTTGAAAGAGTTGCATGTAAACCCATACAACACGAATTTGGTTTCCAAATTATTTTCACCAGCTTTAATTACACTTGCCCCCGGAATAAAATACAGCTATGGAAAAAAATACTATGCATTTCTATCTCCGGTCGCTGGGCAAATTCTCACAATTTCTGATCAAGCAATTGCAAACTTAGGATTTCATGGCACCAAATTAAAAGATGGAAGTACGACTGAGTATAAAAAATCCAAATTTGCTTTGGGCGCATTGGCAAAAGCCGGATACAACAACAGCTATTTTAAAAAATTAAATTACAATACAGAACTTTCCTTGTTTTCCGATTATCTGGACAATCCACAAAACATCGATGTGGTATGGACCAATAGCTTCGGAATAGAATTATTTAAAGGACTTAATTTAAGCATTCGCGGAGATCTTTATTATGATGATGACAAACGCAACAGCATCAGTGATTCGAATGCAATCGGAGGTTTTAAAGGTGTCGGAAAGCGGGTCAATTTTATCGAACAGTTGTTAATCGCTTACACGAGGAATTTTTAAGGGAAGAGGCTGTGAAGCTGTTAAGCTTTTGAGCTGTTAAGTTTATTGGCTTATTGGCTTGCTAGCTTAATAGCTTGTTAGCTCAATTTACAATTTTTCAAATTCATATGCCCCATCCGCTCTTTTGCTTTGAATTTTATAATAATATTTAGTAAGATCTTTATTCAAATTGCGCACCCAGTTTTTAACATTTTTTTGGATGTGATCGGTGGAAGCTATTCTGGTTAAATTGGATTTAAAATTATTTTCATTTATAAATGGAAAGCCATGATCCAATAAAATTCCATCCGAAGTTTGAAACATCCAGGCTTCAGATCCGCCATTAGGTGTGGTAGTTTTAAAAAGTATAAATAAACTATCCGGATTAATTTTAGATTGACTTTCTGAAATGAGTGAATCATTTAAAAAATAGGTCCCCTTAAATTGATTTAATTTTAATTCTGCTAAATTCATGTCATAACAAAAGACATAAGAATTGAATTTATAATAATTTTTAAATGCTTTTATAAACGCTTTATTAAAGAGATCGCGACTGGTTTCAATTTCTGCAATGTTCTCGGCTATTTTTTGTTTACATTTGGCATTGCAATCGGAAGCGCTTGCAGCTTTTTTATAATGTGATAATTTGTTTTGATGCGATTCCAGACAAACCAGGAGCGTCGAATTTTTTAGTTTCAGAATGCTAGGACCATCCATGCTGACAGTTCCTTTGTTTTGTGCACATATTTGAACCAGTCCTAATATGTTAATTAAATAATAAAAGCCCCATTTCATATAATCTGTTTCTCCGTTTTTTACGTTTTTAGCCTTGTTTTTGCATGCATTACTATATCAACGCAAAAATCAACAATTCGTAGCCTTTAATTTTATATTTTTTAATTATGTCACAATATCTTGATATTGAAGCCCTCAATCAACAAATTGGCATTGAAAGTGCCTTTTTAGATAAACTGATTGAGCAACAAAAACGCATTGTAGTTGGTCAAAAACACATGGTTGACCGAATGATACTCGGTTTGCTGACAAACGGCCACATTTTGTTAGAAGGTTTGCCGGGATTGGCTAAAACGCTGGCCATCAAAACCTTGGCGCAATCAATAGATGCCAGTTTTAACAGGATTCAATTTACGCCGGACCTTTTGCCTGCTGATATTATCGGTACACTGATTTACAATCCTGCCAATCAAAATTTTGCGGTTCGAAAGGGACCTATTTTTGCAAACTTCATTCTGGCAGATGAAATCAATCGTGCTCCCGCCAAAGTACAATCCGCATTGCTTGAAGCGATGCAAGAAAAACAAGTGACTATAGGAAAAGAAAGTTTTAAACTGGAAGAACCATTCCTGGTTTTGGCAACTCAAAATCCAATAGAACAAGAGGGAACTTACCCATTGCCGGAAGCTCAAACCGATCGATTTATGATGAAAGTTTTGATTGATTATCCAACACCGGATGAAGAACGCGAAATCATGAGACGTAATCTTTCAAAACAAATTAATGAAAAAATTGAAGCCATTTTACATCCCGATGACATCCTGAAAGCCAGAACAGCTGTTTCAAAAATATACATGGATGAGCGAATTGAAAAATACATCATCAATCTGGTATTTGCTACCCGAAGACCGGAACAATTTAAATTAAAAGAATTGTCTCAATGGATCCAATATGGTGCATCGCCGCGTGCCAGTATCTTTATGGCACTTGCCAGTAAAGCGTATGCATTTATGCAACACCGTGGATTTGTAATTCCGGATGATATTCAAAATGTGTGTCGGGATATTTTAAGACATCGGATTGGCTTGAGCTATGAAGCGGAAGCTGAAAACATCAATCAGGATGAAATTATCTCACGTATTTTAGCAAAGGTAGAAGTTCCTTAATGCGTATTTTATTTAGCATCATATTATCTTTTACTTTAAACGGGTTGTGCACAAGTCAAACCACCAGCTACTCTTTAAAAATTCAGGAGCTGATGGATTTGTTTGGTCAAAATCATCAGGGTGTTTGGATTCAACAATATTCCGGAGTATCAAAACAAGGAGAAGCCTATATTTTTACTTTAGGCCACAACGGCCGGGAATACCGAGCCATTCTTCAAAATCTTCAAACACAGGTACACTGGACCGCAGAAGGAGCCTATCATTTTGAAAATATTAAACTCGTATTAATAGATAGTACACTGGAACACACAGGTTTCCTTTTAGGAACTGTAACACCGAATGGAATTTTACTCCAAATTCTCGATCATCAGAAAGAAAAAGGGGAATACATTGAATTCCAAAAAATGAGTCGCGAAGGGTTTAAAATTTTTGACTGCCCTTCAGAAGTCTGGTATCAGTCTTACCGCGGCATCATGGATCGAAATCCAATATTTGTTCAGCTAAAAAAAGAAAATGATCAACGGGTCTTAGGGAGTATCAGTTTGCCGGATAAATTAAGTGGGTACCTGATTGCAGGAAATTGTGACGACATTGCTTGTGAAAACATGGTATTGACGGTCCATGATTATTATGGCGAACGATACAAAGAACTTCGAACCAAATTCCTGAATCCAAATCAAATTCAGGTTGAAGAAGATTTTAAAGACAAATACAAGCTAACTGAAACTTGGAATGCTGAATCGAAATTTCATTTTAAATGTAAAAATCAATCCTATCCAGGTATTCGATTGCATGCAGAGTATATTCAGATTAATGATCGTGAATTTGATAACTGGCTGGATGCTTTTATTCAAAAATGGATTGAACAAGTGGTTTCCTTTTATCAAAGCGGACCTATACGCGGTTTAAAATCTGCAAATGCATCTATGGATATTGATTGGATCAATACCGACTGGGTCTGTGGAATATTTAGATTTACAGAACCCTGGACAGATGCCGAACGCAGTTTGTCTTTTAATTTTGACAGGAAGCTAAACCGGATCGTAAGCATCGAGGAACTGTTTGATAAAGAATTTGACTACAAATCATATTTTGCAGAATACATCAGCTGGAAGAAAAAAGAAATGATGTCCATCAATACTTCCGGTAGATTTAAAATGTATATGGATCAAGAATTTTTTAGTCCATGGACCTTGCGCCCGGAAGGGTTTTGTTTTACTTCAGAATGGAATTCGATTTACGGTATCCGAAAAATTATAGTTCCGTATGCTTTATTGCAGGAACACATTCGCAAAACCGGACCATTGAGAAAACTGTATTGATATGGAGACACAGGACATTCTTAAAAAAGTCAGACAAATTGAAATAAAATCCAAAGGACTCAGCCATCACTTGTTTTCAGGAGCCTATCACAGTACTTTTAAAGGACGTGGTATGTCTTTTTCTGAAGTACGCGAATATCAGTTTGGAGATGACATCAGACACATAGACTGGAATGTAACTGCCCGATCCGGTCAAACACAAATTAAAGTATTTGAGGAAGAACGCGAATTGACATTAATGCTTTTAGTTGATATCAGTCGTTCCACTAATTTCGGATCACTTGATCAAACTAAGATGCAGTGGATGACTGAAATAAGTGCCGTTCTGGCATTTTCTGCAACTCAAAATCACGATAAGGTGGGCATGATTTTATTTAGTGATAAGGTTCATCTTTATGTACCGCCTAAAAAAGGAAGACAACATATTCTGAGAATGATTCGGGAATTGCTGGTGCTGCGATCTGATTCAGGTAAAACCCGATTTGATATTCCTTTACAATATTTAAATCGAGTTCAAACAAAAAAAACAATTTGCTTTCTTCTTTCAGATTTTCATGATCCTGTTCATGAAGCGAGTTTAAAAATTGTCAGCCGAAGACACGATGTCATTGGTTTGCAAATTCTGGATCCATTGGAAAAAAAATGGTCCGCTATCGGACTTATACAATTGAAAGATACAGAATCCGGAGAAGAGCTCTTGCTTGATAGCTCTGATAAGGCATGGTTAAAAAAATTTGAAGAAGATCATAAACAACAAGCAGTTAAAATCAAGCAATTGTTTAATCGATCAAATGCTGATTTTTTAGTGTTGGACATCCAGGATTCTTATATCAAAACACTTTTAAATTTTTTCAAAAAAAGAACTTGATTTGAAATTTGCAGTGCGGATCGGTTGGTATTTGCTCATAAGCTTCCAGGTTCAGCTTAGTGCTCAAAACACGTTTAGGCAAAAATTGGATTCAACTGTTATGTTGATTGGAGATCAACAACAGCTTAGCATCTATACAGACCAGGCCACTCTGGGAGAAAAACCCTTTGAAATACTTGATACCCTGCATTGGTTTCAAATTCTTGACAAAGGAAATTGGCAATCAAAAGACCAGATTTTTGAACGCAAAATACGATTTACAGTTTTTGACAGCGGTTATTACCGCATTCCTGTTTTATATGGATCTGGAATTCCAGACTCCAACGGATATGCAGGAAATCCTTTGTACCTCCAGGTAAACTATCCCGCAGACAGCTTGTCCATTCTTCGTCCTATTAAAGATATTGAGCAAACAGACAATCCAAATCGCTTGCTTTATTTAATCGTGTTGGGATCCTTGCTGTTACTGGGAATGTTATTTGTGCTCTGGCAGTTTTTCCGCGCAGATAAAATGAGACCGATCTATTTTCAACCCGCTTTGGAAAAGAAAGCTTGGGAAAAATCATTGGATGCTTTATATGAATTGAAAGAAAAAAAATTGTGGCAACAAAATAAAGTAAAAGAATATTACGACGAATTAAATCATATTTTAAGAAGCTATCTAGCAAATGGACTGAAACTGCCTGCTTTAGAATCGACTACATCCGAAATTCTAGATTCCATTTCTGATTCCGGCTTGGAATTGGAACAGTTTGGAGAATTAAAGCAATGTTTAGCCCAAAGCGATTATGTAAAATTTGCAAATGCGATACCAGATTTTTCTGCAAACGAACAATGGATGGAATTTGCATTTGCATTTATTCGCAACAACAAGGAATTGTCAGAACGGATTCTTGAAGAAAAGAGAATGCACTGGACTGCTTTAATGGGTCAAGAAGCTGCATCGCAATTTGAATTTCCGTTTGATAATGTTCCGGATGTATTTATACAGACTTACAATTCAACAAATGTAGAGCAGCTGGAATTAATTCAAAACCTACTTATTAAACACCGATTTGAACTACCTGCAGATTGGCTAAAATTGCATTACAGGGAATCCGGAATTTTTAACAAGTGGCATCACAGTCTTTTAAAAATTTCAGAAAACAAAATCGTGCAGGTTCTGCTACTGCTATTTGTGTTGCCTTTTATAAGTGTATTCTTACCTTTTTTAATTCTCATGGGAATTTGGAAAAAAGAAGCCATATTTTCAAGAGGGGTTTTTGCTCTCTCCAAAAATAATAAACTCATGCTAATCAAAGAAATCAAATGAGTTGGATTGGTTTGGATCGATTGGAATGGGAGTCCCCCTGGTTTTTAATGCTCCTTCTGGTAATACCCTGGATTTGGTATTATATAAGGCGTAAATCAGCCCTTACCACAAATGCCCTGAACTATCCAAGTATTTCAAGGATTCAAGCACAAACGAGTTGGAAAATTAAGTACTATCAATCATTGACATATTTACGCTTAATGGTTATCGTGCTTTTTATACTTGCACTGGCCAGACCCCGTTGGATTTTGAAAGAAGAAAAAATCAATGCAGAAGGAATAGCAATTTTTTTAGCCATGGACTTATCTTCCAGCATGCTCAGTCAGGATTTTGACCCCAATCGTTTAGAAGTTAGCAAATTGGTGGCCATAGATTTTATTTCCAAACGACCCTATGATCGAATTGGTTTAACAGCATTTTCCGGCGAAGGATTTACCCAATGTCCTTTGACGACCGATCACCAGGCATTAAGTGGATTGTTGGCAGAATTGAAATGTGGATTATTAGAAGATGGCACTGCAATTGGTATAGGCTTAGCCTCAGCAATCAATCGATTGAAAGAAGATTCAGCCAAAAGTAAAATCATTATATTATTGACGGATGGTGTAAACAATGCCGGTGAAATTTCACCGCAATTGGCAGCTGAACTCGCAAAAACCTATCAGATAAAAATTTATTCCATTGGAGTTGGGACAACAGGAGAAGCCTACTCTCCCATTGGTCGGAGTCAACATGGAGAATATGTATTTGGAATGGCCCCTGTTACCATTGATGAAGGATTGCTCCATCAAATATCAACTTCAACCGGCGGTAAATATTACCGCGCTGTCAATGCAGAAAAACTAAAAGAAATTTATACTGAAATTGACCGACTGGAAAAAACTAAAATTGAAGTCCGCTATGTGAAACGTTATGAAGAAGAATTCAGATTTTTTTTAATGGCAGGATTGATGATATTGCTATTGGAATGGCTATTAAAATTAACGTACCTGAAAATTCTATCCGAATATGTTTAGATTGGAATCAGGATATTATTTAGTATTGCTAACTGTCATACCGCTGCTTTACTTGTTGTATGTAAATTACAAACAAAAGCAGGAAGTTTTATGGCAAAAGCTTGGCACACCAGATACATTAAAAAGATCCATTTTGAATGGGGGCAGTCTGTTTAAAAGAAAATTGATACTTTTTAATATCGTATTATTTCTTTCAGTTTTGGCATTGACCAATCCACAATTTGGCAAAAAGAAAGAAAAAGTTAAATCGCAAAATGTGGATGTTATGCTTGCATTAGATGTATCACAAAGCATGTTGTGCAGTGACATTAAACCAGATCGACTGGCAAGAGCACAAGTTTGGATTAAACAATTTTTGGACCGTTTCAAAAGTGAGCGAATTGGTTTTATTTCATTTGCAGGAAGTGCTTATTTAAATGCACCTCTGACAACTGATTTAGCAACTATCCAATTAATGAGCTCGATGGCAGGACCTAAAAATATAGGTACTCAAGGAACCGCAATCTCAGCTGCCATAGATTTGGCTGTTAAATCATTTGGAGATGAGCAAGGATTTCACAGGATCATTATACTCCTTACAGATGGTGAAGATCATGAAGGGGAGGCCATTGAATCTGCAAAGAAAGCAGCGCAAAAGGGAATTAGCATTATTACCATTCCAATTGGTACAACTCAAGGCGGACCAATACCTGCATTTGGTGGTACTGGAGAGAATTACCGCACGGATGAATCCGGCCAACTCATCATCACCAAACCAAATCGAAAATTATTGGAAGAAATAGCAACTGCCGGACAAGGTGAACTATTAGAACTTGAAAATAGCGAACAAGGATTTGATAGATTAAAAAATCGCTTTGCACAATTGGCCAAAAAAGAAGTAACTTATCAATCATTTAGTTCGTATCAATCGTATTTTCAATATATTTTATTTCTGGCTTTAGCTGTGCTAATTATTGAAACTCTAACAAACAGAAGGAAAGATGTATAAAATACTACTGACTGTTTCTTTATTTAGCTTTTTGAGTAATCACTTAGATGCTCAAGACCCCAAAGTTTATGCTTTAAAAGCTGATAAATTATTCAGGGATTCTGCATTCGCTGAAGCAGAAGAATCTTATCGGAAAGCAAATGCACTGCATCCTGAATTCAAGTATCAATACAATATAGGAAATAGTTTATACAATCAAGGACGCACCAAAGAGGCAGCTGACTATTACGAAAAGAGTTTAGCTGCATCCAATTCTGAAAACTCTAAATCAAAAGTCTATTACAATTTAGGAAATTCTTATTTCAATCAAAAGCAATATGATAAAAGCATAGAAGCATACAAAGAATCGCTCAAACGAAATCCCAACGATCTGGAAGCAAAAAATAATTTGGTACTGGCAAAAAAACAATTACAAATACAACAACAACAACAGCAACAGCAACAGCAACAGCAACAACAGCAGCAGCAGCAACAGCAACAACAGCAGCAGCAGCAACAACAACAATCCAAAAAAGAAACAGAAGAAAACAAAGATTCACAAAAGCAAGATTCACAGCAACATTCAAAAGACAATCAATCCAACAGTAAACAGGCAAAAGATAAAAAAGAGAACCCGGAAAATGAGGATCCATCTGAAACTCAGAATCCCAAAGAAATGACCAAAGATCAGGCTGAACAATTACTCAGAATGATTGAGGATCAGGATAAAAAAGTCCGGGAGCGTATCCAAAAATTGCAAAGTAAATCTCCTAAACGTGTTAAAGATTGGTAACGATTTAAATTTTTAAGCATGAAAACTGTATTTATTATTTTTTTAATCAGCATGCAGCTGGTAAATGCTCAGGAAATACAATTTAATGTATCCGTTAGTAATGATACCCTATTATTAGGAAATTACCTGGAAGTAAAATTTGAAATTAAAAATGGTGCCGGCAAATTTCAAGCACCGGATTTTTCAGGTTGGAATCTTGTATCAGGACCAAATACAGCTTCCAGTTATTCTTTTATGAATGGGCAAGTAAGTCAAACCAGTTCTTATACTTATTATTTGGAAGCACCATCTGATGGAGAATATATTATTGAGTCTGCCAGTTTAAATACAGCAGACAAAACTTATAAAACACCTGCGGTTAAAATTATAGTCTTTCAAAATCCGGAAGGCATTCGGCAACGACCAAAAACCAAGCAAGAAGAACGCATCCTTCAGGACGATCCAACTCCTGCCATTGAAACTAAGAAAAAAAGAAAAGTTACAAAACTCTGATGAAAAAACTACTCGTACCATCACTGGTTTGTTTATCAATAAATTTGTTTGGACAAGTTTCTTTTGAAGCTGTTACAGATGCTCAAAGTGTTTTACAAAACAGCAGTTTTCAACTTAGCTTCAGACTCAATAATGCGCAAGGTTCAAATTTCAATGCACCTGATTTTAGCCCTTTTCAAATTTTAGCAGGACCTGCTCGTTCCATGCAAACTAATATAATCAATGGAGCCATGAGTTCTTCCATTGGATATGTTTATACCCTGGCTTGCAGTCAGGTTGGAAGTTTTACAATAAAGCCTGCTAATATTTTAGTTAATGGCAAAGTAATGTTTAGCAAACCAATTACAATAAAAGTTGTCAAAGCTTCATCCAAATCAAGTAACGGAGCTGAAATAATGGTAATCGCAAGTTTGGATAAGTCCGAAGCGTTTGTTGGCGAACAGCTTTGCTTAAGCTATAAATTATATACACAAGTCAATATTGACAACATGGAAATGGGAAAGCACCCCAACTTGGATGCTTTTCAAGACCAGGCTGTAAACATGTTGAATAATCCTACACTGCGGGAAATCTATAATGGCAAAGAATACACAACAAAAATCCTATCCAAAACCATTTTATTTCCGGTTAAAAGTGGTCGCATTCAAATTGAACCAACCATCTATCGTTTTGTAAAAGGCTCGCGGGATCCTTTTGGTTTTGGAATGAGTTCTATGTTTCAATCAGAAGTTGAAAATGTAGCCTCAAATAGCTTAGAAATTTTAATTAAAGAATTGCCCAAACCGATTCCTGAAAATTTCAGCGGTGCGGTTGGGAATATGTCCATTCAATATAATCCAGTTAGCAGTTCGTATTCCTTAAACGATGCAATTCATTTGGGACTTCAATTGCATGGGGATGCAAATTTCAATACCATGAATCCGAATTTTATTAAATTGGATTCAAGTTTTGAAATTACAGATTCCAAAAGTGGTGATATTATCAAAGTAACCGATGAGCCCCGATTGACCAATACCCGCAAATTTGATTTTCTTTTGTTGCCAAAAAAATCTGGTGATTTTGTATTAACACCTGGATTTGTATATTTTAATACAGAATCTAAAAAATACATCCAACTACAAGACAGTTTTCGTCTGCATATAAGTCCGGTTCAGTCAGCGATAAAAAATGATGCTCAGGATGCTGTATTGGAAGGCATTGTTGAAAATCCAACATTGATTTCCGGACAAAACACATTATTCAGTGATCCAAAAATATGGGTGTTAGGATTTTTACCAATTGCATTCATTTTAATCGGACTCTTGAGAACTTATAATTTAAAAAATAAGTTGAAGGATGAAAACCAACATGAAAATCGAACGATTAATTTAAATATTTTAAACTTAGAGGTTCTGGAATACAAATTGCTAGAAAAAATTCAATCTGCCTTTAATCCTGATATGCGTTGTAAAACCTTGAATGAAGCAAAAATGTATTTAATTCAATTTAAAAAAGAAGATCCAAGATTCCAGAACTATTTAAACCAAATCCAACAACTAGAAGCCGTTAAATACAGTGGAAATCAGGATGCTGCAAAGTTACAGGAGTTGCAAGCTGCCATTGAACGACTAAACTAGCTATTCATCTACAATTCAAGGGCTTAAATGTGAATTACCCCTAAATTTTGCTATAAAATTTTATCTTTGCGGATTAATTTAGGCAATGACGACACGATCTATTAAAAATATTTTACAAACTGAGGATTTTGGCATACAACTTAAGGTTCAGGGATGGGTACGATCTTTTCGAAGCAACCGCTTTATTGCTCTAAACGATGGTTCTGTACAAGGAAATTTGCAATTGGTTATTGATTTTACCCAATTTGAGGAATCATTTATTCGTCGCATAGCAGTTGGCGCTGCCATTGAAGCAGAAGGAATATTAATAGCATCACAAGGCAGTGGGCAGACCATGGAATTGCAAGTTTCAAAACTTACCATTCTTGGTGACTGTGATCCTTCTACGTATCCACTTCAACCAAAAAAGCACAGTTTGGAATTTTTACGTCAAATTGCACATTTAAGATTCCGGACCAATACATTTGGTGCAATTTTCAGAATTCGACATACTTTGTCCTTTGCTATTCATGAATTTTTTAATTCACGTGGCTTTTATTATTTACACACACCCATTATTACAGCCTCAGATGCTGAGGGTGCTGGAGAAATGTTTCAAGTCACTACATTGGATTTAAATAACATTCCAAAAAATGAAGATGGAAGTATAAACTTTAAGGAAGACTTTTTTGAAAGACCTGCCAATTTAACGGTCTCCGGTCAATTAGAAGCTGAATTGGCCGCTATGGCTTTATCAAAAGTATATACATTTGGACCCACATTTCGCGCAGAAAATTCCAATACTCCCAGACATCTTGCTGAATTTTGGATGATTGAACCAGAAGTGGCTTTTGCAGACATTCACGACAATATGAATCTCGCGGAGGACTTATTAAAGTATGTGATTCAAAAAGTAATGACAGACTGTTCAGATGATTTAAAATTTTTAAATGATCGCGAACTCGAAGATGAAAAACAAAAACCGCTGGCTGAACGAAACGAACTCAGTTTATTGGAACGATTGAGATTTTGCGTTGAAAATAATTTCGAACGAATAAGTTATACAGAAGCCATAGACATATTAAAAAATTCCAATCCAAATAAAAAAGGCAAATTCCAATTTCCGGTTGAAAAATGGGGAACTGATTTGCAATCAGAGCATGAACGCTATTTGGTTGAAAAGCATTTTAAAAAACCAGTTATTCTTTCAGATTATCCGAAAGAGATTAAAGCTTTTTATATGCGTCAGAACGAGGATGGAAAAACAGTTGCTGCTATGGATATTTTATTTCCGGGCATTGGCGAAATTGTCGGTGGATCCCAGCGTGAAGAACGTTTGGATAAATTAGAATCCCGAATGATAGAAATGCACATTCCTACAGAAGAAATGCATTGGTATTTAGACACCCGAAAATATGGCTCCTGTCCACATGCAGGATTTGGATTGGGCTTTGAAAGACTTGTATTGTTTGTAACTGGAATGACAAACATCCGGGATGTTATTCCATTTCCACGTTTTCCTGGTAATGCTGAATTTTAAAATAAAGAACAATCAAATGAAATATATCAATTGGATTTTACACGGAATTTCCTTAATAGCCATTCTGTTTTTATTATACAAACAACATTCCTGCAATTCAAATTGCCACGCAGGAAAAGATATGAATACAGAAAATGTTGCAGCAGGCAACAATGATTTTCAAGCTGCTTTTTTTTATTCAGACAGTCTGTTAGGCCAGTTAAAATTTTTTAAAGAAAATGAAGCTGTTTTTAAGAAAAAGCAGGAAAGCATGATGAAAGAGCTTCAGGCAAAAGAAGAAGCCATGCAACGAGAAGTACAGAAGCTTCAAAAAAATGCTGAGAACATGACACGCAATGAAATGGAAAATGCACAAAAGCGACTTGGAGGTATGGAGCGTGAATTAATGGAACGCAAAGAAAAACTATCAGGTCAATTTGCAGAAGAAACTGCAGAATTTAATGAAGCGCTTCATAAAAAGGTGATTTCATATTTAGAAGAATTTAATGCAAACAAAAAATATAAATTCATTTTTTCAGTTGCCCGTGAAGGAAATATTTTTTATTCTGATCCAGGTCTGGATATCACAAATGAAATGATTAAAGCATTAAATGAAAAATACAGCCAATAAGTTAGTAATTACAAATGAATAAGACAAGGTTAGAGGCTTTTAGTGATGGCGTAATTGCAATTATCATTACAATAATGGTGCTTGAAATTAAAGTGCCACACACTACGGATTTGGATAGTTTGTATGCTTTGCTTCCGGTTTTTATATCTTATCTGTTAAGTTTTATTTATTTAGGCATTTATTGGGGAAATCACCATCATCTATTTCATGCAATTTCAAAAATTACAAGCGGCGTATTATGGACCAATCTTAATTTACTTTTTTGGCTTTCTCTTATCCCGTTTGCTACAGGTTGGATGGGAGAAAATCATTTTGCTCCCATAACAGTTGCTCTTTATGGTGTAGCACTCCTAATGCCTGCACTGGCTTATTATATATTGCAAACCTTGGTTGTTAAAAACCATTTGCATCCAGAAGCCTTTGAGCAAGCTCACCAAAAACAAAATGTAAAAGGTCAAATTTCACTGGTATGCTACATTTTAGCAATCGCAATGGCTTTCTATTATACGCCTATATCAGGGATATTATTTGTTCTCGTTGCACTTATGTGGATAATTCCTGATAAAAATATTGAAAAAGTATTTTCTGAAAACAATTAAGACTTTCAGCTGCCTTTCAATCATCCAGATAAAATCCAAAAAATATTTTATATTTTTGATGGATGTACCTGATGCCTATTGTTATCGATTCATGGATTAAACAGGCCTGTTTTTATTTTTGTTTCTTTTTTGTCCTTTCTTTATCGCCAGAATTAATAATAGCTCAGGAAGTTTTAACTCCATTTGAACGCTTTGGTGAATCAAGTGGATTGCCCGCCCCTGTTTTTAAAATCGTACAGGATCATTATGGATTTATATGGTTGGCTAGTGCCGATGGTTTGGCACGTTTTGATGGTAAATCGTTTAGAATCTATACTTCTAAATTAGGAGATAGCACCAGCATTCCAAACAATATAATAAATGACATCCTGGTAGCGGTAGATAACAGAATTTGGATTGCTACCAATGGCGGAATTTGCTATTATGATTATCAAATGGCCCAATTTGTCAACGTACCGCTTCCATCAAATCTAGAAAAATCAGATTTGTATAGGGTGCATTGCATTCGACAGGATGCGTTTGGAAGAATTTGGATTGCTACTAAAACTTCAATTCATCGATTGGGAGATTCCTTTAAACTCGAAGCGTCCTTTCATCCTTCAGACGTAGATGGCCTGGTGATCAAATCCATCTTTATAGATGAACATGAAAATTTATTTATTGGTACAAATCAAAGTGAAATTATACAATGGAACCTGTGCAATGGCATTAAAAGAACTGTCCTTATCGAATCAAAACACTCCAAGAAAATTGGATCCACCACTACACAACGGATTATTGTCAGACAAAATGAGAACAGTTTATTAGTTGGCTCCTGGCTTGGAGGGTTGAATCAAGTGAATTATACGGATTCAAAACTGGAGGCTATTCACCTGGATGTTAATCAAGATGTAGATATCAAAAGCAATATTGTAACCGGCATTGTTATTCAAAATGACAGTTGTTGGTGGATTGGTACTTTTGGAGCTGGAATCTCCTTATTTAATCCAAAAACAAATCGATACTTCCGCACCATTAAACACGATCCCGGAAATATGTACAGCTTAAGTACCAATTATATTCATGAGCTTTTTAAAGATGAGGCTGGGGCTATTTGGGTTGCTACCAATGATGGAGTAAATAAATACGATCCAAGGTCTCACCAATTCTCAACAATCCAAATACCTGCTCAAAACAATGAAATATCTATTTATAGAAATCCATATTGCATTGTTGATAATTTGCAAGATAGCTCTAAAAATAGTTTATTAATTTCATTGCCTGGGTTTGGAATTCTCCATTTTAATAAACAAACACATGAGTTTAGACAATTCCTTAATAAAGAAATTGGGCCCAACGGAATGTTCGGAAATAAAATATACCAATTAGAATTCATTACTCCTAATGAATTGTTGATTTTAGAATCCAGCCAATTGCTTAAATATAATTTTAAGAATCAACGGATGATTCAATTAAATTCAGGCAATAAAAACAAATTTGAAAATGCCAGAAAATTTAAAATAGATAAAAACAATAACTATTGGATTTGCTCATCAACATCGGGAGTCTATCAGCTAGACTCCACGTTTAAAATTTGCAATCACTTTATTAACAATCCCGAAAAATCCAATACCATTCAGGACAATACGATATTTTGTATGCTGGAAGATCACAGCGGATCCATGTGGTTTGGTTCGCAAAATGCTGGATTGAGTCAATACAATCCTAGGGATGGACGATTTACCTATTACAAGCATGAAAAAAACAAGCCTCAATCGCTGCCGGATAATGCTGTTTATGATCTATTTGAAGATGCTTCCCAATTTATTTGGATTGCTACTGAAAATGGCTTGGCACGATTAGATCCATTGAACCAAAAAATGAAAATTATTACAAGTTCTGAAGGACTACCAAATAACAACATCAGTTCGATCACACCGGATGCACATCAAAATTTATGGCTAACGACGAATCAAGGTGTAGCTGTTTTAAATGTTTCAAATGGGAGTATCCAAATTTATGGTCGAATGGATGGACTTGCTTCCAGCCGCATGGATGGGGCAAGTTATATTGGATTAGACGGAAGTATCTTTTTTACTACCAACAGCATGGTAAGCTGGAGCCAAACAGGACTTTTTATAAAAAACACACGTGTGCCAAAAGTTTATATAAGTTCTGTAAAAGTTTATGACCAGGAAGTTCCATTGTATCGCGATAAAAACATTTTAAAACCAATACACATCAATTACAGACAAAATATTTTTAGCCCTGAAATTGCGGCTTTAAATTTTACAAATAGCTCAAAAAATAAGTTTGCCTACATGTTAGAAGGTTATGATAACAGCTATATTTATAGTGGATCGGTCTCAACAGCAAGGTATTCTAATATTCCAGGAGGAACTTATGTCTTTAAAGCGAAAGCTTCAAATAATGATGGAATTTGGAGCGATGTCATGGATCCTCTAAAGTTAATTGTACACCCACCATTTTGGAAAACAGCCTGGTTTCTAACTCTCTGCTGTTTGTTGGTAATCGGTTTAAGTTATACGTATTATAAATTAAAAATTAACCAAATTTTAAAATTGCAAAGCTTAAGGAATTCAATCGCAAGAGATTTACATGACGAAATTGGATCCACACTTAGTAGTATTTACTTAAGTAGCAATCTATTAGAAAAACAATTGCAAAACAATGTCACAGGCAATCAGCTATTGAACCGGATTCAATCAGCATCCAAACAAGCTATTGAAATGATGCATGAAATTATATGGTCTGTTCAACCAAAAAATGATTCCTTGGATATGTTAATGATTCGAATGCGTCAATATGCATCTGAAATTCTTGAAGCAGCAGAAATACCATTTCAATTTAACTTAAACCAACCAACAAGCAGTATCGAGTTACCATTGGACAAAAGAAAAGATTTACTCATGATATTTAAGGAAGGAATAAATAATATTGCAAAATATTCAAAAGCAAGTCTGGTCAAAATTGAATTCCTACTTACTAAAAAACAGATATACTTAACAATTTCTGACAATGGCATTGGATTTAATTCAGCAGTTTCCACTGCTGGAAATGGAATTAAAAACATGAAGGATCGAGCCATCCGAATGAATTCCGAGCTTCAAATTGAATCTAATACCAACAGCGGAACCCAAATTAGACTTACTATTCCACTAACCCCATGATTATGGGATTTAAAATAATCTGGAGATAGCTATCTTTAATCATTTGAAAAAAGCCGATGTCAATTTCAATTGCCATATATGAAGACAACCAGTTTCTGCGGAATAGTCTGCAAGAAAGTCTTTCCATGATTGAAGATTTTGAAATTGTCGGTGCTTTCGAAAATTGCAATGAAGTCATTGAACAATTAACTTCATTAAAACCCAAGGTTGTATTGATGGATATCGGGATGCCTGGCGTCAATGGATTGGAAGGACTTAAACTGATCCGAAAACATATACCCGGAACCCTGGTGATGATGTTGACTGTTTTTGAAGACAATGACAATATTTTTGAAGCCATTTGTCATGGTGCATCTGGATATTTATTAAAAAGTGCTTCTACAAATAGAATTGTTGAATCTATCAGAGATCTTATAGCTGGAGGAGCACCTATGACCCCTTCAATTGCAAGAAAAGTATTGTTGTTATTTCATAAATTAACTCTGCCACCGGAAGATTTATACGGTTTGAGTCCTCGTGAAAAAGAAGTTCTGGATTTATTGACATCGGGTCATAGCTATAAAATGATTGCAGATAAATGCTATATTTCATTAGAAACTGTTCGCTCGCATATTAAAAAAATATATGAAAAACTTCAAGTACATTCTGCAACTGAAGCTGCTTCAAAAATTTCTAAAAACAAAGCGCGATAGTCAATTTCACATAAATATGGGATTCGCAAATGGTGAAATTTTTCATATGTTTACATTTTAAATTAAAAAACATACGCTTATGTATATTGCCAGAGATATTTTTCACATTCATTTTGGCTCTTTTAAAAATGTACTTCCTTCATTTCGATCTGCGGTCAGCCAAAATTTATTTCCTATGGAGCATACCAGAATTCTGACTGATTTTACCGGTGAGTCGTATCGTCTCATAATTGAAATGCAATTTAATACCTTGGCAGAATATGAAACCATGCTCACACAAGGCATGAAGGATCCGGCTTGGCAGGTTTGGTATGAAGGGTTTAAGCCTCATGTTAAAAGTTCCTATCGTGAAATTCTAAAAAAGATTGATTTGTAAAACGGAAGAAGCAGGTTTAATTCAAGTAAATTACTTAAATCCGCTGCTTTCAATTAGACAAATGAATTTCTTTTTTCAGTTGAATAAACACTTGCGAATTTTTATCTCTCAATAAATAAATACCATAAAACATAAAAATTGAATAAAATGAAAGCAATGCAAATCATGTACTTTGTAATTTTATTTTGCTGTATTTCATGTACGCAGAATACGAGTAAAAATTTGGATGGAAAATCGTATCAAATCAGTTCGTGGGATATCAATCACCCAGAAAAACAAGATCCGGATATAATAGTATTTAAGAATAATTCTATGGATTCTGAAAGTTGCCATCAATATGGTTTTGTTGCCGCCCCATACCACTCAACTTATAAAGACGGGGTGTATAGTTTTAGCTCGACAATTAAAAGCAACACAGAGGGCGAAATGCAATTTAATGGAACTGTAAAGGACCAAGAAATTACAGGCAGCTTTGTTTGGAAAAAAGCAGGCCAAGCCGATATTAATTATGCCTTTAAAGGCAATTTAAAAAACTAATGCAGTTTTGTAATCCTAGACAGCTATGATTCTTTTTTAATTGCTAACATTGAAGCAAATATTGACAATGATAAAATTGCCAAAATTACCAATAAGGAATAAAGAGGATCTATTTTATAGTAATCAGAAATCAACATTTTTGTTCCTACATAGGTCAAGATAGCTGCCAAACCATATTTTAAATATACAAAATACTTTGAAATTGCAGAAATTGCAAAGAAAAGTGAACGCAATCCCAATATTGCAAATACATTTGAAGTAAATACAATAAAAGGATCGGAAGTAATTGATAAAATTGCAGGAATACTATCAACGGCAAATATCAAATCTGACACCTCAATAAATATTAAAACGATCATCATGGGCGTAGCAAGCAATACCCCATTTTCGCGAATGAAAAACTTATCCTTATGATAAGTGTCTGTCATTCTAAAATACTTTTTAAATAGTCGAACTACCGGATTGGAATCTGGTTTAATTGAAATTTCTTGTTGAAATGCCAATCGAATCCCAGTTACAACTAAAAAACCGCCAAAAACAAAAATAATCCAATGAAATTTTTCGATCAACATAATTCCAGAAAGAATAAATGTGATGCGCATTACCATAGCACCCAGTATTCCCCAGAAAAGAATTTTGTGTTGATATTTCGGAGGTACTTTAAAGTATGAAAATATCAACATAAAGACAAATACATTGTCTATAGACAATGATTCTTCAATCAGATAACCTGTAAGAAACTGGAGTGCTTTTTCACTCCCCATAAAATGGTAGATGCCAATATTAAAAATTAATGCCAGGCTGACCCAAAACATGGTCCACATCAGGGCCTCTTTTAATTTTATCTCATGGTTTTCTTTATGAAATACGCCTAAATCCAAGGCTAGCATTAACACAATAAATAGGATAAATCCCCCCCACAACAAAATTTCCTGATTCATACACAAGCTCAATTTAAAACAATCTATTAAAGCAACCAAACGTCCATCCAATCTTAAAATTGGATTTAACCAATCTTCTAAAAGTTTATCTAGGATAATAAGCCCAAATATCTAAAGAAAGTTCCCTTAATCGTATACTAATTTTAACTAATTTGTCTGCACTGCCTTAATCCAAGCGAAATTTCAATAAAGTTGTTTTGCGATTTTAAAAAGTTTATATTTGGTAAAATTTTCAGCCAATGAAACGAATTTTCTTACTAATTAGCATCTTATGGCTTGGCTTTCTGCAATCCTGTAAAGAAGATCTTGCAGAACCAGTGGTAAATTTTAAAACTTCAGATTTTAATGCCGATGTTGCCATTGAATGGTTTAATCTGGAAAGAACTTTGGTCAAATCGACACCTGGCTTTTCACCTCCTGTAGCGGCACGATCCTATGCATATGCAAGCCTGGCACTCTATGAATCAGTCGTACCTGGAATCCGGGATATGCGTTCCTATTCAGGATTAATTTCCGGATATACCAACCAAAATATAAAAACCGAATTAGGTAAGGATTACAATTGGGAATTGGTAGCCAATGCGTGTTTAGCTAACATGATGCGAAGTTTATTTAAAACAACTTCCACAGCCAATTTGGATTTGATTAATCAGTTGGAACAAAAATATCTTTTGCAAAGTATTTCAAAAGACAGCGCTACCATTCAAAGATCGGTTCAATTTGGAATTAAGGTCGCAGAAATAATATATGCATACGCAAAAACCGATAATAAAGAAGAAGCCTATTTGTCAAATTTTCCTGATTATTCAATTCCAACAGGTCCTGATAAATGGGAGCCGACATCACCAACCAATCCCAAACCATTGCAACCTTATTGGGGAGAAGTAAGACCATTCCTGATTGCAAATTCTGCCAATGAATTGATTCAGAAATATCCCCCACTTCCGTTTTCAACAGACACTAAAAGTTTATTTTATTTACAAGCCCTGGAAGTTTATGTGTATAGTCTTAATTTAGATGTTGAGTCTAGCAGGATTGCTAAATTTTGGAGCGACGATCCTGGTTTAACAGGCACTCCTCCGGGCCATTCCATGTCAATAGCTGGAATTGTTTTAAATAAAGAACAAGCCGATCTTGCAAAAGCTGCAGAAGTATTTTCGAAAACTGGACTTGCGGTTCATGATGCTTTTGTTTCTTGTTGGAAGTCGAAATATTATTACAACCTACTACGGCCAATAAGTTATATTAAAAAATACATTGATCCAAATTTTACGACTCTGCTACCAACTCCACCATTTCCGGAACATACAAGTGGGCATTCAGTACAAACTGCAGCTGCAATGGCTGTGCTAGAATCCTACTTCGGAGCAAATTATAGTTTTACAGACAACACACATGAAAGCCGCACGGACATTGATGGCAGTCCCAGGTTTTTTAGTTCATTCAAAGCATGTGCCAATGAAGCAGCCATTTCAAGATTGTATGGAGGTATACATTACAGACATGCTATTGAGCGAGGCATTGAGCAGGGTACTATTATAGGAAACAATATTGCGGATATTTATTTGAAAAAATAAAACGCCTCTTTTAATCAGTAGAAGCTAAATTCCATAAAAGCCAATTCTGTGAATTTAAACTTCTGATTGCAATACAATAAAATTGATTTATTCAGTTTTCTATATATTTATTTAATCCACCATAATAGATTAAACGCCATCCACTTGAAGAATCCGCAAATCGACGAATGATGGTCAAGCCATATTTTTTTTCAGTAATTCGCTCTTCAATAATGATGCTCCCCAATTTTAAATAAATGATGTTGTTGGTTTTTGGATCAAACATCTTGTGCAGCGTCCACTGATCCATCGTATAATAAAAAGGATTGACATTCACATCCTCGGGATCTGCGTGATCCGGCAGTCCTTCTAACGGAAACACAATGTGCTCCATTTGAAACGAGCTGTCATTGTGAAATTTGATGTAAAATGTTTTAAAAGATTCGGGCAAGTCTTCGAATTGCAAACTACCGACTTCATTTTGGTGTGGTTCATTAGAATTGCTTGCTTGATTTTTTTTACATCCAATCAACAAAATGTTTATAAAAAACAAAATAAAAATGTTAAACCTCCTGGGCGAGTGACCAACTAAAATCTGCATGCAGTTGAGAATATATTTCATAATGTGTTTCTGTTAAGTTATGTATCATTTTTGCCTTTGACAATTGAATCTCCTCCTTTGGGGATTCAATATCAATTTCTATTTGCCTGTTAAATTGTATTCCTTTTTGGCCATATGCCTTATAAATTGCCTCTTTGATAGTCCAGGCCCTGGTTAAACTGTGAATTGATTCAAATGGTTTAATTTTAATTAACTCTTGCATGCTTAAAAAGCGTTTTGAAACCCTGACAATTTTATCAGAATAACATTGCAAATCAAAGCCAATAATGTTTTTAGATAAAGCAACTGCAGTAAAATTCAAAGAATGAGAAATAGAGATATTTTGCTGTTTATTTTTTAAATAAATTTTACCAGCTTCATTTTTATACAAATGACTGTCAAGAATACCGGCTACATGATAAATTAAAAATCTGGAAGCCAAATATTCCAGGCGTTTTATTGGGTGAATGGATTCCAACCAATTGATTTGTTGCTTCTCCCATGGGATTTCGTTTAAAAAAAACACATCGGGTTCGTCTACCTTCCAAATATAGATTTCGACATCCTTAATCGATTTGATATGTTGAAAAATAGGCATGTAGACAATCTATTTATTTTCTGCTCCCCAACGAAATGATTTGGTATCCAATCCAATCAATTCCAATGCACGATTGCTAACTGTTGCAGCCAAGGCATCCATTGAATTTGGTTTTGAATAGAAAGAAGGGATTGCAGGACAAATGACTGCACCGGCCAAAGTAACAGTTCGCATATTCTCTAAATGGATCAAACTCAATGGACTCTCTCTAAACACCAACACCAATTTTTTACGTTCCTTTAGCATAACATCTGCTGCCCTGCTGATCAGATCATCTGACAAGCCATTTGCTATTCGACCCAATTGACCTGCTGAACAAGGGCATATAATCATGGCATCGTATTTACCGGAACCACTTGCAAAAGGCGCAGCATAATCGTCGTTTTCAAATCTAAGAAACGGGTATTTTCCCAACGGAAAATTTTCATTTTCAAGCTCCCAATTTAATGCCGCATTTTTACTCAACACCATAGCGATTTCCAAATTTGGTATTTCCATCAACTTGTCAAGCAATACCCGGGCATAAATAGAACCGCTGGCTCCTCCAATTGCAATAACTACTTTCATATAAAATTTTACAATATTTCTCCAACAACAAAAATACTTCCACTCACAACAATCAAATCATCTTTTCCAGCTTGTGCCTTTGCTTTTCGCAAAGCTTGTTTAGGCTTTTTATAACTTCTTCCAATTAATCCATGAGTTTTTGCCTGTTCTAGCAAGTCTTTTTCATCCAGCGCTCGTGGTATAGAAGCTTTGACAAAGTAATACGAAGCATCCTTAGGCAATTGGGACAAGACATTATCGATTGGTTTGTCCTTAACGAATCCACAAATAAAGTGCAACTTATTATAGGGTATTTCCTTTATTTGATGCACTAAATATTTTACTCCGTCCTCGTTGTGGGCACTGTCAACAAATACATCCGGACTGCTTGATATTTGTTGCCATCTTCCAATAATGTGCGTCAACTCTGCAGTATTTTCAAAAGCAGATGCAATGCTGCTCGAATAAATATGCAACAATCCCAAGGCATTTAAAACAGAACATGCAGCCAATACGGTATTCATGTTTTCTAATTGATAAATACCATTTAAGGAAGGCTTGACAGATTCATGCGTTCCATCAAAATCAAACAATACCTTATCCAATCCTTTTGAACCCTGTATAGCGGAAAGTTTAACAATTTCCTCGGCAAAATAAATCGGAGCAGCAAGTTCTTTTGCTTTGTTTCTAAAGACTGATTCCGACTCTGCCTGTTTTCTGCCAATGACTACGGGTGTGTTGCTTTTTATTATTCCTGCTTTTTCGTGTGCTATTTTCTCTAAAGTGTCACCCAACAAGTCGCTGTGATCCCAACTGATATTTGTTATGATACTCAAGATAGGTTGAACAATATTTGTTGAATCTAAACGTCCACCCAAACCGGTTTCTATTATTGCAAAATCAACTTTCTGATTATTAAAATAAGAAAAGGCTAATGCTACGGTCATCTCAAAAAAAGAAGGCGCAACCTGATTAAATAAATCCATGTTTTTTTCAACAAATTGCGTAATGTAGTTTCGAGAAATATAGTTTCCGTTGATTTTTATCCGCTCTCTAAAATCTTTGTAGTGTGGGGATACATATAAGCCTGTCTTATAGCCCTGGGCTTGTAAAACGGCTGCCATCATGTGTGACACAGAACCTTTTCCGTTAGTACCTGCAATATGTATGCATTTAAATTTTTGCTGTGGACTGTCCAATGCATCGCAAAGTGCCTTGATGTTTGTCAAGTCTTTTTTATATGCAGTCTTTCCTTGCCTGTGAAACATCGGCAATGCATCATACATATATTTCAGGGTGTCTTTATAATTCATAGAAACAATAAAAATAATTTAATCAACAACCACTAATCTTTTGAAAATTAATTGATCTTTTGATTCGAAACTTACTAAATAAGTGGCCGGTTTTAAATCTGAAATTCTGGTTTCACAAAACTCATTAAATTTAAATAATTTCAAAATCCGGCCTCGATCATCCATAAGTTTTACAACAATTTCACCTTTCATTGTAGTTTTAATTGTAAGTTGATCCTGGGAGTTTAGCGGATTTGGAGAAATTTCAATGGCAGCAGGTCGCTGATGGTTATTGGGATTTTTTACTCCAACAAATAAAGTATCTCCTGCTGATTTAGAAATGAGCAATTGACTGCTTTCCTGTACTTTCGTTTTGGTAAATTGGGCCGATGCATTAATTCCAGCTTGCAAACTGCTTCCATTAATTGCCAGCATCCAACTTGTAGTGTCTTCATTCGGACCCCGTTTAAATAAATTTAATTCGTTTGCCTGAGTCTGCATACGAACCGGACCGATTTCATCAAATTTCAAATTTTTAAATGGCGTAAATGAAATATTTGATCCGAAATTATGTAAGATCCAATAAGATTTACTCACTGGTCTGTTGTCCGGATTAAAATTATTTATTGGAATGTGGTTGATCCGACTTACACAAAGTTCCCCATTTGGAAACACGCCACTGTCTTCTGTTTCTACTGTTAATCCGGTAGCTCCAAATTGGTAAGTTCCTTTAGTGCGAATATCCATCCGTAAACTGTTACCTGGTCCTATGGGTGCTGTTGAAGGTATTAAAATTGCATTACCACCTAAAGATCCATGAAATGAATTTTCTTTATCCAGTATTTTATCTGCGCCTTCATTGAACTGATAATAACTAAGCATACCCGGATTTGCTGTGTGAGATCTGCTTAAATGCATTATTTCACGAATTTCTGAAACGCTTAAACTTCTGTTGTAAGTACAAACTTCATCAATTTCACCTCTAAAAAATCGAGCTCCACCATTTAAATCAGCTCCAATTGCTATTGGACTGTCAAAAACGGAAGGTGCAAAGACATCGTTTCGCGTATACGCTACTCCATCTTTGTATATGGTCAATGAAGTCGGGGTGACTACCATTGCCAAATGCGTCCATTCTCCTGGAATTAAGCGAGCTTTAGATACCCAGTTGTAACCATTGTCATTCCAATGATATCGAAGATCCCCATTGGTCAATACACTTAATCCAGATGTTGAACTTCCTCCACGCATGAATAATATTCCTGCAAAATCACTTTGAGTGGCGTTTGATTTAACCCAAGCCATCATGGTAAAATTATTGGACTGAATTCCCAGTGCTGGAATTTGTGCATAGGAATTGATTCCATTTAAAAGCAATGCACTTCCCGGTAAACTATCTTTTTCACATTGATTGTTTACCTTGACGTACAAAGTATCCTTATACGTACCTGAAGCTGTTTTTAAACTCATCACTATTTGTTTCAATCCTGTGGATTTAAATAGAACTTTAGGTGTTCGGGTATTTTGACCGGTTAAATAATTTGCGTCGGGTACAGTCCAGGTCCAACTTGCACCTGAATGATTGACATTAGAATAATCATCAAAATAAAAAGTATCTCTGATGCAAAACGATTCCAGTTTATTGACCATCGCTTGTGGAATGACGGTGGAATTTTCATACAGATTTGATTCCCAAACGCCAAAACCCCAGCAACCATTTCTAATTTTTCCATCTCTGTAAAAAGGTTTTAATCGATTGGTTTCTGCACTTACCGGCAAACCATCAGAATAAGCTTCCCACTCTGACATCAAATCATTTCTATAGTATACTCCTCGTTTTGTTCCAAGATAAACACCCCCTTGAGTACCTAATTGATGTAAAATATCAGAAATAGTGACGTTGTCCAATTTTGGAGTTGTTAAATTAATCCAGGATAAACCGCCATCGATTGTTTTATAAATTTTCTTTCCATTTGAACCATATGTAACAGCCACCCAGAGTTCATCAGGATTGCTTGCACTTAAACTCATTTTAACCCGATCATTGTTGTTGGGCAATGGGAGCGGTGTTAATTTTTTCCAGCTTTTTCCGTTATCTGAACTTCTCCACATTGAATCATCGGTTCCATCCCATTGCGAGCAATACATAATTTCAGGATGACTTCGTGAAACTTCTATTTCAAAAATGGTATTGGCATTATTTCCTGGAAAATTATACAGCAATTGAAAAGTTGCACCACCATCCATGCTTTTCCAGATTTTATTTTCTCTTCCCAAAAAAATAATATTCCAACATTGCGGATGCCAGGTCATTTGACTATTTGCATAATATGCATACGATTCATTTGGAAACAATCCAACCGGAAAATAACTTACGCCATTCATCAAACCAGCTTTCAATGCGTAACCACCGATATCAGAAAAATAAGTTTTCCGACCGGGACCTGGATTGACATATCCTGTGGCTGCTTCCGCTCCACCCATCCTGTAAAACGTATTTGCAGGAAAAGATTCATGCCATGCCATGTTTCCATTGTGGTAGCGTCCTCCTACTAAAATGTCTTCATTCCATCCTGAATCAAAGCCCCATAGATCTGCACCGGAAATTCCATCCATTCGCGCCTCACTTGTGAGTCCAAAATCTGTCGAATAATTAATTCCACCATCACTCCCTATCCACAAATCCGAACCTCTGGCTGCAAGACATTGTATGTCCGGATGACTCCAAGGTAAATTCCCAACATACCCCCCCAAACTAGTCCAGTTTACTCCTCCATCGATACTTTTAAACCAGGAAGTTCCACCGGCAATTAATTCGTTTTCATTTTTTGGATTTACAACTATGGCCATATCGTAAAAACCTTGATTGAATCCTGTAGTTCCATTGTTAGCCATGAGATTGGTATGTGTCGGAATGCTATAGGTTCCACCAACGAGGCCCGATGCATTTGTATTATTCCATTGCAAACCATCGTCTGAACTAACAAATACACCAACGTATCCATTTAAACTGCCTCCGGTACCACACAAATAAACATACATTTTTTTCGAGTTGCTTGGGCACTGGGCAATGAGGGCACCTGTAACTGATTCACCAGCTCCCGGATTCATCCAAATGGGTGAAACACTGGTCCAACTTGCGCCATCATTGACCGATTTCATAAAATCAGAAACAGCGCCATTTAAACGCACACAAAAACTGGTTGCAGGTGCATTCAATTTAAATTTTACAGTCCAGCATTCTTCTATAAAAACTTTTTTCCAGTTTAAACCACCATTTGCTGTTTGAAGCATTCCCTTATTACTTGCAGCTAAAACAATTTGTCCATTTGATGGCTTAATTGCAAGATCATGAACCCACAAACCACTTTCAGAATAAACTGTTGACCAGGTCTTCCCACCATCATTTGTTTTGATAATTTTTCCACTGGTAGCTGCATAAACAGTATCCGGATTTTTAGGATGAATTCGAACAGCTCCAAACGCATCATGCAATACATTTGCTGTAGTCAGCAGCCAGTTTTTTCCACGATCGGTTGTTTTCCAAAGTCCACCACTTTCGCCACCCGCGTACAATAAAGTAGAATCACTCGGTGCAATATCTATTGAATAAACATTTGTCTGCCAGGTTACTTTAGTTATACCATCTGTATGAAATGTTTGCGATGGCCCAACAAATTTCCAATTAGCAGCAGGTGCTCTTAATGAACTCGCATTTTTCCTAAGTTGCAATCGTTGCAATTCTTCATGGGATTTTTCTTGCGGAGAAGGAAAATAAATGTTTCCATTGTTATCCATGTTGTTTTGAGCCCAATGCATCCAAAGTTTATAATATTGAGTATACGCGTTCTTTACAAACTCCTTATTTTTATAACATTCGGAATATGCTTTTTCCACTTTAAATACATTTGGATTTGTTTCAAAAATTAAATGCATAAATTCCGGTGCATTTGAATCCAAATGAATAAGTCCAGGTTTTTCCTGTCCAAACAAATTCGCAACTGCAATAGTAAAAGCTATGGTAAGAATTAAATTTTTTAACATGATTGTATATTAATACCTAAAATTAATGTATTCTGTTTATAAATTAGAAAAATCCGTATACCAGTTTTCACGAATGAGTGGATAAAGCTTATTTTGTTCCAGAATGTTAAAAAAATCCTGTTGGGATATAGATTTAGCTCCCATTCGCTTCATATGATCCGATTCCTGCTGGCAATCAATCCAGTTAAATTCTTTTAAACTTAAATGATTTGCCAATTTGATCAAAGCAAGCTTGGAAGCATTTGGAATTTTAGCAAACATAGATTCACCGCAAAACATTTTTCCTATTGCCAATCCATAAATGCCTCCGACAAGTTCCTCTGATTGCCATACTTCAACGGAATGTGCAATTCCCAGTTGATGCAACTTAACATAAGCGGTGATCATTTCCTCATGAATCCAACTTTCTGTTTGATCAGGTCGTAAAATGGTTCCACAGCTTCGCATGACCTGTTCAAATGCTTTATCTGCGGTAACTGAAAGTAATTTATTATTTAATACACGGCGCATGCTTTTAGAAACATGCAATTGGTTTGGATTTAGAATCAATCTTGGAGTTAGGCACCACCACAGAATGGGTTCTCCTTGATTGTACCAAGGAAAAATTCCATTTTGGTAAGCCAGAATCAATCGATCCGTTGACAAGTCTCCTCCAATTGCCAGTAAACCATGTCTATCTGCATGAGATGGATGTGGAAAATACAGTGAGTGATCCGGTAAAATGCTAACCGGCAAGGTGCATTAAACTTTGATGGATTCTATAACAGCAGAAAGACCTCTATCACACAAAGCATCTTTCATAGGTCTTAGGATATTAAAACTATCTGTTTTAACAATGGCTTTGCCTTTAAAATGGACGATCAGAGAAAGTTGCTCTGCTTGCTCGAATGAATGTCTGCAAATATCCATTAAACTCTCTATGACCCAATCAAAAGTATTTACATCATCATTATAGACAATCAGCTCAGCGAGACTGCCCAATTGATCTTCAACCATTACATCTTCTTCGATTGCTTCCCAGGTTCCAGGATTATTTTGCACCATAAGCAGGATATTAATTGAGATTTTTTAAAACATGATTTATCGCCTCGAAGTTAGGTAAATTTCCTGGATTATCCAAAATTTCCATGTATCGGAGATGCCCTTCTTTGTCAACTACAAACGCAGAACGTTTTGCAACACCCCGAAGTCCAAAATTCCAAACTTCATCAATACAATCGTATGCTTTACAAACAATTTTATTAAAATCTGAAAGTAAGGGGTAAGGTATGTTGTTGATTTCTTTGAATTTAGCCAATGTGTAAGGTGAATCTACAGAAATTCCTAAAATTTTTGCATCCAAAGATTCATATAAGCTCATATCATCCCGCATTTGACACATTTCCTTGGTACAAACACCCGTAAATGCAAATGGGAAAAACAAAAGCAATACATTGTGCCCTTGAAAATCAGCTAAACGGATTTCCGTTTTATCAGAAGATATTAATGTAAAACCGGGGGCTTTTTCACCTAAATGCAAACTGCTCATGTCTCAAAAATTAAGGGCACAAAATTAGATATTTGTTTCAATTTTCAAAATCTAAAATGGATAGTGTAAAAAAGTCGTTTTTCCTGCTGCATCTGGCCATTTTTTTATTTGGATTTACCGGAATTTTAGGTAAGATGATACTTTTACCTGCATTGGTTCTGGTTTGGTGGCGATCCTTGCTTACCTGGGTCTTGATGTTGCCCAAAATGTACAAAGTTCAGGGTTTTCGCAAAATGGATTTAAGAACCTTTAAACGATTTATGGGGATTGGTTTATTGGTAGGTCTCCATTGGATCTGTTTTTATGGATCTATTAAATTGGCAAATTCATCCGTTGCAATGATTTGTCTGGCATTTATTCCACTATCAACTGTATTTTTTGAAGCGCTTTTTCAAAAAAAGGAAATAAAAGCCCTTGACATCGGTACTGGTTTACTAATTCTGCCTGGAATGTGGCTTATTTTGCAAAATATTGACTTTTCTTACAGGCTGGGTTTTGGAATTGGGATTCTGGCTGCAATATTTTCTGCCGCTTTTGCGACATTAAATAAAAAATATATTAAAACTTCTGATGAAATTCTAATAAGTTGGATTGAACTTTTCTCAGTTTGGTGTTTAATGAGTGTTTTGATGCCTGTAGTTTATTTCTTTGACCCAAATTTTATTTTTTTCCCAAGTGGTAGTGACTGGATCTATTTATTATTTCTTTCTTATTTCTGTACAGTGCTGGCTTATGTTTTTGTAATCAGGTCATTGCAAAATCTAAGTGCATTTACAGCCATGCTGGCATTTAATATGGAACCTGTTTACGGGATTATTTTAGCAATTGCTGTTTTAAAAGAACACCGCCAGTTGAACCTCTCCTTTTACATAGGTGTTTTTATCATATTAACCACTGTGTTGTTGCATCCCTATCTTGAAAAGAAATTTAACCGAATTAAAACAAAATAATTATAAAATTGTCTAATAGAATACGATTCGTGTTTTACATTTACGACTTGAAACAATAATTTATGCCATTCCTTTTACCTGAATTACCCTATCCACCCCAAGCACTAGAGCCGCACATTGACACCAGAACCATGGAAATACATCATGGTAAGCATCATGCTGCATATACCAACAACCTCAATGCAGCTATAAAGGATAAGCCACAGGAAAATCAAAGCATCGAAGAAATTTTAAAAAACCTGGACATGAGCAACATGGCTCTCCGCAATAATGGAGGAGGATATTACAACCATTGCATGTTTTGGGAAATGATGTCTCCTCACGGTGGGGGAAATCCAAATGGATCTTTGGGAGAAGCCATTGTCCGTGATTTTTCGTCAATTGATGCATTTAAGGAAAAATTTTCGCAAGCAGCTATGGGCAGATTTGGCTCAGGCTGGACCTGGCTTTGTGTGCATCCGGGAGGTAAATTGGAAATATGTTCTACACCCAATCAGGACAATCCGCTGATGCCAAATACCGGATGTGGAGGAATGCCTGTAATTGGATTGGACGTTTGGGAACATGCTTATTATTTACTGTATCAAAACCGTCGTGCCGATTATATTTCCGGATTCTTTAATGTGATAAATTGGGAGTACGCATTAAAGCGCTACAACCAATTTAAATAAATACCTTTCAATTTATTAGAAATGAATCAACAGCCAATAATTGAATTGTGCTGTGCAAACATTCATTCTGTAGTTTTGGCAAATGAATTTGATGCTGATGCCATCGAACTATGCTGTGATTTAGATCATGGCGGGTTAACTCCCAGTCATGCCTGCATTCAAAAAGCGCGGTCTATTTTTAAAAAAGAAATGGCGGTTTTTTTTAGGCCACGCAATGGCAATTTTGTTTACGATGAATTGGAACAAGAGTTAATTCTTAGAGACATTGAATGGTCTATTGCAGAGGGAATTGACACCATAGTTGCAGGTGGTTTGAGAGAAGACAATTCATTGGATGAATTGTTTGCAAGTAAATTGCGTAGACTTTGCAATACAAAAACACTTAGCTTTCATCGAGCTATTGATTGTTGCATTGAACCTGAAATTCAGATTCAACGACTCATTGATTTAAAATTTGACCGAATCTTAAGTTCAGGAACCGCCACGCAAGCTGAAAATGGAATTCAATATCTTAAAACATGGCATTTGAAATTTGGAAATCAAATTGAAATCATGGCAGCCGGTGGCATTGATCATACGAATGCTATTAATATCTTAAATGAAACCGGATTGAATCGATTTCATGCATCGCTGCGCAAAAAAAATCCAAGCACAATAAGTATCATGGATTTAGGTGAAGATGAATTAGCAGATTCAGAAAAATTGAAAAAATTATTTAAAGCTTTTGGCAGACTTTAACAAATTAAAATTGATCCCCAACATAAAAGCTGTTTGATAAAAACCAAAATGTTGCTTAGCCTGAAAGCCTTCAGAAACCAATATATCATTCAGAATAATTTCACCAAATCGGTTTTGGGCCATTAAAAAGACGTGTTTCAATACTTGAAAACGAAGATTTAGAATACCGCTGAAACCGTATCCGGCTGTGTGAAAAATATTAACACCTTCAACATCAAATACATCTACATCACTTCTGGGGTACAATAGTCCAACAGACAAACCAGCAACTAAGCCAAGCGATTGAGAATGCTTTTTTCGATGCCAAAATTCAAAATAATATTCTCCATCGGCAGAAATATAATTAAGTCCATTGGTATGTTCAAATCTCAAAAAAGCTGAATCAATTTTAATTTCTTCATCTAAATAAACTCCTGCATATTTTAATTGCCCGGGAGTTGATGCTATGCTGCCATTTATCTTAACCAATTGCTTTTGCAAGACCACATATTTCATATGATCGTACCCAAAACTGATTCCTAGATGATCGCTTAACATATAGCCTGCTCGCACATTAAACTGGGGAATGGTAACATTATACAAGTAATTTTTAAAACCAAGTCCGGATTGCCGATCTTTTGCACGAACATCCGCCAATGTAAAATGGCAGGAAGGCGAATTGAACGAAATGTCACTTTTGCTATACCATTCACGGTTATAACCCCAATAAAAATAAAGGCTTCCTTTACGCAAAGATGAATTTTCCAACACAGGATTTCCGTCTAATAATTCGGTATTACTTTCTTGTGATATCCCAAGTATTAAATAAAAGAAAAAGCAACTAAATGATAAAAATGTTTTCATAATTTGGAATGCGAAGTTAATAAAAAAATATATTCAGTTAAGCTGAAAAGCAATGGGTAATATCTTAAGATTTGCAAAAGATTATTGAATATTTTATTTTTATTGCCGCGTGGATGTCGCCAAATTTTCACTAAAAAATACGATTTGTTTTTCATAAGCAGCTTTCCAGTAAGGAATGCTATGATCCCCTTTTGATTCTACATAAATATGTGGAATTTGAAATGATTTCAATTTTTGATGAAAGTTTCGATTGACATCCAAAAAAAAATCCTCTGTCCCACAATCAATATACAATTTTTGATACTTAAAGGAATGCTTATTTATAAGATACAAACAACTGGATTGCTGCCAGAGCAATTTGTTTTTATTAGGATCGCCTAAGAGTTGGTATAAATTCCATTCACGGTAAAATGGAATTAAATCCAGACCACCGCTACTGCTCCCAATGCAACTAAAAATTTCAGGGTGTTTGTGTGCCAGATAAATGGCACCATGTCCACCCATACTAATGCCACTGATTCCTCTGGATTCTCTTCCTTTTAAACTCCGATAGCATTGGTCAATAAACTTTGGGACCTCTTTAGCAATGTATGTTTCAAATTTACGGTCCGTTTTGGCCGGGCCATCTAAATACCAACTGTCATAATCTCCATCGGGACACACTAAAATCATCTGATATTTATCAGCCCATTCACGTATTTTGGGAATTACGAAAAACCAACTGGAAGGGTCGCTGCTGTGTCCATGAAGCAAATACAAAACCGGATAGGATTTATCTGTATGATTGTAATTAGAAGGTAGAAATACAATCGCATTGAATGATTTATTCATTACACTGCTTGGTATGGATATCGTATCTACTTTGCCTCCAAATAAACGGACATAACAGATACCCAAATAGAATAAAATTTTAAAGCAGGATCTTTTAAACTGATAAAACATCATTGTGTAAAAATAAGCAGGGATCTTATATTAATTTCCCTTTTATCTTTAGACCTGAAATGCAAAAAAGGCATCTGGACTCCATTGATATGTTGAGGGGCATTGTTGCCCTGCTCGTTTGCCTTTATCACTTTACAGAAGGCTTTCTACCCATTGAAAGCAATTTCAGATTTGTTTTTTCACGAGGCTATTTGGGAGTTGAGATTTTTTTTGTGATTTCTGGCTTTGTCATTCCATATACCATGTACAAAAGTCATTATAATTTAAAGCAATCTGGAAGATTCATGTTAAAAAGGCTGGCACGTATCGAACCACCGTATTGGTGCAGCATTGTTTTAATATTTATAATAGATTATTTCTCAACATTCTTCAGACATTATAAAGACAAAGTCATTTCTATTGACTTTAAGGATTTATTATTTCATGTTTTACACATCAATGACTTTGTCAATCAAGCATGGATGAAAGGCATCTATTGGAGTTTGGCCATTGAGATTCAATACTATTTATTGATGGCTTTGATTTTTCCAGTTTTGTTGTTTAACTCAAAATGGATTAGCTATGTGGTCTTGTTGTTGTTTTGTTTAGGCCGCTGGCTCGAATGGGATCATACCGTGTTTTATTACGGATGTCATTTTACAATAGGCATTCTTTTGTTTAATGGCCACATCGGTAAAATATCTGAAAAACATCTGTGGATTTTAATCACATTGTTATTTGTTCTGACCTATTGGTGTTTTGATATTTACCATTTATCAGCAGTAGTATTTGCTGTATTTTTTATTAAGTTTTTTAGTTTGACCATACAACCACTAAAGTTTTTAGGAAAAATATCCTACTCTTTTTATTTAATACACCTTCAAGTTGGTTGGTCTATGATTGATGCATGTCTGCGTTCATATCCAAATGAAAGTCGAATTCAGCTCATTCTGCTTGCCATTCCCTGTGTTGTTATAGCTTCCTATTTCTTTTTTGTACTCATAGAAAAGCCAAGTCACTTATTAGCCAGAAAATTCTAATTTTTTTTTCCAAAACATCATTCTGATGAGGGGACTGAAGGCAAAGGCTAAAGCTTAGTGGTAGTGATCGCAACTTAACAGACTGAAGGCTAATTGCAACCCAGTACCATCATAGCATTGTACCATTGCAGTATTACTTCCTGCTATGATATTCTTCCACTAATTTTTTTACTGTAGCCATTTCTTTCATCATGGTACGGGCTTCTTCACATGGAGCTCCAAAATATGTTTTACCGGCTTCCAAATTTTTTCCTACACCGGCACGTGCCAACAAGACAACTTTATCTCCAATTTCAATATTTTGTGCAATTCCAACTTGACCATAGATTGTTACCTGATTTCCAATTTTTGTTTTACCGGCAATTCCAACTTGTGCTGCAATAAGGCAATGCTTCCCAATTACCACTCCGTGGCCGATGTGAACCTGGCAATCTATTTTGGTTCCTTCCCCAATGACGGTATCTCCTGAAACTCCTTTATTTATTGTACATCCGGCCCCTATATCAACATGATCCTGAATAATGACTCTTCCACAAGATCTCCATTTGCGATACCCTGCAGCTGTCTTTTTAAAATAAAACGCATCTGTTCCAATCAATGCTCCGGCTTGTATCGTTGCATGATTTCCGATTACAGTGTATTCTCCCAATACCACATTGCTCTGAATGTGACTGTTTGCACCAACGACGACATGCGGCCCGATTGTCACCTGTGCTTCAACGATTGCAGTTGGATGAATGTAAGCCGTTTCATCAATGGCATTTTTCTGAACGCTAAATGGCCTGTGTTCTAAAACCAATTGATTGTAAATATCAAACGGATCTTCGGTAACCAATAAGGTCTTTCCATCCGGACAATCCGTCTCTTTATTAATTAAAATAACCGTAGCATTGGAGTTGATTGATTTTGAATAGTATTTTTCAACATCAACAAAGGTCAAATCTCCCGGTATTACTTTGTGAATTTCATTAATACCATAAATTAGCTGATCCTGATTTCCGATCAGTTTCATGTTAAAACGATCTGACAGCTGTCTTACAGAAATTGGAATGTTTAATTTCATAAATTTAATTAATGCGCCTCCAACCAATTTAAACCTGAGTCAATGCCCACTTCAATGGGAACTTTTAAATTTGGAATCGCGTGTTTCATTTCATAACTCACCAATTCTTTAATTTTATTTAATTCGTCTTTAGGAACATCAAATACCAATTCATCGTGCACCTGTAAAATCATTTTTGTTTTTAATTGTTCCTTATGCAATCGTTTATGTATATTAACCATCGCAATTTTTATCATGTCAGCTGCGGTTCCCTGAATCGGTGTATTGATGGCAACCCGCTCTGAGTTTGTACGAGAAAGTGCATTTTTTGAATTAATATCCCTTAAAACACGTTTACGTCCCAATAAGGTTTTTACATATCCATTGGTTCGGGCATTTTCAACTACATTGGCCATGTAGGATTTAAGATCCTTGTAAGTACTAAAATACTGATCGATTAATATTTTGGCGTCTGCTCTGGAAATTCCGAGCTGTCTGGAAATATTGGTCGAACCAGCACCGTATAAGATTGAAAAATTAACTGTTTTTGCATTTCTGCGTTGATCGTTTGTTACTTCTTCATAAGGGATGTTGTAAACTTTTGCAGCAGTAGCACGATGGATATCCTGTCCTTTTATAAATGCATCCAACATCATTTCTTCATGAGCAATCTCAGCAATAAGTCTCAGTTCAATTTGTGAATAATCTGCTGAAACCAAAATATGATCCTCATCTCTTGGCACAAATGCTTTTCTGATTTCACGTCCAGCTTCATCTTTAATAGGAATGTTTTGCAAATTCGGATTTTCTGATGCCAACCTACCAGTTGCAGCACGGGCCTGATTAAAAGAACTGTGGACCCGGCCGGTTTTTGGATTAATCATTAAAGGCAAAGCATCTACGTAGGTTGATTTGAGTTTGGAAAGCTTGCGATGATTTAAAATGTCATTTACAATTTCAAACTCCTCTGAAAGCTCGGTTAACTTTTCTTCATCTGTTGAATATTGATTGGTACTTGTTTTCTTCCATTTGTATGGAATTTTTAATTTGTCAAACAATACTTCACCAACCTGTTTGGGACTTGCAATATTAAAATGAACACCTGCTTTTTTATAGATCAATTTTTCAGCTTCGAGAATCTGAGCTTCCAATACTTTGCTGTAGTCATTTAAAAATTTACCATCAATTTTAACACCCTCATATTCCATTTCACACAATACCGATACCAATGGTAATTCAATGTCTTGAATCAAATTCGTAAGATTTTCTTTAGCGATTTCTTCTTTTAGTATTTTATATATCTGCAAGGTCATGTCTGCATCTTCTGCGGCATACTCCTTAATTTTTTCCAGTGCAACATCCCGCATACTGCCTTGACCGGTTCCTTTTTTACCAATCAATTCTTCAATGGCCACCATTTTGTAATTGAGATAGGCTTCAGCTAAATAATCCAATTTGTGTCTGTGATCCGGCTCCAATAAATAATGTGCAATCATGGTATCAAATTCCGGAGTCGGCAGTTCAACTCCATACCAACGCATCATCAGCATGTCATACTTAATGTTTTGACCTATAAATTTCTTAGATGTATCTTCCAGTAAGGATTTAAATTTAAGAATCAATTTAGTTGCTAGTTCGGTTTCTTCCGGAACCGGAACATAGTAAGCATCTGTTGCTTTAATACAAAAAGACATACCAACCAATTGGGCTTGATTTGCATCAATACCCGTAGTTTCTGTATCAAATGAAATGAGCTCTGCATCCTTTAAAAGCGATATCAAATCTTCCAGTTGCTTTTCAGATTGGACTAGATGATAGGTATGTGCTGTATTGTAAATATCATGATCAGCAACTTTGTATTCTTTTTCTTGAGTTTCTTTTTTTTGTTCAATTGCTTCACCAAATAGACTGGATTGGACCGGTTCAGTTGCCCCTAAAATTGTTTGGGCCAGTGTACGAAATTCCAATTGTCGAAATAATTCTGCCAATCTGACTTTGTCAAATCCTTCAATCCGGTACATTTTTTCATCAAACTGAATGGGCGCGTGAATATCAATGGTTGCAAGTTTTTTACTCAACAATGCAAGATCAGAATGTTCATTTACTTTATCTTTAAGTTTCCCACTTAATTGATCTTTGTGTTTTATTAAATTCTCAACGGTATCGTATTCTTCCAATAATTTAACTGCAGTTTTTTCTCCGACGCCGGGAATTCCGGGAATATTATCGACCGCATCACCCATCAAACCTAATAAATCTATAACCTGGTCCACCCTTTGAATTCCCCAGGAACTGGTAATTTCTTTTGGACCTAAAATGTCAACACCATTTCCTTGACGGGATGGTTTGTACATTAAAATATGCTCCTCTACCAATTGACCATAATCCTTATCCGGAGTTACCATATAGACTGTAAACCCTTCTCTCGCTGCTTGTTTAGCAATAGTCCCAATGACATCATCCGCTTCATAAGCTTCCATGGTTATAATTGGGATATTAAATGCTTTAATTAACTCCTCAATATATGGAAATGCCAAACTAATATCCTCAGGCTGAGCTTCCCGATTTGCTTTGTAAGCAGGAAATTCCTTGTGTCTAAAAGTTGGACCTGATAAATCAAATGCAACTGCAAGATGAGTCGGTTTTTCATTCTGAATGATGTCCCATAAAGTTCGGGTAAATCCGGAAATAGCGGAAGTGTTTAAGCCTTTTGAATTTATTAAAGGCCTGGTTATAAATGCATAATGTGCCCTATACACCAATGCGTGGCCATCTAATAGAAATAATTTTTTCATCGTCATTGCGAGGGTGAAGATAGACAGTTTATAACGATTCTAAAATTGGCTGTACTATCAAATTAAAAACAGCCAGCTCCAATTCAGTGTACTAAAAGCAGTATATGAATGGTTCATTTGGACCAAAATAATTCAAGTAATAATTTCTTAATAAACAGATTTACAAGGATTCATGCAAAAAATAAATTCTTAATGTAATTTTTTTAAGAATCATCAAAAAATTCAAACTATCTTAATTGCGATTTTGTGTCCGGATATTGATAGCCGGACCTTCCATGAATCTGATCCGTTTTTATCAAGCTTCCCCAACGATTTCTAATTTAAAAATTGACATATGGAATTAATGACAATGGGTATGGGCTGGATACCGGATCGCCCAGATTGCCGAGATTTTACTCCGGATACGCCACAAGTTGTAGACCAATTAAAAAATGTGCATGGTTTACATTTAAGCAAGCGCACAAAAAAGGCGGAAAAGCCTCTGAAGCTTGCAAGTTCGGTTGACTTGAGTGCATACTGTTCCCCTATCGAAGATCAAAAAAGTTTGGGTGCTTGTACTGCGCATGCTGCGATAGGTTTGTTAGAGTATTTTGAACAACGCGCTTTTGGAAAATACATTGATGGCAGTCGCTTGTTTTTGTACAAAGTTTCCAGAAAATTATTGATGTGGACAGGAGATACAGGAGCTTACTTACGAACAGCCATGCAAGCACTTGCAGCATTTGGAGCACCGCCTGAAAAATATTATCCTTATGTTATTTCAAAATTTGAAGAAGAACCTTCTGCGTTTTGTTATTCATTTGCTCAAAGCTATAAAGGACTAAAATATTACAGACTGGATTCTGGAAATACTACACCGACAACAGCTATCGCCAGCATGAAAAAAAATCTGGCCGCAGGTTTACCAAGTATGTTTGGATTTACCTGTTATCAAAGTGCTTTAAATCAATCCAATTCAAATGGTGGTGCAATACCGTATCCAAAAAATTCCGACACTGTTGTTGGTGGCCATGCAGTTATAGCAATAGGATACGATGATAAAAAAGTAGTAATCAATAAAGATGATAATTCAAAAACAACAGGTGCTTTTATGATTCGAAACTCCTGGGGAACAGAATGGGGGAAAGATGGTTATGGATGGCTGCCCTATAAATATTTTGAAAATCGGTTGGCAGAAGATATATGGTCTTTGGTTAAAGCAGGATGGTTTGATACCGGTGCCTTTTAATTTCCAAATATGAAATCACATATTGGATACAACCCAAGATTTTTGGGTAGGTCTTTTTATTTACCTCTTCCAAAATTATCTGAGAAACAAAAAGGGGATTTGATAAGATATGAAGGGAAGAAATATATATTGGATTACATCCATTACAGTGTTGTTATGTGCAAAAGCAGAAGACTTGCCTATTACACTGCAGTAAATATTGACGGTTCTTGCTGGCAGGACAATGCAAGAGATGGATCGTGGAAAGAAGAAAAACGCATAGCCAATGATGAACAACTTGGAAATAAATTGTATCGTGCCGAACAAAGTAAATTTGACAAAGGGCATTTGGTTCGTCGTGAAGATCCGGAATGGGGAGATAAAGAACTCAGTTTACAAGCAGGAAATCAAACATTTATTTATACCAATTGTGCCCCACAACATGAAAAACTAAACAGAGATATTTGGGCAGATCTTGAAGCTAATATTTTGCATGCAGGCGCTGATAGTTTAAATGTAAAAGTCAGTGTTTTTACCGGTCCGGTATTAAATTCAACGGATGGCAGTTTTGTTACCCCCATAGAGAATCAGTTCATTCAAATTCCCAATTTATTTTGGAAAGTAGTCGTTTGGAAAAAAGGAGATACTAAGTTGTATGCAGTGGGATTTATACAAAGTCAAGAATCCTTTTTAATAGAGGATGCAATCATTCGAAAACCATTAACTGTAAATTCTAAATTGTTATGCAAAATGACCGACGATGATTTTTTTGAACACATAAAATTTAAAGATGGAAATACCTATCAGGTTCGATTGGAAGAAATAGAACAATTAAGTGGATTAAAATTTGATTGGAAACAGGTTATACGCCCATTTGATCAAAAACCTAAAGCCATTCGAGGTATAAAAAGAACAATTGCTAAAAATACTTTACCTGTTAAAATCTTGAAACAGGATCCAAAAACAAAGGACGTTTGCATTTTAAGATGGAATCCGGTTTATGAATTAGAGGGTTTGGTGATTTAGGGGAGGAAAAGTGGGGTGAAAGGATGAGTGGCTGGGCAAGAGTCTAGAGGCTTAAGGTGGAAGGTAGCTTTTCAGCTTAATAGCATTTTTGACTACTGACTCTTGACTGCTGACTGCTAAAAAATAAAGGGCTGCCCTCTTGACAGCCCTTTAAGCCAATTACGTATAAAAAAATGTTATCGCTTCCAGGGAAGTTGTAAAACTCTTCTTGCTGTTAAAATTCCACAGAAGTTTCCACCATCGTAATCCATGCGATAGTGTACACCGAGTGGTAAACGACTAAAGGCATTTTCGTTGGCCAGATCACGTAAACTGTTGTAAGCACGAGGATGTCCATTAAAATCGGTACGTTGTTGGTGGCAATAATCAGTAAATGGATAGCTGCCACCTACAAAAGCTTCCAGGATTCCAACACCTGCAAAAGCAAATGTTGAATGGCCGGAAGGATAAGCAGGAAATGGAGGAGTAAAACCCAACCATGGAATCGTAAATTTAGGATCAATTTCTCTTTGGATATAAGTAATGGGACGTTCAACATTGTACTTGTATTTATTATACCAACAAATGACTGCGGCATCACTTAAAGCCATACCAATTTGAGCATAAAGCAAACATGTCTTTTCTAAATTGAAATCTTCCTCCTTGGCAATTTGATCTGCAATTACTTCCAATCTAGCGGGTGGACTAAAAGTCCAGCCAACTCGATCATCACTCCAGAATTCAGCCATGTGTTCCATATCTCCTTTGGGTTCTTTACGGGCAAGATTTGTGACCACATAGGTTTCGTAAGCCTGGGCATATATAACTGAATTGGTATCTGAATTGCAAGTGTAAGGAGAAATCAAAGCATCCAAATCACCTTGAGTAACAGCAAAACGTCTCACTTTCCCCCATTGAGAAAATAAGCCACGATCAGCTACTGTAATTGGATCAGTAGGAATCCATTCGCAACCTTGGGCATTTACAGGTACTGGAAAAGGATTGAGATGCGCATTGTGTCCAACAGGATCAGAAATAGAAAATCTCCAAATTGCAGTAGCAACTTCACGACCATGTGCTTCTGAATTATTTAATAATTCTTCAGATGCATCATTCCTGTATTTTGCTTTGAGCTCTCTTTCTTTATTGACAATCAAATTCAAAAAATCCTGTTTGCTGAGTACATTTCCATTTTTATCTTTAAATGTAACATCTTCAAAAAATTTAGTCATCAGATAAGCATAGGAAGCATTAATTACTTCCGGCCAATACAAATTCTTTTTGATAGCCGGCATGTCAGAAATTCCTAATTTATATTGGAGAGATTGGTAATCAGGCATTCCACCCAAACTGGCTTCATAAGCACTTAAACCTAAATATGCCAATGCCCTTGGAGCCGGACCGGGTCTAAAGAATGCAGCATAGCGGTCCAATTCCAAAAAAACCTGCACCCATTCATGATAAACAGAATTGTCCAGGGATTGCATGAGATCATCGGTACCAGATGTGTTTTCCGATTTATTACAGGACATCGTAGATCCCAGTAAAAAAACGATGGCCATGAACAGTAAACGTGTTGAGATTTTCATAGATTGAATTTTTATATAATTAAGATATTTTTGTCTTATTTGAACAAAAATAGAGCAGTCTTTTAAATATCCAAATTTTTAGAATTTAATTATTTAAAAATTAAATTATTTAAGGCCTTTTTAGCTTATTTACATATAAAGTGCCATAAAATGGACCATTGCATGATAAAATTGAGCTTCATATTTAGAAAAACCTGAGTTCAGCTCCGGACTACAATCTCAAAATTACTGGAAATAAAATCTCCTGTTTGGACTTTGCAATAGTCGTTTGGAAGCTCTCCCAAGGTGGTGCAATTGTTAAAGAAATTTTGCAAAAAATAGCTACCCGTGTAATTTTTAATTTCTAAATACCGGATCATTTGTTTGATGTCATCCGGCTTTAATAGATTTGAGTGAACCGTTGTCCTGACTTCAAACTGAATCTTAGATTGAATTAAAAAATCAAGACTTTGCTGAAACTTTACAAATAAATCGGATTGAGTAAGCTGATAAAAATTGTGAGGAAGTGCTTTAAAATCCAATGCCACGTAATTTATAAGTTGATTTTGTACCAGTGTTTTCAATCGCTGCGGATGTGAACCATTGGTATCTACTTTTACCAAAAATCCTTGTTGTTTGATATCGGATATAAATGATTCAATCCGTTTATGCATCAAACATTCTCCTCCACTAAAAACCACGCCATCTAAAAAACCCTTTCTACTGCATATCCAATTAAAAGCTTCTTCAAATGCGATGCGGCCCTTTCCTCTTACAATCTCCGGATTGTAACAATAGTGACAGCGCATATTGCAACCTGCAAACCAAATGATACAGGCTGTTTTATTTGGATAATCCAATAAGGTAAAAGGTGTTATGTGATAGACAGCATTAGTCACAACCGTGTTCTATAAAATGCTTGCGTTCTGTATGTTCTCCTTTCTTACCAATATTAAAACTTTCTACAGGTCGGTGATACCCCATCACTCTTGTAAATACAAGACATTTGCTGCGTTCGTTCTGATGTTGTTCAAGAAGTTGTGATTCCAATCGGGAATTGAGTTTGATTTCCATATAATTTGTTTTAAGTTTCATTTGTAAGTGATTGTAGTAGAAGTTCGTCACATGTTGGACAATATTCATGCTCTCCATTTAAATACCCATGGATCGCGCACACACTAAAGACCGGTGTAATTGTAATATAGGGCAATCTAAAATTTGAAAGGACTTTTCGAACCAGGTTGCGACATGCTTCCGGTGAACTTATTTTCTCGCGCATGTACAAATGGAGTACGGTGCCACCTGTGTATTTACATTGCAATTCATCTTGCTGTATCAATGCTTCAAAAGGGTCTTCGGTAAAATGCGCAGGAAGTTGTGAACTGTTCGTATAATAAATGTTATCTCCAAAGCCTGCCTGAATTATATTTTCAAAACGCTTTTTATCTTCCTTTGCAAATCGATAGGTAGTACCTTCTGCCGGAGTTGCTTCCAAATTATATAAATTACCGGTTTCTTCCTGAAACTTTAATATTCGGATACGGATAAATTCCAAAACCCTCAACGCAAAATCGCGCCCTGTTTCATCGGCTATTGAATTGCGATCTTTTGAATAATTTCGGATCATTTCATTGATTCCATTTACTCCTATAGTCGAAAAGTGATTTTGCAAATTTTTCAAATAGCGTTTGGTATAAGGAAACAAACCTCGATCAAATAGTTCTTGTATAAACATTCGCTTTTTTTCCAAACTTGTCATTGCGAGATCGAGCAATTGTTCCAATCTATGCAAAAGAGCGGATTCATCATTTGGAAAGAGGTATCCCAGCCTCGCCATGTTAATTGTTACCACACCAATGCTGCCTGTCATTTCTGCACTTCCAAACAAGCCATTTCCACGCTTTAGCAATTCACGCAAATCCAATTGCAAGCGGCAACACATGCTTCGAATGGCATTGGGCTTATAAGCGTTTGGATTTTCAATCCGTTTCCCGTGTTGATCCAATATAAACTGACTCCCAATAAAATTCTGAAAGTAAGAGGATCCAATTTTTGCAGTATTCTCAAAAAGTAAATCTGTATTCTCACCATACCAGTTAAAATCTTCGGTAATGTTGACGGTAGGAATCGGAAAGGTAAACGGTTGTCCGTTTGCATCGCCTTCGGTCATCACCTGATAATACGCACGATTAATTAAATTCATTTCGGGTTGAAAATGTCGATAACACAATTCGTTTGGATTTTCAACTCCCCGTTCTAAAGATTTGGCTAAAATTAATTCGCTTTGAATTTCATTAAACAGATGCAGGTTGTTGCGGCTTGGAAATTGTTCTTTCAAATCTTCCGGAACCGTCCAATCCAATGTAATGTTGGTAAATGGAGACTGGCCCCATCTGGCCGGGACATTTAAATTATACACAAAACTCCGAATTGCTTTGAGTACCTCATCATAAGATAGCTGATCCTTAAATACATAAGGAGCTAAGTAGGTATCAAACGAACTAAAAGCCTGGGCCCCGGCCCACTCACTTTGAAGAATTCCCAGAAAATTTGCCATTTGACCCAGTGCCTCTCTAAAATGAGAAGGAGGCCGACTTTCAACACGACCACGCACTCCATTAAATCCTTCATTTAACAAAATTCGCAAACTCCAACCTGCACAATATCCTGTCAAGCAATCCAAATCATGGATGTGAAAATCCCCATTTCGATGCGCATAGCCTTCTTCCTTAGAATACACTTTATCCAACCAGTAATTTGCAATTACTTTACCAGCAACATTGTTGATCAATCCGGCACTTGAATAAGAAGTATTTGCATTGGCATTGATTCTCCAATCTGTCTGGTAGACATATTCATTTACAGTTTGTGAGCAATCAATGTAACTGGTATCTTCATTCAAGCCAAGGATGTGCTCGCGTTGCATCTTGCGTGTATGCCGGTGCAACATGAATGCGCGCATGACCTCAAATTCATTTGCATCGTACAAACTTTTCTCAATCAGGTCTTGTATTTCCTCAACTGCCCAGCAGGTTTTTAAATCCAATGCTTTTTGAATGCTGGCTATTAACTTCTGATGAAGCTGTTTCTGTTGACCATTGAATGCTTTTTGTATTGCATCTTCAATTTTATTAAATTGAAATGGACGGTATGTTCCATTTCGTTTGATGACCCAGTCCGGCATGGTTAAAATTTTGAAAAACAATTTACCTGACTCTTCGCAGAATCAATTTTAATTAAGACATTTATGTCTCAAATATATAACAAATTTATAATATTTAAAATTTACAGCAAATTATTTTAAATGGAAAATCAATTACGAATTACAAAATAAATTACGGATTGAATAATTCCTGCATTTTCCATTTACTCCAATCCGTAATTCGTAATTCGTAATTATTCTATTACATAACAACTTCTTCCATAATTCTCTCATCCACTGATTCATGAATCGCTTCGTCCATTTGTTTTATATCGAGTGCTTTTGTTTTTAATGCATTTACACGCGATACTATAAACCAAGTAAGAGGTATGACTCCACCAAAGAAGAAAACGGAAGCACCGATACCTCGCATCCAGGTCAAAGAATTAAAAATTCCGTAATCAACAAAATCATGAGAGCGTCCAAACCACAAACCTTGTTCGACCACTGCTTTAAATTGAATAGATCCTGCAGGAAACAAATCCAATACGACCATCAGCATCAAACCGGCATTGATAGACCAAAATGAAAAATTAACGACACGTTCATTCCACTGTTCACTTTTTATCAATAAACGAGATGCAAATAGCAATGCAGCAAGAGAAATATTTCCATAAACACCCATCAAGGCTGCATGTGCGTGATTTACAGTTAAGTAGGTACCGTGCTCAAAATAATTCATGATAGGAAGGTTGATGATAATTCCCAAAACACCCGCTCCGAAAAAATTCCAGAAATTGACAGCTACTAAAAACTTAAATACTTCCGGGAAACCAAAATTTTGAAGTGATTTGTGATCGACATCGCCCACAGCAATTTTTGGCATATTTTTAAAGCGCCAGGCTTCAACTGTAAGTAATATTAATGGTACAAATTGCAAGGTGGAAAATACAGAACCCAGTGCCATCGTTGCCACAGGTTTGGCATTCCAGTAAAAATTATGAGAAATTCCAAGCAGTCCCGTTCCTAAAAATAAAATAGTTGCAAAATAAACCACCCGAATGGCAGCTTGTCTGCTCACCAATCCCATCAGCACCATCAGATAACTTACGATTACTGTTATGAAAACTTCAAAAAAAGCTTCAACCCACATGTGGATCACCATCCAACGCCAAAAATCTGCAATTACAAAATTGGTTTCAGGCTTGGCAACAAATCCAGATAAAAACAACAAGGGGATTCCGATGACAGAATACATTATCCAATTTGGTAAATTCCAGGGTTGACCTGCAACAAAAGCAGGTTTTATACCCCGGTAAACGATGCTTCCCCAAAGAATAAATATACCCATTAATAAAACCTGATAAATTTTACCAAAATCTACAAATTCCCATCCCTGATGTCCTAACCAATACCACCATTTTCCCATCAATCCGAGTGGACCAAGCACCATCCCTACCAGTGAACCACCTACTAAAATGAAAAGCAATACAAACAAAATATTTATTAAGCGCAATTGACCTGGTACTTCTTTCTTGGCTAAAATTGGCAGAATGAAAATAGAAGATGCAATCCAGCAAGTTGAAATCCAGTATAAGGATAACATCAGGTGCCAGGATCTTGAAATTGTAACCGGCAAATCGCCTGAAATGTGAATTCCCAAATATGACATCCAATTGATAAAATCATTGATGGTAAAGAGTCCACTGGAAACTTGTAAAAAGAATAACAGAATGGCTACAAAGAAAAATTTAAACGTAGCTTTTTGTGTTGCTGTTGGTTTAAATGCAGCTACACGTTCTAAAGTAAATAAATCTCTTTTAGGAGGTTTGAAAAACTTATTTGGCAATTGATTGTATTGACCAATAAAATACAAGACAATCCCGCATGCAAGAACAAATGCCAATAAACCCAAAACACTCCAAAGAATCACAGGAGAAGTTGGGGTGTTCCCTGCAAGCGGATCGTAAGGCCAATTGTGGGTGTAGCTGAACGAACTTCCTGGTCTTTCTGTAACGCATACCCAGGCTCCCCAGAAAAAAAAGGCACTTAAATCTGCTACTTCCTCCCGGCTGCTTATATAATCTTTTGGAGGAAAACCTTCTCCTGAATTTTTATCTATAAATAAATCTGCATAGTACTTTTTCAACTGTTGCAAAGCAAACGTTTCTGCATTTGAAAGCATTACAATATTTTCTGTTTTATTAAATGCATTTTGCTTTAATTCAGACTTTACTTTTTCATTGATTTGTTTTGCTTCATAAGCATCTACATCACGTCCACTTTTTGATTTAATTTCAGCGACGTAAAAATCATTCATGTAAACTGTAATCCGGTGCAATGCTTCGGCAGTAAAATCAGGGCCGCGTTGAGCTCCATCTCCAAAAAAACTACCGTACTCCATCAGAGCTTTTTTATGAAAAACTTCTTGTCCCCGCTCAATGGTTTTTTGATCAATTACCAGCTGTCCGTTAGCATCTTTAAAACCAGACATGGGTGGAGCATCTATGTATGTTTGAAATCCTATCATTCCAACACCAAGCAAGCTAATAATTAATATAAAAATCAAGGGCCCCCTCCAATTTTTAGTATCCATTATGTAACTGATATTTTTGGTTGCTGTGTGGCCATTTGATCCATGACCATTTTGTCCATTTGATTCCATAGTAAGAAATTTTATTTTAAGAATTATTTTTCATTGTATGTGTTTATTGTATTTAAGACAATTTTATCTTAATTAGTTACAAAAAAATAGAGTTTGCTACAATCGCATTTTACCGGTATTTATCGCCTTCGCTAAATGCTGTAAAGAGGTCTTTCGGAATTCCAATTGCAGGTTGCCCTTTACGTTTTTCCAAAAATTGTGAACCGGACATGGTTCCCGTTCGCCACAACCCGGTAAGCCCAGCAAACATTTATCAAAAAAATCAGCTCCTTCCAGGATATGTACTATATCAATCAGATAAATATCCTTACTCGCCTTTTTTAGAATAATACCACCATGGGGACCCCGATGTGATTCTAACAATCCATGCTGATTTAAGGTCTGAAACGTCTTGGTCAAAAAGTGAAATGAAATATCCAGTTCATCAGATATTTCTCCAATACTAACATAGTTGTTTTGCTCATTCTTGGAAGCCACATACATGAGTGCCCTGAGACAATATATAGTAGCTTTTGAGAGTGCGCGCATATTAAAATTAAATTAAGACTAATTTGTCCCAAATTTAATCAGTTTTCTATAATTGCAAACTTTTTTATATTTTTTTTGATTTAAATGATTTTTTCCTGTTTAGATGTTTAATAAAGAGGTGGACCTACTCAAAAAGCCGGACAATAAGTTAAGTCTTTGGTCATAAACCAGTATTTTTATAATTATGAAAATCAGAAGAAGTTATGACAGGCAATTCAAGCTTGAGGTTGTAAATCGTAGCCTAGAAGGGATAAGCATCC
>JAEUUO010000002.1 GCA_016787575.1 Saprospiraceae bacterium | reverse complement strand
GATGCTTATCCCTTCTAGGCTACGATTTACAACCTCAAGCTTGAATTGCCTGTCATAACTTCTTCTGATTTTCATAATTATAAAAATACTGGTTTATGACCAAAGACTTAACTTATTGTCCGGCTTTTTGAGTAGGTCCATCCCTACAGACTGCAGACTACAGACTATTGACTTGAAAATTGAGCGTTGAACATTAATAAGCTGGTTTAGAGTAAAATTGAAATGCAGAATGAAAAATTATAAACGTCTTATATTAGTATTAATGCCTGACTACCAAATAAAATAGTTCACCGAGAGTTGCAAAGACGCAAAAAAGATTTCAACAACCATTGACAATTAATAATTATCCCATACCAACTACCAACTACCAACTACCAACTACCAACTACCAACTACCAACTATCAACTAATAACTATCTCCTACATTTCTCTTTCAAGGTGAATAGCAGCTTTAGGTCCTACCAGAATGGGCACAATTTCCTCTTCGACATTGGACATTTCCAATCCAAAATCTTCCACTGCGGGCAAGCTGAATTTTTTAATCATCCGATAGGTTCGAACAACCCATTGTTCGAATCCAGTTAATGAGGTATCGGCAGAGACCCGTGTATGCAATAAAATAAATTTGAAATCTGCATCGATGTGATGTTTGCGTATTGATGGATATGGACTTTTGACACTTACTTCACCGCTTGCTACCATTTGATCTACGATTTCGTGGAACATTGAATTTACACGATGTTCTACTTTAAAACCAAAACGCAGGTGAACGAAAAAAACTTCTTTAGGAACTATGGTGTCAACGTGATACGATTTGGTATAAGGTTCATCTAAAATCTGTACATGCACAAACCAATAAACATCTGCCCGTTTGGGTTTTTTGCGTAGAATGGAATACATGATATTCGAATCGATGTATTGCTTGTTTTCCGACATGGATAGATAAACAAGATGACTTGAATCCTTTGAAACAGTATTATCATCCTGCAAATCTTTCAATATCGGAATATAATCTTTTAATTGAACAAAGCGGGTGTGCTTATCGCGTATTTTTTGCGCATTGTATAAAACAAATACCATGGTAGCAAAAATTAAAGTCAGTAACAATGTAAACCAACCGCCATGCCACAATTTATCAAAATTTGAAATGAGGAAAATCGTTTCAAAACCTAAATAAAAAATTAATAAAGTTAAACCAAGCCAGGTTTTATGAAATCTGATTTTATAATAATAACTGAGCAACATGGTCGTCATCAACATATTGATAATAATAGCCAAACCATAGGCTGCTTCCATGTTTTCAGACGTTTGGAAAATTAATTGCACTGCAATGCATCCAAGCATTAAAAACCAATTGATACTCGGTATGTAAATCTGACCCTTTATTGTTGAAGGAAAATTGACTCGCATTCTAAACCACAAATGCAACTTCATGGCTTCATTTACAAGTGTAAACACACCACTTATTAAAGCTTGGCTGGCGATTATAGTTGCTATCGTTGCTACAATAATGCCAAAAGGTAAAAACCATTCAGGCATCAGTTGATAAAAAATCCGTTGTCCTTCTGCAATCGGTTGACCATTTAAATTACCCAGTAACCAGGCAGCTTGGCCAAAATAATTAAGCAATAAACAGATTATCACGAAACTCCATCCAAACCGAATGTTTTGTTTTCCACAATGACCTAAGTCAGAATACAAAGCTTCTCCTCCGGTAGTGCAAAGAAAAACGGCACCCAATAACCAAAATCCCTCCGGGTAATTTGTAAGTAAATTAATTGCATAGGATGGATTTACCGCTTGCAATACTTCAGGATGCATTTGAATATTAAAAAACCCTAAAATCCCTAACATGATAAACCAGCAGAACATAATGGGACCAAAAGTTTTTCCAACGGTTGCAGTACCAACTTGTTGAAAAGCAAAAATGGCAATAATAATCCCAATTACTATAGGCACAGTTTGGATATTGGGATATAAAATGGTAAGACCTTCAACGGCTGCTGAAATAGATATTGGTGGTGTAATAAATCCATCAGCAATTAAGGTGGCACATCCAATAATGGCTGGGTAAATCACCCATTTCGCATTGTATCTTCTAACTAAAGCGTATAAAGCAAAAATTCCTCCTTCTCCTTTATTATCAGCATTTAAAGCAAGGTAAATATACTTAACGGTGGTAAGAATGATTAATGTCCAAAAGACACAACTGACACCCCCCAAAACCAATTCAGGTGAAATGACTTTACCTTTAGTAATAGCCTGCATAACGTACAATGGTGAGGTACCAATATCTCCATAGATAATTCCCAAAGTAATTAAGAGACCCGCTACATTTAGTTTGTGGTGTTGACCGGCAGACGCCATTAGATAAGCTTTGTTAGGTATATTTAATAAGAACGGGTAAAATTACACTGCGACGCTAATTTTTTAAGAAAAAAGAACAAAGTCCCGATTTTTATTGATTTCATTAAAGTTTTGTTCAAATGGCAGCCTATACATTTCACAAAGTTTTAACCATGAAAACGGATCGCTTTGGATAGTTTTGTGGTTCTAATACTAAAAACTATATGAAATATCTTTTTTTCACGCTTTCCGGTTTATTCCTGTTTAGTTCCTGCAACGCACAATTTGGCAAACTTTTAAAACAAGTTACCGGTCAGGATCTTAGTACCGATGATGTAGCCAATGGTTTAAAAGAGGCCCTTTCTAAAGGAACCAATAAAGGGACGGACTTGCTTTCTCAAAAAGATGGTTATTTTAAGAGCATCTATAAAATAATGTTACCCGAAGACGCAAAAAAAGTTTGTGAAAAATTACGTCCAATTCCAGGTTTCGCTTCCATAGAAGACGATGTCATTGAAAAATTAAATCGCGCGGCGGAAGATGCTGCGATAAAAGCCAAACCCATTTTTTTAAATGCAATTAAATCAATGTCTATTGCAGATGCCTGGAATATTTTGAAAGGCAAAGACAATGCCGCTACCCAATATTTAAATACAACAACCTCAGAACCACTGTATGCAGAATTTAAACCGGTGATCACCGAATCAATGGAAAAAGTTGGAGCCATACAAGTGTGGTCAACCGCTGTTAGTAAATACAATCAAATTCCATTTGTAAAAAAGGCAAATCCGGATATGACAGATTATGTTACCCGTAAAGCACTCGAAGGATTGTTTAAGAAAATAGAAGAAGAAGAAAAAGACATTCGTCACAATTTATCTTCCCGTACCAGCGATTTATTGAAGAAAGTATTTTCGAAACAAGACAAGTAGGTGTAATGCTGCAATGTTACAATGCTACAATGCTACAATGTTGCAATGCTACAATGTTGTAATGCTACAATGGATTAATAATAAAAATAGATAATAGTCTATAGCCTATAATCTACAGCCTTCTGTACTCTTTTCCTCTAGCCTCTAGCCTCTAGCCTCTAGCCTCATTGCAAAATTGAATCATTGCAAGATTGCAACATTCCTCTGGCCTCTAGCCCAATTGCAGGATTGCAACATTGTAGCATTGCAGCATTCCTCCTGCCTTTCCTCAATGTTCACTTGAAGTAAAAAACTGAATTTCCGGAAAATTTTCCTGAACCAATTTAAGAGTCCAGGCTGATTCAGCTAAAAATACCAGTTTGCCATCTTTGTCCCTGGCAAGATCCTTTTTACGTCGGTTGATAAATTCATCCAGCTTTTTTAGATCTTCACAAACAACCCAGCATGCTTTATGCAATTGTATCGGATCATAACTGCAGGCAGCTCCGTATTCATGTTCCATTCTGTATTGGATTACATCAAATTGAAGTGCTCCTACAACGCCGATAATTTTTCGTTGGCTGTCTAATTTTACAAACATTTGTGCAACGCCTTCATCCATTAATTGATCAAGTCCTTTTGCAAATTGTTTAAATTTTGAAGGATCGGTATTGTTTACAAAACGAAATATTTCAGGAGAAAATCTGGGGATTCCTTTAAAGTGCAATGATTCTCCTTCGGACAAGGTATCACCAATTTTAAAATTGCCGCTGTCAAACAGTCCTACTACATCACCCGGATACGCTTCATCCACCACTTCTTTGCGAGCTGCCATAAATGAAGTCGGATTGGAAAATTTTAAATTGCGTTGCAACCGGACATGGTAGTAATTTTTATTTCGTTCGAATACACCGGAACAAATTCTAAAGAATGCTATGCGATCCCGATGTTTCGGATCCATGTTTGCATGAATTTTAAAGACAAAACCACTCATTTTAGGTTCATCAGGTTCAACCATGCGTTCCTCAGTTTCTCGTGCGAGTGGTGTCGGAGCAATTTCAACAAAACAATCCAACAATTCGCGTACTCCAAAATTATTGACGGCCGAACCATAAAACACGGGACAAATTTTACCGGATAGATAATCAGTCCGATTAAAATCAGGATAAACACCCTGGATGGTATGCAACTCCTCTAAAAATTGTTTATGCGGACGTTGGCCTACTATGTCTGTCAGTCGTTGATCTTCAACTCGGTCAATGGCGACAGTTTCTTCTGAATCCTGCTTTCCATGAGGGCGAAAATGGATGAATTTTTTTTCATAAAGACTGTAAACACCCTGAAAACTTTGACCCATACCAATAGGCCAGGACAAAGGGGTTACCCGAAGATTGAGTTTGGTCTCAACTTCATCCAATAAATCAAAGGCATCCTTCCCTTCACGGTCTAGTTTATTAATAAAAACGATGACAGGGGTATGCCTCATACGACATACCTCCACCAATTTTTCTGTTTGCTCTTCAACCCCTTTCGCCACATCAATTACAACGATTACGCTGTCAACAGCTGTCAGTGTTCGAAATGTATCTTCAGCAAAGTCTTTGTGTCCGGGTGTATCCAGAATGTTAATCTGCAAATCCCGATATGGAAAAGCCATGACACTGGTTGCTACAGAAATACCCCGCTGCCGCTCGATCTCCATAAAATCAGAGGTGGCATGTTTCTTTATTTTATTTGATTTTACGGCACCAGCTGTTTGGATGGCTCCTCCAAAAAGGAGTAACTTTTCGGTAAGCGTTGTTTTACCGGCATCCGGATGCGAAACGATCCCAAAAGTTCTTCGTTTCTGTAATTCTTCTAATTGGCTCATGAGGGCGCAAAAATACTCCAGTCGACCTGCTGTAAATAGAAATTCGGCTTATTTAAATAAACAAATCAACGGGCAAGCTTTCTTTTTCTTGCTAAAAAGGATTTTCAATTGCATTTTTAATATGGCCTAAATGATGCCTTCCATGCCAGGAATACATGCCAATAGATTCTTGGATACTGATTTTTCGTTGGTGCTCCGGATGGATATACTCCCTTACATATTCTTCCGGATCCAATGAATTTAAAAAGACCGACCACCTCAAATGTAAACTTTTAAGCAATTGAAGTGAAACATGAACCGGGACTGTTTTTACATCCTCCAACGTAGCCCAAACAGATTCCAGATATGGATTTATAGTTGGTTCTACTTGTGTAATGGTCAGTTTGTGGCGGATATACCCATTCATATGGCTATCCGGAATATGATGAATCACTTGTCGAATGGTCCATCCATCCGGTCTATACCGGCAATCCAATTGATTTTCAGTAACATTTTTTAAGAGCATTTCCAACTGTTCCGGCAATTCCGCGATGTCCTGGATCCATTCCCGGACTTCCGACTCACGGTAGACTAATTTAGACTTCCATCTCCCAATCGGAAATTTTAATAGTTCGAGTTCCATGCCTATTTATTGTGATTAATAAACAGCCCTTTACGGTAAAAAGTTGGATTGAAGGGGAGGATAAGAGGAAAAAATGAGAAGAGGCAAAGAATAAAGGAGTAAAGTGGAATGCTACAATAGACCTATTCAAAGGAATGAGTCTATAGTCTTTAATCTGGGGCCAATAGAGTTATTCAACATGTAAGCCGAATATCAGTTGTCAGAAGCTAACACTCAGGAGTTAATTAAAAATCGGCAATTTATCCAATCGGTCCCCTGATCCTCTTCTCATCTTTGCCTCCTTACCTCTTTGCCTCCCCAAGCATTTTCCAAACTTATCTTAAATAACAATTGATTTACTAAAAAGCAGCATGCATAGGCTTAAATTTGTCCGAAATATTTAATTATGGAGGCATTTGATCTGATTAAACAATTGGCAGGTCGGGATGAAATAAATCATCTGGCAAAATTTACCGGTGAGTCTGATTTAAATTGTTCTAAAGCAATGGACCAGTCGATTGCTTTAATTTTAGCCGGAATGTCAGCCAAAGCTGAGGATTCCAATACTTCTATGAAAATATGGAATCTGGTTCGTTTATTTTCAGGAAAGGATAATTGGAAAGATCAACTTCCTTTATTGTTTAGCGGTAAATTGCCTGACAGTTTGCCAGGATCTGCCGGATCGGATTTACTAGCCATTTTGTTTGGAGGAAATTCAAACAGTTTAAAATTTGTAAGTCAGGTATCAGGATTTAATTCAGACAATGCTGCGGGTAAAGTATTTTCCATTGCCGCACCTTTGGTATTGAATGTATTGAAAGAACAAATCAATCACAAGCAGTTGGAATTGCCAGGATTTTATTCTTGGTTGGCCTCTTCTAAAGAAAAATGGGAAACGGTTTTACCTTCAGGGTTTAGCAGTTTGCTTAAATTAAATAGTAAATCAGGACATACATTAAAAGCTTCAACACACGATAATAATACCAGTGTGGGATCGTTGTGGTGGCTCTACATCAGTGGGGTCGTTGCACTCATTGCCGGTTTATTTATTTTATTGCAGAAATGCAACCGGGAAGAACTTACTGATAAAGCAAACAATGCCATGCGAGTTATGTCAGCGGCTATGGACTCAGCAAAAATAAAAGCTGACCTTGTTGGAAAGTCTGCACAGGAAATGCTGGATACAACCGGTTTGCGTTTTAAGGAGAGTTGGAAAGCTTTGGGAAATAAAATGAACATCCGCTTAGGTGAATTTGAATTAAAACTTCCAGAAAAAGGAATTGAATTAAAATTGTTGGATTGGATACAAAGTAAGACTACTAAAGTCGATAAGACAACATGGTTTAATTTCGACAGGATTTTATTTCAAACAGCCAGTTCAAACTTAAACAATGTATCTTCTGAACAAATTGGAAACATTGCAACGATTATGAAAGCAATTCCAATTGTTGAATTTAAAATTGGAGGCTATACCGATTCAACCGGAGATCCTGCAGAAAATAAAAAATTATCCCAGGCACGAGCAGAAGCAGTTATGAATGCCTTAATCGAACAAGGAATCGATGCTTCTCGGTTAACTGCAGAGGGCTATGGCTCTGAATTTCCAGTAGCTGACAACAATACGCCTGAAGGAAGAGAACAAAACCGACGGGTAGCTATAAGGGTTACAAAGAAATAGTTGAGTCTTTAATCTATAGACTTTAATGTGTAGTTGTAAGTTGTCTTTACATTCAGACAACTAAATCAGCAGTCAGAATTAAGCCCTTAGCCTCTAGCCCTTAGCCTCTAGCCCTTAGTCTCTAGCCTTTAGTCTCTAGCCCTTAGTCTCTAGCCTTTAGCCTTTAGCCTCTAGCCTTTAGTCTCTAGCCTTTAACCTTGGAATTGCTCAAAAAACCGGACACAAAAGCTAAGCCTCTAGTCGGTTAGATAATAATTGATTTTTCTGTAATGGACTCATAAAGTTAATCGAACTGTGTTTTCTATGAGTATTATACCATCTTTCGATATAATCAAATAT
>JAEUUO010000020.1 GCA_016787575.1 Saprospiraceae bacterium | reverse complement strand
CTAAAAAGTGTTTTGACATTTCACCGAGTTCCTTCACACCACCGCCTAAAGTGATATCCAGTGTTTTGCAATTGACAAGAAGGCAAGATGCTATTTCAAGCACTATTTATCACTCCGTGCAAAAATTGGTGCGTCAATCCTTTCAATATCGCAGAAAAACTTTGAGAAATAATTTAAAGTCTTATATTCAGAATCAAGAGCTGTTGCAGGATTCGTTTTTTGACAGGCGGCCTGAGGAATTAGCACCTGAGGAGTATATTCGGTTATTAAAAAACTTAAATTTATAACCAACACAATTGAGCTTAGATCACAAAACAGTCGGGATGACTGGATTCGAACCAGCGGCCTCTTCGTCCCGAACGAAGCGCGCTACCAGGCTGCGCTACATCCCGAATGGACCTTGGATATCTGTATTTAAAAATACAGAAAGATTCATTCCATTTTCAAAGATAAAATAAAGGGAAGGAAATAAAAACAGAAAGGTCGCATCAAGGCGATGCGACCTTTCTAATCCCTGTGGGAATAAAATCCCGACTTTAACGAAGCTTAAAAACTCTCACTTACTATTTAAAACGCAGCGAATGCCTGCTTGGTTTCATAATCCTGTTAAGGTTTTGCTAAAAATGAATGCTGAAGATGAGGTTTTCTGCTATTGAAGCACCATGGCCTGCTCCTCCATCATTTTACGGATGTTTATTAAAGCATAGCGCATTCTACCCAGAGCCGTATTGATACTTACTCGTGTCAGCTGGCTGATTTCTTTGAAACTCATATCGGCATAGTGCCTTAAAACCACCACTTCCCGCTGCTCTTCGGGCAATTGATCCACCAAACTCCGAATTCTGTTATGCGTTTCCGAACGAATCATTTGATCTTCTCTGTTCTCATCCGGCAATTCCAAAACATCAAATATGTCAAAATCTTCTCCTCCCGTTACTTTGGTCCGACGTTTATTGCGACGGAATTGATCTACACACATGTTGTATGCAATTCGGATGGCCCATTGACCAAATTTGCCCTCGTGGTTATAGGTCCCTTTCCGAAGGGTGTCGATAATTTTTATAAAGACATCCTGGAAAAGGTCTTCTGCCAACTCTCTGTCTTTGACAAACAGGTAGATAGACGTATAGATCTTTTGCTGATGACGCTTTAATAATTCAGAAAAAGCGGACTCGTCGCCTTGAAGATACAGATCAATTAGGGCCTGATCTGATAGATTAATTACTTGCATACCCTTATTTTTAAAGATGAATAAAGTGTAGAAGTTTTAATCTATAGGCTTTTTTTTTGTGGGTTGTTAATTACGTGATAAAGATACGATATCCATCGTAGTAGCTGCATGCTTCCGTCCGTTTTAACGAAATTTTAACCGGCTACGCTGATTACCTGATACAAACATATCAAAAAAAATGCCAATCCCAGGTAGTTTTTTGAATCTTATTTAAAAAATTGCTTAAAAAACCGTCTTTTTGCAGGTTCATTCGGATCCATGTCAAAAACCCAAAACCTAACATCCAAACAATTCATTGAAATTAAAGGAGCCCGATCCAATAATCTTCAAAATGTGGATGTCTTGTTGCCTAAATACAAACTCATCGTTGTTACCGGGGTTTCGGGTTCCGGTAAATCTTCTTTGATTATCGAAACTTTGTATGCTGAAGGGCAACGTCGATATGTTGAAAGTCTTTCAGCGTATGCCCGTCAATTTTTAACCCGGATGAAAAAACCCGAACTGGATTATATTAAAGGTTTGTGTCCGGCCATCGCAATAGAACAAAAAGTAAGTTCCAGCAATGCCCGCTCTACAGTTGGTTCATTGACTGAAATCTACGATTTTTTACGTTTGTTATTTGCAAGACTGGGAAAGACCCATTCACCGGTTTCGGGCAATGAAGTAAAAAAACACGAAGTAAAAGATGTGGTCGATTTTATTAACGCTCAGGCAGATAATACTAAAATTTATATAGCTTTTAGTTTACAGCAAAATTATCCGGACAGGAGTTTACAACAGGAATTGGAAATTTTACTTCAAAAAGGATTTAATAGGGTCTATTGGAATCACGAACTGTTCTTAATTGAAGATTTATTGGCATCTAAAAACAATCTCAAGCACAAAGTCAACCACAGCGATTACAAAGCATTTTTCATTGTCGTTGACCGTTTAAAATTAAATGGCTTGGATGAAGACATGCAAAAGCGAATTGCAGATTCCATCTTAACTTGTTTTTCCGAAAGTTTGGGTGATTGTTCGCTTATCATTGATGATGAGTCCATTCATCATTTTTCATCTCGTTTTGAATTGGATGGAATGAAGTTTCTTGAACCCAGTCCACAATTGTTTAATTATAACAATTCTTTTGGTGCTTGTCCTGTTTGCGAGGGATATGGCCGTATTATCGGAATTGATGAAAACAAAGTGATTCCCAATAAATCGAAAACAATTTATGATGGAGCTATCGCCTGTTGGTCTGGTGAAAAATCAAGTGAATGGCTCAATCCGCTTTTGCAAATTGCAGCCAAAATAAATTTTCCGTTGCATGTTCCCTACCGTGATTTAAATGAAGCTCAAAAAGAAATTTTATGGAATGGCAGCGGACAATTTCAAGGGATCTATGCTTTTTTTAAAGACCTCGAAGATAAACTTTACAAAATTCAAAACCGGATTATGCTGGCGCGCTATCGGGGAAAAACGAATTGTACAGCGTGCAAAGGTGCCCGATTGCGAAAAGAGGCTTTGTATGTAAAATTTGCCGGAAAAAATTTCAGAGACCTTATGTTTATACCAATTGAGGATTTATTGAAATTTTTTAAAACCTTAAAATTAGAATACAACGAATTTGAAATTGCAAAACGTTTACTGCTTGAAATTACAAATCGTCTCGAAGTATTGGACAAAATCGGATTGTCTTATTTGACTTTGGACCGGCTTTCAAGTACCTTAAGTGGTGGTGAATCGCAACGAATACATCTTACACGTACATTGGGTTCAAACTTAACATCCTCCTTATATATATTGGACGAACCAAGTATTGGTTTACATCCTAAAGACACTTCAAAATTGGTTGAAGCTTTGCATCATCTTCGGGACCTGGGAAATACCGTTATTGTAATTGAACATGAAGAAGAGATTATTAAAAATGCAGATGAAATTCTGGACATCGGACCTGGTGCCGGTCTTCACGGTGGGAAGGTGGTCTATTCCGGTTCTTATAAAGAATTCTTAAACCAAAAAACAAAAAACCTTACCGCATCGTATATCTGTGGCTTGAATAAAATTCCAATTCCATTGGTTCGAAAATCAAATCCGGATCAAATTGTATTGGAAGATGTCAATTTACATAATCTTCAAAACCTAAAAGTTCATTTTCCCTTACAATCTATGATATGTATTTCCGGTGTTTCAGGTTCCGGCAAAACAAGTTTAATCAAACATGCATTGCATCCATTATTGCAAGCCAAGTTATCGGATGATTTTCAAGAAGATCAAAACCTGGGTAAACTGAGTGGAGCTTTTAAACGAATCAAACAAGTAGAATTGATCAACCAACAAGCAATTGGTCGTTCGTCCAGGAGCAATCCGGCAACCTATGTCAAAGCATATGATGAAATAAGGGACATCTATAAGCAACAGCCCCTGTCAAAATTACGCCAATATCAACCCAAGCATTTTTCATTCAATGTTGAAGGCGGCCGATGCGAAACCTGTAAAGGGGATGGAGAAATTATTGTTGAAATGCAATTTCTGGCTGATGTCAGTTTGATTTGTGAGGATTGCAATGGCAAACGATTTAGCAATGAAATTCTGGAAGTAAAATATAAAGAGAAAAATATATTTGACATTCTTGAATTGAGCATTGAAGAAGCCTTGCAGTTTTTTTCAGATCGAAAAGAACTGGTAAAAAAATTAAAACCACTCTTTGATGTTGGATTGGGTTACTTAAAACTTGGACAATCTTCATCTACCTTATCCGGAGGAGAAGCCCAGCGTTTGAAACTGGCTTATTATCTTGGATTGGAAAGCAACTCGGATCACATTTTTTTTATTTTTGATGAACCAACAACCGGCTTGCATTTTGATGATGTAAAAAAATTATTATTTGCTTTGCACAGTCTGGTTGAAAAAGGACATACCGTTTTGGTTATCGAACACAATATGGATGTTTTAAAAACTGCTGATTGGATTATCGATCTGGGGCCGGGTGGCGGTCGCCATGGCGGACAATTATTGTATGAAGGGACTCCTGAAGGACTGCTAAAAATAAAAAATTCGCACACCGCAAAATATTTGAAGGGAAAATTGAGTGCCTAATCAATTACGAATTATGGGAGCGTAGTGAACATCCCATGTACTCGCTGGGCGAATTAATGAGGGTAACATTTTGCAAACACGCATGCTGAATTAATAGGTACGTATAAATTTTGCAAGCAATTTTTGTTGAGTGTCTTTATAAGATATAAAATAAATTCCTGCCGTTAAACTTTCTGAATTTAATTGAACACGATACGAAGCATTAGATAGTTGAATGATTTCATCAATGCATTGAATGGTTCTTCCATTTAGATCCAATATTTGAAAGCCTTTTGTTGAATGTACTGGTTGTGCCAGTTTTAAAATAAATTCATCATCGATTGGATTTGGGAAGATTTCAATGTTTTGCATACCAGATTCACTCAAGTCTTCATTTTTTGTTGGGCCAGGACTAAACTTTAAAATGCGTGAGGAAAATTTAAACTCACCAACCCAAAGATCATTATCCAACGCCAATAAAGTAGAAGGCATAAACAAACGATCGCTTCCAATGGCAGGTTGAATATTTTGTAAACTGGATTGACCCAAAACAATCACTTTGGAAAAATCGCCTGCATCATCAATATTTTTCCATAACAATACCTGATGGAGGCCTCTGTTTGCAATTGCCAAACTTCCATTAAATGATATAGCGGAAGAAACCAGATTCAATCGATTGGATTGGGAAGAACCAATTTGTTTCCAGGGCGTAGGAATCCCATTTTTTAATTCGCTTACTTTAAATATTAAAACCTGAGACGGTGGATTTTCTGAACAAACTATTAAATACGTTCCATCACTGTGCATTTGGTTGAACTGAAAACCTGGAAAATCCAATGTTAAAAATGGATTTTCTGACAAGGTTTTTGGCAAGCCTTTCCAGATCCAAATTTTTCCATTTCGATCAGCTATTGAAAAAAAATCGGCATCCATAGCAACACCTCTTAAGTCCGTAAAATTTGCAGTTCCAATATTTTTTTGAATAATTCTATCCGGTTTTTGATGGAGTGTTGCAAGCTCATTCCAAATACAAATTTTCTGTACACCGACTGTAATAAATTGATTCCCAAACAATGCGTTATCCCAACAAAATCCATCATAAGAAATCATTGAATATTTATGATCCGGTAAGATTCCGGATTGGGATGGAATCTGGTCATAAATATAAATAGCACGATCAAAATCTGAGGTGACGATCAATCGGGATCCGTCGCTGGTAAGATTTGGATTCTGGATATAACCAAAACTATCCAGTGTATTTACATTTACATTGTAGGAGCCCAAAGCCCAATCCGGTGGTTCAATTGAAGAGGTGGGTGTGCGATTGTAAACCAACAAATTATTCCCATTGTAGTTATTTATATAAATGCGTCCATTAGCTTCCACAACATCCGGTCCGTCGCCATTTTTATAATAGGGAAATTGAAAATTCAAATTTGCTTGTGCATTATTAATGGAGGGAATTGTAGTATAAGAATAATAGCTTAATATTCCACCACATATAAAATTTCCATTGGCAGTCTGAATGCCTTTTATCCATTCATCCTGATAATAATCATAATTCTGATTGCTTTGTGTTGGATAGGCGTACCAAAAAAATGTTCCGGGTTTGCCCGTAACTTTTGCATTGTGGTCCCCAACAAAGAAAAACGATTTTCCATCGGTGCTAATATTTCTGGGAGTTCCAAAATCTTGCAAAGAAATTGTGTAATCCGGTGTTTGAGCAGCTTGTGTTGGTAATGTATTCCAAAAAAGGATGGCAGCGCCTGTGGTTGCAACAACAGCCAATCGTTGGCCATCTGTCCAAACTCCCCAGGGCCATTCGTATTGTTTTGGACTGCCTTTGGGTGTCAATGCAGGCAATGATAATTCGAGATCAGCAGGAGCTCCGTTGTATTTTGGAAATGATTTCCAAAGTAAAATCCGATCATTTTCAGTATCTGCAAGAGCAATTACTTGATTGCCTGTGCTTATATTCCCAGGCCAGTTTAATTGGTGCAATCCCTTACCCGGATTATTGGATTTAAAGTCAGGCTGACCTAAAACCAGATCTGGCTCTTGATTCCAATGGTCCGGTGCATTTTTCCAAATTAAGACTCGGTTGTTAAAACGATCACAAAGCAATAAATTCGAACCATTGCTGGCTAATCCACTCGGGTGATTAAATACCAAAGGGCCAACACAGTCATTAAAACCGGCACCGCTGATCATCAAATCAGCTGATTGGCCGGTAGTAAACCAATTCTGTTGGCCTATACAGCAAACTGAAATATGAAAAAACAGGAAGAAGAATGTTGATTTCATAAAATTTGAAAGAGATCGATGCCAACAGCTCTTTGTTTTATGTACGCATAAGTATGGAATAGGGTTGGTTAATACCGAATTTTCAAATCTAAAAGGGAGTGAAATTGCATTTCATCAGCTTAAATCTTTGCCAAAGCTTAATTTTATAAAATTTATTTATTAATTATAATATTGTTAATCATATTATTATATATTATAATAATAAAAATGTAAAATATTTTTTACAAAATACTTGGAATATTTGATATGTCTATTATACCTTTGTGGTGTACTATTAAACTAATACACTAAAACAATAGGATATGATACAAGTAAATGATCTGAGTTTCGGTTACCGGAAAAAACAAGCTCCCTTGTTTGACCATCTGAATTTGGATATTCAGGCCGGAACTATCTGCGGTATTTTAGGCAAAAATGGAGCCGGCAAAACAACCTTACTACGATTAATTTCCGGATTGCTATTCCCTACAAAAGGAAACAGCAGGATTCACGGATTGGAAAGTTGCGAACGACCAGTTTCGATGCTTGCAGATCTCTTTTATGTTCAGGAAGAATACGTGTTTCCGGAATTGACCATGTATAAATTCGTTGATCTCAATGCGCCTTTTTATCCAAACTGGGATCAACAAAAATTTATTGAAATTGCATCGGACTTTGAGTTGGGTGGAAATCGCAAAATCAAAGAACTGTCTTTCGGTCAGAAGAAAAAATTCTTGATTGCTTTTGCTTTGGCTACAGGATCTAAATTATTGATTTTAGATGAACCTACCAACGGAATGGATATTCCATCTAAAACCATCTTTAGAAAAGTAGTGTCAGCATCCTTAGGAGAAGATCAGTGTTTTCTAATTTCTACGCATCAGGTTAAGGATGTTTCCAATTTATTAGATCGCATTGTTGTGGTTGAAGGAGGCAAAGTCATTTTTAACCAAGATGTTTTTTCAATTAGTTCGAAATACCGCTTTGATTTCCAACCCGGCAATGCATTACCTGAACAGTATCTCTATGCAGAAACGGTTCCAGGTGGACACATGATTTTAAATCCACAGGAAAATCAACAGCAAGCCACAGACATCGATCTTGAAATTTTATTTAATGCCATTATTTCTAAAGCAATTTAATCCGTTAAAATACCTAATATGAATTCATCATTCAGTTTAAAACGAATAGGCTGGTTATCAAAAAAAGAGTTTTTTGAATCTTTTTTACCGCATTTTAAAATCATGACCATTGTTGTAAGTTCACTGGTTTTGATCAGATGTATCGTCGAATACTTCAAAAATGACATTGGAAATCGCGTGGTTACTTTTGACTATGAAGGTGTCTATATTGTGTTTGGATTTATTTATACGATAAATTTATTCAGTGAGTTAAAAATATTGTCAACCCGAGCTGATTACTTAAGTTTACCAGCCAGTACCGAAGAAAAAGTATTTACCAAATGGCTATTTGGAAATGTTTTGTATTGGCTTGGAGTAATTCTTGTTTTTACCGTTTTCTTCATGGTTCAAAAATTGATTATTGGCTATGGAATGAACAAAACAACAGAGTCTTTTAATCTTTTTTCAAAAACGAATCTTACAGGTTTACATTACCTGATTGTAATCTTCAGTGTTTACTTCTTTGGAGCAGCTACATTTAATACAGGAGCCTGGTACAAAGTAATCTTGTGGGGCATTGTATTGAGTCTTGTTTACATGCTTCTGGTCTTTTTATTTGCCTATGCTTTATTTCCAGAAATGCGTGCTGAGTTACATGGCACCACTCATGTAAATTATGGGGTCAACAATGCGCCGATTGATTTAATGCTTGAGGATTTCTGGATTATCAAATTTGCGAAATTCTTTATCCAATATCTTGCAGCACCTTTCTTTTGGTTTATGACTTATTTAAAAATTAAAGAAAAGGAGGTTTAATATGGAATTCAAAAAATCATTATCAATATTCGAACAAATAGGTATGTCTGTTCAGGAAAACATTATCAATCAAGATTGGCAAGAAGGAGAACGCATTCCATCTGTAAGAGATTATGCGACCAGCATCCAGGTCAACCCCAATACTGTTATGCGCACGTATACTTTATTGCAAGATCAGGGAATTCTTGAAAATCGCAGAGGCATTGGTTTCTTTGTTGCATTGGGTGCAAAACAAAAAACGGTGCAACATCGCAAAGATCAATTTGCAGAAGAGTTTTTACCGGAATTATTTAAAAATATGGATCAACTCGAAATCAATTGGGACGAAATGAAAAATTATTATCAGAATTGGAAAAATCAAAAGATATCATGAAACTAAGTACTAAAATTTTATTGACACTTTTTGGCCTGGCAATCCTGTTGAGTTTTGTAACGATGTTTAAAATTCAACAATTGCATCGGGAATACGACAAAGGTATATACAAAGGCAATGAAAACTGGATTGAAAAAGAATTTCCCTTACAGGAATTTAACAGTCTGGAAGTTGGTAACCATTTTTCAGTTGTCTGGCATCAGGGAGCTCCAATGGTGAAAGTTAAGATTGAAGAAAATTTACAATCTTTAATAAAAGTTGATCAAACCGGCAAGCATGTGTTTATTCATTTTGACAGCGTATCCAACTACCGTACAAATGGTAAAATCGTGATAAATGTTTATTCACAGACCTTAGAAAAAATTCACTTAAAAGATTTTATGGACTTTAGTGCTGCCGATAGCATTCAAGTAGCCAAACTTGAATTGGAATTGGAAGATCATTGTGAAGCCAATTTAACTATTAAATCCGATACCCTCTTGATCAATATGTACGATTTCTGTGAATTAAGTCTGGCCGGAACCTGTCCTGTTGGCATCGTTCAGTTAAGCGGCCACTGCCAATTAAATGGCGAAGAAATTAAAATCGGACAGCTTGAAATGCAAATGGATGACTTTTCATCAGCAGATATACGGGTTGGTCGATTTATAAAAGCCGCTTTGAAAGACCATGCAGAATTAAGCTACAAAGGGGATTCTGTAATAGCTGATATCAAAACGCGTGATTTCAGCAATGTGAATTCAGACTAAAAAACCAAAAATATTATTGGGAAGCAGACCCAAAAACTTGAATATTTGAAATTTGGTAAAATTGATTTTTAAAGAATAATATTCTGTATAACTGCAATATTATAGCTTTTAACAAAATTTTAGCACTTAAATATTCGATTTTGAAGAATAAATAATAAGAATTATTAAAACAATTTCAAGGGTGCAACGTTTCTTTATTGTATCGCTCTTTTAAAGACAAGATACTGAAACCCTGAGAAAAGAAAAGCCCGGTAAGCTGTTATAATTTACCGGTTAATTAAAAAAACGAATTTTTATCAATCCGGATTGGAATAGGACGGCTATTTCGAAAGGGATTCTTTACAAAAATATTAAATATTAAAAATAGAATTATGAAAACTCAAATTACAAAAATTGCAATGATGTTTATGGTCCTGATGATCAACATCCATTTAAATGCAGCAATTTTACCTCTAAATGGACCAGAAATCCTTAAAGGAGCAGAACTCACTTTTGCAGAAAACAAATGCCAGATAAAGGATTATTCTGGTAAATTAAATAAAAAAGTACTTTTTTTAGCTCAGGCGGATAATATGAAGTACTTGTTTCGCAAAGACGGTATTTCTATGCAACTTGCTAAGCCGGCCCAATCAATGGAAGTAGTTTCTGATGATAAAGTGATCAGCATCCAGTCAACAGCAGTATATCAAAAATTAGAAATAAGCTTTGAAGGAATGAATCGCGATGCAGATTTGTATGGTGCAGAAGAATTCAGAACGGTTACTTATAAAAATGATCTCAGCAATTGTCAAACCAGAAATTTCCGTAAACTATATTATACAGAAATGTATCCAGGAATTGATTTAAGGTATAGTGATTTTGATGCTCGTTTAAAATTTGAATTCATTGTGCAACCTGGTTTTAATTATCAGGAAATCCGTATGAAAATTGATAGTGCAAAAGAAATCAGTATCAACAACTTAGGCCAGTTGGTTATCAATACCTCCACCGGTGACTTGGTTGAAGATGCACCAATTGCAATCCAGGATGGAAAACCACTTTTGGTAAAATGGGTCGTTGACCAACAGACAGTAAGCTTCCGGGTTTTAAATCCTGATTCATCTAAAGAACTATACATACAATCCAGTTTTCAATTTAACAGAAGTCTGGAACCAAAAATCTAATTGCATTCGTTCAGAATTTAGATCTGAACCCATTGCCTGAAAATTTAAAGGTGTAGCAAAAAAAGGCAGCGTGCTGAAAAGTAGGCTGCTTTTTTTATTTTACAGTGCTGCAATTTTTGGAATGCAACAATTAATCAATCAGTTAATAATCTGTATTCCTATTCAAAGAAATTCTGAAATAGTAAAACTATAAATTTACTAGAGCCGAAACTTATAACTTAATTGGCCACCCAATAATTTATAATGTTCCTGGATTCTCGGGTTTAGATTAAATGAATTGAGATAATTGCAATAGTTTATACTGAATGAGATGGAACTTCGGTTTTTTAATAAATAAGAAAGTCCGATTCCGCCACTGATGGAAAATCCTAACTGGTGTTTTATTTCATTCTGAATTTGCGTAAAGTTATTTTCTGTGGTCAGATAATTTCCTTTGGCTTTTGTAAACACATTGCAGGCAACAGATGCATTCGTAAAAATGGCCCAGGAATTGAAGGGCCTTGTATAATTTACTCCTAGCTTCCAATCCAACAAATACATTCTTTGATAACTGGTATTGCGTATTGTCGTAACTCGATTTAAATGAATGTCTTCTTCTGTAAAACTGCTAATACCATCTAAACTGATGCGTTCGATGATTTGTCCTTTGGGCTTGACCAATTCTTCCGAACTTCTATAGCTGACTTTGTTTTGGGAAAAAATGTGAGTGTACTGAATTCCTGTAAATATTTCAAATTGCTTGCCTAATGCTTTCGATAAATTAAATTCTGATTTGAATGCATAAAGGACTTTTGTGTTTCGAGTCGGAAATGAATCTGAATTTGCATTAAAACTTCTATCAACCAGCGATTGGCCTATGCTCATCTGCAAAAACCAGGGTTTTTCAATGGTTTGTGGTTTAAGTTTAGTTGGAGGGTTTGGGATCGTTTTGAGTTGGTCAAGCAACAATATAGAATGTCTGTTTAATTGTTTAAGTAAAACGGGAAGTGCCTGCACGAATTCTAAACGAGCCTCAACGTTTGAATTTGTTTCTTTTATAACTTCTAAATCAGCCTGTTCAGCTTCCAAGGATTGCACTGAATTTACTGAATTTGTTTTAAAATAAGTATTTGCAGATTTAGTATGATCAGAAGTCTCATGAAAACCAGTTGGTTGAATATCTGTTGGATTGGATTTAATCTGATTCCGTGTTTTTAAATTGCGAGAAGATTCTAGTTTTTCTTCATTTGCAATTTCACTATTAAAATTTGGCTCAAGGGCAGCATGTTTAGATTTAATTTTTGCATCCGTATCAGGATTAATGGAGGGGTTTTTACTTTTGTCTTGGTCTGATTTACTTTCAGCAATAACCATCTGTGACTGTTGAAGTGCGTTGGAATTTTTATCACTTTTGCATGAAGGACTTAAAAAGTAATAGAGACCTGCTGTAGTTAGCAACAGGCTAAAACCAGCCCACCAGAATATAATCCCAAGTCGGTTGCGTTTCTTTTTTTGAATGTCTTTCCACAGTTGTTCTGTATCAACCGGCGAACTGTGATTTTTCATCCGTTCATTATACTTTAAATCAAACCGCTTCATATTTTTTTATTAGAACGTGATCCATTGAATTAATTTTTTCCATTAGCAGCTTTCTGGCTCGATTAAGCTGACTTCTAGAGGTTCCTTCGTCTATTCCTAATTGCAATGCAATTTCTTTATGAGAAAATTCATCAAAAACATACATATTAAATACCGCTCTGCATCCTTCAGGCAACTCAAGAACACAGTTAAAAAGTAGTTCTAATTGAAGCGTATTTAAAACTTCAGGCGCTATGCCATCAGGCTCAATGGCAAATTCTGCTACATACTCTATATTTCTCTTACGCTTTTTTAGTTCTTTAAGAGATTGATTGACAACTATCCGATATATCCAGGCTTCAAGCGGTGCAATTTCTTCCTTATAGGATTTTATATTACTAAAAATAGCGATCCAGGATTCTTGTAAGACATCATAAGCCAAATGATCATCTGCAAGATACCTTCTTGCTATGCTGAGCATTTTGCCAGAAAAGAAATCCACCAGCTCTTTTTGAACTGATGGATTCCCCTTTTTGAGTGCTACTATATATTGTTTATCAAACAAGTTGAATATTTTATAATTAACTTTCTAGCTAGGTTTTTATTCTAAACTTTCCAGAAACGGAGTTTTGACCTGAAGTACCCCAATATTTCCCTACAATATATCCTCCTGATTTATCAAATTGACTCATTTCTATATTTAAACACTGGGTACAAACTAAATTCATGGATGTGCCATTAATTAAAGATCCCAAAAGTTTAAAGCTTGTAAATGGTGAAGCTACATTCAATCCGCTATATATAAAATTACTATAAGACTCAAGGCCAGAACCGAAAAAATAAAAACCGTATTCATCATTGACGGTAGAACTATCTTGATAAATACCAATAATTAAAACCTGTCCGTCTCTTTTATAATAATATTCCTGAGAACCGTTGTATGAAACACTGACATATTCATCAAACGGTGTGCAAATTGTTAAATTGGAAAGCTGCACATTTCTTTGACTTGTTAAGGTAATGCTTGTTGGGCCTGATCCAAAACCATTGGTATAATCTGCTGCTTCAAAACTAACCGACTCCCCTAAATTTAAACAATTGTTTGTAAAGCTATAGCTGCTGTCCGAATTTAAAATCATATACTGGACACCTCGATTGGATGTAAACTTTACGTAGCTTGTCCCCAGATTATTGGGTGGGCAAACATCTACTTTTCCAGTAAATGTATAGGTATTTATGTTTTGATTGTTGGCTTGAATAATTCCTAAATCAGTATCGGCACTTAATACTCCTACATTGGCTTCATATAATTTTACATACATAGACACATCGCAAACCTCTTCAATTTTAATTTTAATGTCAACACCTGCCGGTACTAAACCTTCAAATTTGCCATTTAAATCTGTAGTGGCGTAACCTGATGGTCCTCCATTTACAGTTACCGTTACCCAAAGATTGACTATTGGGTTTCCTAGTAAATTTTTCACCTGTCCTTTTAAGTTTACATAGTTTCCTGGAACATCACAATTCCAGAATGAAAAATGAGTAACCTCAAATTCATAATTGGTATTTACTTTTATGGCTCTTCCTTCTTCCTTCCAAATTCCGTTACTGCTTTGATCGGATATATACCAAATCGGTAAGCTATTTGGTGCACTTGCAGCTAAGCCGCTATCTAAATGCATTGAAATTTTTACCTTTTTTCCTGGAGCAATTTGAAGTGATTGCCCATTGCTTCCATATAATTCAGTTGCAACCATTCCATAAGATGTTAAATAAACAGATTTACCATCGCTGTCATAAGCTCTTAGATCTGATGGCATCATGGCTCCAAAATTCGGATTAACCGGATTCAAATGATTTGAAAATATTTTAACATCACCCTTGTATTCTAAACCATTAACATCTATTAATGCATTTGCTGGAAATTGATAACTGACTCCACTAAAAGTTACGGTAGAAGCAGTTTGTGATGAAAATTGCAAAGAAGCACCTTTAGAAATTAAATGCAGTTCAATTATACCTTTTTTGGGGTAAATTCTTTTACCAGTTTTAAAATACAAGGGATGAGAAATTTGTACCAGATGGCCGGTATTTTTAAGTGGTACATTTTTTAAGAAAATCAAGCCATCAGAATTACTGGTATACTGTGTACCATCTAAGGTCATTACTGCACCAGAAATTAAATCGTTCCTCTCATTTCTAAGTACGATGATTGAATTTGTAGCGATAAGCTGGGTATACTTTTCAAATTCATCATTAATAGTAATTGTTTTTTCATCTTTTCTGCATGAAAAAATGATCAGTAAACAAGCTAAAAAGCAAAGACAATTCCATGTTTTCATAATGTATTTTATTATTAATACCCTTTGTAAGCGTAAAACGTTGGAATGGATTTTAAAAATAATTAATATTTTTTTACTATTTTTACTTAACTATCAAGCTATCAAGGAGTTGGATAGATTTTAAAAATCCATTGACCTGCTCAGCGATTAATATAAGATTGGTATTTGATTGTTTAATACTAAATGGACTACCAGGTTCTGCTACCCGTACCAACAGGCTTTTAAATAAATCGCTTTCATAAAACGGAGAAGTCGGATTGCCGATAAAATAACACTGCAACTTTTTCTTCTTTAAAATAACCCGCTCGAAACCCAAACGTTTTGAAATCCATCGTAAGCGTAAACCGTTTAATAATTCCTCGACCTGAGTTGGAACAGGTCCAAATCGGTCCTTCAGTTGATTGCAATAATTTTGAATGCCCGCTTCATCTTCAATTTTATCCAAAGCCTGATACAAATTGAGGCGTTCCTGAATGCTGGCTACATAAGCATCCGGTATTAACATTTCAATATCGCTATCGATCACAACATCGCGGATATAGGTTTTATCCGGTTTGTTTTCATCTTCAAACAATTCCCGGAATTCATTTTCTTTTAATTCTAAAATTGCCTCCTCTAAAATTCGCTGATAGGTTTCATATCCAATATCTGCGATGAATCCACTTTGCTCGCCTCCCAATAAATTTCCGGCACCCCGTATATCCAGATCGCGCATGGCTACATTAAAACCGCTGCCTAAATCAGAAAACTCCTCGATGGTTTTAAGTCTTTTGCGCGCATCCATGGTCAAAGTTGAAGAAGGCGGTGCCAATAAATAACAATACGCTTTTCGATTGGAACGACCCACACGTCCACGAAGTTGATGTAGATCACTTAATCCAAATTGATGCGCATTGTTAATTAAAATCGTATTGACATTAGGAATATCCAAACCGGTTTCAATAATATTGGTGCAAACCAAAACATCAAATTTATGGTCTATAAAATCCAATAAAACTTTTTCAAGTTTTTCAGCTTCCATTTGTCCATGTGCAGCTGCAATTTCAACAGAAGGGCACAACTTTTGTAAAATGGCTGATACTTCTGCTAAACTTTTTACTTTGTTATGGACAAAAAATACCTGACCACCACGATACACTTCATGGAGAATGGCTTCCTTAATCAAATGATCATTATACACTCTGCGTTCTGTATGAATAGGCTGACGGTTTGGTGGCGGTGTTTGAATCACACTCAAGTCCCTTGCAGCCATTAATGAAAATTGCAAAGTCCTCGGAATGGGCGTTGCAGTTAAGGTAAGCGTATCAACATTGTGTTTTAACTGACGTAATTTTTCTTTGGATGCTACACCAAATTTTTGTTCTTCATCGATAATTAACAATCCAAGATCCTTAAATTTAATTTTAGAATTAAGCAAACTAATGGTTCCTATAACCACATCGATTTTGCCTTCTTCCAACTGTTTCATGATGGCACTTTTCTCTTTTGTAGTCCGAAACCTGGATATATAATTTACATCCACCGGAAATTCTTTAAACCGTTCTGAAAATGTTCGAAAATGTTGCAAAGCCAAAATGGTTGTTGGAACTAAAATGGCCACTTGCTTTCCATCTTGAATTGCCTTAAAAGCAGCGCGTACTGCAATTTCAGTTTTTCCAAAACCAACATCTCCACATATCAAGCGATCCATCGGATGTGGTTTTTCCATATCGCTTTTTACATCAACCGTTGCTTTAAACTGATCTGGTGTGTCTTCATACATAAAGGAAGCTTCCAGCTCGGCTTGCAAATAGTTATCAGGAGAAAATGCATACCCTTTAGATGCTTTACGAACACTATACAGCTTGATTAATTCCTGAGCTATATCTTTTACCTTTTGCTTGGTTCTTTGTTTTAATAGTTTCCATTGGTCTGATCCTAATTTACTCAGGGATGGTTCGGTTCCCTCATTGCCAACAAATTTTGAAATTTTATGCAAGGAATGGATGCTTACATAAAGAATGTCGTCATTTCGGTAAATTAAACGAACTGCTTCTTGTAGCTGGCCATTGATATTTATTTTTTCAAGCCCTGCAAATCTTCCTACGCCATAATCAAGATGCGTAACATAATCGCCTGACTGTAACTCCCGAAGCACTTTTAAACTCAATGCCTGATCCTTGGTAAATCCCTGTTTGATTTTATAACCATGAAAGCGAGAAAAAATCTGGTGGTCTGTGTAACAAGTTAATTTTAAATCATGATCAATGAAACCCTCTCGCAATGATTTAATTTCTGGTATGTATTGAATAGCAGCTTTTAAATCTTCAAATATGTTATGAAATCGCTCGATCTGAGCTGCACTGTTTGTACATATAAAGGATTTATACTGTTTGGCATTGTGTTTAGAAATATCCTCGATAAGGAGATTGAAATTCTTGTTGAAACTTGGTTGCGCTTCACAGTTTATCCGAATTGTACTGAGTTTACCGGCATGATCCGGTTTTCCGTTAAAAAATATTATTTGAAATTTTTCCAGGCTTTCTAATAATTCTGAAGAATTAATGAATTCACGATTTTGAACCATTGAAATAAATCGGTCCTCTTCATAATGTTTCATTTTGTCTGCTTGCCGATTGGCAGCAGTAAAACATTTTTCAAAAGTCTCCAGGCAGGTATGAATATCTTTTAACCAAATGAGTGTGTTTTCAGGAATAATATCAAAAATATTTTTTCTAAGCTCTGTTTGAAATTCTGAATAAATTGTTGGAACAATTGAAAAATGCGCAATATTCTGCTTTGACAGTTGAGACTCCGTTTCAAATCTACGAATACTCTCAACAACAATATCATTCAATTCAATTCGATAAGGCAAATCAGACGCGTATGAAAAAATATCCAGGATGCCACCGCGGACCGAAAATTGCCCTGGTTCATAAACAAAATCCGTACGCTGAAATCCAAAATCATTTAATTGGATCAATATTTCATCCAAATCAATGAGACTTCCAGTTGTAAACTCCAATCGCGAACTGTCAATTACAGTTCCTGGAACCATTTTTTCAAATAAGGCTTCCGGATAAGTCACGATAATTTTTGCATCTTTCTTTACCAATCGATAGATGGCTTCAACCCGCTGTTGCACCTGAAAGTTGTCCAACTCTTCATATTGACCAGGTCGTCTGAATGAATCCGGAAAAAGATAAACTTGCTCTTGGTTTGAAAACTGCTCCAGATCATTTAGCAAATAAGCTGCTTCTTCTTTGTCATTGCAAATAACTAAAGTTGGTACTTTAGTCTGTAGAAAGCTTGAAAAAATCAAAAAGCTATCCCTCGATCCACACAGACCCTCTACAATAATTTTTTGTTGCTTGTTTTGATCCAGTAAGCGAACAAGTTCAGTAGCTTTTGGATCCCGGGTTAAAAAATCATTTACCCGGATAATGTCCTGCTCCACGCCACGAAGGTAGTAAATAATTCAATTAGAAAAACGCAATGCTTAAATCGTTTAAAATTAAGACAGTTTAAACTGTTGTATAAAACAATAGGAATCACAAAGCGATTTCATTTCTTTATTACAATCAGATATTTCAAATCTCAGCTTGGATTATCTTTGGACTAAAATATTGATTAGCATACTTCCATGAATTCAGCAACTATATATCCTTCAAAAATTCTAATTGCCGGAGAATATACGGTGTTATCAGGATATTCCGGATTGGCAATTCCCCACATGGAAAAATTTGCGCAGTGGAAAATGGACTTAAATTCAGAAAACAAAATATTTAATAAACTTCATCAATATATCTCAGAAAGTACATTATTATCTTCTTACATAAACATGGAAGCATTTACAAATGAAATCTCAAATGGTTTGTATTTAGATAGTTCAATACCTTATGGGTATGGTTTGGGGAGTTCCGGCACACTTTGTGCTGCCATTCTGGATCGTTTTGGAAAACATCTACCACTTCAAACAGAAGCATTATTTGTATTACTTAAAGAATTAGAACATTTTTTTCATGGTCAGAGTTCAGGTGTAGATCCTGCAGTCGCTTATTTTAAGAAACCAATTTACATAGAAAATAATCAAATTCAAATTCTGTCATTTAATTCTGAAGATTTTCTGAAAATCCACCGCATTCATTTATTGGATAGCCACGTTGGAAGAAATACAGAAAGTCTGGTAGAAGTTTTTAAACAGAAATTAAAAAAAGAATCATTCAAACATATACTAACAGAAGAACTTGTTCCAGCAAATAAAAATTTGATAGATGCGATCGTACTCAATGATGAAGTTGCCATTTCACACCATTGGAAACAAGTAAGCCGCAAAAGTTTTACAATTTTCGAAGAATTAATTCCAGAAACTATAAAATCCTATTGGGAAAAAGGTATGGAAACTGGAACACACTACTGCAAACTTTGCGGTGCAGGTGGTGGTGGTTATTTTTTAGTGAAAGAAACGAAAGAAGCATTTTGACTTCTGACCCTGACTGTTGATACCTGACTTCTGATCTTCAGACTGCTCATTAAGGTCTAAAGCCCTTAAACCATTTTTTTAGAGTGAATAATAAATACCGGAGGAATATTAAATGCGGCAAATTCAAATTCTACATTTCCAAATACCTGGTTGTATAAATTCTTTTGAAATAATGAATAATGTATTTGAAGAAATGATGCCGCTGGTTTGAGCATTTTATTACAAATTGATAGAATTTGAAGATGAAATGCTTCAGGCATGATCGCAAATGGTATGGAAGATACAATTGCATCTACCTGGTGTATTGACAGTTTTTTTAATTGAGCTTCAAGATTTTCAGCAGAATCCAGGATGACATGCAAGCGATCATCTTGCAGTTTCTTGAGCTTCTCACAAAAAGTTTCGTTTACTTCAAAGACAAACAAACGAGCATCCTTTTTTAAGTTTTTTAAAAGGTGTTTGGTAATTGCTCCATCTCCTCCTCCCAACTCTACAATGACTGAAATATTGTTAAAATCCAACATTCCGGCAAGTACTTTTCCCGCATAATTCGAAGTTTGAATTACGGTGCCCATCGTCTTCATGTTTTTAAGACTCTCCTGTAAAAAGCTAAACTTGCTCATTTTTTCAATTCATTTAAATAGTTAAGATAGCGGATTAAATCGGCATCTTCAACTACATGATCGATAATTTGCTTTCTGTTTAATTTAGTTCCATCTTTGAATACAAAAATCTCAGGTTTTTCACTTGTGGCATACTCTAATTTTGAAATAGCTGCATATGCAGCATCAAAGTTTTTATAGACACCTAAATAATAATTATAAACCGCAGTTTCTTCATCCTGCTCAACAAAAAATTGTGCCTCCGAATTTTTCATGCTCGCATGATTTAAAACAGATTGTGCCTTACCTAAAAAAATGGAATAACTAATACCATTTCGCATGCTGCTAAAATTAAATGGATGCTCTGGAATTAAGGCTGCAGGAATCGGTATGCTTCTGTAATTCACTTGAATAGGAAGATGAGCAGGTGCATGTAATGTATACTCTATTTGTTTGTTAAATTTTTCAGAAAGAACTGAAGGATTTCCATTGATTTGTGTTCTGGCTTTAGGAAAAGAAGCACCCAAGCCAAATAATTTGATTCTACTTTTTGAAATTCCATTTGACTCCAAATAATTTTTTAACTCACTCGCTTTTTGAATTGAAAAATATAGATTTATTGATATTGGAGATTCTTCAAATGCATGCCCATACAAACCAATGGTCAATTCCGGATATATTTTCATCCATTCCAGTATTTGTGCAGCAATTCTTAAATTTTTCGGATCTGTCAACAGCTCTTGATCTTTATAGTAAAGTGGCTCCACATTTAATTCCTTCCTTTCTTGTTCTTTTTTAAATTTAAAATTTTGATTGTTTACCCCAAACAATGCGACTTGATCATCAAGCGAATTCTCTACAAGTATTGTCAATGGACTTCCCTGTGGAAATTGCAACTGTTCGATCAACTCATTATGAAAAAATGATTTATATAAATCGAAACCTCCCTGACTGGTAGACTTTCTATTTGAACTGAAAATTCCAGACAAACCATCTGAACTTAAAATAAAATGTTGGTCATCTCCTGCTGAATTGATTGGGATTCCTAAATTGATTGGTTTCTCCCATTGTTCTGCTTCTGGATGAAACTTCGTTTTAAAAATATCAAATCCTCCGATCGATTGTAAATTATCTGATGAGTAATACAAAGTTTGTCCATCATTGGCAAGAAAAGGATCTTTCTCATTAAATGGACCATTAATTCCAGATCCTAAATTAATTGCATTGGTCCAATGGGTATCCCGCTTTATTGAAAGGTATAAGTCATAACCACCATATCCACCCATTCTGCAACTAGAAAAAATTAAAATGCTGTCTTGAAACAGTGTAATGGAATGATCTCCAATTTCCGGGTAAAGAGGGCCAACAAATTCCGGATATTTTAAATGAACTGCATCATCATTGTAAGGATCAAGGATAAATTTGCATTTTTGATCTGTACGCGATTGAAGAATAATTGGAGCTTTATTTAAATAGCCCACAACTGCGTCATGCATGCTGCTATTCCAGGCTGTACTTAATTTTGGTAAAACGGTCCAAACTTCTGCTTGTTCGCTTACTTTAAAAACATCTGCAAAATAAATGCCGTGTTCAGTATCTAATAATCCATGTTCATTTCTTTTCCCACCTTCATTACCAGCTCGTTCTGCGGATAAATAATATTGATTGCTTTGAAACTTATCCGGAAAAATAGAATACTCATTATCCAGTGTATTGATTGAAGTACTTAAAGGTACCACAAAAGCCATAGCAGCTTTTCGTTTTATTAATTTGCCTGTTTGGCAACGCAGCAATTCATTTTTACAAAAAGAAACAGCTTTATCCTTTTTAGAAATATTTTGAAGGTATTTTTTATAGTAAATCTGCGCTTGATCAAATTCATTGAGTTGTTGATAAATTTTAGCTCGATAAAATAACAATTCTTTATCTCCGGAAAAGCGCTCAAGTTGTTCAAAGCATTTTAATGAAAATTCCAGATCATTTGATTGATAGCTGCTGTAAGCAGCTTTGAATAAATCTCCTTTATTTTGAGATTTTGCAACAGAAGTATTTTTATATGCAACATTTGCTGCATAGTAGTCTTTTGAATCAAATGCCAGTCTTGCTTTTTGTAAAAAATCCTTTTGGTCTTGACTGTACAAATGAAATGGATTGCTTGCCAATATGCATACACAAGCCAACGAAAATATAATTCGCATCCACCAAAAATGGATCATTAAATAGTTTGCTTAATATCAAATTGCTCCAAATAGTCTGCAACTTTTTTAATAAAAGAGCCTCCTAATGCCCCATCCACAACCCTGTGGTCATAAGACATTGATAAAAACATCATTTGGCGAATGCCAATGGTGTCTCCCTGGGGTGTTTCAACCACCGCTGGTTTTTTTCGAATGGCCCCAACGGCCATAATTGCTACCTGCGGTTGGTTGATAATGGGTGTGCCCATTACATTTCCAAAGGTACCAACATTGGTAAGTGTAAAAGTGCCGTCCTGAATTTCGTCTGGTTTTAATTTATTGTTTCGCGCTCTTTCTGCTAGGTCATTTACTTGGTAGGTCAATCCTGCCAAATTTAAGCGATCTGCATTTTTTATAACTGGAACTATTAAATTTCCTGTAGGCAATGCTGCTGCCATTCCAATATTAATATCGATCTTTCTAATGATTTGTGTTCCTTGAACAGATACATTGATTAAAGGATAATCTTTAATCGCTTTTGCAATAGCTTCTATGAATATAGGAGTAAAGGTGATTTTTTGGTTGTATTTTTTCAAAAATGCGTCCTTAATTTTATCCCTCCACTGAACGATGTTGGTGACATCCACTTCAACAAATGAAGTTACATGCGGAGAGGTATGTTTGCTCATGACCATGTGCTCGGCAATCATTTTTCGCATGCGATCCATTTCAATGATTTCTACATTTCCTGAAATTGATTTTGCTGCAATCGATGCAACGGGTTCACTTGGAGGAGCCAGCGGTTGAGCTGGACGTTCATTAACTCGCCCCTGTTTATTTTGTTCAATAAATGACATTAAATCTCTTTTAGTCACCCTTCCTTCAAGTCCGGATCCGGCAATAGCATCTAATTGTTGAATTGATATATGTTCTTCTTTTGCTATGTTTCTTACAAGGGGAGAATAAAATCTGGATGTTGTCGCTTTTTGGATGCCTTGATCAGCTTTCGTTGCTGTGTTGGGTGCAGCAGTCGCGGTCGTTTTTAAAGGCCCCTGATCTGCATTTTCCGTTGGTACAGGATCAGATCCCGTTCCAGCTGCACTTCCTTCGGTATCGAGAATTGCAATGACTTTACCGATTGGCACTACATCGTTTTCTTTAAAAAGCAGCTGAGAAACAATTCCTTTAGCAGGTGAAGGGATTTCACTGTCAACTTTATCAGTGGCTATTTCAAGGATGGTTTCATCCATTTCAACTGAATCCCCCGGCTTTTTAAGCCACTTGAGAATGGTTGCCTCCATAATGCTTTCGCCCATTTTAGGCATGATAAGTTCGACTTTCGCCATTTTGAAAATTTGGGTAAAAATAAAACAGATTTAGCGGATTCTATGAGTGCAAAGCCTTAATTTAGAAGCTTTTAAAATATATATTCCAAATGCTACGCTTATAAATATTGTTTTTTTAAATATTTGTAGGAACATCTATAAGCCCCTCTAACTTCAAAATTGAATTTTTCAAACTCCTCATTTACAAGAGTAAACTCAGTAGTTAAAAATATGGAAGCTCAGACTATTGAGTTTCTGGCGATCTCCTTAATATATATCAATAGATCATCATTTGTAAAAAACTTCTAATTGTCAACTTTCAGAAATTCTTTGCTTTTCAAAAATTTCCAAAATAATATCATTGCAAAGCTTGCACTGGCTTCAATATTGCGAATGCGATCACGGGTAAACTGAAATTTTTTTGTTTCAATCTGAGTTTTTGAACCATAGGCAATCCAGACGGTCCCAACTGGTTTATCCGGACTTCCTCCTCCAGGTCCAGCTATTCCACTGGTGGCAATTGCAAAATCGGAATTAAACTTCCGGCAACAGCCTTTTACCATTTCAATTACACATGCTTCGCTTACTGCCCCTTGTGCTTCCAAAATTTCATTCGACACATTCAGCAAGGCTTCCTTGATGCGATTCTGATATGCAACTACCGAACCCAAAAAGTAATCGGAAGAACCCGGTATTGAAGTAATCCGATGAGCCAAATAACCCCCCGTACAACTTTCAGCAGTTGCAAGGGACTTGTGATGCTCCTTGAGTAATTTACCCAGTTCCCGTTCGAGACTAGTTTCCCCAATTCCAATTACAGATGCTTCAAGCTCTGTTTGAATAATTCCAATATATTCATCCAATTCTTGCTGCATATTTTCTTCATCGGATCCTGAAGCTGTAAGCCTGATTTTTACCTGACCCTGGGAAGGCAAATATGCAATTGAAATATGCTCCGGCATATTTATTAATAAAGGTTCAATCCTGGATGCGATTTCCGTTTCGCCCAATCCAACAGTAAAAACGGTTTGATGAATGATTCGATTACCTGCTTGGTAATTTCTCAATTTTGGAATAACCGAATGCTTCATAATAAATTCCATTTCGTACGGAACCCCAGGCATAGAAACGTAAATTTTTCCTTGCTGCTCAATCCACATCCCCAATGCTGTTCCCATTTGATTGTCTAATAAAACGGTCTGATCTGGAATATAACATTGATGCAATTGCATTTCTGTAACAGGAATCCCACGAGGTTTTAAAATTTTTTCAAGATGGTCCTTTTGAACAGTGTTAAAAACCAGTGGCCGCATTAAAAAATCAGCAAGACTTTTTTTTGTTATATCATCTTTGGTTGGGCCCAGACCACCTGTCATTAAAATCACATCCGATTGTTGACTGCTTTCGATGAGTGCTAATTGGATTTCATCAGATTTATCGGCTACTGTCCACTTTTTATAAATTTGCAGGCCTTCCTGATACACTAGTTTAGCAATCGTAGCTGCATTGGAATCAATTACCTGTCCCAACAATATTTCATCCCCAATTACAATTAATGAAATTTTCATATAGCTGTTATTAAAACTCAAAACGCAATCGATCCAAATTCATCCGAATACCTGCAGTAAACCAAAAACCAGATTTTTTTTCCAATTTTATATTTGAAGCCCTATAAAATAAATCTAAGTCTATGTATGATTCCGGAATAAACTCATAAGAAGATTCTAAATTAATTGAATTTACTTTTTCCAGGATCCCTTGTGCAATTTCATTATTATAATCTTGCAATCTTGTATTGTAATTTTTTAAAATATTTCCACCATAATTCAAATTAGCTTCATCCAAACCCTTGTGAAAATAGATCCATTTGGCTTCAAGATGTAATTTTTGCAAAGGCTTATAGTCTATCCTGAAAATAAATTCTTTAAAATTTGCACCCAGCGGATGCGCCAATGGCTGATTAAAATGACTGTAATTTGCAAAACTATCCCTGAAAGTATAGGTATATGGCCTTACTAAATTGCATTCAGATTGAAAATTTAAGCCTTTGATTCCGAATGCATTCACATATTTGACTCCCATTTGAATGCCATACTTATTGCCCCACCATCCATTTTGATCGATCAGTTCCTTAAGTAGAAATTCATCAAATACAATTTGGCCATACACTGAAATTGCTTTTCTAAGTAAAAGCTGTGTTTGAATTCCAAGAAAAACATTGTCTGGACTTCCCAATGAATGTTCAATATACCTATAAAGAATTACCGGATTTAAATATTGAAGTTCAAATCCACGACTCCGCTCAAATACGACAGACTCAAACAATCCAACATTCCAGTTTTTAGTCAGGTTAGCGCTTAAATAGTGACTTGCGGTATATTTTTTAGGCAACAATTGATTTCCTCTGTCTCCAAGTGTTTCAGGGCTCAATTCCATAAACAGGTTTTGGTAATGCAAACGCCAAATGTTGGTATTAAACCTAAGGTAAAATTGTGGCGCAGCAAAGTCTGATAAAAATAAACTGCGCAGTCCATTTCCGATAAAATGTCTTCCATGGCCCAAACTTATTTGAATGTGATTGCTGAGATTAAAATTAACTGCACCTTCTGCTAATAAATAGTCGTAACCCTGCTTTATCTTTAAAATCTTAGATTGGTAACTTTTATACAATCCTATTCCGGGAATTGCATTGTATAAATTAACAAAACTATCTACGTAAAATGGAATTGTAATTTGATTGTCTGTGATATCAGAATAAACACTGACTTTTTTATCAATATTTAATTTTAATCGGATTCCGTGCCTGTTTGTCAACAATACCTCGCTTCCTTCTTTTTGCCAACCACTTTTGATTTCTAGCAATGGATTTAATGAAAATTGAAAATTTTTTCTGTATATGCTAAAAAAATTTCGTCCATCTATAAAAAAATATTTCAAACGAGGCTTGAATGAACCTTGTTGAAAATAAGTTTGAATGGATGAATCTTTACTTTCATTTAATACATCCACATGACTAAGCAGGTAATTTTTTGCAAGTCCTGTCAGCGCATTGTGATCAGGCTTTAAATTAGTATAAACCTCCTCGACGGTTTGCAAAGGATTTAAAGGCAGGATGGCTGAATGAATGTTTAAAAGGCGTCCGTTAATGACTTCCATTTGATCTATTTCCTGACGGTCTGATCTTGTTGGAAAAACCTGAGCATGCATTACCAGATTTTGGAATATCATCCAAACCAAAAAATACTTCTTCATACTTTATACTCCAAGAGGTAATTTTTGATATATTGATCAAATGCAAATTTGTCAATAAAAGCTACCTCAATCGGGATTGCATACAACTCAATTTGATTTGCCTCAAAATAATCTTTAAATGCTGTCAGACGGGTAGCATCTTTTTGTGTGGTCAGCAACATTTTATTAGGATGAGAAATTTGTTGGTGTTTGACTAAGATGCCTGAAAGTTCGATTTGAGTAAAATAATGATGATCTTCAAAATTGAAATCTGTTACTGAAGCTACTTTGCTTGATAAATAATTAAGAAGATAAGATGATTGAGCGATTGCACTGATCAAAGTAATGTGCAAGCCAGGATTCAAAATAAATTGTTTCTCCGGTGCAAAGACATTGTAAGGGTTTCCATATTGAATCTTAGAGAAAAAAAGCTTTTGATGAGCTTTTAGATGCAATTTATTTCGCCAGATAGTTTCATCCGGTACTTCATCCGGACATTTGGTAACAATGACACAATCCGCTCTTGCTGCACCAAATCTCCATTCCCTCAATCGTCCACTTGGCAATAAATAATCATTGGAAAAAGGCTTGTTATATTCAGTCAATAAAATATTTAAGCCTGGTTTAACGGCTAAATGTTGAAAAGCATCATCCAATAATATCAATTTCAATTCCGGAAGGTTTCGCAACAATCTTGGGATGCCAATGGCCCGGCTTTCAGAAACTGCAACCGGGATATCCGGAAAATTCAATTTTATTTGTTTGGGTTCGTCGCCACAATCAGTCACTTTGGTATCTTCTTCCAATAATAAAAAGCCTGCCGTTTTGCGTTTGTATCCCCTGCTTAAAACGGCCAATTCAATGTAATCCTGCAACAAACGAATTAAATATTCGATGTGAGGTGATTTGCCCGTACCTCCAATAGTTAAATTGCCTACTGCAATTACAGGGAAACTAAATTTCACCGGCTTAATGATCCCGGAAAAAAACAATGCCTGATAGAGACTGACGCCAATACCATATAAAAATGCAAATGGACTTAATAAAATGGCAACCAGTTTCTGCAAAATGAAATTTAAAGTTTAAAATGAAATCCGATTTGAGGCAAGCCAAATGTAAAATTACTAGATGGAGCTCGTAATCCTGGCTTTTTATCTGTTTTTTCTATATCAGTTAATGAATAATCCGGGCGAATCAATAATCGAACAGCGTAATTCTTAAAATTCATTTGAACACCAAAACCAAGCACCAGATCAATTGGTAATGAACTGTAGAAATCTTTAACATCTTCTAATTTAGGGCTGTATGGGCCAAAAACCTGATATCTGGAACTTTCAGCATTTAAAAGCAGACTAAATTGGAAGCCGATCTGACTGATGATCGAAAATTTCTTACTGGGATCAGTTTGGTAATTAAACAACAATGGAATTTTTAAATATTCCAAATCGGTTTTATAATTAGCCAGTGAATTGCCTTCTGTTACATAATGTTGTCCCTGGAAACTGTAAATTGCTCCTGACTCCAAAGCAAATTTAGGTGTGAATTGATATCCTGTGTAGATGCCAAAAGCTTGTTTGATCGTACTTTCAAAGTCAAGCAAACCCCCTTCATCAAAATCAGTAGAACAAAATATCCAACTGCTTTGCAAAGCTGCATTTGCTCCGATAAAAAAGCGCTGTCCAACTGCATTTTGATGACACAATAAAGCAATCAGGAAGGAAAAAAAGAATGTGTTTTTCATATGAATTATTTTAAAAATCAAGTTCAACTAGAGCGATGAACATGTTTCATGGGGTGATTTAGGATTTCATTTCCAATCAGGCAAGAACTGCATTTTTTATCCATGCAATGATGGCGGAATAATTGAATTCCACCCTGACTTTGACCGGCATGATCCATTGCAAAATTAAAACTTTTCCACATATATACAATATTGTTTTTCTCAGCTTTAAGTCTTTGGATCCAATCCAAGGCTCTATGACAATATTCATTTTTTTGTTGAACAGTACCGTAGGCGAATAAAAAGGGAATAAGGGCATTAATTATCAATATTTCCTTTGTTTGCTTTCCAATGGTGGCCAAATTTTTTGAATTGCTCATTCCTGAGAAACCAAAATGATTTTCCCAATACAAACCGGGGGCTGCATCCAGTAATGGGTAAATTGAATTTAATTTCTGAACCTCCAGTATCGAGGAAAACAGATACGGTAACTTAAACAATAAAGCGGTTAATTGTGCTATACGCAGTGCCGGAAAATGCGCCGGACGCAATCGCAAAAGTTTCCATTCAAATGCATCCATCGTATGCAAGCTGTATTTTAACTGTTGATGTGAAAAATGTGCATTCAACAATTTAAAATATTCATCCTGACAAGAAGATTCAAGGAATCCTGCCACACCAAAAAATAAAGACTGTAATTCTATTAAATCCGAACTGTTTTTTAAAAATAACTGCCTTGTTATTTTCGCAGTTAAACTATCCATGGCTTCTGAATTAACCGGAGCAACTAAATAATGTGCTATTTTCTTATAAAATAAGTCTTCCCAATCCCATTGAGTCTTTTCCAGTTCCAATTTTAATTGCCCTGTTTTCTGTTCGAGTCGTTCAACCATCATTCGTTCGATCTGAATGGTTTTTAGTTCAGTTGGAATTGTTTCTATAAACGAATTGCATGCAATTGAACCAGATTGATTCATTAAAATTTGATAACGATCCAATAGTTCCGTATCCACATAATTTTTCAATTCAAGGCAGGGAAGAATTCGGTCTTTATACCGGACTTCCTGGTCGTGAACCCAAACAACATGCAATACAATATTTTGATAGTTTGGATCTTCGTCGTGCTTGTGAACCAACCAATCGGATGACTTTAAATGTATTTCCACATGACCATTCCAAATGACATCATCCATTATAATTTGGGCAAATAAAAAATCAGGACCTTGATTTGAATTTAACAATCCCGGATTCATCACCTCGATAGGCATTCCATTGGATAAACGCAAGGGTTTATTCAATACGGTTTTAGACCTCCAAATGAATTGGATCAGATCTTCAAGCATAATTAGTAATTTAGGTGTTCGAAAGAAAGCGTGTTATGTGTTCTACATCTTCAATTATTTTTTATCATAAACTAAAAACTTATAATCCATTTCATTCTTAGGATCCTTTTCATGAGCTTCTTCAGAAATCAAGTTCCATTCATTCATGTCTAAGGATGGAAAAAATGTATCGCCAGGACAGGAAATTTCAACTCTTGTTATATAGAGCCGATTCCAAAGATGAGCTGTTTGTTTGTAAATTTCACCTCCACCGATAATAAATAATTCCGATTCCCCTGTTTTTTTAGCGAGGTATATGCCTTCATTGATTGAATGAGCTATTAAGCAATTTGAAACAATAAAATAAGGATCTCTTGTAACAATGATATTGGTTCTCATCGGCAATGGTTTTCCAATACTTTCAAAACACTTTCTCCCCATTAGGATACAATGTCCCTTGGTTGTTTTTTTAAAATAGCTGAGATCTGCAGGCAAGTACCAGGGAATCTGATTTTCAAAACCAATAATTCCTTCCGCATTCATCGCAACGATACTTGAAATTTTCATGTTTTAGGTTTTTTTGAAACCAAGTCAATTTTCATCATCTTTTCCTGTAAATCAAGTCTGTTTATCTTGCCCTTTATATATTTTTCAATCATCAGAGAGGCAATTGGAGCAGCTACATTTCCTCCCCAACCTGCATTTTCAACATACACTGCAATTGCTATTTTAGGATTTTCACGCGGGGCAAATGCAAAAAATACTGAATGATCTTCCCCATGTGGGTTTTGGGATGTCCCTGTTTTTCCACAAGTTACGATTTCCGGATTGTATGCTTTTGAAGCAGTGCCTCCACGAATTGCAAGTTCCATTCCATCAATAACCGGTTCAAAATATTTTTTGTCAATGGGCACTGTATTTTGCGTTCGATACCTTTCCGGTATTTCGATTGATTCACTGTTAAACCCTTTCACTAAATGGGGTGTATAAAAATAACCTCTGTTTGCAATAATAGCAGCAAGATTGGCCATTTGAATGGTACTTAGCAGCAATTCCCCTTGACCAATTCCTACTGAAACAAAATAGGTTGAACGCCATTGATCTGTTTTATACAGCCGGGTATAATATTCTGAAGTTGGAATGAATCCACCACTTTCTGTAGCAACATCTGTATACAAAGGTTTTCCCAACCCAAAAGCTCCCAAATATTTTACCAATAAATCCAAGCCAATTTGTGGCTTGTTGAAGCCTTTTATTTCTATTAAATCTCTGAATGTCTGTATGAAATAAGAATTGCAAGAATGTTGAAGTGCTACAGAAAGTTTATATGGTGATGGGTGGTTGTGGCAGCCATAGGAAACGTTTTTATAATAATATGCTCCAGAACAAGGATGTGCGGTATTTTCATTTAACACCCCTTCTTGCAAGGCTATTAATGCAAGAATGGGTTTAAATATTGACCCCGGTGGGTATTTGGCATTTGAAGACCGATCAAATAAAGGTTTAAGTGAATCTCTTAATAAATAAGCATAGGCCAATCCCCTGTTGTTTTGAATGGATAGCAAATTTGGATTGTAGCTGGGGGATGTAATTTGACATAGAATTTCTCCGGTAGCTGGTTCTATTGCAACGATCCCACCCACTTTGTTTTTCATAAGTGTATCTCCAAATTTTTGCAACTCCAAATCAATACCCAGAATGGCATCCAATCCAGAGTTTGCTTTACGATCTAATTTGCCATATTCAAATGGACCAACTTCCCTTCCCAGATTATCTTTTAATACAAACTCAACGCCATTAGTTCCCCGAATTTCCTCCTCGTAAAATTTTTCAAGCCCTGCAGTTCCTATATAATCACCTGGCTTGTACAAGCCATCCGATCGATCAATGTCGCTTTTGTTTACCTCACTGATGTACCCTAAAAAATTAGACCCGTGAGGTTGCGGATACTCCCGAATGGAACGAAGCAAACCATCAAATCCAGGAAATCGGAACGCATTTTCCTGAAAAGGCAAGAACACATCGAGGGGGATGCTTTTTAAAAAAACAAATGGAATGGATTTGCTGTATTTACCGGATTTCCAGTCCTTTTCCATATTTAATTTAAATGTTTCCTTGCTAATGTGAAGCAAATCACAAAACATGTTTGTGTCCATAGTTGGACTTACATCCTTGTAGGTTACATATAAATCGTATGTCGGATAATTTATTACAAGTATTTTACCATTTCGGTCATAAAACAATCCTCTTGGAGGATATATGATGTTTTGATTTAAAGTAATCGAACTTGCCTTATTAGAATAGTATGGATTGAATAATTGAATTTTTGCCAAGGTGAAAATCAAACCAATTGCACTGCAAATGAGAAACCCCATTAAAATTTGATAGCGCAAGATTCGTTTATCCTCCATTTGACTCAATTGGATTTAAAACTATAAAACAATTGGAGCAAGAAAATGATAATCGTGGATACAAAAAAACTTAAAATGGTTTTTAACAAGATCTCACCAATATAAACAAAAGTGAATACTTGTAAAATAAAATAAGAAAGAAAAAAGACCAAAAGCAAGGTGCTGGCATATTTGGCAAACCATATGATTCCCAAATCACTTATTGTTGGACTCATATCCAATTGATAGCCGTTTTTAGGTTCCAATATCCGAAACATCAAGGGCCTTAACAAAACCATCCACAAGCATGCCCCTGCATGTACGCCTGGTGACATATAAAACAAATCCACAATAAACCCTACTATAAAGGCAATTAGAATTATAAAAAATTGAGGCATTCTAAATGGCAAAGTCAGCAATGCCACCGGATAAATTAGAATAAAAATAAAATTTTGATTGCTGCCGCTTAAATGAATTTCTTTCAATACCAAAACCTGCAATCCTATGTAAAACAGGAAGCGAAGAATCATTGCCGTCCAGATATTATTCATAGTGCGCAGATTTTTTTTCCAATCCTTCTTTTTCCCCTTTGTCTTTATTTAAAACCACATAGACCTGATCCAGGTTAGTCATTGATTGACTGAGTTTAACGTTGATTTTATATGTAAAGGATCCTTCCTCTTTTTTATAAACATCCACAATACCGATCAACAAATCTTTTGGAAAAATAACAGAATAACCGCTGGTTACAACACTGTCTCCCAAACGTACATCTGCATAATTTTGAATAGCCATCAAATTCATAATGGAAGGATCTTTTCCATTCCATACGAGGGGCCCAAAAAATCCACAGCGCTTCAATCTGGCGCTGATATTGGTGTTGCTGTGTAATAAAGACATCACCAAAGCATAAGATGAGCTGGTATCCGTTACAATACCTACAATGCCCTTGGAGGTGATAACTCCCATACCCGGGGCAATTTGATGTTTTCCTCCCTTGTCGAGGGTAATCATGTTGTTTCTTTTTTCCAAACTGTTGTTGATAACCCGCGCTTGTATCAGTTGGTAAGCTCCCAGATCTCCATCAATTAAACTATCGGGTTTTTGGATTTTATATGGACTATTAATTTGATTGCTCAAAAGTTTTGCATTTTCATTTGCAATGCTGTCATATCGTTGGCGCAATCCAAAATAATCAATGGTTTTTTGATATTTTGCTTGTATCCCACTGACCATCAATTGATACGAATGGAGGTATATTTTTTGTTGTGTTTGATTAAACTTAACCACCCAAAAGAGACACAGTGCCTGTAAGAGTACAAACAAAACTGTTGAACCGTTTTGGACAATTATATTTAGAATTCTCCACATGGCTTACGGATTAAATCAAAGCCGGATCAAAAATGAATCGAAGACATAATCAGATACTCTTTCGGTCAATTAGAAATGAAAACCGGTCTGTATTTTTTAATGCAATGCCGGTTCCCCTCACAACTGCTCTCAAAGGATCCTGCGCAACGATAACGGGTAATTTTGTTTTTAAAGACAAGCGTTTATCCAAACCTCTTAACAATGCACCACCTCCTGTTAAATAAAGCCCAGTTCGATAAATATCGGAAGAAAGTTCAGGTGGGGTCAATTCCAGAGCCTTCAAAACAGCTTCTTCAATTTTCATGATGGATTTATCCAGTGCTTCTGCAGTTTCTTCGTATTTAATAATAATCTGCCTTGGAATGCCTGTCATAAGATCCCGGCCATTGATTGGGTATGGGTCAGGTGGGTTATCAAGGGTTTTCATAGCAGAGCCGATGTGAATTTTCATTTGCTCTGCGGTCCGCTCTCCGATTAGCATATTGTGTTCGCGGCGCATATAATCAATGATATCTCCTGTAAATTCATCACCGGCGACGCGTATGGATTGGTCACATACGATACCTGACAAAGCGATAACTGCAATTTCAGTAGTTCCTCCCCCAATATCAATAACCATATTTCCGATAGGCTCTTCAACGTCAAGGCCGATTCCTAAAGCAGCGGCCATGGGTTCATGAATCAAATAGGTTTCTTTGGAATCCACATGATCTGCTGAATCAAATACCGCTCTTTTTTCAACTTCTGTAATACCGGATGGAATGCAAATAACCATTCTTAAATGGGTAAAAAACCTCCGTTTGGTCCCGATCATATTGATCATACCTTGAATCATGGCTTCTGCAGCTTGAAAATCTGCAATCACACCATCCTTTAAAGGTCTGATGGTTTCAATATTTTTATGGGTCTTTTCATGCATTTGCATGGCTTTATTGCCCACTGCTATTACTTCGCCTGATTTTTTATCTATTGCTACGATGGAGGGTTCATCAACTACAACCTTATCGTCTTGTATAATAAGAGTATTGGCAGTTCCCAGGTCAACAGCCAATTCCTGAACAAATAAATTAAATACTTTCATTTATATTAAACTGGTCTAAAAAATAATCAATAATCAATCCAAAAAAGGGTAAAATCAAAAATCGTGATGATTTTCAGGGAAAGTCTGCAAAATTACAACAAATTCAGGAATTTAAACCGCTCCTGCTGTAACCAAACTCATGGTTTTGGGATCTAAATAGCGGGCTGCCAATGCTCTCAATTGCTCCGCTTCAATGGATAAAATGGAATCCATCAGCGCCTCCATCGAGGCGGTTGATCCGTATTCAGTCACCAATATTTTAATAAAAACCATGGTCTGAAATGGCCCATCCAGCAAACGCATGATATTCCCGCATAAATAATTCCTGACCAATTCTAACTCTGCTTTTGGTATTTTACGCTCCTGCAATCCGACCAATTCTTCCTGAATATTGTGAATTGCGTCTTGCATTTTCTCCGGATTCAGTTCGGCACTGATGTAGAAACAGCCATCGTAAACCTGAGCGTCCAGGGTTGAATGAATGTCGTAGGTATACCCTTTATCTTCCCGTATGTTTTTCATTAAACGCGATCCAAAATAATCTCCTAGTACGGTATTCAATAAATACATACCGAAGAAATCTGGATCTTGTTTTTTAAACATTCGCTTTCCCATTTTAAGGCTGCTCTGGGCACAATTTTCTATAGGTATGTGTTTTGTAATTATTTGGGTCTGGTAAATTTCCGGTATTGCTTTTGGAGTCTTGTTTTTCAAAGGAAAATAAGCTGCTATCTTTTGAAACAATATATCAATTGATGCATTGAGTTCACCACAATAAAACACATTCATGCAATCTGCAATGTAATTTTCCTGTTGATATCTAAATAAATCGGAAGGACTGACGGCATCTATCAAATCTGTTTGTGTATTGTATCCATAAACAGAATCCTGGCCATAAATCGCAGAAGTAAATTCCCGGTAGCTCACGTAGTCCGGTTCAGTCAGCTGATGTTGTAGTTGAGATTTTAAAAATTTCTTTGCACGATTGAGATCCTCTTCCCGGAATGCCGGATTGCAAATTAAATCACATATAAATAATGCAAGGTATTCAAAATGCTTTTGAAGACAGCTCATGGCAATAACCGTAAAATCCAAATCTGCAAAAATGGACAATTGGGCTCCATAAAAGTCAATAATATCAGCAACAGCTTCTGATTTTAAAGTTGCAGTCCCTTCCTGCAATTGATTTGCTGTCAGTCGGGCAACCAATTTCTTGTGTTCCGAACAACGGCCATTCCGAAATACAATTTCCATTGAACAAAGGCCTTTCTTATTGGTTTGAATTTGATACAAACCAAAGCCAGTTTTCCATTCAGTGTACTGAAATTCAGGCAGTTTGAGACTTTTCCAGTCTGTTTCGACCTTGGGCAATGTTAAAAAAGCGGCATTCATTCGTTTGATCTCGATTATGGCTTCATAAAATAAACGTATTTTTGTCTGCCAAACTCATTTTAAACATAAAAAAGGAAGCTTAGTTGCATCGAATTTCCTTTAGAGCCATTAAAAAACAAGCTTAAATAAAACAAATGAAATTTACCATTTCTTCGGGTCATTTCCTGGAAAAACTGAATAAAGTATCAGCAGCATTAGCTTCAAACCCTGTTATCCCGGTTTTGGAAGATTTTTTAATTAGCTCCAAAGACGGTCATTTATCAATAACTGCTTCCAATCTTGAATTGACGATTACCACCCAGGCTGAGGCTCAGATTACGTCCCATGGAACCATAGCCATTCCTGGCCGGACCTTAATGGATACCTTAAAATCATTGGCCGAACAACCCGTACAAATAGAAGTTAATCCGGATACCAATGGCATTGAAATAACTTCCCAATCCGGTAAATATAAATTGGTTGGTGAAAAATCGGATGATTTCCCGGAATTGAGTCTGCCTTCCAATGAAGACAATATTAGCATGACTTCCGAAAGTCTATTAAATGCCATCGATCGGACTGCTTTCGCAACAAGTAATGATGAAATGCGTCAAGCCATGAAAGGCATTTGCCTGAATATTGATTTTAACAGCTTAACATTTGCAGCTACAGATGCACACAAATTGGTTAAATACACCTTTTTAAACAACCAAAGCGAAGCTTCATCAACTTTGATTTTAACTAAAAAGTCTTTGTTGGCATTAAAATCTATTCTTCCTAAAGATGGAAACATCACCATTCATTTTGGCAGAACCAAAGCTTTTTTTAGTTTTGACAACACGGTTTTATCCACTCGCTTAATTGAAGCTAAGTATCCAGATTACAATGCGGTAATTCCAACCAACAATCCTTATTTGTTACAAGTCAATCGGATTGAATTGTTATCTGCATTGCGTCGTTTGGTAGTTTATGCAAATAAATCCACCAACCAGGTTGTATTTAATATTTTAGATAAAAGTCTGACGATTTCTTCACAAGATGTTGATATGTCAAATGAAGCTACCGAACAATTGAGCTGCACGTATCAAGGCGAACCAATCACCATTGGCTTTAATGGTAAATTCTTAATAGAAATGTTGTCCGTTATGAATTGTGAAAACATACACATCGAATTATCACAAGCGAATAAACCTGGAATTATTTTACCAGCAGAGCAAGCCACCGGCGAACAACTTCTCATGTTGATTATGCCGATTATGAGCAATTACTAAACGCATGACCATTGGTTTGTTTTTTGGTTCATTCAATCCAATTCATACTGGTCATTTAATTATTGCCCAACACATTGCAAATTTTAATGAAATCGACCAGGTTTGGTTGGTCGTAAGTCCGCACAATCCATTGAAAGCAAAAAGTAGTTTGGCCAATGATTACGATCGCTTGCATTTAGTCAATCTCGCACTGGAAGACAATCCTAAAATAAAGGCATCGAGCATTGAATTTAAATTGCCGCAGCCTTCATATACAATAGATACATTGGCGTATCTTAAAGAAAAATATCCGGAACATGAATTTGCACTCATTATGGGCGCTGATAATTTGCAGAGCTTAGCTAAATGGAAGCACTACGAATTGTTGTTACAAAATCATACAATTTACATTTATCATCGCAGCAACAGCAGCCAATTACAAAATCCATTTCCCAATGCAAAATGCATTGTATTTTGTGATGCTCCCCTTTTAGATATTTCATCAACGTATATCAGAGCAAGTATTAAAGAGGGAAAATCAATTAGATATCTCGTACCCGATACAGTTTTTGAATATCTGGAGGGAAGTAATTTGTACAAGTGAAATAGTTTTAAGAGAAATGTTGCAAATATCTAATTCTACAATGCTACAATCTTGCAATATTATAATTATATAATCGACTATTGCAATAATTTAAAATCAAGTAAATCCTAAAATCCTGAAAATCTTGATTCAGACAAAGGGAGTGAAGTCTGTAGAAAGGAAGTCTGTAGGAAATTTTGCAATGCTGCAATGTGAGGAAGAGTCTGTAGAAAGGAAGTCTCTAGGGAAATGTTGCAAAGCTGCAATCTTGCAATGCTACAATGCTGCAATGTGAGGAAGAGTTTTTAGAAAGGAAGTCTATAGTCTGTAGGAAATGCTGCGATTCTACAATATTGCAATGGCCATTGGTCCAATGGTCAATGGTCCATTATTAAACTGTCATAATTTCCTTATCCTTTGCTTCAACGATTTTATCAATTTTAGCAATAAAATGATTGACCTGATTTTGAATTTCCTGCTCTTTGCTTTTAGCTATATCTTCCGATAAGCCATTCTTTTGTTCTTTCTTTATAACATCCAGAATTTTATGGCGGGATGAACGCACACTTACTTTGGCTTCTTCGCCATAATGTTTTACCTGTTTTACATATTCTTTACGGCGGTCTTCCGTAAGTGGTGGAATGGCAATTCGTATCAATTCACCATCATTTTGAGGCGTTACACCCAAATTTGAAGCAAAAATTGCTTGTTCGATATCACCAATGATCTTTTTTTCCCAAGGTTGAATCGTTATGGTTCTAGCATCTGCCAAACTCATATTGGATACCTGTGTAATTGGCACCGGGGCTCCATAATAGTTTACCATCACTCCATCCAACATGGAGGTAGAAGCTTTCCCTGTACGCACTTTAACCAATTCTTTTTGAAGATGGTCAATGGCACGCTCAAACTCTTCATTGCATTTTCGTAGTTGTGATTCTAATTCAGCCGACATAAATACTATTTATTTGGAAATTTATTTTTATTATGAATTTGAAATATTCTATTTCTTTATCAGCAAAATTACAATCAGATTTACACCACTGCTAAAATGTAAATGAGTTTTTTTTAATTAGTCTCTGTTAATTCCTACGTAACGTAAAACCAGATAAAGTAACATCACCAGTGAAGATAAAGCCTGTGCCAAATATGTCAATCCAGCCCAGGTTAAGGCATCTTTTGCTCCTACGTATTCTTGTCCGCTTACAACACCTTGCTGGTTGATCCAAACCAATGCCCTTTTACTTGCATCAAATTCTACCGGCAAGGTAATTATACTGAAGATAGTAGTAATTGCAAATGTAAAAATGGTGATTAGTAACAAGGATGGAAATGTATTGGCCAACATAAATGCAGCCAGCAACAAAAATTGTTGAGCAGTAGATGCAATTTTTACGACCGGTACAATTTTCGACCGCAATTGCAAAAAAGCATAAGCTGTATCATGTTGTACTGCGTGTCCGCATTCATGCGCAGCTACAGCAGCTGAGGCGACGCTTCTGCCACGATAAACTTCCGGACTTAAATTGACGGTTTTATCAAGTGGATTGTAATGATCACTTAAAAAGCCCTGAGATTCTTGTACTCGAACATCATGAATTCCATAATAGTTTAACATGGATTCAGCAACTTCTTTTCCTGATAAATTGGATCGCAATCCCATCATTGAATAGGTTTTAAACTTGGATTGTAGCCTGTTGGATACAAACATTCCTACCAGAGATAATGCAATCGTTAATACATACCAAATCATGTAATCAGCATTCAATACCATATGTGTTTTTTTTATTTATAAACAGTTAAGCAGCTCAAGAGATTCCAATTTATTCTTTAAATATTTCTTAATGAATCCGGTCAAATCCGGTATATGGCCTTAATGCAACCGGAATGTTAATTCCATCTGCATCCTGATGATTCTCCAATAAGGCTGCGACGATGCGGGCAAGTGCTAGAGCGGAACCATTGAGTGTATGTGCCAATATGGAGTCTCCTTTATCATTTTTAAACCTAAGTTTCATCCGATTGGTTTGAAATGTCTCAAAATTTGAAACCGAACTCACTTCCAACCACCGTTCCTGGGCTGCAGAATAGACTTCAAAATCATAGGTCATGGCAGAAGCAAAACCCATATCCCCTCCACAAAGTCTTAAAATCCGGTAGGGTAATTCCAATTTACCCAACAAAGACTCCACATGAGTCAGCATTTCATCTAAAACACCGTAAGAACGCTCAGGATGCTCAATCCGCACAATTTCAACCTTATCAAACTGATGAACGCGGTTTAGTCCCTTTACGTGTGCACCATAAGAACCTGCTTCACGACGAAAACAAGGGGTATACCCACACATTTTTATTGAAAAATCGTCCTTTTTTAATATTACATCCCTGTATATGTTGGTGACCGGAACCTCAGCTGTAGGAATCAAATACAAATTGTCTTTTTCAGCAAAATACATCTGACCTTCTTTATCAGGCAGCTGACCGGTTCCACGGGCTGAATCTGCATTGACCAATAAAGGTGCCTGAATTTCTTCGTAGCCTGCTTTGGTAGCTTCATCTAAAAAAAAGTTGATCAATGCCCTTTGGAGCTTTGCTCCTTTATTCCTATACAATATGAACCCGGATCCAGAAATTTTCACCCCCAACTCCATATCAAATAAATCGTATTTTTTTGCGAGCTCCCAATGGGGTAAAGAACCTGCTGCCAATTTTGGCAAATTCCCGGTCCAGGGTTTAAATACCAGATTGTCTTCAGCGCTGCTGCCCATAGGTACCAGGCTGTATGGTACATTGGGTAAAAGAAGCAAACGCTCTTCGATCCCTAATTTTGCGGAGGCTAAATCCGCTTCCAATTGTGCATTCGCTTCTTTGATAGTAGCAACTTCGAGCTTTCGTGATTCTGCTTCTGCTGCATTTCCATTTTTAAATAAATCACCAATTTCTTTAGATAGAAGGTTGAGTTTTTCCAAATTTCTATCAACAAGCAGCTGGCTGGCCTTTCGGTGATCATCCAGGCTTATAATTTCTGGAATTAATGCCAACAGCTCTTCCGGCAGATTTCGTTTCCTATATCCCTCCAGAACGCGTTCCATTTCATTACGAATAATTCGGAGCTCTAGCATACTTTGGTGTTTCTATTGGGCAATGTTACTGCAAAAAAGTAAATTTTATTAAAAAAGATGAAAAATCAACAGGTCGTAGTATATTTGCACTGCGAAACCGATAGTTTTTCAATTCTTCGCATCTCCAGAGTTTTTCCTTAATCTTTTTCAAAAATTTGTTTTTTTATTTGGTCTTTGATTATAGGAAGCCTCTGAAAACAAATCGTTTTTTATTCAAATCATTGTTTATTTATTTTTTTTCCACCTTCCCATCAATTAATTATTTATGTACGACATTTTACAGCTAAATGATATGCTGGTTCCTGAACTTCGGGATCTGGCAGAAAAAATTGGCTTAGAAAATTCTAAAAAATTAAGCAAACAGGATTTAATTTATAAAATCCTGGACCAACAGGCTCTAAATAAAAGCTCGGTAGCAACGGATTCAAATACAAATTCTAAAGAGAATACGCAAGCACCCGGATATGAAATTCTTGAAGATGAACACAATGTACGTCACCGCAGAAGGCGTGTTGTTAAAAATGCAGAAGCAACAACAGAAGCTGAACCCGAAGAAGTTGTAAAAGTTGAAACAAAACCTGAAGCTGTCGAAGTCTCTGATGTTTCTGCTACTGAAAAAACCGAAACAAAAGAAGCAGAATCTGGATCAGAAGATCAACGAACTCCTTATCGTCACAGAGACCAAAGACAAAGCAATTACAGACAAAATAATTACAGAAGAACAAACAATCGATACGATGCTCCGGGAAATGAAAATCCTCAAGGGCAAAATGAAAATGTAGAAAATTCCGGACCACAGAACGCAGATGCCAGTGAATTTCAGAAGCCTGCAGAACCTTTATTTGTAGTTGAACTGGAAGGGGTTATAGAAGGGGCTGGTGTATTGGAAATGATGCCAGATGGTTTTGGCTTTTTAAGAAGTGCTGATTACAATTACCTATCTTCTCCGGATGATATTTATGTATCTCCTTCACAAATTAAATTGTTTGGATTAAAAACAGGTGATTCAGTTGTTGGTGCTATTCGTCCACCAAAAGATGGGGAAAAATATTTTGCATTGTTAAAAGTTTCAAAAATCAATGGATTGGATCCAGTTATGATCCGAGATCGTGTACCCTTTGATTATTTGACACCCTTATTTCCAAATGAAAAATTTAAATTGACAACAAGTCCCAGCGGTAGGGATTATGGAAATCGGATGATTGATTTATTTACTCCGATTGGAAAAGGTCAAAGAGGTTTGATTGTTGCTCAACCGAAAACCGGTAAAACTTTTTTATTGAAAGACATAGCCAATGCAATTTCATCCAATCATCCGGAGTGTTTCTTGTTGATTTTGTTAGTGGATGAAAGACCGGAAGAGGTTACCGATATGAAACGCAGCGTAAATGCAGAAGTTATTTCTTCAACTTTTGACGAACCAGCTGACAATCACGTAAGAGTTGCAAACATCGTTTTAGAGAAAGCAAAACGAATGGTTGAATGTGGTCACGATGTGGTTATATTATTAGACTCCATAACTAGGTTGGCAAGGGCATACAATACAGTAGCACCTTCATCCGGAAAAGTACTTTCGGGTGGTGTGGAGGCCAATGCACTTCAAAAACCTAAAAAATTCTTTGGGGCAGCCCGTAAAATTGAAAATGGAGGCTCATTAACCATTATTGCAACTGCTTTGATTGATACCGGTTCTAAAATGGATGGTGTTATTTTCGAAGAGTTTAAAGGAACTGGTAACATGGAATTACAACTTGACAGAAGTTTATCCAATAAACGCTTGTACCCATCTATTGATTTGACCAAATCAAGCACTCGTAGAGAAGATTTATTACTGGATGATGGAATTATTCAAAAAATGTTCGTGTTGCGCAATCATCTTGCAGATATGAAACCTGAAGAAGCTGTTGAGTTTGTGAAAAAACACATGGTTGGTACCAGTACCAATGAAGAATTTTTAATTTCTATGAATAGTTAAAAAAGATTTTAGAATTTTATAAAATAGCGTATATTTGCAGTCCCTTTTAATTAAGGCCTTGAAAATCACAGTATTATGAAACGTACATTTCAACCTTCCAGAAGAAAAAGAGCCAACAAACATGGCTTCAGAGCTCGTATGAAAAGTAAAAACGGAAGGAAAGTCCTTGCTCGTCGTCGTGCTCGCGGAAGACTCCGTTTGAGTGTTTCTGATGAGGGTGGTTCAAAATAAGTCATTTATCCTGATCAAATGTGAGCCCAGATCACAAATTTCCTGCCAGGCTCCGTATTAAGTCTCAAAAGCAAATTGAACTCCTTATTGCTGAATCCAGTTCGCTGTTTTCACATCCATTAATTTTAAAATACCATTTCACAAAATTGCCCGATGCTCATATTGCATCGCCTCAACTTGCTATTTCAGTGCCTAAGCGCTTGTTTAAAAAAGCGCACGATCGCAATTTGATTAAACGAAGAATCCGGGAAGTGTATCGCATCTGTTGGAAAGAATATCTTCCCGAATCTGGTAATGTTCAAGTCTTGATGTTGATGGTACTTATTGGAAAAGTAATTCCGGAATATTCTGATTTGGAAAAAGCAATTCATCAGCTTTTGAAAAAATTAGCAAAATTGAATCCTTAATTCAATTTAAAAATCTGAATCCAGTATCCATCCCTGTGGATTGTTTTTGCGACTCATCATTCTTGCTTTTTGACGTTTCCAGATTTCTTCTGAAATAGCTGCAGAAAGTTGATTGGATGCTACATTTTTTAATATATTCTGAAGGATAGACTCTTCCACATCCAATCGGTACAGATGACTGAATAGCAAAGATGGATCTTTTTCTAACAAAGTTTCAACGCGCTGTTGAATTAGCTCCAACCATTGTTTTTCATGATCGGAATCTTCTAAAAAATGTTCGCTGTATTCAGGAAACAAATTGTCTCCCATAATTAAAAATTAAGGTCGCGCAGTACGTTTTAAAACTTTTTGAGTTTTGATAATTTTTCGATTGGCATCCAAAAATTTCACAAAATAAATTCCATCATTTAATTCTGATAAATTAAAAATCCTATTGGTTTCATTCACTTGAAATTGTTGCAATGTTTTTCCAAATAGATTTACCAGTTCAATTTGTTTTAATTCAGAACTTTCACCCTGCAAATAAAATTTGTCTGAAAATGGATTTGGAAAAACTCCCAATGAAGAGATTTGCCCAGCTGAAGTAGAGGATGTAATTTTTTCATCCAGTTGGAGCGAAGATTTTGCAGAACCATCTCCACTATCATCTCCATTGGAATTTACACCATTCCCAGTTGCATAGATGGTAACCGGACCAGAACCGATGGCTGGAGCTTTCCATTGAATTTCAAAAAGATTGGCAGTACTCCGTTCAGGGTGTTCAGCATACAATCTACCGTTGCGGATACTAACTAGCTTTACATTTGAACTTAAAGGCACTAAATCTTTTAAATCAGGTCCGTTGAGTCCTTTTGCAGCGTTTAGAATGGTCATTTGAAAACCATGCGCTTTTGGGACGTTTCCACCGGTATTATTAACCCGAATATGGATTTGATAGGTTTTATCCGGCTCATAAGCCAAAATGGTATCCCCCTGCTCCAATACGGTAATCTGAACGGCCACTTCAATGGGTCCATTGTGGCAAGATTTGCATACAGTGGCATCATCGCCCGGCGCGCCAGTACTGCCTAAGCCCACTGTGGTTGCTCTTCCCTTACGATTTGACATCGTCAAAACACCCAAGGCTGTCATTAAGAATAAAAGGTAAATGTATTTTTTCATAGTCCAAAAGCTAAGCAAAGGTACAATTACTATAAGACTCGGATTTTAAAGAAAGGTTAAATGAAGGGGATAGAGTCTGGAATCAGGGGGGCAGGGTTGCTGGCTATTAGACTTTTAGACTGTTAAACTGATAGGTGGACCTCAGACTAACTACTAAAAAGCACTTTTCTGCTTGTTTTTCTCCTCCCCTTTTTGCTATTACTTAGAAACTGAGCTCAGGATATTTGCCTGGTCTGTTTTTAAAAAAATTAGTCAGAAAATCCAGATCCTTTTTTTCGTCATCGCTGGGGTAAAAGGGCATTCCAAAATCAACGGACTTTGTTTGATAATTCATGATGGTAGGGATAATGGGTACTGCTGCTCCTTTTGCGATGAAATAAAATCCAGTTTTTAATTTATCTACTTTTTTACGGGTTCCTTCCGGTGCTATGACAATCGCAAATTCAGCGTGCTCATTAAATGCCTGGATATAAGCATCGACTTGGTTGTGATGATGTTGCCTATTGACAGGATAGCCTCCCAAGGCTCTGAAAATAAAACCGAATGGAGGTTTAAACAAACTGTCTTTTCCTAAAAAACGGACTTTACTAATTCCATATGCAGAGCGGACGAGGATTCCAACCAAGAAATCCCAATTCGAAGTATGCGGTCCGATTGCGATTACAAATTTCGGTAATTGCTGCAAGGTTTCTGATCCGGTAGCTTTCCATCCCCAGATTTTGAGCAAGCGTGCTGCAAGTATTTGTAGCATTTCTGAAATATCTTTATGCTTGCAAATTTAATGGAATCATTTGTTAAAAAAGGATTATAAAAATGGCTGAAACAGCAAAAAACAGCGTTCAATTGGACCCTAACAAAGAAGATTTTGGTTTTGGAAAATCTTATTCCCAAACCAAAAATCGCATGATAACAGATCAAGGTCAATTTAATATTGAAAGAATCGGTGTATCTGCTAAAAGTTGGTATCACGAATTGATTGAAATGCGTTGGTCATTTTTTCTAAGTCTGATATTAGCTTATTATGTTGCAATCAATTTAGTTTTTGGATTTATTTATTTCATAGCAGGTTCCTGGCGTATCGTTGGCATTACGAATGAAAACATTTGGAAAGAATTTTATCAATGCTTTTTCTTCAGTGTACAAACGTTTACTACCGTTGGCTATGGCGGAATGCATCCAACCGGTTTGTTGGCATCCGGAATTGCAGGATTTGAAGCACTGGCTGGCTTGTTGACCCTGGCAATTATTACTAGTTTGGTCTATGCCAAATTTAGCAAACCACGTGCAAAAATTTTATATTCAGATCATGTACTATTAGCACCTTTTAAAGGTACCTATGGTCTTCAAATGCGCATTGTCAATGCACTCAACAATACCTTGATTGATATGGAAGCAAACATGATTGTAGGCTTTACCCCGGAGGATACCACGACACGCATCATGCGAAATCTCAGCCTTGAAATTAACAAAATTGCACTTTTCCCCTTAAACTGGACCTTAAATCATGTTATTGATGAAAAAAGCCCTTTGCATGGATTGGATTTGGCCAATATGGAAAAATACAATATTGAGGTCTTGGTATTGCTGCGAGGTTTTGATGAATCCTACAACCAAAATGTACATTCTATTCAGTCGTATGGGGCAGAAAGGCTCGTATTTAATGCCAAATTCAAGCCTATGTTTGAATTTAAAGATGGTCGGACCCAGTTGTTTTTAAATAAAATTGGCGAATACGAATTGTTGAATTAAACGAATTAACTAAAATTAAGTCTATAAACTGATGGCCGTAACTAAACAAGTGGAGGATGCACAGCTCCTGGAATGGATCAAAAACCCAGAAAGCCTGGAAAAAGGATTCAGAGCCCTTGTAGAAAAATATCAACAGAAGTTGTATTGGCATGTTCGAAGAATGGTTCTTTCTCATGACGATGCAGACGATGTACTGCAAAATACATTTATTAAAGTATATCGGAGCATTGAGCAATTTGAACAAAAAAGCAGTCTTTTTACCTGGCTTTATCGAATTGCAACGAATGAAAGTTTGACATTCATTGAACGGAATAAAAAATTTCAATATGATTTTGTTGACGATCAGGATGAACATCCTGCAATCAGCCAATTGAAATCAGACCCTTATTTTGATGGAAATGAAATTCAATTGGCCTTGCAAGATGCATTGAGTCGATTGCCTGATAAACAAAAGCAAGTTTTTCTGTTGCGCTATCATGATGAAATGTCTTATAAAGAAATGTCAGAAGTCTTGCAAACATCAGAAGGTGCGTTAAAAGCTTCTTATCATCATGCGGTAAAAAAAATTGAAGAGTATTTTAAACAAAAGGAATTAATTTAAAACATGCATCCACTAAACAAACCTGAATCAGATCCCAAACTTCCATTGGAAGATTTGCTTAAGGGCAATACAGGATTTGTTGTTCCTGAAAATTACATGGACAACTTGAGTGATCGTGTTGTAAGTAACATCCTGATGGATAAAAATTTGCATCGGATCAGTCCTGAAAATTTTAACATTCCTGAAAATTATTTTGAAGAATTTCCGGATCGATTGTTTGATAAACTGGAATCTGATCAGTTACCGGGCAGTCTAAAACAAAACCCATTTAAAGTTCCGGAAAATTATTTTGAAAACAAGATTCTAAACATAGAAAAATTGGTTCAAAATAAAGAATCAAAAATTATTGTAAAAACAAATTTTAAACGCGTTTGGTCCTTTGCTGCTGCTGCTTGTGTACTGTTACTCGTTTCCTGGATTGGAATCCGTTTATTCAGCAATCCAAAACCAGTTGATTACTTAAGCAATATCACTGAAGATGAATTATTGGAATATGTCTCAATCTATGCAAGCGATTTTGATGAATCCAGTCTTGCCAGCGTAATCAATGAAGATGAAATCAATTCGCTCAATATTTTAGATGTTGATATGGATGATGAAACTTCAGATTTATTGATTCAGATTTTAGAATAAATTTAAAAATATTAAAACTATAGAAACCATGAAACGCTTTATAATTTTCATTTTAGTTTTCCACGGTCTGGCATTCCAAAGCTGGTCTCAAGGTGATCCGGAAAGACGCTCTGAAGGAAAGGAACGCATGTTGGAAAAAATGGAATCCATGCGCGTTGCTTTTCTAACCAATAAATTAGATCTGACTACCGATGAATCCACCCGCTTTTGGCCAGTCTATAACGAATACTCCCGCAAAAGAATGGAATTGCGAAAAGAACAGATTATGCAAAAGAGAGATGCCCGAAATAAAGAGATGAGTGATGAAGAATCCAATAAAGCCCTTGAAGAACAATTTAATATTCAAGAAAAAGAACTCAATCTTAAGAAAAATTACTACGAAAAATTTAAAGCCATTCTACCGCCTCAAAAATTAGCTCAACTCGAACCCGCTGAAATGGAGTTTAATCATGAAGTAATTCGAAAATTGAAAGAACGCCGTGAAAACAGAATGGGCGGAAAAGGGATGAATAGGAGGTAAATTTTCTAATCCTGCAATTTTGCAATCCTGTAATCCTACAATTATTCAATTTCACATCAAAACATTGTAGAATTGCAGCATTGTAGGATTGAAACATTTCTTCCAATATATGTCGTAACTTTGCAGCTTATTATCCTTCATGAGCGACCAAATCAAGCATGAATGTGGACTGGCCTTTGTACGTCTGCTAAAGCCTTTGGATTTTTACCAAAAAAAGTATGGGACCTGTTTTTATGGTCTTCAAAAACTGCATCTGCTGCTTCAAAAACAGCGGAACCGTGGTCAGGATGGCGCTGGTTTGGCCACGATTAAATTGCATGTTGAACCAGGGAAAAAATACATCTCCCGCCGCAGGAGCAACTCTTCTAATTATTTGCAAGCCTTATTTGAAGGCGTTATGCATCATTTTAATAATTTAACCGAGGAGCAATTAAACGATGCCCAATGGATGAAAGATCACAAACCATTTATGGGAGAGGTCTTGTTGGGTCATTTGCGTTATGGGACCCATGGAGACAATACCATAGAAACCGTTCACCCATTTATACGAGAAAACAATTGGATTAGCAGAAATTTGGTTTTAGCCGGTAACTTCAACATGACCAATGTAGAAGAACTTTTTGAAAAATTGGTTTCGCTAGGTCAATTCCCAAAAATTAAGGCAGACACCATCACCGTATTGGAAAAAATTGGCCATTTTTTAGATGAGGAAGTGCAACAATTGTTTAATTGGTATAAGCCTGAAGGCTTGAGCCAACAACAAATAAATCCCTTGATTTTTGAAAATCTGGACGTTTGCAATGTTTTAAATAAAGCGGCAAAAAAATTTGATGGAGGTTATGTGATTGCAGGTATGATTGGACATGGCGATGCTTTTATTTTAAGAGATCCCAATGGAATTAGACCCGCATTTTATTATCAGGATGACGAAGTCGTTGCCATGGCATCCGAACGTCCTGCCCTTCAAACTGCCTTTGAGTTGCAATTAGAAGATATTAAAGAACTAAAACCTGGAAACGCCCTCATCGTAAAATACAACGGTCAGGTAAAAGAAGAATTATGCCTCGAACCTCAGGAAAAAAAATCATGCAGTTTTGAACGCATTTATTTTTCAAGAGGTAATGACTCTGACATTTATCAGGAACGCAAAAATCTGGGTCGGGAATTGGCACAGGACGTTATAAAAGCCATTGGTGAAGATTTTGAAAATACCGTATTTTCCTTCATTCCAAATACCTCTGAAACGGCTTTTTATGGCTTGATGGAGGGTTTATACGATCACCTAAACCAACGAAAGGCAAAACACATATTGGCACTTCCTCAACCCATATCCAGCGAAGATTTGAATGCTATTTTATTTAGTAAACCACGCATTGAAAAATTAGTGGTTAAAGACGATAAAATGCGGACATTCATAGCAAATGATAAAGTCCGTGGCAAAATGGTTTCACACGTTTACGATGTAACTTATGGCGTGGTGCGTCCAGGAATTGACACCTTGGTTGTACTGGACGATTCGGTTGTTCGAGGAACTACCTTAAGAGATAGCATCATTCATATTTTGTCAACTCTAAAGCCAAAGAAAATTATTGTAGTTTCTTCAGCGCCTCAAATCCGCTATCCGGATTGTTATGGAATAGACATGTCACAGATTGAAAAATTTGCTGCATTTAAAGCTTTAGTAGAATTATTACAAGAACACAATAAAGAAGATTTACTGGAAGAAACACTTGAAAAATGTCTGGCTCAACAACAAGTCCCTATTGACAAAATGACTAATTATTTAGCAGAATTGTATGAAAGTTTTAGTTATGAAGAAATTTCTAAAAAAATAGGACAAATGCTTACTCCAGAGAATGCACCATCTGAAGTTGAAATCATTTTTCAAAAAATTGAGGGACTCCATAAATCTTGCCCAGATCATACCGGTGATTGGTATTTTTCAGGGAAGTATCCGACACCAGGAGGTTACCGGGTTGTAAATACTGCTTTTATAAACTACATGCTAAAAAATGATGTCAGAGCTTATTAATAATTCGATCATTTTTTAGAACATAACAAATAAGCATTTAAATAATTTATTTCAAATCCATCTCGCTTTTTTTCATAATTCAGATTTTTTAGGAAGATTCGATACTTAAACCGACTGGATTCAAAATCGATGGCTTGTTCTAATATTTTATCGGCACGGTCTTCTGAATATTCTGCATCTAGCTTTGACACAAGTGCTTCAAGAGGAATTGAATCTTTTACCACATTGTTTAATATCAGGCAATGACAGTTTTGTCCATCCAACTGGATACTGTCTTGCAATGCCCCATCGCTTATGTCGATAACAAACAACCAATCAGCAGCGATTAACGGAATGCTGTTGCGATTGTAATATGATAAATACCTGGATTTAGCTTGTCCAGATTCCAATTGAAAGCTATCTATTAAACCAAGTTTTTCAAACAAGGCATATTCATCATTGCTGTTTTTTATACTGTCGAAAACAAAATTTGCAGGAACGATATCGGACAATTCGTCCAGGCTCCCCATACTTTTTATTTCGCGAATCATATCTTTAATACGTTCTTTTTCATCGTTCGATAAACTGCTCAAATCAGCTTTCATTCTCCCAGCTTCCAACAGTTGTTTCGCCTCCAAGCTTGATTGAATGCGATTTTTTTGATTTCGGACAGTTGTTTCAAATGCATCAATGGGGCTCATCGTACCAATTATCAAAAATCCCATTAAACTCAATGGAATCCATTTTATGTTGTCTTTGCGCGATAAAATAAAGTAAATACAAATTCCAAGCAACCAAATGCCGCTAATTAGCACAAAATAACGGGGTGGTGTAAATCCGTAATCTGACAAACGCCTAAAAATTGCTGCAAAAAGTAAAAAGACCAATGGCAACAAACCGTAATAAAAATATTTCTTGTAAAATCCGGAAAGTTTATTCTCATACAAATCTGCTAAGCGAAAATTTAATAAAAAACTAAATATTCCAACCCCTGAAAAACCAAGTACAAGTGAGGAAACCCATCCGTGTGGCAACTGCCAATTAATTAGAATCTTAATTCCAAAAGCATACAAAATGACAAAGTACAGCATACTCATTGGAATGAGTATATAATTTACCAATGCTTTCAGTGCTTTGATCCATTCAATTTTATCTTCATTTTTTAAATGAATCAAAGGATATCCATTTAAAAAAAAGAATGGATGGTATACAAATGCAATAATAAAAAATATATAGATATACAATTTCCCATTGATGTGAATTTCAAACAGTTGATCAATAGCAAGCAAGGCAATGGATAATCCGGAATAGATAACCAAGGCATAAAATGCACCTATAAACCATTGAATGAGTAAATTCTTATTGTATTCCCAAAAATCCAATGGGGCAAGGGGTTTTAGGAAAGGTGCTACTGAAACGAATAAATGAAAAATTAAAAAAATCGATAAAAAACGAATGGGTCGTCGCAAATGCTCAAATTCAAAATCGGGTGCAAATTCAAAATATATTATGAACAACAGGACAACACCAAAAAATAAAATCAATATTTTTTGCAGCATAGATTTAGAATACAATTCCACACAAGCATGCAAGCCAATCATCAAAGGCAATCCTGTACCAAGTGTAAAAAGCAGGCGCTGTTGCCAAATAGTGGAATGATCAGCTCCCGTATCTATTTGGTTTATTGCCAAGAATGTAAATCCAATGGCACATGCTGCAGCTAAAGGAAATCTAACTATAACTTCTTTTGTATTATCCCAAATTATGGGGATTGAAAAATCAGACCATTTCATACGAATTCTATTTTAATAAGAATATAATTCGTCCAAATCTACTACAAAAACGATGTGGAAGTTTGCTTATTGCGAATCCGGCAATTCGTATCCTGTCATTTTTACAATTTTCATGAGATACTCACCATACGTGCTCTTTCGCAACAGGTAAGCTTGTTCGTACAATTGTTCGATGGTAATAAATCCCATGAGGTAGGCCACTTCTTCGATGCATCCTATTTTTAAACCTTGCCTTTGTTCGATCACTTGTATGAATTGGGAAGCCTGCATCAAAGATTCGTGTGTTCCGGTATCCAACCAGGCTACTCCGCGTCCTAATACTGATACTTTAAGATTTTTAGCGAGCAGGTATTCCTTATTGACATCTGTAATTTCAAATTCCCCTCTGGCCGATGGTTTTAAATTTTCCGCAATTGCAACGACGCTGTTGTCGTAAAAATAAATTCCTGGTACTGCAAAATGTGATTTTGGATTTTCTGGCTTCTCTTCAATTGAAATGGCATTCAGCTCATCATCAAATTCCACAACACCATAACGTTCAGGATCAGCTACCGGATAGGCAAAAATAACGCCACCACTTGGATTGACATTGGCCTTCAGAAGATCGGGAATTTTATGCCCATAAAAAATATTGTCTCCTAAAATTAAACAAACCGGATCCTTACCTATAAATTCTTTGCCCAGGACAAATGCCTGTGCCAAACCATTTGGAATCAATTGCTCCTTGTAACTAATTTGCATGCCCAACTGAGAACCATCTTTCAACAGTTCTTTAAAATGAGGCAGATCCTTAGGTGTTGAAATAATCAATACTTCTTGAATCCCTGCCAACATCAATGTTGATAATGGGTAATAAATCATGGGCTTATCATAAATTGGCATCAATTGCTTACTCATTGCCAATGTAAGCGGATACAATCGGGTTCCTAAACCTCCTGCAAGTATAATTCCTTTCATTTAATGGGTTCAATTTGATTTAATAATTGGCTTTTCACATCTGCAACAATTGTGATCAGCTGGTTGATATCTGAATTTTCTAAGTTTTGTTTTTCGATAGCACGTATCATTCTTTCACAACACTGAATTCCTGCCGGACAATGAATCATTGAAAAATTTGTTTTCAACTCATGAATTTTATTAAACAATTTATCATAGTTGTTTAATTCATACAATTTAATAATCTGATCCATTTTCCCATCTGAATCTTGAATCCATTCATCTACCATTTCCAGGAGCAATGGCTCATCTCTGAAAACAATTTCACGCATGAGTTTCAGATCAATTGAGATTTCCATATTCAGTATAGAGTTGATCTGTCCGAGGGTAATAAATAAATTGTGCCCCAAGTTCTGATAAAACAAAAATGCAAAATTGGTTGGGGTGATTTTTATAAATTGTTTGGAACTCCAAAATTTTATCTTCTTCAATCAGTCTTTTTACTACAAACTCTTCTAAACTCGATGCATGAACTGACCAGATACCGGTTTCCGGTCCGGATTCAATCAATTTTACACCCATTTCCAATTCCTGTTGATGAAGAATAAAAATTGGATAATTGCTCACTTCCTGGTCAAGCATTATTTCCAGCGCTTCATTTAAAGCTTTGCGGTATCGCCTCAAATCGTCCTCCAGTTGAAGGTATTTTTCAAAATCGACATTCATTTGTGCAAAGATAATAAGGCAACACTTTCTATATGATTTGTATGTGGAAACAAATCAACCGGTTTTATTTTAATAACCTCGTAAATTTCCTTCAATAAGGCCAGATCACGTGCTTGTGTAGCCGGATTGCAACTAACATAAACCAAGGTTTCTGCTTTCAACTGCTTTAAATGCTCAATTACACGTTCGTGTAAACCGGCCCTTGGAGGATCCACAATGACTACATCGGGTTTCCCAAATGTTTCGAGCAAATTTTCAATCGAAATATCCTTTGCATCTGAATGAAAGAAACGACAATTTTGCAATTGGTTGCTTTCTGCATTTAAATAAGCATCTGAAATGGCCTCACCAATTTCATCTACACCTACGATTTGTTTTGCTGAGTCTGCTAAATAAATTCCAATACTTCCTACACCACAATACCAGTCATAAACTGTTTCTGTTCCTTTAAGCGAACAAAAATCTTTCACAATTCGATAAAGTTCTGTTGCCTGTCGTGAGTTTGTCTGAAAAAATGATTTTGGACCAATCAAAAAATTTACATGATCTAGTTTTTCAGTCAGGTAATCTTGCCCAAAGACTTTTATAAAATTCAAATCAAATAAACTATCGTTCTTTTTTGGATTAATTACCTTATATAAACTTACTATTTCAGGAAAGCGATTTGGTAGGACCTCAAGCAATGCTTCCAATTTATCCTGATCTTCGTAGGCTGTAACTAAAATACACATGATTTGATTTTGTGCATTGCTTCTAATGATGAGGTTTCTTAAAAAACCGATATTCTCGCGAATGTTATAAAACTCCCAATTCCGCTGCATCGCAAAATCCTTAATAAAGTTTCTAATTTCATTTGAAGCATCTGATTGCAGATGACATCTTTGAATGTCTACTACCTTATTAAAATTACCCGGACGATGAAACCCAAGTGCTCGTTTATCGGATTCAGTTAATTCAGTGTTTAATTCTTGTTCGGTAAGCCATCGATTGTTAGAAAATGTAAATTCTAATTTATTTCGATAAAATTCAGTTTGCGAGGCAGCTACTATTGGTTCAAATAATGCCTGGTCAATTTTTGCAATCCGAGTCAAGGCATCGTAGACAACTGTTTGCTTTTGATTCAGCTGTTCTGTATAATTTAAATGTTGCCAACTACATCCTCCGCATATTCCAAAATGATTGCATACGGGCTCTTTCCGATGTGGAGAAGGTGTCAAAATGGATTCGGTCTTTCCTTGCCATACACCTTTACGTTTTTTAATTAAGCTGACTTCAACCTGATCTCCTGGAACAGCATGATCTACAAATACAACCAAACCTTCGGCTGTACGTCCTACTGCAGATCCTTTATGAGCAATTCCTGTAACCTGCACAATTTCCTTCCGAATTGTTTTTTTTCTCATGGTTGAATGATTTCGAATTCAATTCTTCGGTTTTGGTAGCGACCTGCTTCTGTTTCATTGGATTCAATTGGATTGGATTCTCCTTTTCCTTCAACAAATAGGCGATCTGATTCAATTCCGTTTTTTATTAAATAATTAATTACTGAGCGAGCCCTGTTTGTAGCCAATATTAAATTATCTGCTTCGGTACCCACATCATCTGTATGAGCAGTAATTTTTAATTTCAAATTCTTTTTATTTTTTAAAAACAGAATGAGCTCATCCAATTCGAAAAAGCTTTCGTTTTTTAATTTATCTGAACCCGACTCAAAGAAAATGTTTTTTAATACAATTGGCTTAGCCGGTGCCTGCTCTGTTTTTTTAAGCTTTTTATAAATGACCATGGGACTGTAACTGACACGAGCTTCACTGCATCGAAATTGATCAGGTTCGAAGATGTAATCCGGATTTGAGACATGCAATGCATAATCCGCTCCAGTAGGCAATGAAATAAATACGTGTCCGGTTTTTTCGTGTTCTTTTTTAAAATAAATCTTATTGTTGCTCAGATCAAAAACTTTTATTGAAGTTTCTATTGGTAAATTGGTTTTAAAATCACTGATAAACAATTCCACATAACTTGAAGGCTTCACTTGCAAATGCTCCGGCAATTCCAATTCAAAAAGATCCAAATTAAAGCGCAGCTGTTTATTTGTGTTATCAAAATGATTCTGGTCGCTGGCAAAGCAAGCATGTTTTCCATCGGGAAACACAATAAACGAAGATTCATCACCTTTTGAATTAATTGGAAATCCAAGATTTACCGGATACTGCCATTGGGCTTGTTCTGACAATTTGGAATAATACAAATCCTTTCCTCCCATACCTGGATAAAAATCACTTGAAAAATAGATGATGTCGCCATTGGGATGTACAAATGGACAATCTTCATTTCCGGAAGAATTAATTGATGATCCTATATTTTTAGGAATTGACCAGGAGCGATCATCTTTGCGACGGCTGTACCAAATATCATTCCCTCCATAAGTTCCTTTTCGATTGCTGGTAAAAAAAATACTGTTTCCATTTGCACTAAAACAAGCTTGAGATTCGTAGGCAGGCGTATTAATTTTCTCGCCCATATTTACAGGTTCCGTCCAGTGATCCTCTAGATAATAACTAATGTATAAATCGCAACCTCCAAAAGAATTCATTCGATCGCAAGAAGTAAAAACCAAACTCAATCCATCCGGCGATATTGCAGGTGAACCTTCATTAAAAGAAGAATTGAGTTCATCAATTGGCATGGCTGTTGTCCAGTTACCATTTATGAACTTACTGAAGTATAAATCTTCATCATTAAACTTAGTTCTTCTGGTAAATACCATCATTTTTGCGTCAGCCGTTACACTCGGAAGGTATTCTGAAAATTCTGTATTGAGCGGCAAGATCGGTGACGGCACTAGTTTTAACGGGAATTTGACTGCTGAATCTGCAAAATGCAATTTAGGCAACATCAACTTTGCTTTCGTCAATAGCTCTTTATGAATTGTATCCAGCCTGATAAATTGAATTAAATGTTGTTCAGCCTCATGAAATAAATCCAACTGATACTGACAAAGCGCTTGAGTATAATAAACCTTTGGATTAAACATTGAATCTAAATCAAGCACCTGTTTAAAATGCAATTGAGCGCAAGCAAAATTTTGTAAATCATAACAAACTGATGCCAATTGCAAATGCGCATCTATAAATTTCGGGTTTTGAATTACTAGTTTTTCAAACAAGCTTTTTGCCTTCTCAAATTGATTGCTTTGATACAACAAAACACCTTTTTGAAATAATTTGAGGTCTGTTTTATTTGCATTTTTTTGAGTTATCAGCTCTTGTCCACATAAATTGAAGACTAAAATAAAAGGAAGTAAAAAATGAATTAAAAGTTTCATCTCAGAATGGTGAAACGATTGAATCAATAAATTTGTTATAAAAAATCAGGCCTGCTCAGCCAATAAAAGTGAAGCAGATTGTGAACCCAATTCTGCCGCCTTTTGAAGATCTAAGATGTAATCGGCTTTTCCCGCAGCTTTACGAGCCATTCCTCTGTGCATAAATACTTCAGCCTGGTTTGTTTCTTGATTTAATTCAGCTTTTTCAAGTGATTTGTCAAATGCATCCAATGCTGCATCCAATTGACCTAAAGCAAACAAAGTTTTGCCGTAATTAAACCAGGTTTTGGATAAGTATTTTAGGTTGGGATCATTTTCCGGAAAATTCCTGGTAATAAATAGTTTGTATTCAAAAGCAGCTTTATCAAATTGATTTAATTCAAGATGACAATTTCCTTTAACGCGACGAGAAGCCCAATAAAGTGGTTGCAATGCAATGGATTGTTTGGTGGCTTCTTCCAAAGCGAGAATAGCGGCTTCCAAATCATTTTTAATCATGAGGCTGCGTGCGAGTCCGTAATGTGAAGACGCATTCATAAAATCGTACTTGATGCTTTTCTTAAAATCATAAATAGCATCATCGTAATTTTTAAGGTGAAAATTGATATAAGCTCTTTTTTCATAAGCCTGTGAATGCCGATCGTGTTTTTCAATGGCTTCTGTCAAAAGTTTAATAGCTTCCTGTTCTTTTCCAATTTGCTCTGCCATTTTTTTACCTTCCTGGTAAAGCATCACAGAAGTTTTATCACCAAGTGGTTCAAAATGGCAATAATGTAAAATTTTACCATTGTCTGTCATCCAGGCATTGATACTGCCTGAAAGAGAAAATTGTGCACAATATTCAATTAAGCTGATTGTATTTTTCCAAACCTTTTCAGAAGAATTTCCGATAAAGCGACCAATATTTAAGGATTTTTCATCAGGAAAAAAGATTGTTTCCGGGGTCTTAAAGAGAATTTCTTTTTTGTAAAGTGTTTCTGAGCGTTGCAAAAAAAGTTGATAAACTTTTTGAAATGAACGTTCAGTACCAAATTCAAACTTTCCTTGTATGATCACCTTGTAAAATGTGCCATGCATCATAAATAACCTGTTTTTCAGCCCATCCGAAGATATTTATATTGATTTCACTTAATTTATTCAAGTAAAAGCAAATAAAATTCCGGTATTTGAAATATTGAAATATGTAGCTGCCTGTATTAAAAGCAGCTAACAAAGATCGTAAGAATTGGATGATTCACCAATAAAAACTGGCTCTAATTGTTTAATAATCAAAGAATTAATTTTTTTATATGTATATAAATATGATTTTAGGGTGTTTATGCATAATTATTTGCGTTAATTGGTCATCCTGAAGGCCTTTAAAATGACTCAAATCTTTCATTTACAGACTGTTAATTAAATCCAAACGCGAGTGCCTTCAGTGCAATTCCGGCAAATGTCAACTGATTTTCGTGAAGACCAAATCTTATTTCTGAAATCCTTATAACTTGAATTATTCCATATGGATTTAAAACTTTCAACTTTTAAATTTCCCAATGGATGACTGGCATCTTTATCAAAGCAACACGGTACTACCTGCCCATCCCATGTAATTACCGGAGCATGCCAAAGTTTCCAACAACCATTCGTCAATGTATTTTTAATTTGGAATTGACCAGCCGTATCCTTTTGATATCGGGAATATATTTGTTCTTCAGGAATCAGATCCGAACCTTTCTCAAAATCATAAATTTGAGCTGTTTTAATTTTAAGTTCATCAACTCCTAAAGATTTTGCCAATTCATATACATCCGATATCTGGTGTTCATTTGACTTCATTACAATAAATTGGAGAATGACAAAGGGAGTGGAAGATTTCAGTTGCCGCTTCATTTCCATTAAGGTATGAATTCCTTCGGTCACTTTGTATAATTTGCCTTCTTTCCTATAAATCTCATAGATTTCCTGGGTAGTTCCATCTAAAGAAATAATCAATCGATCCAATCCGGACCGTATGATTCGTTCAACTCTTGATTTATCCAAAAAATGCCCATTTGTAGAACTCATGGTATATAATCCATAATTATGAGCCATTAAAATAGCTTGCTCCACATCCGGATGAATAAACGGTTCCCCTTGAAAATAGAATGTAACAGCCCATATTTTGCTTTGTATGGGTTCCAGCCAATTTTTAAAATCCTGAATTTTAAGATTTCCTGTTGGACGATTGAAATTGCGCAAACCGGATGGGCACTGTGGACAACGCAGATTACATGCTGTTGTAGGTTCAATGGCAATTGCAATTGGCAATCCCCAGTGAATGGGTCTTTTGATCCAAATTGAAAGGTAATAGGAAATCAATACCAGTCCTGCATTCCAAAATCTTTGGAATCGGATGGTTTTTATAAATAATTTAAACTCTTTGAATTTCAATATCTGGATTATCCGGCAAAGTTGAATGTTTATTTAGGGATTTTAATAATAAGCTGGTTTTATTTTAATTAATGGAAAATTTTAAAAAAGTACAGCCTCTTGAATTCAATTTAGATGCATTTCTATTTAAACCAAATTAATAAACGAATAATAGCCTCAAATAATAATGAATGACATGCTGAGAATTGCCTTAAAAGAATGATTCTATTTGGGGACTTAAATAGAAGCACTTACTTTTGATCGATATATCCTGTTTAAAATTAACAGTTTACCCTTTTAGAATTTTACTCGTATGAAGTTTTTAATTGCAGGTTTAGGCAACATGGATCCCGAATATTTTGGAACCAGACATAACATTGGATTTGAAGTTTTAGATCAGCTGGCGGAAAGACTTGGTGTCGGTTTTAAAGTATCCAGTTTAGCGCATGTGGCTGAAGCAAATTATAAAGGGAAAAAATTAATTTTAATCAAACCAAGCACCTATATGAATTTAAGTGGTAAAGCAATAAAGTACTGGTTAGATAAGGAAAAAATTGAATTGCCAAATTGCTTTGTAATTCTTGATGATTTAAATTTAGATTTTGGAAGTATTCGAATAAGACCAGAGGGAAGCGATGGCGGTCACAATGGATTAAAAGACATACAGGAAAAATTGGCTTCCAATAAGTACCCACGACTTAGAATAGGAATTGGAAATCAATTTTCAAAAGGTAAACAAGTAGATTACGTATTAGGCAAATGGACAGAAAGCGAATTAAGAAACTTAACTGAAATTATAAAATTATCAGCAGATGCTAGCTTAAGTTTTTGTTTTGCCGGATTGACAAATACTATGAATAGTTATAATTCTAAGAAAATTGAAATTCAAAAAACTGATAATTCTAATTTGAAACAGTAGAATTTTATAAGCTAAAGGATGAAAGAAGTCTTTAGTCTATAGACTATAGGTTTTTAGGCTATAGGCTTGACTTTCGTAAACCTTTTAGTTTGATTTTTACTTTCAGGTTTTCAGGCTGACAATTCCCTAAAAGTCTAAAAAGCTAAAAGTCTAATAGCCTAATAGACTTCCTCAGGTCAAGAAAAATTTTGCAAGTTATAAAAACAGCCATCCCCAACGTTTGGGGATGGGCTGTTACAAGGGCTTACTTATTACAACAAGAATAATATCCCGAAGCACAGTTCACTGAACATTTAGAACCAACATGATGTCCACCAATTACTTGATATTTCGAATCAACAGAACAACTGGAAGATCCAATTCCTCCATTTGCGCAATCTGCCGGAACTCCTTGTTGCACGCAGGTGCAACTGATCCATGAAACATCAGGATTTTCCCTTGGCAAACCGTTTGAATAAAAAGCAAATTGATTAGCAACATCCGTTACGGTTACCAGGCTGTGACCTACAAAATCTGCACCTGCGACTAAGCCAAACGTTTTGGAAGTTCCGTTTGCCAAATTCACTACCAGCCGATCTTCTAAATCAGTTAGCAATTTAACCGAAATCGATTGCATTCCGCGATCAACAAAAGTTCCCCGAAGCATATAAACCTTATTACCTGCTTGATATGAACCCGGAACCAACAATACATAGTCCGACTTTTCAATCAAAGCATAAAGCACAGCACTCGCACGTTCAGAAGTTTTTAATGTCAATGAATTATTAGATTTATCGCAGGATGAGAAGCACAACATCCCACTTAAATAAAATAGAAAAATAACAGTTCTCATGATTTTACAATTTAAAAGGTGAGGAGATCCCAAAATCACATTGCCAATGCTCAAATTTTGTATAGCAATAAATATTTGATAAAAGATTTATTAGATTATTAATTCAACAATTAGAATCTGATTTTTAAAGCATCTCAATAAAATTATTTTTTACAACAAGCGTAGGTTCCTTCTCCACACTTTACACTGCATCGTTCAGTTACACCAGATCCAGCAACGGTACCGGATACTTCAACTGAACAATCTGTTGCACCCATTCCTCCTGAATCACAGCTTTCTTTTTGCGGCAATGTTTTGCAAGCACATTTAACGGCATCTACATCCGGATTTGATTTTGGAAATCCATGCTCATAAAATCGGGCCTGATTTACGGAACCACTTAATTTGGCTAAACTGTAACCATGATAGTGCGCAGGAAGGTCCGTCCGGGTTGCTAACACGATGTGTGATCCATCTGCTTTCAAGACATCCAATCCATCCTGCAATTCTGTAATTGCAAGTACCTGGATTATTTGATTGACGGAATTGTTTGATTGATTTCGAAAAACATAAATGAGATCTTCTGCATTTCCGGATTCCTTCAATAAAACCAAATAGCTATTGCCACCAATCAATCTGTAAGAGCTTGGAGCTATATTGACAGATGATGTCGTTGCGGGATGCACATCGGTTTCGTTTTGACATGCGCACCATAACATGCTACTGCATGCTGCTAATAAAAATAGGGCTTGTTTCATAGTTAGTAATTAGGGTATAAGAAATAATCCTTGCTCACGCAGTAGGACGCCTGCGATTTGAATAACCATGCATGGCTTGTTCTCAAATAGTGGTTCAAAACAAAACCATCCTGAATGAATATTCACCTAATTGCCCAGGTTTTTACAGGTCAATTTATTGAATGGACTAATTTGATTATTGAATTCAGCTTTTGGTCATTTTCTTGTCATTTTGTCTAGACTATGTCTTTGAAATAGCCAGCCATATCAGTTATTTAAACTAAAGTTCTAATTTTCAGCGATTAGGATTGAAAATAAATCGGAATCCTATTACCTTTGCATTCCTTTTTAAAAGCCCTAGTTGGGCTGTTTTTTATTTATAATTATTTGATATTAAATAAGTTAACTATAGATTATGGGAATGATTACCAGTATCCGAAAAAGACTTTGGGTCGTAACCGTCTTGATGGCGCTCGCTTTGATCGGATTTATTGTTATGGACATGTCCTCCGGAGGATCCGCCAGCCTTTTCAACAACCCCGATACCGTAGGAAAAGTAGCCGGGCAGACTTTAAGTTGGGCTGAATTCCAAAATACCGAACGCGTATTGTATGCTAATTCAGAGGTGGATTATTATGGCCGTAAGGATTATATGTGGAACCAATTTATCGAAAAGGCTATTTTAGATAAAGAAGCTAATTACAATGGGATTGGAGTGAGTCCTGCAGAGATTAAAGAACTTGAATTTGGTTACAACCTTTCGCCGGTAATTCAACGAAATTTTAAAGATCCCAATACAGGTCAAATAAACCGGGAGCAATTAAATACTTTCAAACAAGGTATTGAGGATGAAAATCTGGATCCTCGTCTTAGAGACTTCTGGTTAGTCCAAGAAAAAGAGGTCATCAAAGATCGCATGTACAATAAATTGGGAGCCATTGTTTCCAAATCTTTGTTTATGCCAAATTTTGCTATAGAACGCAATCAATTCGAAAGTAATTTCAGATTGGATTTTAATTATGCCATTATTCCTTATTTGGCTGTTCCTGATGAAGAAATTAAAATTGAAGAATCTGATTATGTTGAAGAGGCAAATACTAAAAAGTCATTACTTAAAACAGACGAAGAAACGCGTTCCATTAAGTATGTAGTTTTAGATATTATCCCTACTGCTGAAGATTCAAATACTGCTAAAACTGCGGTTGAGTCCAAAATTGAGGGCTTCAAATCAAGTACCGATGATTCCAGTTTTGTAGTCAGCAATTTGGGTACATGGAATGATGCTTATTTAACTCAGGCTGAGTTAAGTCCAGCCCTAAAGGACACTATCTATAAATTTCCGAATGGTACTGTATATGGACCTTATATTGAAAATGGTGAGTACCGTATTGCAAAAGTGTTGGACAAAAAAGTAATTCCAGACTCTGTGAAATCCAGTCATATTTTGATTCAGGTTAAAACAAGAGAACAATATCTTTCTGCCGTTCGCCTATTGGATAGTTTGGGCAATCTGGTTAAAACGGGAAAAGCACGTTTTGATTCTTTGGCAATGAAGTTCAGTCAGGACCAAGGCTCTGCAGTAAAAGGCGGTGATCTTGGAATGGTAGCCTTGGGTAGAATGGTTAAGCCTTACAACGATGCTATATTCTACAGTCTGAATAAAGGAGAAATTAAAACCATTTTGACTCAATTTGGAGTTCATTTAATTCAAGTAACGGATACGCGGTTTACTACAAATAAAAATGCTATCCATTTAGCTGTTATCGGAGAGTCCATACTGCCAGGTGAAACCATTACCAATTCAATTTACGATGAAGCTCAAAATCTCATCCAGACCAATCGCAGCCTGGAAAGCCTTGAAAAGGCTGTAAAAGAAGGAGGTAAATATACTATGGAACTGGCCGGCAATTTATTTTTGAATTCATACCAGATTCCAAAATTAGGTCAGAATTCAAACAATACTTCCAGAGAAATGGTGCGCTGGGCTTATGCTAAAGATACCAAAGTAGGTGATGTGAGTACTGAAGTTTACAGCTTACAGGAAGAGCAAAAAAAATACACCAATAAATATTTAATTGCTGCGCTATCAAACATTCAACCAAAAGGTTTTGCATCCTACGAACCTTACAAAGAGCAATTAAAAGGCGATATCATAAAACGCAAAAAGTTTGAGAAGATTAAAGAAAAAGTGGGTCAAATTGCAGATTTAACCATGGGCCTTGGCGGTTTTGTTTATACCATTGATACTGCAAAAGACATTTCTCCTTTTAGCGGATACATCACCAATCTTGGAGAAGAATCAAAAGTCGTATCAAATTGTGCCAAGCTTAGTGAAGGACAGACATCTCAACCCATCATGGGAGAGAAAGGCGTTTTTATTTGTAAGTTAAATAAAAAAGTAATTCCACCTGTAGAACCAAATTTAGATCCGTTTCGCGCATTTTACGTGCATCCGGCTAAAAATGTCGCTATGAGTTATGTAATGAAGGCGCTGCAAAAAAAGAATAAGGTAACAGATTATCGAAGTAAATTCTTCTAACATATAAAGGCCCTGAATCAGGGCCTTTTTTATTTCATGCTAGATTTATTATTACAAAATGATTTACCATTTTATATAACTCTTGACTAAAATTGGATTGTGATCGGAATACGAAGTGTGTAATACCCGATGTGTACAAAATTGTATTTTATCCTCATCTCCTAAAATAAAATCGATTCGCAATCCAGGCAACGCGCCAATATAGGTAGTACCCAGGCCACTTCCGCATTTTAAAAAACTATCAGCTCGTCCAGCTGTTAAAACTTTATAACTGTAAGAAAATGGAGTGTCGTTAAAATCCCCCGCTATCAAGCAGGGATGAGGAGACTGGGATGCATGTTCTTTTACAAGGCGCGCTTGTTTAGAGCGAATGATTGCAGTGTTTTTGTATTTGCGAAGCATTTTTCGGAGTGTACTGATTTTTTCACTGCTTTTTTCATCTTCATCATCTGTAATTTGTTCCAATTCTTTTGTAATCCGATTGCTTTGCAAATGCACACTATACACCCGTAACTTTCTGCCCTGAACCAATAAATCTACCCATAGGCAACTGTTTGTTTTGGTACCAAATTCCACCAAGCCTTTGTCCAATATTGGAAAGCGCGAATAAATTGCTGCGCCGTGTTGTATTAAATAATGAAAATAAGGATACAATCCCGTTTTGTTGATGATATCATCGGAGAAAAAATTATTTTCCTGTACGCACAAAATATCTGGTTCATGCTCTCGAATAAATGCAGTAAATTTTGATTTTTTAATTTGCATTTTTGAGCTGGAAGTGTCTTTCAATTGTTTTAATCCATATACATTGTATGTCATTATAGAAATGGCTTCCTGTTTACATTTTTTATTTGCAGATTCTTCACCAAAAGCAAACATCTTTTGCCAACAAGTCCACCCAATCAATAAAGTAAGTATTGGAAGCCAGCTATTTTTAATTTGAAAAACGACCCAGAATAAAACAAATAAAATATTTATTAAAAACAATGCGGGTATAAATAAACTGCTGATTGAAAACAACCAAAATCGCGAAGGATCCAAGCCTACAATAAAATAACAAATTACGCAAAGCACAGACCAGACAATGTTGACGGATAATAGAAACCGCAGCATGGATTAGTCTTTTCCAAATTGATCCAAAAAATCCTTTTCTTCCTTACTTAATTTTTCAATGCCGAGTAATCTGATTTTATCCAAGATGGCATTCATTTTTTCCTCTTTTGAAACCGGAGGTTTAAATTGCGTACGTTTTTGTACAGAAGGTCTTTTTAATTGCCTTTGATTGTCATTTTTTGAAAAGTAATCCAACCAGCTATCCATGGCAACCCCTTTACGAAGCAAACTAATGTAGGCCCAACCCCAAAAGGCACCTCCAATATGTGCAAAATGTCCACCACTGTTGTTGTTTTGTCCGGCAAATAGTAAATCCAGAATCAATACAGCCAGAGCTAAATATTTAATTGGAATGTTTCCTAAAAACAAGAGACGGATTCCATAATCCGGAGAAATGGTAGCTGCAGCGAATAATAGGCCGATTACAGCAGCAGACGAACCCTGTGCATGCACTTCAATGCCTTGATACCAGGGTAATACTTGTGTACTCAACAAGAAAAACAAACCACCGAAAATGGCAGCTTCAAAAAAAATAATAATGGCTCGTTTTCGCCCAATCAGATCTTCCACAATACTGGATAGGCTGTAAAGCCACAACATATTCCAAAGCAAATGAAAAAAACCTTCATGCACGAATACATAAGTGATCCAAACCCAGGGAAATTTTATATTATGCCACAGGTCAGATGACAGACAGATGCTGTTGATTATATCATAATAGATTTCTCCAGGAAAGCCCGCATTGGAAAAGCTGAAATAGCTTTTCAGTAAATTGATGGCAATAAAAACGATGACACATAATACTATCACCCGCAACCAGAAGCCTCCAGTTCGAATCCGATAACTGAGATCTTTATAAATGGAATCAAACATGGATTACCATTTTTTGCGCCAATAGTATAGCATTAAAAATCCAAAAAGGGCTCCACCTAAGTGCGCATAATGGGCAATTCCTGTATTGTAGCCACTAAGTCCCCAGATTAAATCTCCACCAATGAAAAACAAGGCCAGATATTTTGCTTTAATCGGAATGGGAATAAACATCAAACTCATCGGTAAATTGGGATACAAATAGGCCAAACCGATAAACAAACCATTTATAGCGCCGGATGCCCCAACAACAGGAATGTTCATTTCATCAACATTTCCAAAATAATGGATCAAGATGAACTTAGAAATAATATGTAAAACTGCACCTCCCAATCCACAAGCCAGGTAATAGGTTAAAAATCGCTTCGTCCCCAGATCATTTTCCATCATCGGACCAATAAAAAACAAGGTCAGCATGTTAAACAGGATGTGATTGATATTCCCATGCATAAACATGTGAGTAATCGGCTGCCAGGGCCTAAACATTGGACTTTCTGGATAAAACAGGTATAAAAAATACTTGTAATCTCCCATCAAGGTCGAAGCAGCTAAAAATAAGATGACATTGATAATAATCAGGTGTTTAACGGCTTCTGTGAGGCGAATCATGTATTTCAATATAATTTAAAAAAGAACAAATTGAATAAGTCAAATTAAACGAATGCTTGTGTAAAGATATTTGAAAAACCATTAGTTTATTGATTTGTTGATTTCCATTAAAAATTAGCCTTATGATATTATTAATAATTGCGATAAACTAAAAATAAATTAAGAATCTTTACAAAAATTAATCTTGAAAGATTCAAAGAGTTTAATTTTAGAAGTAAGCTTGAAATTCAAATTACCTTTACAAAAAAAAGCAAATTTTGATTCAATCAGATGTTTTAATATTAGGAAGTGGTATAGCAGGATTGAGTACTGCGATTCAGCTTGCTGAGAAGAATTCGGAATTGGTAATTCGGGTTGTCAGTAAAACTACAAAAGAAGAATGCAATACACGCTATGCACAAGGAGGGATTGCAGCTGTTTGGGATCGCATCAAAGATGATTTTCAAAAACATATTTTGGATACCATGGATGCGGGCGATGATTTGTCGGATGAATCGGTCGTAAAAATCGTTGTTGAAGAAGGTCCTCAAAGGGTTCAGGAATTGATTGACTGGGGTGCACGCTTTGACAAAGTACCCAATGATAAAGATTATGATCTGGCCAGAGAAGGAGGGCATTCTGAAAAACGGATTTTACACTACCGCGACTTAACAGGTGCAGAAATCGAACGCGCTCTTTTAGAAAAAGCAGCAAGTTTTCCAAATGTAATCATACTAGAACATTATTATGCAATTGATGTCATTACCCAACATCATTTGGGTTACAATGTGACGCGCATTATGCCAGATATTGAATGCTATGGTGCTTACTTACTTAATCTTCAAAATCTGGAAGTTGAAACCCATTTAGCAAAAATTACCGTTTTAGCCACTGGGGGCGCCGGCCAGATTTATAAAACGACCACCAATCCAATAATTGCAACTGGCGACGGGATTGCCATGCTCTACCGGGCCAAAGGGCATGTGGAAAATATGGAATTCGTGCAATTTCATCCGACCGCACTTTACCAGGCAGCAGGTGAAAATCCAGCTTTTCTGATTTCGGAAGCGGTACGTGGTTTTGGAGGTATTCTTAAAACCAAAGATGGTCAGGAGTTTATGCATAAATACGACGAACGCCTGTCTTTGGCTCCCAGAGATATTGTAGCACGCGCCATCGACAGTGAACTGAAAGCAAGGGGAGAAGATTATGTTTGTTTGGATTGCAGGCATTTAGACAAAGCTGAATTTGTGAAACACTTTCCTACGATTTACGATAAATGCCTTAGTATAGGGATTGATCCCATGAAACAAATGATTCCAGTTGTACCAGCTTGTCATTATATGTGTGGAGGCATTAAAGTAGATGCTAATGGAAGAAGTTCGATCGATTATTTATATGCCTGTGGCGAGTCCACTTGCACAGGTTTGCATGGCGCCAATCGCCTGGCTTCAAACTCATTACTTGAAGCAGTTGTTTTTGCCGACCGCATTGCACTGGATATCGAACAAAAAATTGCGGGAATTTCAATAAAATCTGATATTCCTGAATGGGATGCAACCGGTACAGCGCACCCAAAAGAATTGATATTAATTACCCAAAGTATCAAAGAACTTAAAGAAGTCATGTCTTACTATGTTGGGATTGTGCGTAGCAACGTCCGTATTGATCGCGCATTAAATCGCTTGCATTTACTATATGAAGAAGCAGAAGATCTATACAATTCCACAACCTTATCAGCTGCACTTTGTGAGCTACGAAATCTTATTACCATTGGTTATTTAGTGACTCGTTCTGCAAGCATGCGTAAAGAAAGCAGGGGTTTGCATTACACTACGGACTATCCTGAAAAAAATGATTTTAAACAGAGTAGTTTGTTGTAAGGGTCTATAGTCTATAGTCTATAGAAAAGAAGTCTGTAGGGTAATTCTGCAATGGTTCAATGGTCTAATGGTCTATAGACTAAAAGGAAGGAAGTCTGTAGAGAAATTCTGCAATACTACAATCCTGTAATGGTTCAATTTAAACAAATAAAAATAACTATATAATTAGTTCCCGACGGCGTCCCCGCCGAGGTTGGAGGGGATTTACTAAAGAAAATGCTGCAATGGTTTAATGTTGCTATCTTGTAATTAATTACTTATCATTGGAAAATTGAATCATTGTTACATTTCCTAAAGACTATAGACTTCTTCTCTACAGACTTCCTTACATTGTAGCATTGCAGCATTGGAAAATTGCAGCATTTTCCTCATTCTCCTTTCAATTTCAAATCATCTGCTGCCTGATAAATCAAATCAAGTTCATAGCCTTTTGAAATGAGGTTATTTATTGATTTTGATTTATTCTTATAGCTAGAATAAATTTTTTGCAGTTGAATTTTTAATTGTTCGTAGTATTCATCCGGATTAATTTCATTTAATGCTATTGTAAGTAAGGGCTCACCGATTCGTTTAGCTTTCAGGTAGTTTCTGATTTTTAATTTCCCCCAATGGTGAATTCTGAATTTTCCCCGTGCATACGATTTTGCGAAACGCTCTTCGTTTATAAAACCATCTTTGATTAATTCCAGAAAAATGTCATCTGTGTATTCTGGATCAACTCTCAATTGTTTTAATTTTTGTTCAACTTCCATTTGGCATCGATCCTGATAGGCACAATAGTGTTGTAACTGCTTGAGAACTTTATCTTTTGTGGAATACATGGCGTACTACAAAATGGAATGAATGGATACTGCAATATCATCAGCCGGATTGTGGAGATGCGATTTTATCCCAAGTTGAATTGCAGTTTCAATATTTTCCTGCCGATCATCTATAAACAAACACTCTTCTGCAAGTATATTTTCCTGTTTAAGAATAAAATTAAAAAATTCTGATTCTGGCTTTCTCATTCCACATTCAAAAGACAGGTATACCTTGTCAAACAAGTTTTCAAATTCAGGGTTTTGATTATGTAATTGGAGCATTCGTTTGATATACCTCAGATGGGTAATGTTGATATTACTCATCAGAATGAGCTGGTATTTCGTTCGAAGTTCGCGAAGCATTTGCATTCGATTTTCAGGAAAATCCAAAATCATTTGATTCCAGGCCTGGTAATAATAATCCCCATCCATCACTTGTTTAGAACGTCTTTGAAGTCTGTTGAAAAAGGCTTCTTCTGAAATCTGACCTTTTTCAAATGGAAACAGAGCCATTTCAAAGAAATCGGACATTTTTTCAGGATCTAAAACCGCCATAAGAGCCTCCATGGTAGCCTGTTCGTCCAGATTTACCAGTACATTTCCAAAATCGAAGATGATATTTTTGAGCATTCCTTAGCTTAGAACCTACAAATATGTAAATTTGCCGACTCATTTCAAACCGGGCAGACCGGAAAAGAAATGAGCACATGACTTAGCCGGGTGAAGCCCATTATTTTACCAGATTCTGATTAACGTATCAGATTTTTAATTCTTAATTTCTAATTCTTAATTAATTTTTGGTCCCATAGCTCAACCGGTTAGAGCATGGCGCCCAAAGCGCCAGGGTCCCTGGTTCAAACCCATAAAATACCGGAATTTGATTAACGTATCAGATTTTTAATTCTTAATTTCTAATTCTTAATTAATTTTTGGTCCCATAGCTCAGCCGGTTAGAGCATCTGACTCATAATCAGAGGGTCCCTGGTTCGAGCCCAGGTGGGACCACATAAAACCCTTCTAACTAATTGATTTACAAAGGATTTACTTTTTGTGCCTCCTTTTTTGCCTCCTTTTCTATTAAACAAAGTTGAACTTTAATAAACCTATCCGAAGGTAAATCTATTTTTATTTAATACTGTAAGATTTTAATTAAATGCTTTTTAACCTTAAATTCGATTCAATAATTGAATGTAAGTTATCTGTATAAAAAGCATCTATACTAAATCCTTAAACCAAAATAAAACGGTTCATTAAAATCATACTTAAGGGGTCTTTTATTGGTATGATTTCCATTCAAAGATTCCAAATTGATACCATTCAATCTGAAACTGAGTTAAACTGTCAAATCAACAATTTGCGCTCCCGGCACATTAGACTTTACAGAATCAACCCCATTATTTCTTGCAGATTCTGTTGAATACATTTCACTAGTCCCAATAATTTTTCCATTACTGGCTTTTAGGTTAAAGTAAAATTTCCCGTTTTTTGATGCTTTCAAATCATATCTGGAAACATTGGATGCATTTGTAATGACTGAGTTAATTCCGCTTTTACAACTAGTTTTTGAGGAGTAGCCTTCACTTGTTAAAATCACTTCTCCATTGTTAGCCTTTAAATTAAACTGAAATTCTCCGTTTTTACGTTTGCTGATTTCAAATTTTGCCATACCGTTGGTTTTAGAATATCAAATATAATTCCTACTTCAAAATATTACTAACATAATGTATATAAATAACAATCCAGGTTAGTCCACCCCACTATTATATATATTGGGGTTGATTGAATAATTTGAAAAAAATTCAATTTCAAAAAACACCCCCCGGGTAAGTACCCGGCAACCCTACACCCCCTCTAATATCTGGCAGGGAAAGTATCCCTCCCCCTGAAAAGGGATTATTAATTTTTTTAAATCTTTTAAAATGGTAACAGTTAGTGGTTATGCTGTAAAGCAAAATCAAGTTGGAGAGGACTTTATTGTCTTGATCCTTCAAGGTGATTTGGAATTGGTAAAATCCAAGAACACTGGAAACTTCTATGCAACAACTAAGAAGTGTACAATTTCCTCAACTTTTAATGAACAACAAGCAGCAGCTATGGTTGGCAAGCAAATCTCTGGAAGAATCCAAAAGGAAGCTTGTGATCCTTATGAATTTGTTGTTCCAGAAACAGCGGAAATTGTGGAAATGAACTACAGATGGACATATGTTCCAGATGAAGTTAAAACGCAACACCATGAGATTACTTTTAGTAAAAATGGCAGCTTAGTAGAAGCTTAATTGTTGCCATTTATGGAAAGGTGTATGCCATGTGTGTACACCTTTTCCATTTTATTGAATGAGCGTATTTTATTATTAAACAAGTGTATAAAATTATTAAACATGAATATTCGTAAAGCACAAAGAAAACAGGCTAAAATTAAACTAGCCCTCCAAGGACCATCTGGTTCTGGTAAAACATATTCCTCCTTACTTATGGCAAAAGGATTGATTGGCGACTTTTCAAAAGTATGTATCATTGATACAGAAAATGGGTCAGCAGATCTGTATGCTCATCTTGGTCCATATAATACTATAGCTATTCAAGATCCATACACCCCAGAAAAGTATATACAAGCTCTAGAGCTAGCTGAAACACAGAATATGGAAGTAATTATTCTTGATTCCATTTCTCATAGCTGGCAATATCTCATTGATTTTCACGCAAGATTAGCTGGAAACTCCTTTTCAAATTGGGCCAAAGTCACTCCTAGGCATAATGCTTTGTTTGCTAAAATTCTAAGTACCAATGCTCATATTATAACCACATTGAGAGTAAAGCAAGATTATGTTCTAAATGACAAAAATGGCAAACTGGTTCCAGAAAAAGTAGGTTTAAAAGCAGTGCAAAGAGATGGTGTTGATTATGAATTCACCTTAGTATTTGACTTAAACGTCAATCACTTGGCACATTGCAGTAAAGATAGAACAGGCTTGTTTTTAGATCAATCTGAATTTATCATTTCTGAAACTACAGGGATACAGATAAAAGATTGGTGCAATGAGGGTTTACTCTCAAGAATCCAATCAGCTACAGATATTGAACAACTTGGACAGATATACAGAGAGGCCAAGGACCCTGAATTACTAGGACATTTTATTGAACGTAAAAAAATTATTTCAAGCTTAAAAATTAATGAAAATGGAAACCATTGAAAAACCTTTTATTATTGCTAATACAGAGTCTATCTGTATAGATAAATTAAAAGACGATCACATTATTCCTGTCTTTTCTAAAGATAACACGCCTTTGATTTCACAATATCAATTAATTGACTCCACAGCTAAAGTAATGAACCTGCTGGGATTCAAATACAATGATCCTCAAATCAGGGTTTCCCATCCTATAATGGGAAGAATTCCTTCTGCAAGAGATAAAAAAGCTCTGGATTTACTGGATCATGAAAAAACCCTGTATTATGAAAGAATGATGTACCTTTTTCAAATACCAGAAATAAGAAGCACCGTAAATAACCAGGAATTAAGTTTGGTCTTTGGTGGCATAAAATCTTACTCATGGGATAATCTTGGAAAAGATCACAGAAGCCAACAACATTTTAAATTCTTTATAGGATTCCAGGTTTGGATTTGTTCAAATCTTTGTGTATCTACAGATGGAGTGGTCCTAGATTTTAGGACCAATTCTGTAAACCTCATAGAACACCAAATAAAGCTGCTTACAGAGACTTTCAACCCAGAAAAGCAAATTAACTGGTTAAAATCTTTAGAAGGGTACAGACTCTCAGAAGATCAATTTGCTCATTTTATAGGTAGATGCAGGATGTATAATCATTTACCTGATAAACAAGGCATTCCTGAGTTATCTATTACAGATTCCCAGATTTCTAATGTTGTAAAAGGATATTACTCGGATTCTACATTCTCCCAGAATCAAGGGAATATAAGTCTTTGGAGTCTATATAACTTACTGACAGAGGCTAATAAGAGTTCATATATAGATGGGTTTTTAGATAGAGGAGTAAATGCACAGCAGATCAGTAATGAGCTTATACATGGTTTAGAGAGTAATCAGAGTTGGTTTTTATAGTACATGACCGCAAGCGCAATTATCTATATATGGTATTTGCGCCTTGCGCTCTTGCGCTGGGCATTCCAATTTTGCATTTTGGGTATATAGGTAACAATGCAAAAATGGAATATTTGTCACCAGATTGAGATTTGATTCCCTAATATTGGATGGTAATGTAGTAAATGGTTAATTGCGATCTTATCTGCACAAAAAAACCATCCTGCAAACAAGATGATCCTAAATTTTAAAGGAGCTATTTTTTTGCCTATCTCTCAATTACTATTTTTGCAAAATATGTTTTATCTGATTTCAAGGAAATCAAGTAAACCCCGCTTGCAAATTCATGGGTGTCAATACTAAGTAATTTGGAAGAACTAAGAATCCGTTTGTGATAACATTCTTTTCCTTCCAAATCAAAAATAGAAATTTCTATAGGGCCATTTATATTTTCTTTAGGTATGATTTGAACAATATCATTAGCAGGGTTTGGAACAAGGATTAAATCTGTTGTAAAATGATATTTATTCTGATCATTTTCGTTATCTGTGCTTACTAATACTCCAGATTGAGTCACATTTGTTTGAATCGGTGGATTGTAATCAAAATAAATATTGGCTGTATTTTTTATTTTGTATTGGGTATTAAATGCTTTATTCCATTGAATTGCAAATTTTACAAATCCTTGACTTCCTGCTTCATTGCTAATTTTATCGGGCAGTGCAATAGAGTCAAATGTTATTTCCAATAAACCACCCGGTAATAATTTAAAACCAGAAACCGTATGACTGGATGATATGTACCTTAGGCTTTTTAGATTGAATGCAGAATCAAGGTGATCTGTTATCCTAACTTTATCAGCTTGAAAATTTCCCGTATTCTGGAATCTGATAGTATAAACTAACTCTTTCCCTTCTAAAATTTCATCTGCTGTCAATCCATTAGCAGGTTCTACTTCTTTATCATTTGGATCATAGGATCCAACTACAGAATCATCTAATTCAAAGTTATTATTTCTTGAGTTATTATCAATTGAATTTGTTTTTATATGTCCACGTATGCTTACCAAGCTACCTATTTGTGCTGTTGGTTCAATTTGACCCAATAAATTAACTTGTCTGCGTTCAAGTAACGATAATTGCTTAAAATTCCATACCAGGCTATCTTTTCCAATTATTACGTCAGGAGAGGGGTTGGCTGAAATGAAATGAAATTTTGAATCAAGTTTTAAACTGAGAACTCCATCTTGAGGAAGATTGCCTTCATTTTGAAAATTGACATAAGTATTGAGATCAAACCCTGGTCTTGGATGACCTGCAAAAGCTCCTGAAATGGAGGCATCTGAAACATCAATATCAAAATGAATACCGAAATTCAGATCAAATTTATTCCCATTTGAAAGGTGATAAGCTGGGTTGCTTTGAAAAGAATACTTAGTATTCAATTCCACTCTCAGAGTATCATCGTTCCCACTGGTATTACCAATAGTATATTGACCTGCTGAATTTGTATTGGTAGACCAATACGGATACCAGGAACCTGTTTCTATTTGTCCAACTTTTATTTTTGCAAGAGCCAATTCATTATTATCCTGGATGCCATTGTTATTATCATCTCTAAAAACAATGCCTTTGGATACAGTTTGATAATTATGTGGTATGCCTGATTTTAATACACCTCCTCCAAATCCACCAGAGTAGCAATTGGTATCACTCATTACAAAACTTGAATAATATCCTTTTTCAATAGGAAGCCATGTTTTACATGAATCCAAAGTGACAAACAATCCTATGCTAGGCTCATACAAAAAATATTTGTCTTCTCTTTTCCAGGCTGCCGCACTGCTTACAATCAAACCTGAAAAATCAAGACTTATATTAGGTAATCCATCATTAGCATATACCCAATTCTCACCATTATCAGAATAATAGAGTGAAGTTTGTTGCTGATTATCTAAAGTAATTAAAAATAACCTATCTTCTGTACCTAATAAATTATATAAATGAGATCCCTGGTCATTGAGAATTTGCCAACTTTTTCCTAAATCAGTACTCGTTTTTAAATATTTTCTACCTCTTTCAAGCCCTATAAATTTTCCCTTAAAAGCTACAATGTCCTCAGGATATTGATCACTCATCCAGGTTTTACCTAAATCTTCTGATCGCATGTCAGTGAAATCTTCTCCATTAACAATCAACACGTCATTCAACCAATGTATTTGCCCAATCCTATCCAAAGTCTTAATGGTATCCCATGTTAATCCTTTATCTTTAGAAAGATAAAATTTGTAATCACTCCATTCACAACAAGCAACATATCCTGAAGCATTCATAGTTACCTGCAAGTATTGCAATTTTGACAAGGGCAGTTTTGTGTAATCTAGCCATTTGAAGGTTTTTAAATCATATGCAAATACTCCATTGCCGCAAGCAGCCCAGAGTAAATCTTTATTACATTCCAGGTAATATACTGCAGCTGAATATAAACCTTTGCTTTCGGAGATGAAATTATTGATGGATTCATCAAAAGTTAAAACCCCTTTATTATATGAAGTTCCTAATAATTTTCCACCCGCTTTTGATAAGTATATAAGAGAATTAGATGGTTCAATGTTTATCTCATGCCAGGTTAGTCCTGAATCTTCAGTGTATAAGAGTCCTGGATTGCTCCCAAGTTTATAGATTCGATTACCAAGGGGTATAAAAGAAGTATTAAGGTTATTAAAACTGATGTTAGTGGTTTTCCAGTTTAATCCATCGTCAATTGAAGTTACTATAGTATTTTCAGTGGAATAAATTCTATTTTGATCAGAGATGTAGATTCCATTAGGATAATTACCTTTTCCAAAATCTGGTGAAACTAATTCCCAATCCACACCATTTAAATCCAAACGATAAAATTTACTACTTAATAATGCATAGAGACGGTCTTCAAATACATATAATTCATAGCAATATTTGTCCGGAGCTTTTATGGTAGTCCAAGTCAATCCATCATCAATGGATTTATAAATGATATCCTCCACACCACCAGGCACATAAATTCCATGACTACAAACCGCCAAACTTGAAAAACCAATTCCAGGTTTTGGAGGAAGCTTGCCTTCTTTCCAAGTCAGTCCATTATCATAACTTACAATAAATTTCACAGTACTGGGTGGATTAGTCTTATAATTGTATCCTTGCAATGCAGCTATTTTGATATTGTCCATTGCCATAGGCCAAATATTTCCATAAGGAAGCTGTTCCCAATTAACTCCATCAGAAGTTCTATAAAATTTATATCTATCTCCTAAAAATGTAAAGTTGTCATTATAATAGATTGGAGAAAGTGCTCCTCCTTCAGGACCATTAGTTAGTTCCCAAGGGATTTGAGCAGATGAGGACATATAAAAGACACCTGAGAAAAGAAGGAAAAGTAGATTCGTATTCATGACTTGTAAATTTAAATTATTAGAGAAACCTAATAAACCACCTTATCATTCATTCACACCCCAGTTTAACGATTTAATACTAAATTTTGTGCCTTTTTTTAAAATTATGAAATGCCTTTTAATTCAAAACATTAAGTTCTCTCCTAACCAAAGGCACACCAGCTGCATTTTCTTGCTCCCCCGCAATTCTTTAGAAAAAAGTCAGAAAATTCATTAAATTTATTCTATTATCAGAATTGTGATTTCCATCCAAATATAGCTATTTTACTTTGAAACAGGAATTTAAACCAAACCTAAATATTCCTAGAGCAGCTCAAATATTATTGAACACCCGTAGAGGCTTATTGAATTACTGTAATCCATTATTCAACAGATAAAATTGTCCTCACTTTCAAAATTAATTCCCTAAACATAATGTGAAGGTGAGGACAAATTCCTGTTATTTATCTGTTTTATTAGGACCTGACCTGGGTGATTCAGGTTGACTATTGTCAAGTCCTAATGAATGAATGATATATTTACCCTTTATCGGGGTGATTCTCTATACCATTATCTTATCCATATTCCTGAATATCCTAAACAAACACCAATGGACACCATTTCAGAAATTCAAGTCAGTTACCATCCTAAGAAGGCTGATAGACCTCAGATAAAATCCAGCCAGGATGCTTTTGAAGTAATAAAACCTCTCTACAGTGAAGATATACTTCAATACAAAGAGATTTTCATGGTCCTATATCTCAATAGGGCTAGTAGGGTCATTGGCTATCATGAACACTCAATAGGATCAGATACTAGTACTGTAGTTAGTGTTAAACAGATCCTGGCTATTGCTCTAAAGGTAAATGCTTGTAATATTATCCTAACTCATAATCATCCAAGTGGAAGTACTAAACCAAGTAAACCGGTTATTGAGCTTACTAAGAGAATCAAAGAAGCTGCTAGGTTTTTTGATATAGATGTATTGGACCATTTGATTATTGGTGATGGGTATTGTTCTATGGCCGATATGGGTGTTTTATAGGTTAGCGCAGACCGCAAGAGCGCAATAGGGTATATGTAAATGGGTTGCGCTGCGGTGGTCTATTTCCTTACAAGAGTATTAAAGGTATATATTGTTTATTAGCATTTTGGATTAGGTTGCCAGGTATTGCCTTTTGCGTAACAAGTAAAGGATTAGTGTTGATATCATCAACTCAAGGTTCCAACCTGAATTAAATGACTTATTTCATACCATAAACCACAGTGCCACATTGTGCAAATTTCATATTAGCAGTTATGGAATATTTATAGCTTTTAATAAATTCGTTCATTAGTTCTTTGAACCTGGTTTCCTGATCTGCAGATACTTCATATGGAGGCTCTCCAAGAAAATTGAAAAGGAAATAATCAATGTTACCATCTTCACGGAAAAATACTTTTTGAAAACACGTTGTTGCAAATGGCCATTTGAAGTTATTCTTCTTTAAGAATTTACCAAAGTCAACCAATAAATTCTGATATGCAATGATTGCTTTTTCCTTATCAGTTTCATTTTTAAAAACTGAGTTCACAGTATCAATACTTACAGCACTTTTATATACTAAGCTTAAGCTATCAAACATGATTCCTCTACCTTCAGCTTCCAGAATTGTCATAGCTTTTCCTTTATCATTTTCTTTACAACCAATAATAATTACAACGAAGGTCAAAACAATAACATGAATCACTTTCATAAGGTCTGATTTAATTGAACAAATAAAGTCAATTCTGGGATTTGTTCAACAACGGTGAATTAACAAGATAGTGTATGTTGGTCTTAAAATGAGTTGATAATTATTGCAGATATAAAAAGAGAATGATTTTTGATGCTTGGCGGTGTAGAGTCTATGCGTTGTTGGCAGCAAGCCCTTTTTCTAGGCTGTAAGAATTATTGGGGATTGAAGTGATTTAGTGGATTTAAAATATTCTATCTGTTGGGAAAAAATCAATATTTCATCTCCAATTCTGTTAGATGCGCATTGGGATAATTTATAAAGAACCTTTTCATTTTGGTTATATAAATCTAATATGAATTTATGATTGTCATATGAGACCATCCACCGATTTTTCATTTTTTTGACATGTTTAGCTAATTTTTCGTGATCCTTTTTAACATAATAGTTCATGTATAGATCAGCTCCTTTTTGTAAGTATGGAGGATCTAAGTAGATAAATATATCTTCCTTTTTCTTATTAAGATTTTTAATAAAAGCGATACCATCAAGGTTTGAAATATGAATACGATGCTTTAGTTTTTCTATATTTTTAATACGATTGATTAAATCCTCTTTATTAAACCGCGCGTCCATTTTATATTTTCCTTGTTGTGTTAATCCACCAATAAGGCCACCTTTAATTACTCCAGAAACATTCGTGCGATTTAGAAAAAAAGTAGATTTAGCTAATTCAAAATAATCAGCTGTTAAATCATTTTGAATTTCCTTATACTTTCGCCAATTTCTTACACTCACATTAATTTTTTTAATCCATTCGCACAATTCTTTATTTCTGTGTAGTACACTTAACCAAAATGAGTAGATTGATTTATCAAAATCATTTATATAAATTTCAGATACATATCCTTCAAATAGAAGCCGAAGTGCAAGTCCTGATCCACCGGCATAAGGTTCAGCATAATTAATTCCAATTATAGAATTGTCGTAAAAAATACTTGATACAAATGGAAAAATACAACCTTTTCCACCTGGATATCTTAGAGGGGAATAATGCTTATTATAATTAATCTTTCTTTCCATGGGTAATTGTGAGTATTGCGCCTATGATAAAAGAAACAGCAAGTGTTTGTTCCATGTTATTTGAAGTTTCATAATTATGAGCCCCGGTGTGTAAAAGTTGCACTATACTGTTATCATTAACATTTTGATTTGCCAATGTAGTTTTAATATTCTGATCAAGTGTCTTTTTTGCGTTAGCGAAATGTTCTTTTAAAAACTTATCCATTGTTTTCCTACTATCTTTTGCTGCAGTTTCACAAAGTAGACGCAAGGACATACGAATTAAACTTGGGAATGAATGTGAAAGATTGTCTCTATTGGATAAATAAAATTGATACAAATCAACAATATCTCGATAAAGGTTACTAACATCACCAATGTATAAGTAAAGTTTGCCTCCAAAAAGTTCGGTTTCTTTCTTTGGGGTTCTTTTTGTATGTCGTTGATCTTTTTCTTCTGAAGGCTTGCCAAAATTTACTCGTGATAAATGTTGTCTATTGTTTTTATTTTGTTCGATTAATTCTTGTGATATTGGTTCTAAGACTTGTAATATTCTTCCACGGTTATTTCTTGTACTAATCTGTTTATCTTTTATTTTTTTAGAAATATCGTTAAGGATTTTATAAGCTTCAGTATCGCTGTGAACACTTTTTAAACGACCGTTCTTTAAACTAAATCCTAATGACTTTAAACCTTCTTCTTTGAAGATTTCTTCTTTTACAAATCTTTGATTTAAGTGAGGGTTAGAACTAATTATTTTTGTGTCTTCTTCTAAAATTAAAAATGGACTTTTACTTTCGCCCATAAACTTGTGTAGAAAAATATCTCTCTCCAAAGGTTGCCATGATCCTGAGTCACCATGTTTTCTTAATACATTTTGTAGAGCGATTTTTTTAACGCATACATTACAAGGTATTAAAGAGGGAAAATCTGGCAAGTTGATTGGTTCCCTATCGCCAATAGAAACTAGGTTGTGCTTTATTTTTCCTAAAATCATTCTTCGATTGCCATCATATACAACCGGTTTTTTACCATGATAAACAACTGTAGGTAGCTCACTGAAGTCATAGTAGTCTCCCATCTCTTTTGCTAATTTGGCAAGTGTCCATTTAGAGTAACGATCATCTAACGCTTTATCCACAATCTGTTGATCAGTTGCATTAATATCGATTGGGTCTCGTGGATTTTCAGTCCAAAGTATGAGTTCTTTAATACTTATTTCCTGTACTTGTTGGTCCATGCTAAGGTTTGTTAATATAAAGATACATAAATGTACTATGTTAAAGATTGCTGCCAACGGTTTTGGTATATACGCAGTCCCGCCAACCGGACGAAGCCAAAGATATGGACATTGATTTTACATTAAAAGCAAAAAGTGAATCATTTAATTTTCATACAAGTCTGAGTGTATAACATGTTGTGCACAGGCGTTTTTATCCATATTAGTGCGATGTTTTAGCTCTTCAGTTAGCTATCAATGAATCTCTGTAGATAGTAAACTGTATTGGATCTATACTCGTATCTAAATTCCTTTCTATAAAATTCATTCCCTCTGCTGTTAGCCTACCAACCAATTCAAAAGGACCCCAAAAATGAAATTTAATAAAAATCTTATTGACGAAATGCGAATTTGTGAATCTCACAGGATAACCATTTTCAAAATGATTTGCAGCCATTAAAATGTTATCAGCATTGGCACTATGACTAGTGTGTGTTATCATTATACCTCTAAAATCACTTTTTCCATTATAATTTTGGTCCCAAACAACAGCAGGATGAAATAGTCCGTTAAGCCAATCATTTTTTTTAAGATTGTTTGAAGGTAGTAATATGTCTCCTTTATTAAACATTTACTTCTGAGTTTTATGATTGTGACTAAAATTACAGTTTTTTAATAAATTATTTATTTAACGTTTGTGCATAACGGTTTTGGTATAGATGCTGTCCCTCCTCATGTCCAGAAACAAAAATAACAAATTAATTTCCAATTCCGGAAATCCTAATTACAGAAAACAAAAATGGACCAATTTCTTGGTCCATTTTGATTACCTTTTTCTTTTCGTTACATACCCGGGTTTACCATGTTTATCGCCTTTGCGATTTGGACCATTTATAGGACGATTTATAATCCTTTGTATGCCATCACGTTTTACATAGATTTGAACTCCCTTGAGTCCTTTCGGAGTTAAATCATGCCGCCTGATGCTGTAGTCATGGTGAAGTACTCCTTCAAACCAATCTTCAAATCCACTTTCGGGCTGATTAAAATAATCCATAAACCCCTTCTCCCGAAGATAGCTATAAAGCTGATTTGTTGTGATGTTGAGACTATGCGCTAGAACATTGATTCTAGTGGTCTTCCGAGATACTTTTATAGATGCAAGCTTACTTGCCATTTTACAAAATTTTAAATAATTAAAAATTAGGTTTTAAATAGAGAGCGCAACGCAACCATTACCTTATGTGAGTTGCGTTGCTGCGCTCACTTTTACTAGGCTGCTGTCGACCCTGCCTCAAGCCTTTTGGGTTCTTTTAATAAATAATAAACACCATCAGACTTCTTCTCTTTACTTAATACCATATCTCCAGCCACAGTTGGAATCAAAACATTGTTCATGATAATTTCACTGATCTTGGGCTCAATGGTCCTGATTCCACAATTAAAGTGGTTCATCATCGAATAAAATAGATCCTTCCTAAGTTTTGCTTCAAGAAGGTTATTGCCGAGGTACTCAACAACAGAATTCAAATCTGCTTTCAAACCAGGCGATGCTTTGGGTAAGCCAAGTATGGATGGATCGATTGGTTTTAATCCACCGGTAGCTTCATCATAAGCCGCATAAATGGGTTCTGGTATTGCGGTGTTCCTTGACTTTTGAACTGCGACTTTCACAGTTCCCGGAACCCCTGTAACCGTTGACACTTGAAGGATAGTTGAGGCCTTATTAGCCAACTCGGACCCCAAATGCCCTCTGGCTTTCTCATTTGATTTTCCAGGATTTTCATGAAGAACTGTAATTATAGTACAGTTTTCAGAATTAATAAGATCATTGCAATAGTCTGCCAATATTAATGATTCCGCCGGATCATTAAAAGTGATTACTAAATCTGAGATAACATCAATTACAATCAATAGATGTTTTTCCTCACCTACTTTATCACGAATATCCTGTATGAATTCAACTATAGCATCGTATCGATTACCACGCTTTACATTCACTACACTTGTGTAAGAAAAATTTTCCGGATCTATTTCCCTTGGCAAACAAGCATGTTCCTGTATATTTTGAATTGCTATAGGAAGCTGTGTTGAAAGGTTTCTTTCCGTATCGATATACACTACGTGCATACCCTCCTTTGTTACCTCTAAGCCAAGTGGAATTGTACCGCATCCAGTATCGTTTAATCCTGCACTTGCAAAAGATGCAGCAACTCTACTTTTGTGTGACCCATGCTTACCTTGAAGCAATACGATTGAATTCGGGAATATTAAGGGAACACCATTCTGAGAAAAGATTGGCTCCTGTAATTTGATATCTTCCCTCTTTCTCTTTTTCAAAAACTCTTCAGTCGCTTTCATTGCTTGGAAACCCGGACCTTTAATTCGCGACAGGTTCTTTGCCTTCTTTTGTTTGGCAATAGGCTCCTCCGCTTTAAACCCAGACTTAATAGTGTTTTTGATTTCCTTTGAATTAAAATCCTTATCTTCGTAATGAATTATCGCAAACGCAATTAAATCCTCTGCTTCAATACCCGCACGTTTACAATTACAAGCAAACTGAAATAAGAAATTGTTCCTGTTACCTGCTTCAAGAGATTCCCTTTTCATTGTGAAATTCTCTTGTTCTTTGATTAGTCGATAAGTTTCACCATCCATGATGGTAAATTCTTCAGCATCCCAATTAAGATATAATTTTGGATCAAAAGAAACATATCTCAATGAGTTAATTCCTTTTGACACTTTCCTGTCAGTTTTTATCGAATACTTTTTCTCGAAGTAATCTGAAACTTGTTCAACTGAAACCAAATGATCCTTAACCTGTGCATTATGATGAATCCATATTACAAGTCCATCACCGCCGCATGATAAATGAGTTGAAAGAACATATTTATTCAAAGCTAATTCCTTTCTGAGTTCATCAACCTTGATGTTTTGTTCTGTTAGCTTATCAACATCAATGGCAATCACTTGACTATAGATTTCTGGTGGTGTATTATTTGATCGCTCTTTAAATACGCCATTTGGAGTGACAGATGGTAACTTTTTTTTAATCAAATCGGCTTCTGCACGTTTTCCCAATTTTTTAAGCCTTCTGATTTCCTCTATTTCATCCTTACTTTTACCATTTTTAATATCTGAAAAATGATTTTCTAAATTGATTGAATCTCGTACATCTTTAAAATTCACGATTTGTGATAATAAGATCCTTTTAATAATCTTCTCTTCTTTGGAACGAACTCTTCTTTGCGCTTTCGTATTAACTGTTGAAGATTCCACATTCTTTGTTATATTTTCAACCACACTCATTTTCATTATCTTTAATGTTAATAAATGAAATTGATACTGAGTACTTTTCAATATACTCATCCATAGACTTCCTTAAAATGTACACTTTCCTTCCATGTACTGCATACTTCAATTCGTCATTTTTCCTTAGCTGCCACAATTTTGTACGGCTGGTATTTAAATACTGCATTGCTTGGGCAGCAGTAACCCATTTTGAATCATCTTGACTCATTTTAAAAAAATTAAAAAATTATTTGGGAATTTCCCAAAGCCGTTGAATTCAACGACAATAGTAAAACTCTTGAAGTTGAACTACAGTTTCAGAAGTAGTTATAAGTAGTTAGGTAGTTATATTATAATGAATTAACTAACTGTTATTCAATATGTTAAAAATCTTTGTTCATTATTTTAAGATAGAATATTGACAATATTCTCACTTTCCTCATCTGCTTTCTTAGACATTGATCCTGTTTTTAAACTTTTTAAAATATTTCCATTTGTTGTGAACAATTTCTGCAATTCATCCCAACTTGGGGTAATTTCTAATAAATTTTTAATAGCATAAATAAGCCTGGAAATTTTAGCCTGTGTGATTTTCCAATCTATTACCCCACCAGAATAGTTTCCCTTAAGCAAGGAAATAAATAATTTACTATTTTCGTCATCTAAATAATTTAAATTAACTAACTCTGTTCGAAATTTTTCTAATTTATCATTTTCCTGATGCTCAATTTTAAGTGTAATTAAATTATAAGCTGCGTCTTTAATTTTAAAACAACAAATATTTTTGAATTCATAAATTTCAGTATTTATTTTTGAATATCGTAGTTCTATTTCTTTTTCGCTCAATAAAGTCTTAGCCCTTATAGAAATTGGCAATAGAACATCTAATTCATTAATTCTTTTCTCGTTATTAAAATCTTTATATGAAAAGTTTAGATCAGTATAATTTTTAACTATCTGATTAGCTCGCTCCTGATGTTTAATTAATAGTTCATTTATATTAGGGATTTCGTTTAATTTCTTGCATAACAATTTTTTCCACTCTTCAAAATCAATTTCTTTCTCTCCAATTATTGAGGATTTTTCATTGTACTTATGGATTTCATCATTTAAATATTCAAACTTGCCTTTTAAGTCTCCAAGAAATATTCCTGCTAATTCAAATGAATTTTCATCATTACATTGCTTTGTAAATATGGTTAATGTGTCAATGATCGTATTATAAATTTTAATAAATCCTTCTCTTCTAGACAATTTCATATTTTATCAAATTTCATCATTGCTTCATTTTTACGATTATCAGTAACTTTCAAGTATTCCTGAGTCACTTTAAGGTCACTATGCCCTCCCAATTCTCTTAAGCTAACCAAATCCACACCAAGTTCTAATGCTATACAAAAGAATGTGTGCCGGGCACAATGAAAAGACAAGTGTTCTTTTAAACCAGCATTTTTATAAACCACTTTAAATCTTTTATTGGCTAAGGCATTTGCTGATTCAATTTTCATCGCTAGTTTGTCAGAACTTAAATTAAGGTCTTCTTGGTTTATCAGATTAAAAATAAGTTCATCAGTACCCAATTTATCCAAAGATATTAAATTGAACGCTTTTTGACATAACATTAGATCAATCTGCTTGTTGGTTTTTTTCATACAATATTGAAGCCTGAACTCTTTACTCCTATTATGTTCCTTTATAATTATATTTTTATAAGTCAGGCTTGCTAAATCTGAAAATCGCATCCCTGTAAAACAACTAAATAGAAATGCTTTGCAAGTCATTTCAAGTGAAGGCTCCGGTTTATAAGCCTCCAAAGTCCTTAACTGTTCAATAGATAAATGTTTCCGGTTTGCCGATGCTTGCTTTATTTTAAGCCCTTCTAATAAATACTTTGAGATTACTTTTTTCTCATACGCGTGCTTACAAATTCTCCTAATATGTTTTAGTCTGGTATTAATTGTATAATGAGCCAACTTCTTTTCGGTTAATAAGTATTCCCTAAAATTTGCGGTCCAATTTAGGTCAATTTTATCAAGTGTCAACTTTGGGTCATATTCCTCTAAAAGTCTTATAAAACTACCATAGGTTTTTCTGGTACTATAAACCAAGTTTGGGTCATTGAAAAAATGAGCCTTACAATAATCTATAGCATTTAAACTGGATACTTTAACACGAATTGTTCTTGTTTTAACTTTTTCAATAATTTCTCCGGGCTTAATATCCACTTCTTGAGCCATGCATTTGTAGATTTCTTGGCTTAAAGAATTAATTGTTTTCTGGATATTGATATTAAGCATCGTATTATTGGTTACTCTTTGCTTTGTTGCATTCCAATACCTAGGTTCAATTTTTATATTGGGAAGGTAAACTTCCTTTCTTTGACCATTTTGCGTAACCCTAACTTTTAATGGACACAAGCCCATTCGATCCTTTTTTGATTTGTTAATGATGATTCTAACTTTTGCCATTATAATTTTAATTAAAATAATTGCCTCCTTTTTTGCCTCCTTTTTTGGCGACTAAAAACAATTATAGATAAACTAAAACGTACACATGTTGTTTAATCTAATATATAATTATTTAACAATGTGTTTATTAATGTTCAAAGTTGTTTATGTAAGTTTAGTGGTTCGAGCCCAGGTGGGACCACATTTGTTTTCATTCCTTCCTAAAACTGAAAATAAATAAAACTGCTGGTACTTTCCTGACTTAATAAGACCATCCCTATCAAGAAAGCCCAAATAAATCCAGAAAACCACCAGGGCCATTTTTTAAATTCTGTTAAAACGTTTGTATTTCTAAATAACCAGTGTGTGATGAGCATGCAAAAGGTAATAATCGATACTTTACTGAGATCAATGGCATTGATCATTGCTTTAGCTTCATGACTAAACCCAAACATAGATTGCAACATCATCCAGGCACCACTAAAATCCTGCTCTCGAAAAAAGACCCAGGTAATATTGATTAACATAAAAGTACCCAGCGCCTTTAAAAAATTTAAACTGAAAAATTGATGGGTATTTAATTGATCGGATTGTTTTTCATGAAGTGCATGATGGTCGTGATTGTGCACTTTAAAAAATCGCTCCACAGCTAAATAAATGCCATGCAATCCTCCCCAGACTACAAACGTCCAGTTGGCGCCGTGCCACAAACCACCTAGCAACATGGTCAGCATTAAATTGATGTAGGTTTGAAACGTTCCGTTTTTATTTCCTCCCAGAGGAATGTATAAATAATCACGCAACCATTGAGATAATGTAATGTGCCAGCGTTTCCAGAAATCTGAAAAACCAATCGCAGCATAGGGATATTTAAAATTTTGCGGGAGTACAAATCCCAAACACGCTGCAACGCCGATTGCACAAGTAGAATATCCGGCAAAATCAAAAAAAATCTGGCCTGAAAAAGCAAAAACTCCCATCCAAGCATCTAAAAACAACAAACTGTCTTTTGAATCAAAAACATCATTGGCTGTTGGTGCTAAAAAACTATCTGCTAAAACCACTTTCATAAAAAGTCCTAAGGAGAGTAAAAATAAACCATCCATAAACTGGCTTCGGGTAGCTGATTTTGGATTTTCAAATTGAGGCACTAATTGCGGTGGCCTTACAATCGGACCAGCAACTAAATGCGGAAAAAAAGTAACGAACAATGAAAAATCCAATAAGGATTTAACAGGTTTACTTTCTTTGCGATACATATCAATGGTATAACACAAGGTGGTGAATGTATAAAAAGAAATACCCGCCGGTAAAATGATGTTGGGTTTGGCAGGATGAAAATCCCATCCAATTAAATTTACCAAATCCACAAAATTATCCAACAAAAATCCACCGTATTTAAAAAAACAGAGCATTCCCAAATTGCCGATCAAACTAACTACTAATAGCAGTTTCTTTTTTACCGGATCGTTTTGCTCATACAAGGCTCGACCAACAAAAAAATCAACGACTGTTGAGAGCCATAATAATAAAATGAAAACGGGGTTCCAGGCTGCATAAAAAATATAACTGGCAATCAGTAAATTGACTTTTTTTATTTTCCAGGAAAAAGGTGCATAATGCAATCCTAAAAGAACAATAAAAAAGACTATAAATGTGAGCGAATTAAATACCATGATGTGTTAGATTATTTGTGATGAAATCCATTCCTGAAAATTTTAAATCTGTTTTTTAAATTTCCAGGCGTGCTCTTGTTTTAATACATCACATAATTTTTTAGTATAAACCTTTGCACCGGATAAATCCAAATGAGAATACTCCGGACAACGCAGCGTAGTCAATTCCGGATAATCCTCAAAGTACATTCCCTTTGTTTGGGTGGTGTCAAGGATTCGTTGCCAAAATTTCTCTCTTGGGAATACCATTTTTTCTTCAAGTAATTCATCTCCCGTAGAAGGTGTTCGGGTAAATAAAATGTCAACCCCTCTGCTTTTTAATTTATCTACACAAGATTTAACAATACCATACAATGAATCAATCTGATGCTCTGTAGGAGGCGGTTTCTTTTTAGCCATATCACCGTACAATTTCCATATATCCTGAACCGCTTTTGTCTCCAAAGAGTCGGAAGCAAATCGATCTGTCATAAAAGATTGACGATAGGCATTGATCCGTTCAAACTCCCTTGGAAAAACAGGGAGTACAAAAACATCCTTTCTCCTTGGAATTGGCAGTTTATCAATCAAAGGATTTAGTGTAAAATTTTCTTTATCTAAAAAAACCCAGTACGATTGCAATGCTTGATCAATATAAAAAGATGCTTTTTGAGCATACGTTTCATCTTTTTGATACTGGAGTCCTTCATTTGGTCGTTTATAGGGATTGCTTCTAAAACTAAAAAATAACTTTTCTGTTACATCAATTATAAGTTTGCCTTTAAAATTTATATCATCTGCCAAATCTTGTAAAACTGGCAAAGGCGTTGATCCAACATGGGCTAATTGAATTGGAATTTCACCGGTTTCTTGCAACCAGGTCTCTGCATCTAAATCGTATTTAATGCGGGAAGAGCCTATAAAAACAGTTGTTTCTTCTTTAGGCTGATAAATTTTTCGCCGCTGATGCGCCCAAAATTCCTTCCCATCATCGTAAGAAATGGTATAGCCACTTTTACGCAGGTAAAATTCCCAGGAAAAAATTCCTATAATTACTAATAGCAGACAGCACAGGAATGCCTTGAGTTGATTGTCCATTTGAAGCTTGAGTAAGAAATAAAAAACAAATATAAAGGATGTGCAACTATTATAGACACTTACTAGAAAGTTATTGATTTCCTCAGTATTTTACTCTTACCCTAAACAGATTGCAATCTTAGATACTATCATAATCCTGCTGAACCACAAACCCCTTGAAAGGAGCTTTAAGGTTTGTCTCTTAAAAAATTTTATTAACTAGTTTAATTTTAAGAATCCAACTTTAGGTGAAGCACATTGTGAGAAGAAATAATTGAAGCCCCTTTTAAGGGGTTTGGGGGTTCTGCAATATTTTTTGGTTCAATTGAAGCTTATCCAAGAGTTGAATACAACTATAATTATCAATTAGAGCCGGAAAATCTAAATTGTTGTATTGTATGTTCCTTAATGAAATAATCATATCTAATAAATCAGTTCATAGAAACATTTGTTTATACTGAATGAATCCCATTCTATGCCGAAAATTATTTTCCAAAACGTTGGTAGGCATATCGTTCCAAATTTTCCCTCTGACTAGGATCTGCGATCGCTATTAGAGCTTTTGCTCTTTGCTCCATATTCATTCCAAATAAATTTACCATTCCATGTTCCGTTACAACCCAATGGATGTGGCCGCGTGTTGTCACAACCCCTGCTCCTTCTTTTAAAACAGGAACAATTCTGGACAAACCTTTGGAGGTTATTGATGGCAAGGCAATGATGGGTTTGCCGCCTTCAGAAAGTGCAGCTCCGCGGATAAAATCCATTTGTCCGCCAATTCCGGAATACTGAAGCATTCCAATAGAATCCGAACAAACCTGTCCGGTAAGATCAATTTCAATAGCGCTATTGATGGCTGTTACTTTTGGATTTTGCGAAAGTATGTATGGGTCATTTACATAATTAATATCCAGTGCTTTTATTATTGGATTGTCATCAACAAAATCATACAATTTTCGGCTACCCATGATAAAAGATGTCACATTGTAACCATGAATGATTTTCTTTTTGCTATTATCTATAATTCCATTTTGAATTAGAGGAATCACTCCATCAGAAAACATTTCTGTATGCAATCCTAAATTCTTATGGTTCGACAAATTTTGCAATACAGCATTGGGAATATTTCCAATTCCCAATTGCAATGTGGCTCCATCCTCGATCATCTCTGCAACCAATTTGCCAATTTTGAAATCCGTTTCACTGGCTGTTAAATCATACCGAACTTCAGGTAGTGGATCTTCTGTCCAAACCAATGCATCAAAACGATTGATGTCAACAAATGCATCTCCATGCACCCTAGGAATATTGGGATTTACTTGGGCGATCACTTTTTTTGCATTTTGAACGGCAGATCTTGCAATATCAACAGAAGGGCCTAATGAACAATAGCCATGTTTATCAGGAGGAGACACATGGACCATTGCTACATCCAATGGAAGTATGTTACGTGCAAACAATTGAGAAATCTCGCTTAAAAAAACGGGAATGTAATCCCCTCGATTGCTGTTAACAGCAATTCGATTGCTTTCTGATACAAACAAGGAATTCATATAAAAATGACCTTCCAGCGATGGATCGTTTAAATCTACTTCTTTTAATGAAATGCTGACCAATTCTACTTTATTCAATCGATCCTTTTGTTTTAGAAGTGCATTGATCAATCGAACCGGAGTTGCAGCACTGCCATGCAGATAAACCCGTTGATTGGATTGAATAATTTGTACTGCTTCTTCTTCGCTGATATATTTAACAGGATTCATACTAATTTAAGTTGAATACAAATTCATTGATTCATTAATTTAATAATAAATAAAATACTTGTAATATTGTTTTCAATATACACGTAATTTGCAAGATTAAATAAGAAGATTAAAAAATGACTGTTACAGACCAATCGTTTTGGCAAGATCGCTGGGAAAACGGACAAACAGGATGGGATGTTGGTTATGCTTCACCGGCTTTAATTGAATACATGAAGCAATATCCGGATAAAAATGCAAAAATTCTAATCCCGGGATGTGGAAATGCTTATGAAGCAGCAGCCCTTTTGGATTTAGGTTTTACAAACCTTCATTTACTTGACATTGCCCCTTTTGCAGTTGATATTTTAAAAAATAAGTTTCAGCATGTAAGTGAAATTAATATTTGGAATGGAGATTTTTTTAAGCACGATGAAGTTTATGATCTTATAATTGAGCAAACTTTTTTTTGTGCGTTGGACCCTTCTCTACGAACTGATTACGTAAAAGCCTGCTTCAAACTTCTTAAACCTGGAGCTAAAGTTATCGGATTGTTGTTCAATGTTATTTTTGAAAAAGACGGTCCACCTTTTGGTGGAACTATTTCTGAATATCAAAATTTATTTTCATCTACTTTTGAAATTCAAAAAATGGAGCCGTGTTATAACAGCATACCACCGCGAGCCGGGAATGAATTGTTCTTTGTTGTTGTTAAACCTTGTCAGTAAATTTAAAATAGCCTCTTGAACAAATTATAATAAAGGGTATAGGTTAAATCTCTTAAAATTTATTTTTCCACATCATGCTTTCAACCGGCTTATTGGTGCGTACAGTATATTTTGCATTTTGTTTTTTATTGTAGAAATTTTCAATATCCCCATCAACCCTAAAATATATTAATTGCCCTATCGGCATACCTGCATAAATGCGCACTGGTTGCACGCAACTGATCTCCAGAGTCCAATAATTGCAAAATCCGACGTCTCCTTTTCCTGCAGTTGCATGAATATCGATTCCTAAACGACCCACACTAGACTTTCCTTCCAAGAATGGAACGGCGTGATGTGTCTCCGTATATTCTTCGGTTACTCCCAAATAGAGCATGCCCGGCTGGATGACATAACCTTCTTCAGGAATTTCAATGTACTCAATCGTATTGTGCTTTTTTGCATCTAACATACGTTCCTTATAAACAGCCAAGGTTTTACCCAAGTGAACATCGTAAGAATTTGTGCCTAAGCAAGCTACATCGTACGGCTCAATGACAATATTTCCTTGTGTTATTGCCTCTAAAATTTTTTTATCGCTTAATATCATTTTAATATGTAATGTGCCAACCATAAATCATTCCATCGTCTCCTGCTGAAAATAGAATCTGAGATTCCTTAATCCAACACAAACTGTTTACGCTGTGGGAATGGGCGGCAAATTTAGGTCGTGAAATTTCTTTCACCAAGTCCATGGACTGCTTTTGCCATATTCGAATGCTTTTATCTCTGCTGGCTGTGGCAATATAATTAGTTCCTTCCAAAGAAACAATGTCATTAACAGCAAACCAATGTGCTTTGAGTTCATTAATCATTTCAAAACCAGGCTTCCATAACTTTAAACGCGCATCAATGCCTCCCGACAAGAGCATTTTATCCGACTCCATGCTAAGCAATGAAAATACGGTCTTATCATGAACAGAATGCCGCTTATCGATCACCTGAAAATCTGGTAAGCTTAAAACAAACAAATTGCCATTCCCATCACCCACATAAATGCAATCAGCCAATTCATCAATTGACATGCTTCGCAATTTTGATGAACTCAGTTGTAAATGATGCATCCATTGTCCTGCTTCTACATTCCAAAGCGAAATAATGCCATCTGCGGCAATTGATATTAAATGATCTTTCCAAAGCGCCAATCTGTAAATTGAATTTGAATGAAATCTAAAGCGCCTGACCTGCTTGCTTCCATCAATTTGTATGCAGAATAAATCTCCTGACAGCGTACCGGCATATAAAGTTGATTGTTTTTGTGAACTTAACAAACAAAAAATCTTATCCGGAATACTGGCAATTGAAATTCCATCTTGACTGAGATTCGGTTGCCATCGTATAATCATTCCATCGCTACCTGCGCTCAAGAGATCCACTGCATTCAAATCTTTACACAGAGTATAAACGGCTCCTCTATGCCCTTTAAATGAATATTTTAAATCTACGTTTAATAAATGCTGCACGAAGTACTTTTAAATTAAAAGGAAATATCAAACATCCTTTAATAGTAAACAGCAATTTCATCCAAAGTTTTTCGATTTAAAGCCGGTACACTTACAGTATCTGGAGCAAAGCCCAGTGGAATTAATAAATAAGGCTTTTCGTTTTCAGGACGTTTTAATATTTCTTGTAAAAAATTCATCGGGCTGGGCGTATGTGTAAGACAAACCAAACCTGCATAATGAATTGCGGCAATTAAAAAACCACAAGCCAAGCCAACAGATTCCTGTACATAATAATTTTTCCGCTTTTGGCCATTTACAAGATCATAAGATTTTTTAAAAACAACGATGAGGTAAGGAGCGGTTTCTAAAAATGGTTTTTGCCAGTCTGTGCCTAAAGGAGCCAAATCATCCAACCATTCTTGAGGCATTCTCCCATGATAATTTTCGTATTCTTCTTTTTCTGCGGCTTCCCGAATCTGTTTTTTAATCTCGGGATTGCTAACAATACAAAAGGTCCAAGGCTGTTTGTGCGCGCCCGATGGAGCTGTACTTGCAATTCTTATTATTTGATCAATAAGTTGCCGGTCAACCATTCTGTTTGAAAAATCACGAACGGTACGCCTATGGTCCATGAGGCTATAAAATTCATCAATCCGAGCAAACATTTTTTGCTCAGCAAACAAAAGCGGTTGGTATCTGACAAAGTTTGGAATTGTCATATAATGTATTAATTTATAAATCTCCTTTCTGCGGACGTAGAATGATTTCTTCAAGAACAGCAGATGGACTCATTTCAATTGCACACACAACTGCTTTGGCAACATCATCGGCCTGCATCAATCGGTCTTCAGGCAAATCAACGCCTTTCCAGGAATCGGACCAGGCAGCTCCCGGCAATATTGAACTAACACGAATGCCGCTATCTTTTAATTCCAAACGCAAAGCTTTACTGAATCCCAACAAAGCAAATTTACTGATCGAATAAGAACTTCCTCCTGGATAGGCATCCAGACTTGCAATGGAACACATATTGATAATGTGCCCTTGCTTTTTTCGCAGCATGTTTGGTAAGAGCCCCCGGGTTAAATGATATGCGCTCATTAAATTGCAATCCAATAAATAATTCAATTGCTCATCCGGTTCTTCCAATAATGAACCTCCCAGGTAAATTCCTGCATTGTTGATTAAAACATCGACTTCCCGAAATACCGATAGGATTGATTTTATCAATGCATCCACCTGCATTTTTTTAGAAATATCGCATGCGAAATAATAAACTTTGATATTTGGATTAATTTCAATTAATTCCTTTCTGACTAATTCCAAATCCGTCTCTGATCTTGAATGTATAAACAGATTGAATGATTTTGCGGCTAGCGCAGTTGCAATGGCCCTGCCCAAACCCTTACTGGATCCTGTAATTACAACATTCATAATTTAGGATTAAACTACTGTTTAATTAGCAGAAGCTCCGTACCAAGATTTTTTGAATTTCCCCTGCAATTGATCAAATACATTCCAGAAGACAAGTTACTTACATCAATTGTTTCGCCAGAACTTATAAACTGATTGCGTAACAGTTTTCCAAACAGGTCATATAACTTTAATTCGCAATTATTTTCATCAAAATGAATTTGCAGGCGATCTTTAGCTGGATTGGGACTAATAAAAAAAGCTGTACTGGAATTAGTTATTGCTTGCTGGATTCTCAAAGGCAATTGAAACGTTGAAAGTTCCTGATCGTACCATTCTGCTTCAAAATCCATATTGAGTTCCAGCCGGCGTTGGTCTTCAGTTGCTATGTAAAACAAAGGCTGCTCGGGATTCCATTTTAAAACAGCTCCTTGACTCCAACTGACACGAAGTTTATTTTCATGGATGTTGAATGAAGATTCATTCAGCTGTATGTTTTTTATGAGGATCTTTGACTGTTGTTTAAGGTCTAATTCAAATTGAACTCCCAATACTCCGGTTTTTGATTTCAAATAAACTGGTACCCAGTAAAGTTCGTTTTCAACAATGGGTTTTTTAATCTCGAGATAAACTTCCTCTGATTGCTTTCTTGATTCCAATTCTTTAGATTGCAATCCATTGTAACTTAAATCGATATCTCCCATTTTAAGTGCAAAGACATTTACATTGGTTAGGGGTAAGTTAGGAACCGTAATTCCCTTAAATTCAATTTCAGATATCGGTCTGTTGGGTTTTGCAACACTTCTCCAATCGCTTCGTAAAAAATACCAGGGTTTGACAATGCTAAAATTTTCTTTGACCCCCAATATCAATCGTCTCAATTCTGTAATATCTGAAGCGGTTATATTAAAATTGTAATTGACATCAGCAGCAATGTATTGCAAGGTATCGGTAAACTTTGCCAAACCTAATATATGCCTTTGAATTAATACAATGTCTTTTGTGGAAATGGCTTCACGTGCGCCTGTATTTTTTACAAAACGGTAATTGTACGTTCCAGTCTTGCGAGTTTTTAATGTAAATCCATAATGGATGCCACTTTGTTGTGAAATGCAATATTTGGATATCAGGCTTTCATTTTCAAAAATCAAAGAATCCGGAATGACACGGATTCCATCATCCGTGGTAATTTTTCCACCGATGTCTGCGCGTTGTGACATAGATAGTAAATTGTATACAAAATTACCAGAACACCCAAACCGATCAGTAATTGTTACGGTATATGCACCTGCAGCTTTATTGTTGATGGAAGGAAGACTATCACCAGTACTCCATTTGTATTTATAAGGAAGAAACTCACCTACTGGCGATAAGGAAATAAATCCTTCCTCTGCACAAACAACATCACTTTGCTGATTGAATTGCTTGAAACTGTTAAAATATTTATGCACATTTATAAATGTAGTTCCACTTCTAATTTGACCGTTACAAACATCTTCTAAATTCCATTGTCTTCTGATTCTTACGGGGATGTTGCAGTTTTGAGAAATACGCGTATCGAAATAGGTAATTTTTACTGAACCTAAACTACTTGGAAGTTGTAGTAATTTTTTCTGAAATGAATTTAAGCTATCCGGATAATCCATAGTTGTATCCGAAGGCATGTAAATATCTTCAACACCTAAGTGTTTAATGGTGATGTATTGGTTGCAACGAACTTGCTCACCCATGGCATTTGTAATTGTGAATATGCGACTTACCAAATCGGCGCGATTGTGACAATCCCCTTTTTGATAAACTTCTAAATACGAAATGGTAATAGCACCTCCCGTATTTTGAGTCACTTTAGGCACACCAGTGACGGTGGTATCATATTTAGAACCTTCTATTAAGGTAATCGGAGCCGGACAATCGACCGTTAGTGTTGTCGGACTTTTAGGGTAAATAAAAGAACAAACGATGCACAATAAAGGCAGAAAAACCCAATTCCATGAATTGCTACGTCTCATTTCTCTGGTTTAAAACAGTTTAAAAATAGTAAAGCTTGGTTAAATATCAAAACGAATTGACCAGGCTTATGTTAAAAACAAATATTACAAAATAGAACTATCTGTAATTCAAGCTTGTGACGAGGTTTATCTACAGAGATAATTTGTATATAAACAATAAAAATCTAAGAAAGGTTCCATAATAGGTTGATAGTTGGTAGTTGATTGTTGGTAGGCTGTCTTTGCTTCTTTGCGCCTTTGCGAGAAATTAATTAGTTGATTGTTAGTAGTTGATTGTTGGTAGTTGATTGTTGATAGGCTGTCTTTGCTTCTTTGCGCCTTTGCGAGAAATTAATTAGTTGATTGTTGGAAGTTGATTGTTGGTAGGCTAAAACAAAGGCTATTGATTAAATCGGATATTCCTTTGCATGCCGGTAAGTCCGGTACGCTTGATTGCGGATTGACTGAATACTTTGTTAAAAGTGTCTTGGCTCATATCTATAAACTCCTGGTCTGTAAGCTGCTTAAGGGAATCAAAGAGTTGCAGTTCATGTACATTTGTTTGTTTGGAGAAGCGATTCCAAGGACAAACATCCTGACAGACATCGCAACCAAAAATCCAGTTGTCCATTTTACCTTTAAATTCCTCCGGAATATTTGATTTCAATTCAATGGTCAAATAAGAAATACATTTAGATGCATCCAGTAAGAATCCATCTGGATGAATAGCTTGAGTAGGACATGCATCGATGCATTTTTTACAAGTTCCGCAATAATCTTTGATTGGAATATCGGCTTCGAATTCAAGATCCGTCAATATACAAGTTAAAAAAAAATAAGAGCCTGTTTTAGGATTAATAGATAAAGTGTTTTTTCCGGTCCAGCTTATTCCAGATTCTTTTGCCCACACTCTTTCTAATACCGGTCCGGAATCTACAAATGCCCTGGCCGAAATTTCACCGTAGTTTGTGCGCATCCATCGAATGATTTCTTTGGTTTTTGAACGAATGACCTTATGATAATCCTTGCCTAAGGCATAGATGGAAATTTTACTTTGATTTTCATTCAATGGCCTTGGTTCTTGAAAATAGTTCATAGCCAGCACAAGGATTGTTTTACAGCCCGGCATTAATTTTTGAGGATCCAATCGAAAATCGAAATAGCGTTCCAGATAACTCATCTCGCCATGATAAGATTGATTCAACCAGTTTTCAAGTCTTTCAGATTCTTCTTCCAGATATCTGGTACGAGCAAAGCCTACATGGAAAAATCCAAGATTGCTTATATATTCCTTTAATGGTTTTTTGTCAAGTCTCAATGGAATGGCTGTTGATAATTTGCAAACATATAAAAAAAAGAGCCTGCAGCTCCATCGAACTGCAGGCTAAGCACATTATGAAGAAAGTCAAACGTTTAAACTGATTTTATGCTTGTAAAGTCCTGGTACTAAAAGTCAAACCAAAGTCCACACTCAATGTTTCTGATATCACGGTCTTTCCACAAATCATTCATATCCATATTTGCAAATAACTTTATTGCACCTACATCAATTCTTGCAGAGAGGCCGTAGCGAAAATCCTCAAAGCCAAAATCTTCTTCAGTTTCGATTGACCGTTTTGGTTTTTCAGTTGATGTTTCCAATTCCTGATGTATCAATAAGCCGGCATAAGCTCCAAAACCGGCACCAATTCTACCCAGACCTTTTATTTTATTGCTTTGAACATATACACTCAAAGGAATTTGCAGTTGATGCACTACAAACTGTGATTTTTTTATATTATCAAATTTTGCATAGAGCAATGTTTGGTTTGGCTCGAAATCCAATTTTTCCTTAAACTCAAATTGACCAATGCGCCATCCAAATCCAGTCATTAGCATCAAATTGGGAGTTCCTAAATATATTTTGGTTGGTAAAAATGTAAAAGTCGTACTCCAGGATCCCCAGTATTTTAATTTCAAATCATCTTTGGTTGATTCAGGGATGTCATTTCCAAATTTTAAAAAATTTACGCCCAAATCAATATCGAGAAAATCCACATTTGCCGCTTTGTTCTTTTTATCTGTTTTATACTTCCGCTTTTCATTGGGTGCTTTGTTTTCATTGTGTTTGTCAGCCTTGTGATGCTTTTCGACTTCCAATTCCATGGATTGTTTTTCGCGCTCCATTTCTAATTTTTCATTGTCCAAATCTTTTTTAGCAGCTTCCAATTCATCTTTGACATCATCCAATTTATCTTCCAATTCTCGTTCTGCATCTGTTTGATCTTCAGAATTCTTTTTTGCTTTTTTATTTATAATTAAAATTTGTTTATCTCCCAAAGAAATCCTGGTAGTATCCTCATTTTCCATTGAAGGTGGCTTTGGAGGAGCTGGTGGTTGAATTGTTTCTGCCGGAGGCGGCGGTGGAGGGAGTTTTGGTGTTTCCTGTGCATTCAGGAAGGCCAAATTAAAGACCATAGTTATGGCTAAAAAAAACAGATTGCTTTTCATCTTTGCTAATTTATATTGTTAAATAATAGATTCTTTTTTGAAAACTAAAAATGGATTGCTTTTGAAAATTCAAATTTTTCATTCTTATAATGCACTGCTAAAATGGTTTCATCTTTCTTTCCTTTATTTTCAATACTCAGCGCATCCCCTGACCATTTTTTAGCTTTCTTTGAAACAAAACCGAAGATTCCTTTTTTTATCAGACCCTTTAAATTTTGATTGGCAGAAACTCCTTCACTGCTACATTCTTCCTGTTGAACGGCTGCCAATCCAACTTGATCAGCATCGTTTTGTTGTTTGACAAGCTCTTGAGAAGTTGCCTGGGCTGTTTCTACAGGATTTGATTTTTCCTGATTATTTATTGGATCTAATTGTGCAATTTCTGTTTGATTTACAAGTGAATTTTCGCCAGATTTCTGTATTGCATTTTGACTTGCTATTTCAGTGTTTGCACCATCAGTGATTTCTGTTTTCAATTTGCTTTCTTGTTTTGGATTTTCGGTGGCGATCGTTGCCGGTTCCTTTTGAATCCCTATTAAATGGCTATTACTTACGTTATTGTATTGGGGTTCAGACTTTAAGATTTTCTGTAAATTATTTAGTGTATGACTTTTGGTATTTGCAGCGAAAGCAGTTTCTTGAATGCTATTTGTTTGTTCTGATTGATTGAATTGTTCCTGAGTTGCTGTGTTATTTGTTGGTTGTTTCAAATTGACCGGATCTTGTGATAATTGCTTATTTTGTTCTTGTGCAATTTGATGATTGCTTTGAAGATAGCCTTGATTAGTAATTAAGAAAAGACTGCATACAATCAAAAAAATCAGAGAAGCAGCTACAGCCATCCATTGGAATGAAAAACTAAAATTCCTTTTTACAGGCAATGGTTTGGAATCCGCTATTTCAATCCGGGACATAATTTTTCCAAACAAATCCGGATCCGGATGCTCCACATCCAATCGATGTTTAGCTTGCTGAATGTACTTTTTCAAAGGATCTGACATTGCTTTTATTTTTTTTAATAAGTTCAATCAATTTTTGTTTTGCTCTTAAATATTGGCTTCGTGAAGTTCCAGAAACGATACCCAACATTTTTGCAATTTCTTCATGTGAATAATCTTCTATTACATGCAACGAAAAAACAATCCTGTATCGATCGGGCAATTTTTTTATTGCTTCATGAATTGCATGTATGTTTTGTTCAAATTCAGTTTCTTCCAAAATGTCCCGTTCGTCCTGAAGATTTACCATTCCTGGTTTATCTTCCCATTCTTCCAGGACCATTTTCTTATTATTTTTAACAGCCTGAATGGCTGTATTCACACAAATTCTTTTCATCCATGCCGGAAACAATTCTGCTTTTTGTAACTGATGGATATTTTGAAACACTTTAACAAAACTTTCCTGCAATACATCATTGGCATCATCTTCATGATTTAATATTCTGAAGCAGATGTTATACATAGGTTTAGCAAAGAGATCGTACAGCTCCTTAAATGCCCTTTGATCTTTTTGTTTAACCCGTTCCACCAAATGCTCCATGCTGGTTTATCGTTTGCTTTCTAAATTAAAGAGAATCCCTGGCCGGATTCGTTGCATAAAAATTCCAAAATATTAAAAATTTTTTCAAAAATATTATAATTCATTGATTTTCAACAAGAAAATTTGATATAAACAGTCTATTTGTTGTCGAAAATTGAATACAGAATGGAAGTGGGAGCGAATAAGTTGTTAGGTTGGCAGGCCGGATAGGCTGCAAGGATGGTAAGATGAGAAGAAAAGATGATGAAAGTAATAAATTTAACTCATTACATGATTCCTGCATTGTAAGATTCTATTTTTCCAGGAAAGCTTTCAGCCGTTCTGCCTTTGGAATTTTACCATTAGCCAATTAATTCTAATATTGCATCCTTGATTTCAGGCAGCTTAAATTTAAATCCGGAATCTAATAAATGTTGTGGATAGACTCTGGAAGAGTTTAATAATAGTCTTGCCTTTTCACCCAATATTAATTTTAAAATGATTGCCGGAACCGGAAAATTAAAACACGGATGTGTCGAAAATTTACATATAACTTTGACCATTTCTTTATTTGAAAGTGCATTGGGTGTACAAAAATTAAACAAACCGGAACTCTTGTTTTCTATTAGGAATTCAATTGCACGATTGTAATCCGATTCATGAATCCAGGAATACATTTGATTTCCTGAACCAAAATAGTTTAGAAATCCGAATTTTTTAGTTTGAATCAATTTTGGCCACATTCCACCATGAGGACTTAAATACAAACCGGTTCGAACAATGCTAAGCTGTTCCACATGCGCTTTTATTTGGGTAGCTTCTTGTTCCCAAATTGCGCAAGTTCGAGATAAAAAATCTTCCTTTCCAACAGTTGCTTCTTCATTTAATATTTGTGCATCGCAATTTCCGTAATATCCAATAGCAGAAGCTTGTATCCATTGAGGAAATTTCAAGTTTAAACAATTTAACTTTTGCCTTAATGTTTGAATTGCTGCAATTCTTGAATTTAAAATTTGGGCTTTTCGATTTGAAGTCCAACGCCCCTCTCCAATAGAGCTGCCTGCAAGATTAACGATGACATCCTGATCAATCAAAGCATTGCCATCGATATCCAATTTATCCGGATTCCAATAATATACCGGATAGTTTCCTGGAACAGGGTTTCGACTTAACCAGCTGATTTCATAATCTTTTGATGCCAGATAGTCTGATAGGTTTTTACCAATCAATCCACTACCACCTGCAATTAAAATTCGTTTCATTTCAATTTGTATCTTTACCACTCATATCAGTGCTTGTCTGCGATATTAAACAATAATAGTATGAAATGGATGGAATTCAGTAAAATTATTTTAATTCTTGTTATTGGATTGATTTTGGATTCATGCCAATCCGGAACAAAAGAAACTGGATTTAATTTACGGATACGTTTAAAAGAAGATGTTGATTGTCTGCAACCCATCGTTTCGCAAACAAGATCTGCTACTCAAATTGAAGCATTGGTGATGCTCCCACTGATAGAGTACAGTATGGACCGAATTGAATTGACCGCGCTGATGGTAAAAGAGCTTCCAAAATTAATAAACAGTACAGACAGCAGCGATATTTATGCCAGTGATATTTTAGAAGAAGCAGTTTGGGATAATGGTTCAGCCGTTACTGCATTGGATTACGCGTTTTCAGTGAAAGCCGCATTAAATCCATTTATAAAAAATACGAATTGGAAAAGTTCATTGAAAAATATCCAGGATGTACGGTGGGATGCTTCAAATCCGAAACATTTGGAAGTAGTTGTTGCAAAAAATTATTTACTGGCCAAAGAACTCAGTGGCAATATCAATGTCTACCCGGAATATGTGTACGATCCGGAACACATTATGCAAAAATTTACGGTACAGGATTTATTAAAAAAAGACAGCAGCAGTTGGTCGTCTTCAGAATGGACGCTGTTACAAAAATTTGCTGAGCAATTTCAATCTGCAGATTTTTGCAAAAAAACAATTTCTGGAAGCGGTCCATATCGATTGGTAGCATGGGAAGCCGGTTCGAAAATAATTTTAGAAAAAAAGAAAGCATGGTGGGGAGAAGTATTTGCATCTTCCAATGCCATGTTAAAGGCATATCCAGATAAAATCACTTATTTAATTATTCCTGATGAAGCTGCTGCCGTTTTGGCACTTAAAGAAGGAAGTTTAGACATTTGTACAGATATTTCTCCCAGACAATTTGAAGCCCTTCGAATGGATTCGAATTCAGTTAGCAAACTGCAATTTTTTACGCCTGGAATTTTTCAATACAATTACATCGATTTCAATACCAGGAGGCCCATATTGGCTGATCAAAATGTACGAAAGGCAATTGCGCATCTGATCGATGTTCCTTCCTTTATTCAAAATGTAATGCAAGGACTGGCACAAGCTGTTGTAGGTCCAATTCATCCATCAAGACCTTATTACAATCAACAATTAAAACCAATTTCATTTTCTCCAGATTCTGCAAGTCGGTGGTTAAATGCAGCAGGTTGGAAAGATACCGATAAAGATGGGATTTTAGATAAGCGCATTCAAGGTAAACAAACTAAGTTAGCGTTGGATTTAATTGTAAGCAGTGAAGGAGGAAAGAAACTGGCTTTACTATTACAAGAGCAAGCAAAAAAAATCGGAGTGAATATAAATCCTGTGAATAAAGATTTCTCATTAATGCTAAAAGATCTGAACGAGTTGAATTTCGATATGGCAGCATTAAACATTGGTCAACAGCCATCGTTGTATGATCCATTTCAAAACTGGCATAGCAGCAATACAAAAGCAGGTGGTTCCAATCGATGTGGATATGCAACACCAGAAACTGATCGATTAATTGAAATGATTCGAAACAGCACCACAGAAGAGCAACGCAATCAAGCTTATCTTCGATTTCAGGAAATTTTATACGAAGCGCAGCCCCAGATTTTTTTATTCAGTCCAAAAGAACGCATCATTGCAAGCAAACGAATACTGTTAGAACCGAGTATCCGCAGGCCCGGATACCTGGAGAATTTGGTTAAAGAACGATGAAGGAGGACTGGATTATTTTGAAATACGAATTGCAATTTATTGATAGCAAAACGCTCGTATTAAATTAAGTCCTGGTTCCATATTTTCCACCCAGTAATGCCATTGGGATGTAAGCGCCTATCAGATCTACACAATTAAACCACATAGGAGAAGGCAACATAAATACATTTGAAATACCTCCAGCAAGAAAAAGAATTCCTATAAGCCATGCATATCTCATAGAATTATTTGCTGCGAACCGACTTGCAATGAATGCCCCAACCAATGTCCCAAGGGCATGTGCTAAAAAAGGCATTAAAAAATGCCTAGGCTGAAATAAATGCATGGATGTTTTGAGACCTTCTAAAGTGGTTACGTCTGCTCCTTCCGGAGGTGGGATCAAGGAACTGCTCATCATGATGATACTCATGTTTACAATGCTTCCAATTACAGCACCAGCTATAACTGCCAAAATATTTTTAAGAATTGGATTCATCTTTTTGGTATTGAGTGAATTTGACTAGGGCGTAAATTTATTAAAGTCTATGAAAATTCTATAAAATTATGGTTAAATAAGGCTTTGTGATTGAAAGCATTCTAGGTATAAATTGGCAAGAAATACTTTTAACCAAGCGTCTTCAAACGGTCTACCATCAAATACAACCAGCTTTTTTCAATCAGTCGATTATCCAGACGGATGTTTTCCAGCCATTTTTCCTTTTCAGATTTTAGAATTTGCTTTGTCGCAAACAATCTGTTTGCAGTAGCTAAAAAATTATTGTAGTACTCCCTGTGATATCCTAATTTTTTTGAACGTTTCATTAAATTTGCAGTTGCCTTAATCTGATTGTGCATCAATTCATCTTCTTTAATTTCATAATAAATTTTGATCATTTCAACACGAGCATTTAATTCAATTAAAGGGTCCCGAAAAACGCTTGTATTTAATAGATACAAAGCTTTTGCATACTCTTTTTGTTCCTTGTAAATTTTAGCCAGGTTGAAGCTGTAAATGGTATTTCGTTCTTTGACGTTAACCAGATTTTTATAATCTTCCAGAAGTTTAATTGCTAAATCTAGATCATTCATTCGAATACACAGGGATATAATGTTTTTGTAAGTAAGCGAACTCATTACACCATAATCCAGTAGCCACCCAAATTTTACACAGTGTTGAAATAATTGGAGTGTTTGTCCAAAAAAACGCTGATCGTTCTGATTGATTTTACGAATGCTGTAATTTAATGCCGTTAAATAAATTTCTCTTCCCCGTTCAAAGTCAAAATCTTTTTCATAACGGCTAATCAAACTTAGGTACTCTTGGAAGTAATGCTCCTCGGTTGGGAAACGATACATTTTCAATGCCATGATGTAAATACCCAATTCCGGTGTTTGATTCCAGGATTTTTTTTCGGCGAGTTCGACCCATGCATCAATAAGTGGATATTCAAAACTGCTTGCACCAATGGCTTCATGAGAAAGTTGCTCTAAATAAATCCGCAAACGTTTTATCAAAGCGTCCATCTCTAATAAATCGGAACTTTCCCTGAAATCAAAATAACTAAATCGGTTTTTAAACGATTCATAATTCAGCAATTCCATGTCCAGTTGGTGGCGGATTTCATAGATATCCGGATTCCATGCTTTGTTGCTTTTTAACTCAGTCCGGAAAGCCTCTGCTTGATTTTCAAAAAGTTTGATTTGCTTTGTTTTGCGAAGAAAGCGAATATAAAAAAGTTCCTTTTCGTTTTCATTCACCTGCTTTTCTTCAATAAAAAGAAAGTTCTTAAGTTGTTTCAACAATTCTGAAAATAACAATCGCAGTTTAACATCGGAATAGGATTCTTCTGGATACAATTTTTTAAATAAAGCAGGTTTAAGCTCCTCAATTTTTAGATGGATATGTCCATCTAAATCTTCCAGACTCTGGGAAATTTTTTTATTCGTATTAAAATAGGTAGAGGCCAAATACTTCTTAAAACCAGCTTTTTGCTTGGCATTTAAGTTAAGATAGAGATCCAAAAATTGCGGATTTTTCATATTTTTTATACAAACAAAATGTTTATTTTATTGTATATCAATTAATTATAATTTTTTTTAGAATTAAATTGGACTACAATTTACAATATTTTTATTTTTTTAGCCTTTCTTATTCAGATACTTTTGTATTGAAATAATGGCCAAAGCCATGAAAGGATTTATCAGATTTATATTAATTACATACGTTTTAATTTTTGGGAATTTCGGTTTACTGAATTCCTTAAGTGCGCAAAATACGGTCAGTCTGTATCTTATCGATAAAGGCTGGAATCTGGATACCAACATCATAGAATTGCGGGCTACTCATTTTCAACGGGTAGGAACCATGCATTTTTCTTTGAAAGAACTTAACAATCAGGGTGACTTTGCAGGCATTGACCAAATTCAATTAATGAATTTTCAGCCTGGGGTAAACAGTACCTACAATTCCATTTCAAAAACAATTTCAGTTAGTTGGGATGTTTTATTTATAAATGGTTTCAATATTCCAGATGGACAACTTGTGTTTAGGATACTTTGGAAATCCAATCCGGCATTGCCACATTGTTACGAATTTGTACAATCTCCTATACCAACTGAAATAAAAGATCCAAATTTAGTTCCACAAATTGTAAAACTTTACAATTCCTGTGATGCTTTTGTTAGTGTTCCTAGTTTTTTTAATGCCTTTATTGATGTCAATAAAAATTGCAACTTTGAGTTTCAGGAGGAATTGTTTACCCAATATACAATTCTTGATAGTTTCAACAACCAAATCAGTACTTACAAAAATCCACAAAATTTATTTTATTCCAAACAAGAATTTGGATTGCATTTTTACAAGATAATACCTGTTACTTCTCTTTGGACAGCATGTAACAATTATCAAACAATCCTGATTGATTCTACTTCAAAAATTATTGCATTGAGTTATGGAATGCAGGCTGCGATTGATTGTCCGGAATTAAGTATAGAAATAAACACCCCTATTGTTCGCAGATGTGTGGACTACAATTATTATTTACATTATGAGAACATCGGAACTTTGGCAGCTGATTCTGCCAAGGTGATTGTAAAACTGGATCCCTTTATGACATTTAAGGGAGCCAGTATTCCGATTTTAAATTTTCAAAAACCCTTTGTAGAATTTTACATTGGAAAAGTGGATGTGTTTAAAAATGGAAATTTTACCATTACTGTAAACATTGATTGTGATTCTACAATTATCGGACAGACGCATTGTGTCAGTGCGGAAATAGTGCCTCACAAAGATTGTATTATTCCAGCCAATTGGTCTGGTGCCAGTATTCAGCTGGATGCAAAATGTGAAGACGGAAAAAATAAATTCCGCATTCAAAATGTAGGCACCCAGGACATGCCTGATCCGGTTCAATATTGGATTGTAGAAGACGACATTATGCCTGGATTAAAAAAAGACATCAAATTAAATAAAGGAAGTTTTTTTGATATTGAGTATCCTGCCAATGGAAAAACCTATCGATTGATTACAGATCAGGTTAAAAATCATCCGGGACTCTCTTATCCTTCCCGGGCAATTGAGGCATGTGGTAAAAATGGCAATGGTGGAATCAGTACTGGTTATTATTTAATGTTTCCTGAAAACGAAGAAGACCCAAATATTGCAATTGATTGTCAGGCATCCAGAGGTTCATTTGACCCAAACGATAAATCTGCCAGTCCAATAGGATATCAGTCTGATCATTTTATTGAATCCCACCGGACCCTGGAATATAAAATTCGCTTTCAAAATACCGGAAATGACACTGCGTTTAAAGTAGTTATTGTTGATACCTTAAGTGAATGGTTGGATCTTAGCACTCTTAAGATCTTGAACGCATCGCATCCTTTTAGTTTTAGTTTGATAAATCGGGTTTTAAGTTTCCGCTTTGACCCGATTTATCTTCCTTACCAATCCATTGATGATGCCAATTCACAAGGCTTTGTTCAATATTCCATAAAACCATATTCCAAAGCAGCTTTAGGAACCAGACTTCCAAATACTGCATCTATTTATTTTGACTTCAATACACCCATTCAGACGAATACTACATTTCATACACTTAACAGGGATTTTATCATTGTTTCAATTAAAGCTGCCGATCCTTCAATACTAAATGTGAACATTTATCCAAATCCGGGGACAGACTATCTGATCCTGGAAACTGACCAGCTGTCTCCGGAAAAGGATATTCAATTGAGTGATTTAAATGGTCGTGTATTGTTAAATCAAAAATGGAATGGCAATCGTTGCATCGTCCAGTTGAATGATGCTTTCAAATCTGGTACTTACATTTTAAACATATATGAAAAAGCTAAACTTTTATATCGAGCAACCATTGCTCTAAAAACTAAGAATTAGTGGCAGCCTGGAACGCCAGAGCTGTAATATTGAAATTTGTGACGAGAAAATCCCGGTATGTCCTCATGGATTTATCGGGATTTCATTTATACATGAAAATTTTTATGAATGATTTGGTGAATTTTTACTATTTAAATACGCAAACTAAATCTACATTTTAAAATCACGAACTTATAATAATCTCAAAAGGATTTATTATAATAATCTATCCATTCAATTTTCATTATTAGAACACGTAAAAAAATACTTACCTATTTTAATGGTTCTCATATATTGGCTCTGAGAACCTCTTCATATTGTGAACGGAACCGGTTGACTTTGTTGACCGGTTTTTTTATTTTAGAAGAACGATTTTTAAAAAAATAATAATTTATATTTATTGTAAAAGCTACAAATATTTCTCACTACTATTTTAAGCACTTTACTTTGATTTTTCTTTCAAATCCTTTTCAATAATTAATTTAATTTGGTCGGGCTTTAAATTTTTACCAATGATTTTTCGTTCTTTATTCAGAACATAAATTTCAGGTGTAATGTCCACAAAATATTTTGCATAAATGCTTCGATTGGTTGGATCGTGTACGTTGATCCAAACATCTGTCTGATATTTTTTTACAAAGTCCCGCCACTTTTGATCGGTTGAATTTAAAACAACAGCAAAAATTTCGACGCCTTTTGATTTCCATTCTTTGTAAAATTGAAGCAACTGGGGTGTTTCCTTCTGGCAATGGTCGCAATCCGGATCATACATGTAAACAATCACATAATCTTCTTTCAGTTCATAAACAGAGCGCGTTAATCCATTCAAATCAGTTGAGATAATATCTTGACCCTGGCAACCCAAACAGCTCGATTTCATTTCAAATACTTTCTTCTTAATAGCAGCCAGTTCTTTTTCATCCATCCAAAATGCATTCTCCTTAGTAAAGTATTTATCTAGAATAAACACAAAAACGGCTTCACCATCCATTACTTTGGTTTTAGTGGGTTCATAATTCAAAGCAATCCAGTTGCTGACAAATTGAAATATTTCTTTATTGACCAAAGATTTCTTAATGATGTAATCTGCCTGTCGAATGATGGAATCCGGATGTTGAGGAGTTAACTCTAAAATAAATTTCTTCAATTTATTTACCAATACAGGAGTGTATAAGAGACGGGTATCGCTTAAATCGACATTATCCCAAAAAGCAAGTCGATACATTTCCAATTGACGATCGCGATCGACCTCTCCTTTTGCATTTCGAAGATTCATTAAATCCGGGTTTTGACCTGCCCGCTTAAATTTCACAAAAAAAGCATCCGAATATTTTTTTATAAATCCCTCCATTTGACGTTTCTTCTCATCAATAATTTGTTTGATGCCCAAATCAAATTTATCCAAAACCAAACTGTCATTAGGGGCACTATTTTTCATGGTATTCAGGGAATCCATGGCAATTTCATGTTTTAATTGAAGTTTCAGAGACTCATACAGCAGTTGGTTGTCAATACAATCTTTAATCCGCATGTTTCCGATTAAATCTTCCTTTGTAGTAAACATTGAAAAATGTTGATCGGTATCCAAAATCATGTGAAAGTTGGTGTAATCCGGTAAAATCAAATAATAATATCCGGGGTGGTATGGCTTTTTTCGAATCCATTCAAACTCACCCTGGGCATTGGAAAAGGTAGAATCAACAAATAAATTTTGATCTCCAAATACACTGATCAATTTTACAGTCCCACTTTTAAGTCCCTCGACCTTACAGCGAATTTCAACACTGTCTTTTTGACTAAACAAGCAAACTGTTCCAAACATAAACAGCAGCAAAAGAATCGATCCTCTCATGGCAGTACTTAAAATTTCAATTTAGTATGCAAAGTAAAATAAACTAAGGCAAAACACCTCTTGCAGCGCTCCTTGCCAGCCAATTTTGGCTATATTTTAGGATAATTTTAATACTTCCAACCCCCTACACAAGGCAAAATCATATTAAAAATACACATATATAAACAAATTCATATCTTCGCCAGGATTTCGAAAATCCAATTTTTATTAAAGCTGAATTTTACGCCCGGGGCAAAGTCTTATTAAGTTCGGAGTACCTCGTACTTTTTGGTGCTACTGCTTTGGCATTGCCAACCAGATTGGGTCAGAAAATGAAGGTCCAGGAATTAAACGGTTCAGAAATAATTTGGACCTCCTACGGATCGGATGGCAAAAAGTGGTTTTCTGCTGAAATAGACCTCATGGGTTTTGACGTTACTGAATCCACCCATCCGGAAACCGGAAAATTTCTTAGAAAATTACTGAAAGCCTGTTGTCAAAATAATTCTGAATTTTTATCACATTGGAAAAAATACAAAGTTGATCATTACCTTGAATTTCCAAACTCCTGGGGCTTGGGATCCAGTTCGACTTTAATTTACAACATGGCTTCCTGGGCCGATGTCAATCCTTATCATTTGTATTTTGACGTAGAACAAGGTTCCGGGTATGATGTTGCTTGCGCAGGTGCTGAAGGCCCAATCTTATATACCTTAGGAGATGGATCTATTGATTTGGAAGAAATTGATTTCAAACCGAGTTTTAAAGACAAACTGTTTTTTATTCCTCTGAATCAAAAAACAAGCAGTAAGGAAGCTGTTGAAAAAGCTAAACAGCAAAAACCCGACAAAAAAATTATTCAGGAAGCCACTGATCTGACTCATAAATTATTGGACATCCAATCATTGACCCAATTTGAAAACTGGATAGCACAACACGAGCAGTTGATTTCTAATTTTACCGGCTTAAAGCAAATAAAACAGCAGTTGTTTCATGATTTTCCGGGCGAAATTAAATCTTTAGGTGCCTGGGGAGGTGATATGGTTTTGGCAACAGCTAATTCAGGTAAAGAAGCATTGGAAACTTATTTTAAAGGGAAGGGATATGAAAAAGTAATACCCTATGCGGAATTAATCCTTTAGGCTGCTTTCCTGTTATATATATTGAAATTCTATGTATGCCTCCAGCTATCTGGTATCCCTTGCATTTAAAGAAGATAATTCACGAAACTGAATTTACCCGCAGATTTTTGTTCGAAATCGAAACAACTGAGCATTTTGAATACCAAGCCGGACAATTTTTAACCTGCGACCTGCCCATAGGTGATAAAAGAGCTCAGCGTTGGCGCAGTTACAGCATAGCAAATTGGTTTAGCGGAAAAGGTGAAATAGAATTTTGCATCTCTTATAAAGAAAAAGGACCCGCATCCGAATATTTTTTTAATAAAATTCAAGTAGGTAACGTATTTAAATGCAAAGGACCCGAAGGTACCTTTATCCTTCCTGAAAACCTTGACCAAAATGTATTTCTGATTTGCACCGGTACAGGTCTTGCTCCTTTTCGTGCTATGATTCAAAAATTAATATCTTATAAAACAAGCTTTAATTCCACTCACCTCATTTATGGAACACGCTTTTTGAAAGATGTTATTTATAAATCTGAATTAATTGCCTGGCCTCAGCAAGTACAAAATTTTAATACTCATATTTGTTTATCACGCGAAAACAATCTTACAGAATTAAATGCACCCGGTGTTTACCAGCACTCCGGTTATGTACACGAAGTTTATAAAAGTATTTTTCAAACCAAACATGTAGATACAACTAAAAGTATTTTTCTCATTTGCGGATGGAATGCAATGATTGATGAGGCAGTATTGCATTTGTTATCCGATTTAAAAATTCCAAGAGAAAAAATACGATTTGAGTTGTATGGATAGATTTAGTTGTTAGTTGCTAGTTGTTAGTTGTTAGTTGTTAGTTGTTAGTTGTTAGTTGTTAGTTGTTAGTTTGAGGGATTTAAAATTTACTTCTCTGCGAGAAATTGTTGTATTATTCAATATAATTTTTAATTGTAAAATTGTAGGATTGTATAATTGCAGGATTCTCTCCCTTTCAGGGGCTTCCCCTCTAAAGACTTAAATTCACGAGTTTATTATAAATTTCTTTTAATTCCGATTCTGTCCATTCACTTTTTTCAGATGCACAAATATTCATGAGCAGTTCATCTTGTTTTCGGCCTTTAATCATTGCATCGTAGTAAGAAATATCGGGTCTGAATGTAACCATTGCATACTTAGAATAGTATTCAGGAAATTGTTTTTCCAATTGCATTTCTAATTTACGCTTTCTTTGGAAAACCGGATCTGCAACTTTATCGCGCATTTCAATAAAATTATCTTCTGCCAGATCTGCAATTGCATCGGAGTTGGGTTTTCTAATTTCTGAAAATGATTTACAGATTGAATTCCAATCGGGATTCTGATCGAGAAGTTGATCAAAAATGAAAACATCTTCAAATCCACAATTCATTCCTTGTCCGTAAAAAGGTATGATGGCATGTGCTGCATCTCCCATCAAAAGCACCTTATCGGCATCATGCCATGGTGAACATTTAACTGTGTATAAATGTCCGGTAGGATTTTGAAAAAATTCTTGAGTTAAGTGGGGAATTAATGAAATTGCATCTTTAAAATGCGTATTAAAAAAAGTGACTAATTGATCCTCATTTTTTAAAACCTCAAAACTTTCAGAACCGTGATACGGTAAAAACAAGGTAGCTGTAAAAGTTGCATCTGGATTGGGCAATGCGATCATCATAAAATGGCCCCGAGGCCAGATATGCAATGCATTTTTCTCTAATAGAAATTTGTTGTTGGGCCCGGGTGGAATGGTTAATTCCTTGTAACCATAATTTTGGAATACCTGCGAATAATTAAAATGCAAGCGAGCAGATTGCTCCATAAAATATTGTCTGCATGCTGAAGCTGCTCCATCCGTTCCAATTAATAAATCAAAAGTAAATTCTTCAGATTGTTTTAATTCGTTTTCAAGAACTGCTATCCCTGATTGCGAATTTATTTTTTTCAATTGCGTGTTAAATTGAATTGCGTTTGGTTTTATTTTTTCAATAGCATCCATTAAAATAACATTGAGGGTGCGCCTTGAAATGGAATTAATAAACTCCCCCGGTCTGGAACTATATGCTTGAAATGTCAAATTGCCTTCCAGGTCGTGAATCAATCGACCTTCCATTTTGATTGCATTTTCTAAAATTTCCTTTTCAAGACCTGCAGATTTTAATGCTTGAATTCCCCGATGTGACAATGCCAAATTAATGGATCGTCCTGCACTAATGGATGATTTACGCATATCTGGTCTCGATTCATACACTTTTACATTAAATCCGCGTTGCAACAATCGCAAAGCTAGCAAACTACCAACCAGTCCAGATCCTGCTATTTGTATGGTTCGATTTTGATCAATCATTCAGAGCGCCTTTTAAAATTTGGATGAAATCAAAAATATCTGTAAAACTATTGTAAAGTGGTACTGGAGCAATGCGAATCACATCCGGTTCGCGCCAATCTGCAATGACACCAGCTTCTGTTATTTTATTAAATATAGCTTTGTCTGCGTCTTTTAATTGAATGGAAATTTGGCAACCTCTTTCTGCTTCCAATCGAGGGGTTATAATTTTCAAATTGGGATGATTCAATTCATCTAATAAATTAAAAAAGACATTTCCCATTTGCAGTGATTTTAACCGCAAATTATCCATTCCAGCAAGTTCGAACAATTCAAAAGATGCAAGCAAACATGCCATAGGCAAAATCGGTGGATTGCTAAGTTGCCATCCTTCAGCTCCAGCCATGATCTCAAAATGTGGGCTCATTTTAAATCGCGATTTTTTATTATGTCCCCACCAACCTGTAAATCGTGGGAGCTCATAGCTATAAGCATGTCGCTCATGAACAAAACATCCAGCCAGACTTCCGGGTCCACCATTCAGATATTTGTAACCACACCAAATTGCAAAATCAGGACCGTCTTCATGCAATTTAAGAGCCAAGTTGCCGGCCCCATGCGCCAGATCAAATCCTACCAAACTACCGTATTGATGTGCCAGATCTGTTATAAATTTTATAGGATATGCTTGTCCGCTGTAGTAATTTACAGAGCCAATCAAAGCCAAAGCAATTTCATCTCCATGTTGATAGAAAGCATGTTCTATGGCTTCATTTGAAACATAGGCCTCACCAGGTTGAGGCTGAAGTATAATCAAATGTTTGGACGGATCATACCCATGAAAACGCAATTGAGATTCCACTGCATATCGATCTGATGGGAAACAGCTGTGTTCTATTAATATTTTAGACCGCTTTCCTTCAGGTCTGTAAAAACTTACCAACATCAAATGCAAATTGACGGTAAGAGTATTCATTACCACAGTTTCTATGGGTTTTGCACCTACGATGTTTGCCATTGTGTCCGTAAGAAATTCGTGGTAAGGCAACCAGGCATGTTTAGCCTCGTGATGACCATGTACCCCAAAATTTGCCCAATCTGATAGTTCTTGATTGACGTAAGTTTTTGTTTTAATGGGTTGAAGACCAAGAGAATTTCCACAAAAATAGATTGCATCGTTGCCGGATTTAGTCTTGGGAAATAGGAATTGACTTCTAAAATGCCTTAATGGATCCTGTTCGTCCATTTTTTGGGCAGCTGCTCTGTTTAAATCCATAAATTTAAAAATTCAAAAATAAGAGATTTAGGATGAAAGAGGCTTTTGATTTAATAAAATTCATGAAATCAAAACAAAATTCCTGCATTGGAAATGATATAATACAGCTTATAAAACCCGCATTTTGGAAATAGGATTTGACCAATCAAAAGGAATGAACTGTTTTTGAGAAAGATTGAACAAATGTATTTACGCTGCTACAAATAATCCATTTACATTTGTTCAATGGATTGGCATTCTGCACAAGAAGGTTTTGCAAGTTATTTAAAATTGGAGCGCTCCATGTCCAAGCATTCAGTTGATGCTTACATGAGCGATCTTAATAAATTACAATACTTTGCAGAATCAAAAAATCCTATGCTGAGACCAGAATTGATTCAAATGGATGATGTTGAAGATTTTTTGTCCTGGCTGCAACAATTTAACTTAGAAGAACGCTCTCAGGCTCGCATACTTTCCGGAATCAAAGCGTTTTATAAATATTTATTGATTGAAGAACTCATAGAAAAAAATCCGACTGAACTCATTGAAGGACCCAAACTCAAACGAAGCATACCAGATGTTTTGCATATTGAAGAAATTGATGCGATTATTGCTTCCGTTGATTTAAGCAAAGAGTATGGGCACAGGGATAAGGCTATTTTAGAAACATTGTACTCATGTGGTTTGCGTGTCAGTGAATTGATTGAATTATTGTGCTCCAATGTTTATGAAGAAGAAACCATGATTAAGGTCATAGGAAAAGGCAATAAAGAACGATTAATTCCAATTGGTCAGGAAGCCTTGAATCAAATTAAATTATATAAAATATCATATCGCAACAGTTTGCCAGTAGTAAAAGGATATGAAGACCATTTATTTTTAAATCGATTTGGGAAAAAATTATCCCGCACTTTGATTTTTCAACTAGTCAAACAAAATGTTTCTAAAGCGGGTATAAAAAAACAAATAAGTCCGCACACATTTAGACATTCATTTGCCAGTCATTTGGTAGAAGGCGGTGCAAATTTAAGGGCCGTTCAGGAAATGTTAGGTCACGAAAGTATAAGCACTACTGAAATTTATACACATTTGGATTTAAATTATTTACGTGAAACAGTATTGCAATTCCATCCAATGAACAGAAGGAATTAGAATGATTCAATCCTGCAATGGTTCAATTAGGAGGCTAGAGGCTAGAGGCTAGAGGCTAGAGGCTAGAGGCTAAAGGCTAGAGGCTAGAGGCTAGAGGCTAGAGGCTAGAGGCTAAAGTAATAATTATACTATTGTATAATATAATAAAATTATAAATAAATTTAAATACGCCGAGTTTTTTAGAGCATTTGCATTGTAGCATTACAGCATTGTAGAATTGCAGCATTGTAAAATTGCAGCATTGTAAAATTGTCAATTTCGTTTTCTTATAAAAGTAAGAATCAACAAAAGGATTGAACAAATTTTAACCACATTTACCATTAGAAACAATATAAAAGAGGGACGTTCAGCATCTAATGGTTCACTCCAATATCTAAAATAAGGAAAGTAACGAATATTAATTTCTATTTGGGGATAAATGTTTCCTTTACATCGATCATTTTCTGGAATTTTTTTATCGAGAATTTCGTTGTATCCGTCGTATCGTTGTTGGAAGCTATCTGTATTGAAGCTGTATTCATACAAATACACACGATCCCCCTCACAGGTGTGGTTGTAAATCTTGGCTGTTCCTGGAATTGAAAAAAAGCGCAGTGCTATGGATCGAAAAGGATCTTCTACCCTGAAAAAAGGCAATAAGAAGAAACAAGCACCGAAAAAGCCAATTATTCGTAATAGCCAAATCATACAATTGATTTTCTGCCAAATGTATATAAATTTGAGCACAGATTATTTATGAAAACCAATCCGAAGAACTTCTTCTATTCTATTAAGAATCAAATACTTCGGTTTTATAGTGCTTATAAGTCTTGGACTTGGTATTATAAGATTTTGGCCTGGATTGCAGCCATTCTGTCTCTGCATTTTTTATATTTCTTCTATTTGATGTTATTTTTTCCCCCCATCACAGCAACTCAGTTTGGAAGTTTGATTAGCGGACATGGTTTAAACAGAGATTATGTATGTTTAAAAAATATATCCAGCAATGCAGTACTGGCAGTAATGGGAGCAGAAGACCAACTATTTGCTGAACATTATGGGTTTGATCTGGAAAGTATTGAAAAAGCAATGGAATACAATAAGCGCAAACCAAAAAAGATGCGCGGTGCTTCAACCATCAGCCAGCAAGTTGCTAAAAATGTATTTTTATGGCAAGGTCGATCCTGGGTTAGAAAAGGATTGGAAGTTTATTTTACGCTAATGATCGAAACCTTGTGGAGCAAAAAGAGAATTATTGAAACCTATCTTAATATTGCAGAAATGGGAGAAGGTGTTTTTGGAATTCAAGCTGCCTCCAAAAAATATTTTAATAAAGATGCCAAGTATTTAAGTAGAGAAGAGGCGGCTAAAATTGCTGCCTGCCTTCCAAACCCTAAGCGATATAAAGTTAAACCCTTATCACCCTATGTTTCATTTCGAATTCCCTGGATCTTGCAGCAAATGGACCAAATTGAGCCGGATGAAGATATTCAGATGTTGTTGAAAAAAGCATATCAGAAATAAGTTACTAAGAACATCTTAAATTATGTTTATGCTTATTGCCTTCGCATTAAAAGCTCCAATACTCTTTACACTATAAGTTTATTTATAAATGCATCCCATTTCTTGCAAAATCCAGAAACATGATATGATTTGGATTCACATGATTTTCTGAAATTTTAAAATCTGCCTCGCCAACAATTTCAAAACCAAATTTTTGATAAAATGAAATGGCCCGATGGTTTTCAATCCAGGTATACAGCCATATTCCTTCTTGATTTTCTCTGCGAGCTAATTGCAAATTAAAATCCATAAGTTGATAACCTAGTTTTTTTCCATAATGTTCTTGTAAAAGATACAAACGATCGAGTTTGGCAATTGCTTTTTTTTGAACCCACTCACATGCAATGTTGCATTTGATTTTTGAATATCCGGCCAGTTTAGATTGGTAAAACAAAAGATGGTAAATATTGGATAAATCATTTAGCTCCGACATTACGGTTTTTTCATTGTATACAGTATCAACATAGCTGTTAATATCCTTAAGAGCAGCACTGTGGCCATGTGATTCTATAAAACTTGTTTTCCCAATAATACCAATTGCAGAAACGTCTGAACTAGTTGCTGGTCTTATTTCAATTTCAGTTTGTAGTTTCATAGAAAAACAGATCAAATGAAGGCATGCATTTTATTTTGAAAACCTGGATTCAGAATTTAAATTTTTACAAATTTGTATGAACCCAGGTAAGAGATTGAATAACATCCAGCTTGCAAGTCATTGATATCAATATCAAATTCAAGTTTGTTTTGAATGGAAATTTTTTTTACAATTTGACCAATTGCATTTGAAATTACCAAATCTTCCGGACTTGAATTCTGTGACTTCAATGTTATGTGAAGTATATGCGAAACAGGATTTGGATACAAAGAAAGGGAAGGTGTTTTATAAATTTCATTGTTATTACTGATACCGATGCTGTCTTCATAGATCCATACCATACCATCGTGAGTAGCCATGAATACTTTATTGCCATCAACAGCCAATGATCCTTGAGAGAGTCCATCGTTTTGACCAGTAATGCCATCATTAAACAATTTCCAATTGATGCCATCGCGGGATGTATAAATTCCAACATCACTTTGGTTGGTTCCATTTGAATTTCCTGAATGAAAAAACATTTGTCCTGAATTTGTTGTAACGATTTTTGAAATTTGCTGACCTGTTTGAACTAAGTAATCAGGCAAACCATTAAGTTGCATAACTGATTTCGAATTAAAACTGGCAAAACCCATCCTGTTTTTCCAGCCCAATGACCACATATCAACTCCTGACCAGACCAGGTTTTGATCCTTGGTAAAACCCAATGCTGCCACATTTCCACTAATTGATAAAGCCTTCATGTTGCTGTTGGTATCTTTTTGGGTATTGTCGTTCGTCTGGCAAGCCATTAAATCTGCAGGATGCCAGCTAATTCCTTCATCATCAGAATAGATAACACCTGCTGTTTCAGTTCCAGCATAAACTCGTCCATTTGCATCCACTGCGATGGAAAAAATAGCCCCATTGTAGATTGACCCATTGAAACTTGGCAGATAACAAGGGTGCGCTTCCTTTACTAATTTAGTGTCATCGATGGCAGTAAACGTTTTTCCATCGTCTGTAGATTTATAAATATAAGCCCATCTAGTACCAACATAAATTGTTCCATTGGATGCTGTAGCTATACAATGTCCTCCCAATGAAGGAATGGTTTGAGATGTTGCTGTATCCCAGCTCAGTTTTTGAGTATTAAATCGAAACAACCAGGGTTGCGATGCATCCGTACGATAAATTCCAGCTATGGGTTCACTTAATTTATTATAACCAAGTGCAACTATATTGTTTTGTATCGAACTTGGTCTGGGTATTTGAGGCAATGGCGTAAAAGAAACTATTTTATCTTGAGTGTTTGCCTTATAGATTAAACCCAATTTGGTGCCAGCTCCCAATAGTGTATAAAAGATATCGTGATTGGGTGCGATTGCCATTCGAGGATACACACCAGTAGGCAATCCACTAGCCCAAAGTTTCCAGGTTGGTGATTGAGCCTTAAGCTTAGAAATTGAGATAAACAAACAGAGTACTAAAACAAATCTCATCTAGAGGTGATTTTAAAAAGGCCTTATAAAATTAAATAAATAAACAGTTACGTTTTAAAAATACAAATAATAATTAAAATATATTTTATAAAACAGATTGTTAAACTTAGCATTGCATTATTTAAATTAAGAATTTATAGAAACTATTTACAGGAATGAAATTTTTAAATTACCTGAAAGCGGTTTTACATTATTCTGATTTTTAGAATATTAAAAGTAAAAAGAATGCAAACAATGTTTACAGATAGTTTTTAAAAATTAAATCAATTTAATAATTCTGAACCTTCATTTCAATACAATTTTTAAATACGGAATATTACAAATGCTGGGTATTTATATTTAAGACCAATGATTTATTCAGAAAGAAATGAAATACAAATAAAAGATCTTTAATATATACAATAAAAATACTCTCTACTTAAAAAATTGTGATCTTTTGATCCTTTGCTATTTTACTTTGTTCGGAAAATACTTCGCCATCAACTCTTTCCATTGTGGTAAATTACGCAACAATGAAAGATCTTCATCTTTTTCCAGTTGATCCCATGTGCTTCCGTTTTTTATAGCCATTTCAAGCCAGGTTATGGCCTCGTCTGTTTTTCCTTCTGGAGCAAACGTGTAGGCCATGCCAAGCATTGCCCCGCTGTAATTTGAATTAAGCGAAATTGCTTTAAGAAAACTTTTACGGGCTTCTTCCGGTTGACCTGTTTTGAAATAAGCCATGCCAAGATGTTTGTGTGGATTGGCAAACATTGAATCGAGAGAAATAACTTTATTGAAAATCGGCTTTGCGTCTGCGTACCGATGAGAAAGGATGTACAATCCTCCGAGATTGTTCCAGGAAAAAGTATAGCTTGAATCAAGCGTAATAGATTTAACCAATGCTGACTCCGCTTCAGCAAAACGTTGCGTTTGGATGTATAAAAACCCCAGGTTGTTCCAGGCTTTGTATTGAGATGAATCAAGCCTCAGCGTCCTTTTAAAAATTGGTTCCGCTTCTGTAAATCGTCGGGTTTGATTGTATAAAGAACCAAGATTGTTCCAACTAACTATTTGCGTAGAATCAAATGAAAGAACTTTTTTTAACATCTGCTCTGCCTCATCAAATCTACGGCTTTGATTGTATAAAGATCCAAGGTTATTCATAACAGAAATATTTGTTGAATCCATTGCCAACGCTTTATGAAATTCTTCTTCAGCTTCTTTGAATTTCCCGGACTCTAAAAATATCATCGCATAATCATTGTACCAACATGGATAAACAGGACCTCCTGATTCTTTGTATTTATTCATCAATGTCAACGCCAATTCTTTCTTTCCTAACAATCTATTTAACAATGCCCACTGATTAATTACATATGGGTGCACAGAATCTATTTCTTCTGCAATTAGCAATGCTTTTTTTGCAAGTTCCAATTTTTTTTGTGCACAGAAAATACCCGAAAGATCCGAATATGGGAGCACCCAATTAGGAGCGAGATTTCGTGCCGCTTCAGCACAAATAAATGCGGAATCCGCATTGCGCAGTTGATTCATATAGAGCATGCACATTCGATGTAAAGGAAGGGGAGATTGGGGCTCTAATTCCATTGACTTTTCGAATAAAGGCAAACATTGTCTTGCAAGTACTTCATCTGGATTTACATGATGCAATAAATTGATCCCCTGAAAAAGAAATTTTCGAGCTTCTAAAGATCGATGCATGTAATGTTCATCCCCCAGGAGTGTAGATGCTCTATCCAATAATTGAGGAATCTGTTCGAGATTGATGCTTTTGCCGATGCACTGCAATTGCTGCACGTCAGCAGCTAACCAAATGTTCATGACCTGTTGCGCATCGTCTTGAAGTGCAGCTGCATAATTTCGCTTCATCGTTGCCTGCAATCGTTCCAATTTTGGCTCCTTGATTAATTGCTGATAATAATATTCTGCACATGCACGTTCAGGTTCCTCTGCCTTTGTCGGAACAGGTAAAAAATTTTTATTCTTTAAAGCTGTTTTAAAAAGTTGATAGGTAATTTTTGCAGTTGTATCTAATTTAGCCAATACATCCTCCTCAATTCCTCTGGATTCAATAGCCGACAACATCATTTGATTGGTTTTGCCGGATTTAATGGATGCTAATAGTTTTTCGTTTACACTCGTCAAGTGCTCATTTCGATTACCGACAATCATTGGTACTTGGCTCACTGGAGCAACTTCATTGGTCACGTGATCTTCCAGATATCTGCCAACTTCCTGTAAGGTAATCCATAAATCTTTATTGTTATCTGCCATGCCGTACAGTGCATCAAGCAGATGATAGGAAAATGCTCCACGACCACCGCCCCATTGTTCGCCTTCTATGCTGTATTCATTCGGTTGACAAGACATGATTTTTATTTCATTGCCAAATTGTTTGGCAAGGCTTGAAGCAGTGGCCTGTGCCCCGCCCACAGAGCTTCCTGCCAATGTACCGGAACGACAAGCATCTGTAATTACGATCACTTTTGCTTTGTTTTGAACGGATAATGTAGAAACCACTTCCTGCAACATCGGCAAGGCAAAAGCCCCTCCTGCCATATAAACTCTTGCAGGGGCATCCCAGCACAATAAGAATCCGGGTTGCGTCAAACTTTTTTTCTCCACATCACCATGGCCGGAAAAATAAATGATCGCCTGATCCCCTTCCCTGCAGGACTCCCACAACCAATCCAGTGCGTTGGCAAATTGCGCCATGGTTGCATTGGAATTGATCAACACTTTTAAATGGTCGTGGTCCAGTTTCCCTCCTGCATCGGAACGCAAATAATTGGCGAAGGCCTCCGCATCCTTATCGGCAAATCGCAGATCCGGAATGTCCTTGTCCTGGTAGTCGGAGATGCCGACGACGACGGCGTAGGTATTTTTTGAGGCTATTGGCTGTTGGGTACCCGCAAGCGGGCTGGCTCCTTTGGTTTGGGCCCACAAACCACAGACATTGAAAAGTGCATGAATAATCAGGAAATGTTTCATCTTGGGCTTTACCGATTTGATTTTTCAGGGAAGTGTTTATTTATCAATGTTTTCCACTCCTGTGTAGCTCGAAGTTGGACGAGGTCTTTGTCGCTTTCCAGCTGCTCGAAGGTGCTTCCCTTGGAGATGGCTTGTTCGACATAGCCGAGGGCCTCCTCGGTTTTCCCTTCTGAGTGAAGGAGGTAAGCCATGCCGAGGTAGGCTGGCACGTAGTTGGGGTTGAGTGCTATCGCTTTGAGGAAACTTTGCTTAGCCTCTTCTGGGCGATTGGTCTTGAAGCAGACCATGCCGAGATGCTTGCGAGCGTTGGCGAAGGCCGAATCGAGAGCGATAGCTTTTTTCAAGACTACCTCCGCTTCGGGGTAGCGACCGAGGTTGAGATAAACAAACCCGAGGTTGCTCCGGAAAGGGGCAGACGTGGCGTCGAGTGCAACGGCTTTTCGCATCGCCACCTCCGCCGAGGCGTAATTGCGTGCCCTGATATATACCTGCCCGAGCTTATTCCATGCCTGGGCATCTGTCGTATCCTTCACGATGGCGTATTGCAAAAGGGCTTCCCACCGGTCTTTTTGCTCCCGCAACAGGGCGAAGGAGCTGTCCTGCTGCAAATTGTCGTAATAATTAAAGGGGTATTTCAAAGCCTTTTCAAGGTAACCGAAGGCTGCTTCCGTCTTGTTTTGCAGGCATTGCAAAAGTGCCAGGTTGCAATAGGCATTGACAAAAGTCGAATCGAGTTGGACGGCTTTTTTGAATAACTGCTCCGCTTCGTCATAACGCTTAAAAATATCACAATAAATTGCCCCAAGGCCGTTGTAGGGAAAGGCAAAAGTCGAATCGAATTGGATGGCTTTTTTGTATTGCTGCTCTGCATCGGAATAGCGACGGGTATTGGCGTAAACAATCCCCAGGTTGTAATAGGCATTGGCAAAGGTCGAATCGAGTTGGATGGCTTTTTTGAATGGCTGCTCGGCCTCGGCATAATGTAATGTGCTCAAGTAAACAGTACCAAGGTTGCCGTAGGCTTTTAAATAAGTCGAATCGAGTTGGATTGCTTTTTTATATAACTGCACTGCCTCGGCATAGCGGCGGGTGTCTTTGTAAACAAGCCCAAGGTTGTCATAGAATTTGGCCGAAGTTGAATCGAGTTGGATGGCTTTTTTGAATTGCTGTTCGGCCTCGGCATAGCGGCGGGTGTCCCAGTATACCACTCCAAGTTGGTTGTGTGCGCACGGGAAACAAATATCGTCTCCCGAACCGGCTATGGCCTTTAGATACCAATGTTCGGCTGTTGCATACTGCTCTTGTTTCTCGAAAAATGAGGCCATGTGAAACCATACCAAAATTGAATTGGAATCCAACTGCAATGCCCGGTTCAAAAGTTCTTCCGCTTTGACTGGCTGATTTGCATTTCGATAATATTTGGACAAATGGATATAGGGTTTCACCCAAGCGGGTGCGATTTGCATGGCTTTGCCAGCATAATACTCGGCAGAGTCCGCCTGTTCCGGCGGATACAGCTCAATAAGGACAGCATAGGCATGCGGCATGTCCGCCTGCCAGTGCAAAGCCTGAAAAAATTGCTGCTTTTTATCCCGTTTGGCAGTTTGGATGATGCCTTCAAAATAGTGCTTGCGGGCTTTCAGGGCGGTGTACATGTAATGCCCGCTGCCTAGCAATTCGGCGGCCCGTTCGAGGTAGGCGGGGTAGTTTCTGTAAATGATTGCTGCTTTTGCATCAGAAAGGACTTCAGAGGTCAAACCGGATTTGAGCGATGTGTTCAGCACCTGCTGGGCGTCGTCCTGTAGGGCGGCAGCGTAGTTTCTTTTCATAAAACCGTGCAGCGGAGCCAGGCCAGGCTCGGCTGAGAGCGAGGCGTAGAGTTCGTCAGCTGAGGGTTGTGGGTTAGGGGATAAAGCATCCGGCAGGAATCGCTTTTCCGCCACCGCTTTTTTGAAAGCAAAGTATTTTTTGATGATGCCGGAATCAAGTTCCGCCAAAACATCGTCCTCCAGGCCCCGACTGTCCATGGACGCAAACACCGCCATGTCTGCAGTCTTATTCTTCTTCAAATCTGCAAGAATACTTGCATTTACGGTAGCTAAACGATCGGTCTTATTGCCTAACAAAATAGGCACCTGACTCTGTGGTGCTGCTTCTACGGTCACATGATCTTCCAGATATCGGTCTATTTCTCCTAAGGTAATTTGCCCATCACTATTGCGGTCTGCAAACCCAAATAATCCCTCTACTAAGTGATAACTAAAAACACCGCGGCCGCCACCCCATTGAGGGCCTTCCAGTGAAAATTCATTGGGTTGACAGGACAGGATCTTTATCTCATTGGCATATTGTTTGGCAAGATTAGCGGTGGTGAGCTGCGCACCACCAATTTGACTACCCGCCAGTTTTCCGGCATGGCAAGCATCGGTGATCACCACAACTTTTGCCTGATTGGTCACTGAAAGTGTAGATACCACTTCTTGTAAAAAAGATAATGAATACGTTCCTCCGCCCATATACACCCTAGAGGGAGCATCCCAGCAAAGCAGGAAGCCTGGCTGGGTCAATTTTTTGCCTTCCACATCGCCATGACCGGAGAAGTAGATGATGACCTGATCGTCCTTTTTGGCTTTTTCAATGAGCGCATCCAGCGCCTCTGCTATTCGACCTGCAGTGGCCCGAGTATTGGTCAACACTTGTAGATGATCGCCATCCAAAGAACCTCCTGCTGGTGATCGCAGAAAGTTGGCGAATGCCTCCGCATCCTTATCGGCATAACGCAGATCGGGTATGTCCTTGTCCTGATAGTCGGAGATGCCGATGATGACGGCGTAGGTACTTTTGATTGCTGTTGGCTCCTGGCTACCGGCAATTGGCGATGCTCCCTTGTTTTGAGAAAAAGAGCTTATCGGCACTAACAGAAACAGGATAAGGTATTTCATAAATCCAATATTTTAGTCTTTGATCTGATCGGGGAAATATTTTTTCATCACTTGATTCCACTTTTCCTTTTGCAATTTCAAATTTTCAAGGTCAGTATCTTTTTGAATATTCTCATACTGATTAAATCCTTTTTGAATGGAGAGTTCCAATTGTGAAAATGCATCATCTGTTTTATTAAGCATACTCAGTGCACATGCTAAATTGTAATAAGCCATTGTGTTTCCCGGACTCAGTTGAATTACTTTTCGAAATTCCATTGCGGACTCTTCATATCGTTTCAATTGATTATAGACAAGACCCAGTTGAAAATGAGTTTCAACATTATTAGGATTTATTTCTATGGCTCTGTTGAACTGCGCTGTAGCTTCGTCAATTCGCTGCGTAAATGTGTATATTTTACCCAAAGCAATCATTAAATCAATTGCTTTCGGATTCTTGAGAATACCGGTTAATAAAATGGTTTCAGCATCCTGAATGCGTTGGCTTTTTAAATACACTTCGCTTAATACCGAGTAAGCACGTTGATCCAGAGAATCAAGTTGTAAGGAGACCCGGCATAGCGAATCTGCAACTTGTAATCGATTCATATTTAGATTGATAACAGCAAGTACATTATAGGCTCTTGAATCCTTAGGAAATCTGCTAATCCATTTTTTTGCCATGTCTTCTGATTCGGGAAGTCTGTTCAGCTGAAGGTAAAGTGATGTAAGATTTACAACCAATGCATCTATGGTTGTATCTAATTGAAACGCTGTGGAATAATGTTTTTCAGCCTCGATAAAATTACCAGAGCGCGCATAGGTCACTCCCAATGCATTATGTATACATGGCTTGCAATATCCTAGCTGTTTGCTATTTAAAATCTTTATAAACTTCATTGCTGCTGAATCATATTTTTGATAGTTGGCATAGTATTCTCCCCATTTGTACAATAAATAAGTTGCATTAGAATCTATTTTGTTCGCCAATGCCAGTGGAATTCTTATTTTTTCAGACTTATTTATCATGTATACATCATTCAGTGTGGTATACGCTAATACCCAGGAAGGTGTTGTATTGATTGCCAAATTCAGATAATATTCAGCCGAATCTACTTGCTTTAGTGACAATCCGTATAAAGCACCTAAATTCAAATAGACAAAAGACAAATCAGTCTGCCAATTGAGTGCCTTATGATAATAATTTATCATTTTAGAAATCACATTGTTATCTGAAATTGTATAAGTGCCTAATTTTGTATTCAATGCCCCTAAAGAAACCGCTTCAAAATAGTCTTGTCGCGCCTTCAACGATTTGTACATGTAATGTTGGGTACCCAGGAGTTCAGATGCTCTTTCCAAATACTTCGGATAGGAACCGTACTCCTGACCCTTATGTTTCTGATTGACTATAAGATTTGCTTCAATGTCAGATTTTAACAACCGATTTATGACTTGTTGCGCATCATCCTGCAAGGCAGCTGCATAATTGCGTTTCATCGTGGCATGCAATCGCTCCAGTTGAGGTTCATTGATCAATTGTTGATAATACGTTTCGGCACAAGCCCCGATAGGTTTTAAAAATATTTTCTGGCTTAGTGCATTTTTAAATTGTGCATAAATCATCCTGGTGCTTGAATCCAATTTTGATAATACATCTTCTTCAATTCCCCTGGATTCAACTGAGGACAACAACATTTCCTGATTGGATTTTCCGGATTTAAGAGCAGCCAATAAACTTTCATCAACCATGCATAATTTATCGTTGCGGTTACCAACTGTCATCGGCACCTGACTCACCGGAGCAACTTCATTAGTCACATGATCTTCAAGATACCTTCCAATTTCCTGGAGCGTGACCCATTTATCATTATTGTTATCTGCCATTCCATACATTGCATCAATCAGATGAAAAGAAAAAGCACCACGACCTCCGCCCCATTGTTCTCCTTCTATACTGTATTCATTCGGTTGGCAGGACATGATTTTAATTTCATTACTAAATTGCTTGGCAAGATTTGCTGCGGTTGCTTGTGAACCACCCACCGAACTACCTGCCAGCGTTCCGGAACGACATGCATCAGTAATGACAATTACTTTTGCTTTGTTTTGAATAGAAAGTGTAGAAACAACTTCCTGCAACATGGGTAATGCAAAAGCACCTCCTGCCATATACACGCGTGCCGGTGCATCCCAGCAAAGTAAAAATCCAGGTTGTGTCAAACTCTTTTTCTCCACATCGCCATGACCTGAAAAATAGATAATTGCCTGATCCCCTTCTTTACAAACTTCCCACAACCAGTCCAATGCATTGGCAAATTGCGCCATGGTCGCATTGCTATTGATTAAGACTTTTAAATGATCGCCATCCAATTTTCCACCCGCATCCGATCGAAGATAATTTGCAAAGGCCTCTGCGTCTTTATCTGCGAAGCGAAGATCAGGTATACCAGGATCTTGATAATCAGAGATACCGACAACGACAGCGTAAGTGGAAGAAGTGATGAGTGATGAACTATGAGTGTTGAGTGAAATAGTTCCTTTTTGTTGTGCACTAATTGTTGCAACTAATAAAGTAATTGCTAAAATTAAAATTTGTTTTGACATTATTTTATCCTTGAAGTAAAAATGAAAGTTGTAAGTTGTTAGTTGTTAGTTGTTAGTTGTTAGTTGTTAGTTGTTAGTTGTTAGTTGTTAGTTGTTAGTTTAATCAAATTTATTTTTATTTTTTAACTTTATCCGGAAAGTATTTATTCAGAAGTTTAAACCATCTATCTTTTTGATTTCGAAGTAAAGAGTAATCAGATTCATTCTGTATAATCTCGTAATCATTAAACCCCTTAATAATGGCTTGTTCAAGATTTTCAAAGGCCGGGTCAATGTTTTGTTTGAGACAATAATATCTTGATAGCGCAAAATGTACTTTCGCATTATTAGGATTCAATGAGAGCGCTTTTTCGAAAGCTTGTTTTGCCTCCTCCCACTTTCCAAGCGCAAGGTAAGCGAGTCCAATATCCCAATGAGATATATCACTTTTACTGTTTAAAGCCAATGATTTTTCGAAATAAGGCAAGGCCACTTCAGGCAAGTTCATATCAAGGTATATCTCACCTACAACTCCAATAAATCTATAGTCCATACTATCCATCTGGGCAGCTTTAAGTACATACTCAAGTGCCATTTTATATTCCTTATGTTCCTTATACACAATTCCAATGTTGTAGTAAATCAATGCTTCATTTGGATTTATCTCTAAAGCTTTTTTATAATTCAATAAGGCTTCTTCACTATTTCCGATGGACTGATATAAATTCGCTAAAGTTGCCAGATATTTGAAATTGGTAGAATCAAATTCCAAAGCTTTGCGAACATGAAAAAAAGCTTTATCGATTTGATGGGTCCGGTAATACGCAGTTCCTAAATCAAGGTGCATGCACGGAAAGCAAAATTCACCTTTATATCCTTTTAAAGCTTTCTCTAACCAAGGGAGGGCCTTATCATATTTCTTTAGATTTGTATAAAACTTCCCTTTGTAATACCATACGAGCACAGAGGTAGAATCTATTTCACCTGCTTTGTTAAACAATTCTTCAGCCTTTGAAGGGTTTTTCTCTTTCGCTAAAGACACGATAGCCAATTCGCAATAAGGCAATACCCAATTGGATACTGCCTCCATAGCTTTACTTGTATAATATTCTGCCGAATCTATCTGGCTCGCAGGATAGGTGCTGATCAATTTTAGGAATGCATGCGGCATTTCTGGCTGTAACTCCAGTGCTTTGAAGTAGTGAAGCTGTTTTTCATAATTACTTGAAGTCATCATCCCCATAAAAAAATATTTCCGAGCCTGAAGAATGGAATACATATAATGTGACTCACCTAGTAATTCCGATGCTCTTTGCAGGTACTCGGGATAATTGTTGTAGGAATTAATATATTTTTTATCTGCTAAAACGTCTTTTGTCAGGCCACTTTTTAACATGGTGTTTAATTCTTGCTGCGCATCATCCTGAAGTGCTGCCGCATAATTGCGACGTAAGGTAGAATGCAGCGGCAACAATTTGGGTTCGGCAATCAATTGTTTGTAGTAAGCCTCTGCACATGCATTTTTGGGTTCTAATAATATTTTATCCTTAATTGCACTTTTAAACAGATGATATAGTGTTTTAATTGTAGTGTCTACCTTAGATAGGATTTCGTCTTCAATACCGCGGGTTTCTATCGGAGACAAGCTAGCTAACTGACTTTGATTTCCTGCTTGCGTTGCTGCTAACATGTTGGCATCTACCCTAGCCAGTATTTCAGTAGGATTGCCAATAATTTGAGGATTCTGATTTACCGGTGCGACTTCAGTAGTTACCCTGTCATCCAAATACCTTCCTATTTCTTTTAAACTAACCGCAAAGTCTTTATTAGCATCAGCAAGTCCATATATACTATTTATAAGATGATAAGAAAAGGCACCCCGGCCACCGCCCCACTGTTCGCCTTCGATACTGTATTCGTTTGGCTGACAGGATAAAATTTTTACTTCATTGGCAAATTGTTGTGAAAGATTTGAAGTGGTCGCTTGTGCGCCATCTACACCACTTCCTGATAATTTTCCGGATCTGCAGGCATCTGTGATTAAGATTACCTTTGCCTTATTTTGTATCGAAAGAGTAGATACAACTTCTTTTAAATCACGCACATTAAGTGCACCACCTGCCATATACACTTTAGCTGGTGCATCCCAACATAATAGGTATCCAGGTTGGGACAGACTTCTTTTCTCCACATCGCCATGTCCTGAGAAATAAATAAAAACCCTGTCGTTTTCTTTAGCGACTTCCCACAACCAGTCCAGAGCTATGGCGAACTGGGCAGCAGTTGCTTGTTGATTGATTAATACTTTCAAATGATTTTCATCTAAAGCACCTCCAGCGGGTGATCGTAAAAAATCAGCAAACGCATGTGCATCCTTATCTGCAAATCGCAGATCGGGAATGCCGGAATCCTGGTAGTCACTGATGCCGACTACAACGGCGTAAGTTTTGCCTTGAGCATCTGAATTTCTTTGAATTACTGGTGTTACTCCTTTTTGTTGCGAAAAAACTGCAGAAGCAATCAGGGTAATCGCAAATAATAATGTATGATTTTTTATCAGATTCATTTAATCTTTTAATTAGCTATTATTGAACAAACAATTCTTAATTCTTAATATTTTATTTTTCAATGCCGCTTTCGCGGTGCGTTCACTCATCGATCTGTCGATCGATGCTGCTTCGCAGCTCGTTCACTTATCCAGAAAATATTTTTTCATCAATGTTTTCCAAGCCGGTTTTGATCGTAAGGATGATAAGTCTTCATCCTTCTCTAATTCTTCCAAAGTAGTTCCAATCGCAATTGCTTGCTCAACATATAGCAAAGCTTCCTGCTCTTTTCGTTCAGCATCTAATAAATATGCCATGCCCAACAACGCATTAGTATGATTGGGCTTAATGCTCAACGATTTTAAAAAAGACTGACGTGCTTCTTCCAGACGGTTGGTTTTTAGATAAACCATCCCTAGGTGCTTTCTTGCTTTGAAATGTGTTGAATCCCTCCCAATAGCCAATAACAGGAATTTCTCTGATTCGTCATAGCGATGCAATTTGAGTAACAAACTTCCCAGGTTATTATAAGGATTTACCTCCGTTGAATCGAGTTGTATTGCTTTTCTGAGCAAGGGTTCGGCCTCTGCATAGCGACCCGTCAATAAATAAATCATCCCCAGGTTGTTTGCGGTAAATACGATTGAAGAGTCTAATGAAATAGCTTTTTTAAGATAAAGCTCCGCTTCTTTGTAGCGTTTTGTTTCTAAATAAAAACTACCCAGAAAATCAGGAAAATACCAATCAGTTGAATCCAGTGAAATCGCTTTTTTAAAGGCTTGTTCAAATTGATCATATCGCTTGGTATATTTATATAAATAGCCGAGCTCCGTCCAAATTTGTAGCTTTAAGGAATCAATAGATAAGGCTTTATGTAATATAGCTTCCCCTTCTTCAAATCTTTTGGTATCAATATAAAGACGTCCCAGGGATGTTAATACAGATATTTTTGTAGAGTCCATAACTCTGGCTTTGTTCAACATTTCCTCTGCCTCCTCATATCTGCCAAAGCGGGATAATATTATTGCAAAATCATTGTACCAACAGGGATATACCGGGCCACCCCTATTTTGGTATTTCTCAAAAAGGGATAAAGCTTTTTGCAGGTTTTCCTTTCCCTTCTGGTGATAATACCAATTAGCCCATCGGTTTATTACATATGGATGATCCGGGTCAATTTTCTCTGCTTCTTCCAGTGCTTGCTTTGCTCCCATTAGCTTGCCTTCTTGTATTAAATCATTGGCTAAATCAACAAAAGGTAATACCCAGTTTGGAGAAAGCTCCCTGGCTTTCCTCGCACATATAAATGCAGAATCCACTTGTCGCTTATTGACAAGATAAACCTGGCACATTTGATGCCAGGGCAGTGGCGATTGGGGCTCTAAATCTGCTGCCTTCATAAAGAGCGCTAAACAAGCTTGGCCCAGATTCTTTTCAGGATTTTCGTGCCTTCGTAAAAGCACTCCTTCAAAATACTGCTCTCTTGCCTGCAGCGAACGAAACATATAATGATTCGCGCCCAATAATTGGGATGCTCTGCGGAGCTGCATGGGAATGGGTTTAAGTCTTATGCTTTTACCTATGCAATTCAATTGTTGCACGTCTGCCGATAACCAAATGTTTATAACTTGTTGTGCATCGTCCTGTAATGCAGCGGCATAATTGCGGGTCATTGTGGTATGCAGGCGTTGCAATGCGGGTTCTTTAATCAATTCTTCATAATAAATATCCGCACATGCATTTGCAGGTTCCAATAATTTCTTGTCTACAATTGATTTTCTGAATAATTGATACTTCATGCGGAGATTGGTATCCAATTGAGCCAGCACCTCTTCTTCTATTCCCCTGGATTCAATAGAAGACAGGCTTGCTACAAGATTATTATTGCCCCTTCGCAGCGATGCAAGCAGATCCACATCAACTTTTGCAAGACGCTCCATACGATTGCCTAATACCATTGGCACCTGGCTTACCGGAGCCACTTCAGCAGATACATGATCTTCCAGGTATCTTCCCGTTTCCTGTAAACTTACTTCCCGGTCATTGTTGTTGTCTGCCATTCCATACAATGCATTCACCAGGTGGTAGGAAAATGCACCGCGTCCACCTCCCCATTGTTCTCCCTCGATGCTGTATTCATTCGGCTGACAGGATAATATTTTTATTTCATTCGCATATTGCTTTGCAAGATTAGCACCTGTGATTTGAGATCCTCCGACAATACTTCCTGCCAATTTTCCGGATCGACACGCATCCGTGACAACAATCACCTTTGCTTTATTTTGCGTAGACAAAGTACTTATGATATCCTGTAACATAGGTAATGCTAACGCACCTCCTCCCAGATACACACGTGAAGGTGCATCCCAACACAATAGGTATCCTGGCTGGGTAATCGTTTTCCTTTCAACATCACCATGTCCTGAAAAATATAAAATAGCCTGGTCATTTTCTTTTACTACTTCCAGCATCCAATCCAAAGCAGAAGCAAATTGCGCTGACGTTGCTTGTCCATTGATCAATACTTTCAGGTGATCATTATCAAGCTTTCCGCCAGCATCAGATCTTAGATAATTTGCAAACGCTACAGCATCTTTATCGGCAAAGCGCAAGTCAGGAATAGCAGGATCCTGATAATCAGAGATACCGACAACGACAGCGTAGGTTGATTCTGAGGTGGATTGGTTCGCAATAGTTCCAAGTGGAAAAGCTCCTTTGTTTTGAGAAAACATCAGAAGAGGTAATAATAGAAAGATAGGGATATATTTCAATGGTTTGATTTTTTAATCTTTGATTTTTTCAGGAAAGTATTTTTTCATTAGGGTTTTCCATTTAAGATCTTTTCGCATTTCTTCAAAGTCAGGATCTGTCTGTAAGTCCTCATATGCAAACTGTTCTTCACCAACTCCCTTTTCCAGTCCTTTTTCAAGGTAAGTCCATGCGGCTTCCGTTTTATTTTTTCTTAATGAAAAATTTGCATAGTACCTATACGTATCCGGATATTCAGGATCCAATTCAATGGCTTTTTCAAAACAGGATTGCGCCTTGTCTAAATCAAAGTCTAGGTGTGCATATACGTCACCCAGAACAGCCTGAAGTAACTCATTTTTAGGCATAGCATTTACAGCTTTTTGCAAAAATGGAGAAGCCTCCTTCCATTGTCTGAGTTTATGATATACCAGTCCTAAATTTGCACTTGCTTGAAAAAAGTTTGAATCGATTTGTATGGCTCTCCGTAAATATTTTTCCGCTTCTGGATAGTTGCTCCGCTTTCTATAAATATTGCCTAAATTGCTAAAAGCCTGAACTGAAGTCGAATCTAATTGAATTACCTCAAGAAATTCCTTTTCAGCTTCTTTATCCCGTCCAGAAAAATAATAAGTAACACCTAAATTTACATGCGCCTCAATATAGTTGGAATTTAACTGAATTGCTTTTAACAATACTTGCTCTGCTTCCGGATACCTTCGGCTGTTATTATATAGAAACCCAAGCGTGTTATATTGTAGTGAATTGGTTGAATCCAATTGAATTGATTTTTTCAGATTTTTCTCTCCCAAATCGTATTTACCCATGTTATTGTAGACAAAACCCAGATTATTGTATACATCTGAAACCATAGAGTCAATTTGAATTGACTTTATAAAAGCCTCTTCTGCTTTTTTGTATTCCTTTTTCCAAATATGATAAACACCCATGACATTCCATACCTTACTTGAGTTTGAATCTATATTCATGGCTTGATCTAAATACAATTTAGCCTTTTCGAAAGACTTGTATTTTTGGGAAAAATTAAAAGCAAGAGTAGTGTATGGAACAATCCAACGAGGATAAACTTCCATTGCCTTTTTTGCAAAGAGTTCCATAGAATCGGGATGAAGCAGCTGATAACTATAAATCTGACTCATTTGCCAAAAAACGGCTGGATGTTCAGGTTGCCATTGAAGGGACTGTTTAAATTTCTCAATCGCCTTTTCTCCGATTTCATTACTTGGATTTCTGTTGCCATTAGCTAATAAAAACCCTTCAAAAAAATATTTGCGAGCCATCAAGGTTGCATATAAATAATGATCTTTACCCAACAATTCAGCAGCCCTTTCTAAGCAACTAGGGTAAGATTTAACTCGATCCGAAAATACTCTGATTGGAATATTATAATTTTTAACTTTTGCCCCAATTTGAACAGCTTGATTATCATCGATACTTATCCATCGATTCATTGTTTGTTGGGCATCGTCTTGCAATGCTGCCGCAAAGTTTCGCGTCATGGAAGCGTGTAGTCGCTGAAGCTTAGGCTCTACTATCAATTTTTCATAATAACTGTTTGCACAAGCATTTAAAGGTAAAAGTAGATGCTTATTTTGTAAGGCCATTTTGAAAAGTTGATAGAGTCCTTGAATGCTTGTATCGATGGCATCAACAATCTTATCCTCCATGCCCCGACTATCCACGGGTGAAAAAATCTGCGACCGGTTTATTTTTCCTGAGCTTAACTTTTCAAGAAATTTTGTATCAACACTGGACAATCGGGTTACCCGATTTCCAATAATCATGGGTACCTGCACCAAAGGTGCCACTTCCGTCGTGACATGATCCTCAAGGTAACGACTCAATTCTTGCAGGTTTACTGTCAAGTCTTTGTTTCCATCCGCAAGCCCGTACAATCCATCTATAAGATTAAAAGAAAATGCACCTCTTCCGCCACCCCATTGTTCACCTTCGATGCTATATTCATTCGGTTGACAAGAAAGTATTTTAATTTCATTGGCATATTGTCTGGCAAGGTTTTGGCCTGTGAGCTGCGCACCATAAATTTCACTTCCCGCCAATTTCCCGGAGTGACAAGCATCTGTAATTACAATCACCATTGCCTTGTTTTGAGTGGAAAGTGTAGAAACAACTTCCTGCAACATGGGTAATGCAAAAGCACCTCCTGCCATATACACGCGTGCCGGTGCATCCCAGCAAAGTAAAAATCCAGGTTGTGTCAAACTCTTTTTCTCCACATCACCATGACCTGAAAAATAGATAATCGCCTGATCTCCTTCTTTACAAACTTCCCACAACCAGTCCAATGCATTGGCAAATTGCGCCATGGTCGCATTCGAATTGATTAATACTTTTAAATGATCGCCATCCAATTTTCCACCCGCATCCGATCGAAGATAATTTGCAAAAGCCTCTGCATCTTTATCTGCGAAGCGAAGGTCTGGGATGCCGGGATCCTGATAGTTAGAAATACCAACGACGACAGCATATGTATTGGTTGAATGTTGAGAGTTGTTGGTTGATAGAGGAGATACACCTTTGCTTTGTGAAAATAATGCAAGTTGGCTTCCAAACAAAACAATAGCTAAGAATATATTATTTATCATGTCTTTTGATTATTGGAATCTTCTTTTTATTAATTTAGTTTCTCAGGAAAGTATTGCTTTATCAATGCATTCCATTGTTCCTTTCTTTCACGAAGTGCAGCAAGTTCTGGATCTTTTTGCATTCCATCATAGTCCTTGTATCCTTTTAATAGACAAATCTCGAGCATGTTATAGGCCTGTTCAGGCTGTTTTAAAAGACTGTATGTACAGCCAAGATTATAATATGCAATTACAAAATTAGAATCCAGCTGGATGGCTTTTTTAAATGCTTGCTCTGCTTCCAAATATCGAAAAGTACTGTTATAAACACTTCCAAGGTTATTATAGGTATTTGCAATTGTAGAATCCAGTTGTATGACTTTTTTAAACTGCTGCTCCGCTTTCAAATATTCACCTGTGGCTCTAAAAACATTTCCCAATCCAGATTGAAAACTTGGAAAAGTAGAATCCAGTTGAATGGCTCTTCTAAATTGTTTTTCTGCTTCCGGATAGCGACCTTGGGAACTTAACAAATTTCCCAAATTACCATAAGCTTTTGCAAAAGTAGAATCAAGTTGAATGGCTTTATTGAATTGCTTTTCTGCTTCATCCAAACGTTTTGTCATTCTATATAATGAACCTAAGCTATTATAAACAGTAATATAATTTGAATCCAGTTGAATGGCTTTTTTAAAATTGATTTCTGCTTCTGGAAAGCGTTGGGTTATTCTATACACGGTCCCTAGTCCGTTGTATGCATGTACAAAATTTGAATCAAGTTGAATGGTTTTTTTAAATTCTTGTTCTGCATTTGAATATTGACCCATTTCAAAATAAACATTTGCCAATGAGTTATGAACGCACGGAAAACAAATGTTGATTTCATTTGCATTTATCACTTTTAAAAACCAATATTCAGCCTTTTTATTTTGACGTACATAAGAGTAAAATGTCCCTTTTAAATACCAAACAAAAACAGAATTTGTATCTAAATTATAGGCTTGTTCTAATATTTTTTCTGTTTTGTCCGGCATTTTAATTTTGTAATAATACCAAGCAAGTTCATTTAATGGCCATACCCAGCCAGGAACTAAATCGATTGCTCTTTTTGCATAATATTCAGCTGAATCTTTTTCTGCTGAAGAATACGTACCAATCAACTTTATATAAGCATGTGGCATATTGGGCTCCCATGTTAGCGCTTGGTAAATTGCATTCCTTATTTCTTTCCTTTTTAAACTGATACAAGCTTCAAAATAATGCCTCCTGGCTTGTAATGTGCTATACATATAATGCTCTTTACCTAATAATTGAGCTGCCCGATCAAGTTGTGCCGGGTAATTTCTATAAATAGTATTCGCTTTTTTATCAGAAAGGAATTCATCGGTCATACCGTTTTTGATTAATGTATTTAACACCTGTTGCGCATCATCCTGCAATGCAGCGGCATAATTTCGCTTCATGATTCCTCTTAAAGGAGTCAGTGTTTCCAATTTTTCAAGTAGTGAATAATAAGTTTCAGCACAATTATCTATTGGACTAAAAAATCGCTTCTCTGAAATAGCTTTCTTGAGATTGCGATAAATAAGCACACTATTTGTATCTGCTTTTGACAAAATTTCATCTTCAAATCCACGGCTTTCCGTCGATGCAAAAACAAGCATATTACCAGTCTTGTTTTTCTTTAAATCCGCAAGAATCGTTGCATTTACTGTAGCCAAGCGATCTGTTTTGTTGCCCAATAAAATGGGTACCTGACTTTGTGGTGCAGCTTCTGCCGTCACACGATCTTCCAGATATCTGTCTAGCTCACCCAATGTAATCTGGCTATCATTGTTCCTGTCGGCCAATCCAAACAGTCCATCCACCAGGTGATAACTAAAGACACCACGTCCCCCGCCCCATTGCGGGCCCTCTAATGAAAACTCATTCGGCTGACAAGATAAGATCTTAATCTCATTGGAATATTGTTTGGCGAGATTTGCTGTTGTAAGTTGTGCTCCACCAATTTGGCTGCCTGCGAGCTTTCCTGCATGGCAGGCATCAGTGATCACTACTACTTTTGATTGATTCTTCACCGAAAGGGTAGAAATTACTTCTTGTAAAAATGATAATGAGTAGGTACCGCCACCCATATACACCCGTGAAGGCGAATCCCAACAGAGTAAAAATCCGGGCTGTGTGAGTTTTTTGCCTTCAACATCTCCGTGCCCTGAAAAATAAATGAAGACCAGATCGTCCTTTTTCACTTTTTCAATCAAGGCGTCAAAAGCTTCAGCTATACGACCTGCTGTGGCTTGGCTATTGGTCAATACCTGAAGATGATCAGCATCCAAAGATCCTCCTGCTGGAGAGCGAAGAAAATTTGCAAATGCTTCTGCATCTTTATCTGCAAAGCGAAGGTCGGGAATGGCTGGATCCTGGTAGTCAGAGATACCAATAACAACAGCATAGATGTTTTTTGATGTGATGGATTGCAGTTTAGCTGGAATCGGGCCGACTCCCTTGGCTTGGGCATACAAACAAACATTTGTTAGGTAAAGGAGTATGAAGAAAATAAATTTCATCAGTTAATGTATTAATTTTTGAATTTGTCGGGAAAGTATTGTTTTAAAAGGATCACCCCTGCCGGAGAGGACCGAAGCGGTGCGAGATCTTCGTCGCTTGGCAGTTGCTTGTACGGGTAGTCTTTACCAATGGCCTTTGCTTCCAGATCAATGGCTCCTGTTATTTTTGTTTTGGGTTGAAGTAGGGAAGATTGGCTGAGCTCGACCATTTTATAATTGAGTATGAATGTTTTAAGGAAATTATAAATACTTGTTTTGATACAAATGACATAATTTCATTACTTCAATGTGTATTTTTTCTTCATGGACTGATATTTTTCCGTTCTAATAAGGCTCATTAAATCAGCTTCACTCTCCAGGGCTTCAAAGTTTTTAAATCCATTTTGTAATGCTTTTTCTATAATATTAAAGGCTTCTGATTCCTGTCCTTTTTTAAGTTTTATACAAGCCATAGGAATACATAATTCTTTGTATTCGGGATATAAATGAAGTAATGTATTAATGATAAGCTCCACCTCGTCATATTTCTTTTCATTATAAAGAACAAAACTTAAGTTAAACAAGGCATCCCTGTCATCTTTTTGTATAAATAGTGCTTTATTAATTTCTTCCTCTGCCAATGTCCACTCTTTTAAATTTGTATAAACCACACCAAGATTAAAATGCAATAAATAAGAATCAGGATAATCGGCATACATTTTTTTTCCACATTGTAAAGCCTTGTCAAGTTCTCCTAAACGATTATAAGTATTCATTAAATTTATGCGTGGCAACAACCATTTAGGAGATTGCAAAGTTGCATTATTGAAATACTCAATAGCTTGAGAATAGTTTTTTGATTTTTTATTTATATAACCAAGTTCGTTCAACACATATGAAGAATTTGATTCATACTCTAACGATTTCATTAATTCAATCTTGGCAGATTTAAAAAAATTAGTATCGTTTTTTTGCTCACCTTTTAATCTTAAATTTAAACCTGTATAATAATATTCTCTAGCCTTAATAGCTTTGTATGTATAGTGATGAGGACCCAGAAGTTCAGCTGCTTTCTGAAGGTAAGCTGGATAATTTTCATACTTTGGATCGTATTTCCATCTCAATTCAAGTTCCTTTTGATCTGTTTGGAGATAATTATTAATAGCTTGTTGTGCTTCATCCTGCAGGGCTGCAGCATAATTGCGTGTCATCGTAGGGTGTAATCTTATCAAGCCAGACTCTTTGATCAATTTTTGGTAATAATGCTCTGCACATGCTTGTGCCGGTTCTAAAAATATTTTGTTTTTTAAAGCCTGGTTAAATAATTTGTAGGTTCTGCTGATAGAAGTATCCACACGGGCCAATACATCATCCTCCATACCTTTCGTATCAATTGAAGAAAGCAATGTTTGTTGGTTTGATTTTCCTGATTTTATTGCTGCCAATAAAGAAGCATCCACTCTGGCCAATATTTCAGATCGCATGCCTAAGATCATGGGAACCTGACTCACCGGGGCCACTTCTGCCGTAACGTGGTCTTCCAGATAGCGGTCCAATTCATGCAGTGTAACAAAGAGATCACCATTACCATCAGCCAATCCATAGAGCGCATCTACCAGGTTATAACTAAATGCACCACGGCCACCTCCCCACTGCTCACCTTCGATGCTGAATTCATTGGGCTGACAGGAAAGGATTTTAATTTCGTTGGCATATTGTTGTGAAAGATTGGCATTGGTCAATTGGCTGCCGTTGTTTTCGCTGCCTGCCAGTTTGCCCGATCGACAGGCATCGGCAATGACCGTCACTTTTGCCTTGGTATCCAGAGATAGCGTAGAAATGACCGTTTGCAATAGGCCCAACTGTACTGTACCGCCAGCCATGTAAACCCGGGAAGGTGCATCCCAGCACAATAAAAAACCAGGCTGACCTCTGAATTTTGCTTCTACATCACCATGTCCACTGAAATAAATGATTGCCTGGTCACCTTCACGACATTCTTCTACCAGCCAATACAAATAGGAAGAAACATTACCTGCCGTAGCATATTCATTGGTAAGCACCTTGAGATGATCGCCATCCAGGCTTCCACCTGCTTTCGAGCGCAGGAAGTTGGCGAAAGCTTCTGCATCCCGGGTGGCAAAACGAAGATCTGGGATCGCCTTATCCTGATAATCGGAAATACCAATGACAACAGCATAGGTATTTTTTGTTGGTGGTTGTTGGTTGTTAGTTGAAAGGGGGGATACTCCTTTGGATTGGGAATACAAACTACAATTAATCACCACTAATATAACTACAAAATATAATTTCATAGATATCCTATTTCATTTTGTCAGGGAAATATTTCTTCATCAATTCGTCCCATTTTTCCTTTTGATTTCTCAATAATTTATATTCCGGATCAATTTGCATCCAGGAATAATCATCATAACCAAATTTTATAGATTGCTCAAATGATTTGAATGCTTCATCAAAATTGCCCTCATGTGCATAAAGATAGGATAACCAATATTGATACGTTGATTCAGGATTACTATTTACACTCGAAATGCGCGCCACCGCTCTAAATTCTATTTTCGCAAGTTCCAAGCGATGCGTAAGGGTATATATTTTTCCAAGGTTTATTCTTGTATTGAATTGATTTGTATCCGCTATAAACAATTTTAAAGCCATGGTTTCAGCGGTCGAATAGTCTCCTATTTCAATATACGTTTGTACCAATAAATTTTTTGAGCAAGGTAAACAAACAGAACTGGGTTGTTTTTCAACAATTTTTTCCAACACTATTTTGGCTTCATTAAAATCTCCAATATCAAAATAATAGTTTGCTTCAGCTTCCCAAACAAGCGGATTTTCCGCATCAATTTTTTTTGCTTTCTCCAAATACTTCATGGACTTTTCAAAATCGAGAAAACTTGTAGATAAGGTTTTAGCTACTTTGGTAAAAGGTAAAATCCAGTTAGGCGCACTTTCATTGGCCTTGTTTGCATAATATTCAGCAGAATCTTTATTCAATAATTGGTATCCAAAAATATATACCATGCCTAACAAAGCAAGTGGCATATCTGGTTGCCATTGCAATGCTTCCCTCATATGATTTAAACCTTTATTATATGTTATTAAATTATAATCAACTCCATAGGTATATCTAAAAGCTAAAAAATAATTTTTTCGAGCCTGTAAATCTTTATAAAGATAATGTTGATCGCCTAGTAATTCTGCGGCTTTAGCTAGTAATTTAGGATATAATTCATATTTCTTAACTCTTTCGCTTATCGATATACTTATTTCGTGCAACTCCGCTTTCATGTATTTGTTGATCACTTGTTGTGCATCATCTTGAAGTACCGCAGCATAATTTCTTCGCATTGTAGAATGCAATCTGGACAATCGTTCATCATTAGATAAAATAGCATAATAGTATTCGGCACAATCCTTTTCCGGTTCAAAGAAATTTTTGTTTTTTAGACTCTGGTTGAAATGATAAAATGAAGTCCTTGTGAAAGAATCAGTAGTACTTAGAATTTCCTCTTCAAGTCCACGGCTTTCTGTGGCGGCAAATAAGGGAACTTCATTGGTATTGTTACGTCTGTTGGTAGCCACCAATTCAGATACTACTTTTGAAAGCTTTTCTGATTTATCACCTGCGACCATAGGCATTTGACTTAAAGGAGCAACTTCTTTACTCACATTGTCTTCAAGATAGCGACTCACTTCCAAAAGGCTAACTGATTTATCTCCGTTGAGATCCGCTAAACCATATAAACCTTCAATCAGATGGTAGGAAAAGGCACCTCGTCCGCCTCCCCATTGTTGACCTTCAATAGAATATTCATTGGGCTGGCAGGAGAGAATTTTTATTTCATTGGCAAATTGCTTGGCAAGGTTTGCAGCTGTGGCTTGTGTCCCATTAATATTGCTTCCGGATAATTTACCGGCATGACAAGCATCTGAAATCACAATTACTTTTGCTTTATTCTGAATTGACAAGGTTGAGATCACATCTTGAAACATAGGCAAGGCCATTGCACCTCCACCTAAATAGACTCTAGCCGGCGAATCCCAACACAATAAATACCCTGGCTGACTCAATGTCTTTTTTTCCACATCACCATGGCCAGAAAAATAAATGTACACTCGATCATTTTCTTTACTCACTTCGAGAAGCCAATCCAACGCATTTGCCATTTGACCCATAGTGGCATGTTCATTTAACAAAACCTTCAAATGATCTCCATCCAACATCCCTCCTGCTTCACTTCTCAAATAATTTGCAAATGCTTCTGCATCCTTATCCGCATATTTCAAATCAGGAATGGCAGGATCCTGATAATCAGAAATCCCAACCACCACTGCAAAGGTATTCCTACTTGATAGTTGCTTCTCGCTTGTTTGAAGAGCAATAACTCCTTTTTGTTGTCCACATAAATTTAAAATAAAACAAAGTTGAAAAACCAATAACACATAGATTCCTTTCCTCATATATTTAATCAATTGAAACTATTTAATTATTGTATTTAATGCAATTCATTTAAATAATAGATAATAATAATCCTTATTTTATTAATTCAAGCATTACGTACTAATGATTTATTATAGTTGCGCAAAAACTATTTATCTTTAAAATATTTCTTAACTAATTCATTCCATTGAAATGTTTTCCGGAAAGCTTCCAGATCAGGATCTGACATTGCATGATTGTAATCTCTAAATCCATTTTGAATGGCTGACTCCAAATAAAAATGAGCCATTTGAAAATTTGCCTGTAAGGATTTAACACATGCCAAATTATAATAAGCTTCATGAAATTTATCATCTATTTCAATAGCCTTAAGGAATGCTGCTTCTGCTTTACTGTAATTGGCTGTTTCCAAATATACCAATCCTTCCACGTTATATCCATAACTGTTTTTCGGACTTAAGCGAATAGCATGTTTGGCCAACCGCTGGGCCCTATTGATATCCTCTTTCAAATACAATTGGCTCAAATTAGCAAATGGAATACTCCAGCTTGGAGAATTTGCAATGGCTTTTTCAAAATTTATTTTTGCTTCTTCATTTCTATCCAGCAAGGTACAATTGATTCCAATCTCATTATAAATAAATGCTGCTTGATTTTCATATTGTAAACTTTGCTTCTGTAAAGTCAATGCTTCTGCAATTAATTGTTTATCATGAACCCTTTCCCCATCAATTCTCTTTTGAAGTCCCTGAAAATAAAGTTCCTTCACGGTAAGCATTTTATTTAGAAAATGTTCTTTGCCCAATAATTCTGCTGCCCTTCTGCAATAGTCTGAATAAATTAAATATGCTCCAGTTTTATCTCTTCTCTTAGCTATTTCGCGGATATCAAAATTTAAATAGGCATTTAAAATTTGTTGTGTTTCATCTTGTAAGGCGGCAGCCAAGCGACGCTTAATTGCACCCTGATGTGCTGTAAATGCTGTTAAGCCTAACATTGAATCCAAAAGGATCGATGCATTTCTATTTGGTGGGCTCATTAAATGTCCCAATTGAATGGCTATCAGATAATCCTGATACAACAAACGATTTTCTTTATCGAGTTGACTTAAACTTAACTCATTGCGCTTGTTTTCATTAGGCTCCAAAATGGATAAGGCGAGTTGCTTTTCTAGCTGAATTAAATTTGTAGAAAGTTTTTGATCTACGCGAACGTATCCCTTATTTCTAGACGAACTTGCAGCTAATAAAAAGCCGGGTGTATTGCTTTCTACCCATTTTGTCTTATTTAAAAACACATGCAATTCATTAAAATCAACATGCAAGTCCTTATTAATATCTGCACGACCTATTAAGGCTTCTAACAGATAATGATTAAAACTTTTAGGTTCTTCCGTTAATGATCGGGTTTGCTCTTCATCCTCTGTGTTAATATAGCTACTTACAGAAAACTTATTTGGAAAAGTTTCAACCTGAATGTTCCATGTTTTAGTTAGAATAGAATCCTCTGCTAAAACAGAAGGTGTTAGCAATGGATATAAAATTCCGAAACAATAAAAATGCAGCTTTTTTGATTTTGCAATTTTATTAAATTGCTTATACAAATCAAATGCGCTGGAAGTTGATTGAGAATAAGGGCTGTCAAAATAATAGATCGGTGTGTTAGATACAGTTTGTCTAAACTGGTAACCGGCATATCCGGAAAAAAACAAAAAAACAGTATCTTTTGAATGCGTATTTTCAGCCAACCAATCTAAAGATGCAGCAACTCCTGCAGTTGTAGCTTCTTTATCAACCAGAATCAGTATGTTTTCCTTACTTAAATTCATACTGCTGTTTGCCAGTAAATAACTTGCAAACAACTCTGCATCCTGGCGTGCAAATTTCAATTCCTTTATATCCGGATCCTGATATTTTGAGATTCCAATTATTAAAGCCCTTTTTGTTTTTCCGGAATATTGCGCATGTAAATCGTTATTTGAAAATCCAATCCAATAGGCTATGATTAACAGCACTAGTTGAAAACCAGAATAATTAAAACAAGAATTCAACTCTTTTATTTTAATGGGTTTAAATGATTTTAAATTTATATGAAAACGTTCATTAGAAATTAAAATTGATTTCAAAATTAAAATCTCATAATATTGATATTATGAAAAAAAAAGCCAAAAAGTAACACGTTACAAATTGGCTTTTTATATGTATTTTAAAATTACATTAATCCATTTTTTTCTCAACAGCAGTTTTGTCTTGCTTGCGTTCAGCTTTTACACCTTCTGCACCACCTAAAACCTTTAATTTTGATATTGGTTTCTTGGTTCCACAATTTGCTTTGCAAACGGGTTTCACTCCAGTTGCAACGATGGCCAAAGATCCTTTTGGACTTGTAGCCTTTTTTGCTACCAATCCGGCCGCACTACCTGCTTGTCCGCTACCCATATCAATAGATGCTAGGTCGCCCATCATCAATAAATCTGCAGTGGCTTCATCCGATACCGGATAAAATGCATTGTTAACACCGCAATAAACAACTGGTGAACCAGCTAAATCAAACAGCGGAGTACCCTTTGCTGTCGGAGACCACATTCCGGAACTCAGCGTTTTTTGATTGTTGCAGGCAGTAACTGCAAATGCAGGCCATTTATACATTTGTGCCAAACTTGCTGGGTCAAAACCTAAAACAGAAGCTGCGCCTGTAGCCGGGTTTTTTAAATAAGTTGCATTCAAGCTGTTGGCTGCATTAAATGCTGCAGTAGCCGCGGTTTTGTGGGCAGCGCTTCCAGGAATATAACTTGCCTGCGCCTGGCCATTTAAAATGGCACCCAGTACTAGAAATCCAATAAATAAGCTTTTCATAAATTTACTAATTGTTTTATTTAATTTTAAAGGTTAACATTTAAAGGTACACTTTTTATGAAAGGGTTATCAGCTATTTAAATAATTTTTTAAAAAATTTGAAAAGATCTGAAATACTTATGAAAATTAAGCTGGATCATTAAATAAGTATTCACTTAAGTAATTGGGTCCTGAAAAAATCCATACAATGCAATTGCTGATACCTATCTTATCAATTAAAGCATCAAAGATTTTGAATCTATCTCAATCAAACACAATTTTTACTAAATTTAATTTTCCATTGTTTTCACTTGGAACCATCAAACTTTGAGCATCCAGTTCCATCGCATCTTTAAAACGCAGGTTCAAATTCTTATAACTGGTGTTTAAGATACTTTTGCGAATGAAATCACCATTTGGTTTTAAAATATACTCAGAAACAGTACCTTCTGAACTTATTGCATCGTTAAAAATGATTCGCAAAACGGAATTGGTATGAAAAATAAAAAAAGAACTAAACAGTCCCTGATCATCCTGAGAATATTGTCTTTTGTGAAATACTTTTTCCCATAAAAGGCTTCCATTATTGTCAAAAGAGGCCACAATGATATCATCAAAATAATAATCATACCATCGGGTGGTATATGCTCCGGTTGGGTCTGTTGCACTAAAGTAGGGCCGTCTGCTCAACTCTTTGGTATTTTCATAAAATAACAAACAGCCGCTATCTGATTTAAACTCTATGGAACGTGTATTCAACTCACTGTTTGATAGAATTGATTTTTTAGAATTGCCAGACCATTCCTTTAATAAGGCTGTTGAAAATGGCTTAAAACTTAATTCAGGAATCAGCTGGTTTTCATTTATAAATCCAATTGCATACCCTTCCGGTGGTGCATTGCTTTTTTCTGCATACAATCCGCCAAATGCCAGTCGACCTGCAAGGTTATCTATTTTTGCCATACCGCTGGTGAAATAAAAATCTTTCATGGGCAGCTCTTTAGTTTCAATTAAATTGCCATCCAATCCAATTTTTGTAATCAAGGTTTGTGCTTTTCTTCTGCCGAATTCACTACTCTTGCCAAATAAAAAAACATCCCCTTTGTTTGAAATTTCTACATCGTAAATATGCTGCCTTGCTTCCTGAAATTGCTTGGTCGAATTAAAATTATAATAAATTGAATCCAACTTGCGATTATACAAAACCATGTATCGCTCGTCCATCAAATTTTGAAAACCAATGGCCATCCAATTTTTATCAGCAGAATACTTAATTTTTATGTCATCATTCGAACTGAGTGCGACTCCATCGTAAATCATTCTTTCATGAATCAAAGCAGGTTGGTTGGAATATCTGTTTAGGTAAATTCCATAATTGGCATCTATTTTACTTACATAAAAAATGTCGATGTCATTTTCCCATTCAAACAAATCTATAATTCTCCATTTTCTACCCGGCAATTCAATTGATTTTTCGATTCCCCACTGAAAATCTGCATGCAGAGTCTGCAAACTTATTTTAAAGGATTTATCTCTTAACAAAGAAATTGTACCATTGGGATGGGGCAATATAAAATAGGAAAAGTCATTTTTAATATTGATATCCGGTGAAATGTATACCGTTTGGGCCCCGAGTCGAGTGCCTGACATGCCAAATAGGCAGACTAAGCCACATTTTACTATAAACTTTTTAAGTGATAAGCCCTTAATTTCGCACATATTTACAAAGAACGCATGAAAGCTCTTAAAATCATAGAATGTGTCCCAAATTTTAGTGAGGGACAGAACGAACAGGTCATCCAAGCCATATCAAATGCAGTCCAGGAGACAGAAGGTGTCCGATTGCTGCATGTTGATCCGGGAAAATCTACCAACCGCACGGTGGTTACTTTTGCCGGCAATCCCGACGCAGTAATTGAAGCAGCTTTCCAGGCAATCAAGCGCGCTTCGGAATTGATCGATATGCGAAAGCACAAAGGAGAACATCCTCGGATGGGTGCAACCGATGTTTGTCCATTAATTCCTATTTCGGGAATCAGTATGGAAGAAACAATTGAATATTCTAAAAAATTAGCCGCTCGAGTTGGCTCAGAATTATCCATCCCGGTATATCTCTATGAAAATTCTGCCAGTCATCCCAGCCGTAAAAATTTAGCAGACATCCGGCATGGTGAATATGAAGGACTGGAAGAAAAAATGAAAAATCCGGATTGGCAAGCTGATTATGGTCCGAAAACTTTTAATGAGAAATCAGGTGCAACCGTAATTGGTGCCCGGGATTTTTTAATTGCCTACAATGTCAATTTAAATACAAAGTCTGTTAAGCTTGCCAATGAAATTGCCTTTGATATTCGGGAAAATGGCCGGCCGGTAAAAGATCCGCAAACTGGAAAACTTCTAAAAAATCAACTTGGCGAAGTGGTCAGGAATCCCGGAAGTTGCAAATCACTCAAAGCAATTGGTTGGTATATTGATGAATACGGTCTGGCTCAAGTTTCCATGAATTTGACCAATATGCATGAAACTCCGCTCCATAAAGCATTTGAAGAATGTCGCAAATCTGCTGACCAGCTTGGATTGCTTGTCACCGGTTCGGAATTGGTTGGCCTTGTCCCTAAAAAAGCCCTGGTTGATGCAGGAATTTATTTTATGAAAAAGCAAAACCGGTCTCTGGGTATTTCAGAAGACGAACTCATACAATTAGCCATTCAAAGTTTAGGTTTAAATTCACTGACTCCATTTGATCCGCAAAAAAGAATCATAGAATATATGTTGGAAGATAAATCAAACAAACTCATTGATCTTAGTTTAAAAAAATTTGCAGACGAAACCGCGTCTGAAAGTCCTGCACCCGGTGGTGGATCTGTATCTGCTTATTTGGGTGCACTGGGAGCTTCATTAGGTGCTATGGTTGCCAATTTAACAGCACATAAAAAAGGCTATGAAGATCGCTTAGAATTTTTTTCTAAATATGGAGCACAGGCTCAGTCTAAAATTAAAGAATTGCTTTTTTTAGTAGATGAAGATACCAAAGCATTTAATGCCATTATGGAAGCTTTCCGTTTACCTAAAATTACGCCTGAAGAAAAGTCAATTCGTAAAAAGGCCATTCGAAAAGCAAATTTATATGCGATCGATATTCCTTTAAAAACTATGGAAACTGCTGCAGCATGTTTGCCTATACTAAAGGCTATGGTAGAAAATGGGAATCCAAATTCAATCAGTGATGCAGGAGTTGGAGCTCTGTGCATTCAGGCTGCTGTAAGTGGTGCTGCATTAAATGTTCAGATCAATGCGGCTAGTTTAGAAGATGAAGTAAAAAAAGCCGCCTATTTTGAAAAAGCAGAAACAATTGAAACAAAAACAGGAATTGAAGTAAAAGAATTAATTATAACCATTAAAAAGAAAATAATTTCCTGAGTAAAATTATTGGCTTATTACAATTTATATAAATTTATCTCAGTAGTTGAAGATCTCCTTTTAACTGGATGTCAGGTCCTTTTTCAAAACTTACAATTGCATAATAAACATAAACTCCTGGTAAACAATACTGGTTGTTAAAGCGTCCATTCCAACCTCCACCTTCAATGCCATTCGGTTGAAATTCCTTATTAGAATAAACCCGGTTTCCCCATCGATCAAAAATTTCAAGAAGTTTAATGGTCTTTGCATTGCCAAAAATCGTAAACAGGTCATTGATGTTGTCTCCGTTTGGAGAAAAAACATTGGGAACATACACTTTATTGTCTATTATCCTAATACTGATTGAATCTATAGCAGTACACCCATCTGCGTTTTGAATTATACAATAGATGATCATGTTTTGCTGCGGTCTTAGTCCAGGATTTGTGCAATTTACACAGGAAAGATCCTGACTTGAAATCCAATCAATTTGTAAAAAATTTCCAGTTATTAAGGCATTCAAATTAACCAGGTCTCCTTTGAAAATTTCAAGATCCGGCCCTAATTCGACTAAAGGTATTTCCGGAGCTTTCCAAACAAGCAAGGTATCTGTTTTGCATCCTAAACTATCGATTACACTAAATACATGACTTCCAACCCCTATTTGCTGAAAGGAATTGTTTGTTGAATAATTTCCTCCATCAATGCTATAACGAATTGGCAATTTATTGGTTAAAATAGCATCAAATGATAAACTACCTGTTTGGTGCATCGGGTCGCAAGGTATGTTCGTTTGTGTGAATTCAAGGATAACAGGAGATGGATTGATTTTTAAAAGAATAGTATCTCTGTACAAACAACCAAAATCATTGGCTTCAATAAAATAGTTGTGAATTCCCAATGCCAAATCTTGTGTATGTATAACACCATTTTGAATTGCTTCACCAGTCCACAGCCTGTTTTTTACCGAATCTTTCACCCAGTTTACTAAATCCAATTGAACCGGATTTGATTTGCAAATTTCAAGACTGGTATCAATTGCAATATTTTTTGGTGGACAATCCGGTGACTTACACAAGAGGACATCTGAACTGACTTCACTACAAGGACCTGTATCTTCCAAGCTAAGTTGAATGCTGGCACTGTCATTAAAAAATCGTTTCCGAATCCAATACGTGGTATCATTAATAAACATACCTGAATTCCCATTAAGAACTTTTATTTTGTAATTTTTTACCCGTGCATTCTTATTCCACTTAAATGTGATGCTTGAATCAGTAGTTTCACAGTCAATAATTGGTTTTTCCAAGTGTTCTAAAATTTCAATAGTTTTTTCAGCTTCACTAAAGCACTTAGTAAAACTCAACAACAATTTAAGTTTTTTGGTACCAGGTGTTTGCCAGGAAACTGCTAATTCTTTATCGGGTATTAAAAATTTAAACAGAGCACCATCCAGGCCCCAATTAAAACTTGAAGAATCTGCATTGTTTCCGGTAAATCGGATTACTATACTTGAATCCTGGCATGCTACAGAATCCAATAAAAAATCCGAGAAAGGATTTTTACGAACCAGGATAACCCTGCTATCAAAATATTTGCATCCATTGATATCCAAAGTTGAAAAAATTCTGTGGTAGCCTGCACCTGAAACCATGGGATCAAATATACCTGCCACAGAATCTACGATTCCCGGACCTCGCCATTTAAAAATTCCTGTCTGACCGATCGGGTTAGTTTGCGCTGTCAGTTGAACGGTTTGACTAGAATTGCCAAGGCAAATTGTATCAACAGGATCAATTATCAGTTGAATAGGGGGGCATGTCTTTGATTGACATTCTATTTCTGATACAACTTCTTTGCAATAGGGGTTGCTGGCATGAATTCTTAATTTAATAATTTCGCCTCGATTTAAATTTGGAAAAAATACACTGGTATCTGAAACTTGCACATAATTTCCGCCTTGCAATACTTCAATGCTATAACTTTCGGAGGAATACTTATTCCAACTAAATAAAATGCTACTGTCTGTTGAAAAACACAATGGCAAAGGGATGTTAGGTGCTGCGTGCACAAATATCGAATTGCAACTACTGTCGATACATCCCAATCGATCTGCATTAAAACATATAGTATGTTTTCCTGTATCTATTCCTGATTGGTAATAAGAAGTATCCCCGGCAGCTAATAGAAATTGCGTCTGATCAAATTGCAATTTATAAATAGTGGATTTATCAAATGGGGTCCAAGATATTCTCACTGTATCCCCTTTGCAATAATCTATTAAATCTGTTTTAAATGCTGCTGATGGAATTGGCCGGGCACTTAATTTAACACTAGAAAATTGCGGACATTGTGAATTTAAAGGCACCATATAAATGGTAGTATCCTGATTTAACCGAATAAGTTGGTTTTGAATCAAGCAATTAGAATCAATTTTGGGGCAACTATAAAATTGTGGATCGCCAGGAAATTGACCTTGTTTTGTAAAATCCAAATTTAAAAGATTTACAAAACTTCCAGCACAGAAAGAACTGTCTTTAAAAATAAAATAGTCTTTGGAATTTATTTTTATTGGAAGCGCAAGTAAATCTTCACAAATTCCATTAAAAGCCTTCAAATAAATTGTATTGTCATTTTTTAAAATAATATAAGTTGAATCAATTCGTTGTGCTAAACTTGCATTTTGATCCCAATAAAAATGATACGTTGCATTGGTATTATTCAGATCTGTAAAACGGATACTTTTCAAAAAAATACTATCCCCTGTGCAATAGGTCAATGAATGCAGCAAAAGAAGATCCGGATTCTTTTTTGAACCTTTTACTAAAATAGATTGTGAAGAAATGCAGGTATGAATGGAATCAAATTCACTGATTAAAACAAGTTTGTATATTCCGGCCTGACTGATACTAATTTGATTTCCGGTTCCCAAAGTATCATTAAACTCATTGATCCAATATCGTTTGATTGGAACATTTTTTGGCACTAAAGATGAATCTGCAAATAAGGTAACCAGTGTATCTACACAACTTATATCATTGGATTTATTTGGAATGGATTTAAGTTTACTGTACTTCAAGTTGACATTTAAAATACTGTCGCAAAATGGAGCTTTTTTAGATTTGAGTGTTTGTTTATATACTCCTGTACTGTCGTAAAAATTAGTCCCAAGCTTAAAACTATCCGGGTAACATACAAACGTGTCAATAAATGTTTGAATTTGTTCAAATTCTTCAACAACTACTGAAATATTGCTATCACAACCAAAGCGATTTTTATTAAAATAATTCCAGGTTCCTGCAGTTAAATAAAGGTTTTTAAATTTATAGGATTCTCCAAAGCAAACATAGTATGGACCAAATTCCTGCAAAGGAGTATCATCTCCAATTTCAACATCGAGACATACCTCATTTCCAGTATTGCATATATTAGAACCCGTCACGCATATTTTGCCAATCCCCGGTTGGTCCCAGCTAACTTGTGCTTGATTGTCTTTTGAAAAATTAATGGTTCCATTTTCAACACGCCATTCATAATCACAAGCACCGTTGATAGTTGCAATCATGTAATCAATGGTTTCCCCTTTGCATACCAATTTTTTACCGCTGATTTTTGCAGTTGTGTTTGGAATCGGCGCCATTGTACTTCCTGCAGTTACAACAAAATCTACATTGCATTCATTGGGTCCGTTTCCATCAAAAACAAGATAATAAACACAACCTATTTTAAGAGGCTCGGTAGTAGAAAACGACCAAGTTTGGTTTGCATACATATTGGTATTGCAATTGCTTACCAGTTTAAATGTCTGACAATCACTGGATGCATAAATTCCCATTTCCACACCATTTGCCTGCATACACGATGACACGGCAACATTGATACTTAAACTACTTGAGCCGGCAACAAAAGCAAGCCACTGCATGCTGTGTTGTACCATGGTACAAAAACCGGGAGGCATTTGGCCGGGTGTAATATTCAGTGTTCTTGCAGAAACCCCGTTTAAATCACAAACAACACAAGCATCCATGCAAAAACTGGATAAAGCAACTGGATTGCTTCCGCATTTAGCATGCATTTGAGAAAATGCCTGATTTAAGGCTGTACCTATTAATAATAAGCCTAATATAATTTGAAAAATGCGTGGTCGTCGCATATGACAAATATAGACTTTCCTTTAAAGAACTTAAGATGATTTTAATTAGTGTTAAAATCAGCTCCTTGGATAGATCATATGAGGATTTTATTTAAATCGTACCAGCTTCCTCACGATAAATTAAGTGAATGAGTAGTTTACCCACCATTTGTAAGGTATATGGATCGATGACGTTTAGATTGTCTTTTAAAGTATGATGATAATATGGAAATCTTTTCCCGTCGGGACGATTGATAATGTCTATCATTTTAATTTTTGCAATTTCATTTACAAAATAATGATCATCCATTACACCACCACCTGAAGTTTTTGGAAATGAACCCCCATAACCTTCTGAAGCTGCAAGATTCCAAACTTTTTCAACAACTTCCTTTGCAAAATACATAGAATAATCTTCAACATAAAAACCGGGATTTGCTCCGCCGACCATATCCAGGAGAACTCCATACTGTGCTCGATATCCGGATACATGCGGATTTCGGGACCAATATTGAGAACCCAATCCCCAGGATTCATTGTTTGATTCTTGTCCATAATCTTCAAGGTCAAATAAAATAAAATCAATTCCCAAGCCCTTAATGCTTTGAGTTTTAATTGCTCGTGCTAATTCTAATAAAACGGCAACCCCACTTGGGCCATCGTCGGCACTGTCAAATGATTTTTTGTGATTTGCCGGATCAGGATCTGAATCAGCCCAAGGCCTGGTATCCCAATGGGCCGCAAATACCAATCTGCGTTTAATGTCCGGATTGATTTGAGCTATAATGTTACGTCCATTCAATAAAGTACCATCAAAAGCTTTAACCTGAAACTTTTGATCAATCACTTCTATACCAAAGGATTTAAATTTTTCAATAAACCAATCAGCACATTTCTGATGTGCAGGCGTATTCGGAATTCTGGGACCAAACATTATCTGTTGTCTTACATATTGGAATGCACTGTCTTTATTAAATGAAGGAAAGTTAATTTCAAGCTGTGCATCTGCAACTGTCTTTGATTTATTATCAGACTTACAACCATTTAACGCAACCAATATGATAAGAGCAAGTTTAACCTTAAAATTTTTCATTCGCAATTATTATTTGTAAATTTCTAGCAAGTACTTAAACCTTTCAATTGCATATTATAATTCAATATATTAATTCGAAATCCATAATTGAAAATTCGTAATTAATTCACATGCATCCATTCCGTTCCATCTTTTCCGTCTTTCAACTGGATGCCGGCCTCCTTAAGTACATCCCGGATTTTATCTGAACTAGACCAATCTTTATTTTCACGAGCTGTCTTACGCAATTCGATGACCAATTTCATGAGTTGATCAATGGTGTTGGAATCGTTGTTGTCGTTTTCATCTTTTAAACCGAATATGTCAAAAACAAATTGTTCAAGATGTGTTATTAATTCTTTCCACTTTAATTCAGAAATGGACTGAGCTGAAATATGACCATCCTTTACTGAATTTATTATGGTACACAATTCAAACACCGATGCCAAGGTTTTAGGAACATTAAAATCATCATTCATGTCCTGATACATTTGTGCAATCAGGGAACTGATGGTTTCATCCTTTGCCGCTGATTCCTTGGCAAAATCAAGCTGCATGTTTTTAAGAATACGCATACTTTCCATAAGTCTGCGGTATGCTTTTTCCGCTGCTTGCAAGGAATCATCGGTTATATCTAATGTTGAACGGTAATGAGCTTGCAGTGTAAAAAATCTCCAAACCATGGGAGAATATGCTTTTGAGGTATGCACACTATTTCCCGTTATCAATTCAGTTGGAGAAATCGTATTCCCATCACTTTTTGACATTTTCTTGCTATTGAGTAATAGCATATTGGTATGAAACCAATAATTAGCAGGAGCAGTTCCACATGCACCCATATTTTGAGCAATTTCATTTTCATGATGTGGAAATTTTAAATCATTTCCTCCTCCATGAATGTCAAATCGCTCTCCCAAATATTTTGTACTCATGGCTGAACATTCCAAATGCCATCCCGGGAATCCAACACTCCAGGGAGAATTCCATCGCATTATATGTTCATCACTTGCTCTAATCCACAATGCAAAATCAGAAGGATGGTTTTTTTCATCCTGATTTTTCAAATCATCCCTTGATTCTGAAAGTAAATCCTCCACGATTCTTCCAGACAATTTTCCATATGGATTTCCGTCCTTGATAAATTTTAAAGTATCAAAATAAACCGAGCCATTTTTTTCATAAGCATAGCCTCTTTTTAAAATATCAGCCACCATTTCAATTTGTTCGATAATGTGTCCTGTAGCCCGAGGCTCGATTGAAGGAGGCAATGCATTAAACAAACGCATCATATCATGAAAGCCATTGCTATACTTTTGTGCAACTTCCATGGGTTGCAACTGCTCTAATCGGGCACCTTTCATCATACGATCTTCCCCATCATCCAACAAATGACCTACATCTGTAATATTTCTTATATAACGAACTTTGTATCCAAGATGCATTAAATAACGATAAATAACATCAAACGAAATAAAGGTTCTACAATTTCCAAGATGTGCATCATAATAAACTGTTGGACCGCAAACATACATTCCCACTCGGCCTTCTACAATCGGTTTAAAAAGCTCCTTTTCTCCGGATAAACTATTAAAAACAAATAAATTCATAGCCGGCAAAGATAATAGAAAAGAGAATTAAAAATTAAGAATTAAAAATTAAGAATATTTTTTGACCCGTTATTTTCGAGATTTTAAAGTTACCAAAATACTAGCTAAAATTTTACAACACTCAGTAGATTTTAATAAAAGGATATTTGTATCATTATTCTTTAAAATATTCGAAGCTTCCAATAATCTAATCCAATAGTTTGCTTCTCTGGCCTCTTTATAAGCAATAGAAATTTTTGCAATGAAATCTTTATCAGATTGTCCGCCAATAGCCTCTTCCACATTAGCCCCGACAGAACAGGCAGCCCTTAACAATTGATTTGAAATTACATATTCCTTTTTTACATTCTGTAAATATCCAACCAATTCTATGGTTTTAATTGCCAATTCAAATGATTTTTCTTGAATAATATTACTGCCTTTCAAAATAAATATTTCACTGTTTAATTGGTAAATAGAAATTAATGTTACTTATTAATAAATTCCCATTCTTAATTCTTAATTTTTAATTCGTAATTGACATCATCCCGCCCATCCTTCCCGATCCAAACTTCTGAAATGGATGGCTTCTGCAAGGTGTTCGATTTTTATATCATCGCTATCAGATAAATCCGCAATGGTTCGTGACACTTTTAAAATGCGATCATAAGCCCGGGCGGACAATTGCAATTTAGCCATTGCAGTTTTCAATAATGTCATTCCGTTTGTATTGATTGCACAAATTTCTCGTGCCATGCTCGATGGGATTTGTGCATTGCAATAAATATTTTGATTTTCATGGTAGCGTTTTTCCTGACGCAATCTGGCTGACATCACCCGATCTCTAATACACGAGGAATTTTCAGAACTCCGTTTGTATTCCATTAATTCTTCCGAAGATACCGGCGTTACCTCTACGTGCAAATCGATTCGATCGAGCAATGGACCGCTGATTCTACTCAAATATTTTTTTACAGCACCCGGAGCACAAACGCATTCTTTTTCAGGATGATTGAAATAGCCACAAGGACATGGATTCATGCTTGCGATCAACATGAAACTGGAAGGATACTCAATTGAAATTTTTGCCCTTGAGATTGTTACTTTTCGTTCCTCCAATGGCTGTCTCAAAACCTCTAAAACTGCACGTTTAAACTCAGGCAGTTCGTCCAAAAACAACACCCCGTTATGAGCCAATGAAATTTCTCCCGGCATTGGATTAGAGCCACCTCCAACCAGTGCAATATCACTGATAGTGTGATGGGGCGAACGAAAGGGTCGACTGGTAACCAAACCAGAATCTGCAGCCAGGATTCCAGCAACGGAATGAATTTTCGTGGTCTCCAAGGCTTCGTTGATTCCCAAGGGTGGAAGGATGGTTGGCAACCGTTGAGCCAACATGGTTTTTCCTGCACCTGGAGGACCGATTAAAATCACATTGTGACCTCCTGCCGCTGCAATTTCCAAGGCCCGTTTTATATTTTCCTGACCTTTTACATCTGCAAAATCATGTACATAATTTGCTTGTTGTTGATAAAATTCTTGTGTTGAATCTGCAAATATTGGTTCAATTACAAGGCGATTGTCCATAAAAGCAGCCGCTTCAAACAAATTTTCAACCGGGATTATTTCCAATCCATCCACAATAGCGGCTTCTCGTGCATTAATTTTTGGCACGATGATTCCTTTGTAGTTCTCTTTTCTTGCTAACAGGGCAATTGGCAAAACGCCTTTAAAAGGCCGCAAGCTTCCATCCAGACTCAATTCCCCCATTATCAAATAATCCTTGAAACGTTCTTCTGAAATTTGTCGGGTTGCCGCCAAAATTCCCAATGCAATTGGCAAATCGTAATACGAACCTTCTTTACGAATATCGGCCGGTGCAAAATTGATTACCAGCTTGACACGCGGGAATTGATATCCGATATTTTTAATTGCCGACTGAATCCGTTGGTATCCTTCTTTAATGGCATTGTCAGGAAGCCCAACCATCCAATAACTGATCTTACCGGTGATGACATTCCCTCCGGCATTCACCTCTACAACAATGGTAGAAGCATCCACGCCATGTCCGGCCGCGGAAAATAATTTGACTAACATAGTACAATAATTTTAGGTGTTCCATAAATAGATATTTTATCAAGTATAAAAACTTGAATTCATAGTGTTTTCGGGTACAAGATAAGAATAAATAATTTTGAATTTTTAAATAATTCCAAAACTATTGACTCAGCTTAATTAAAATAACTGCAAGGACTTATTAGAATTCTAATATAAATTGATTCAATAATTTATCTCAAACTCAATTTATAAAAATTTAATTCCTTATCATCACTTGGCAGTTTAATGGTCTTGACAAATTTTAAACCAAGTTTTTCCAAAATCTTTTGCGATGGTATATTTTCCGGAGTTGTGATTGCAACAATCTCCGTTAAGTTAAAATAATGCTTTGCAAGATCCAGCATCTTTGATGCCCCTTCAAATGCATAATTTTGCTTTTCAAACTGAGGTAGCAATGCATATCCAATATCAATTCCATCCAAGCCTTCCCGGTCATACAATCCACACGTTCCAATTTTGCGACCATCCAATTTCCGGATCATGATGTAATTACCAAACCCCAAACGTTCGATCTGGGGGCGCATTTTTTCTTCAATGTATGTTTCTGCCTGTTCTATGTTTCGGACATTTCGGTCACCAATATTGGCAATCCATTGCGGTGTATTGAAAAGTTCTAATATAAATGATCCATCTTCCTTATCAACAGCTTTAAGCATGAGTCGCTCTGTTTCAAATGATTGTATTACTTTCATACCAATAGCAAAAATAGAAACTATTTTTAGACCTCAGATTGATTCTTGTGATTTCATCCGATCATTTATAATGAAGAATCGATATAGGTAAGTTTTATTGAATTCGTTTTTGAATCTTTATTTTCAGGTTGTTCTATTAGAACTAAAGTATGCTCTATGCTGATTGGCATTTTACCATCTTTAAAAGCGTTAACGAGATTGCCTCACAATTTTTTTAATTATTGCAATTTGTCCCAGGTGATAATGAGTATGCTCAATAATTCCTATAAGATTTCTAAAATAAATTCCATATTTTGGATCGGTAAATAATTCTCCTAAAGTTTCGTCCGGTAATTTTTCTATCAATGCTGCAAATTGCTCTGCATCTGACCAGGCATTCGTCAAAAACTCATCCCAATCCATTTGTGCTTGAATTGTCGGATGTTCAAAACTATCAATATCCTTAGCGTTCAAAGCTTCTCCTTGCAAAACTTTCAATACGGCTTTTACATAATAATGGATATGATTGGTAAGTGTTGCTATAGTATTCAATGAATAAACCTGAGTGACTGCCTCCTGCCAGTTAACATCTTGCAATTGATCTTTTAAATTTACGCAGGTCCAGTTCCCACCAAAATAAACTTCCCTGAAATGTTTTGCAATTTGTTTGCTAATATTCATAATTAATTACATTTTTTTCAAAATATCATAAGGCGATTTCTCAAATATATTTAATATTCTAGGGAACCAATATAAAAATTTAATTCATTTTCTCCTTATACCCAATCTGATTTACTTAGTACCACCAAAATTCAAACTAAAACCTGTAAATAAATTTCCATTAAAAAGTCCTATTTTGGATTTACGAACATCTTTTGCTAAAAAATTATTGTCATTGATATAAGCGATGTGAAAATGTTTCATTTTAAAAGAAAAGGTATAAGCTGCTTGTTTAAAAGAAAATCCGGCAGCAAGGATGGTATTGTTAAATGGAACATAATTAATACCAATGCTGGCATCGTATAAACCATCTTCATTTAATACCATATCAGATCCCACATGAACTCGTTTTAGCTTATATAAAATGCCCAAACCATATGCACGTTGATTTTGTATTGGTTTATCCTTTTGATTTGAAATAAATGCATCTCCATATAACTGACTTCCTGTCAAATTCATCAGATTTACTCCAAAGCTCAACTGCCTATTGATTTTATAATATACAGAAAGGTCTGCATCAAAATTTTGCACTTTTACTGTTTGATTTGAAAAATTTCTTGTTTTAATAGTGTCAATTTGTTCGACAAAGAGTTGACTTGGATTATTAAATTTTTGCCAAACGGATTTAATACTACAGCCAATAGATATATTATCATTCAATTTCCAGGAAGGACTAATGTTTAAAGCACTTTCCTTCAAATTAAATATAAAATCATTTACTGTAAAATCTAACGGATCGTTGTCAAATCGATACAATACAGTTCGAAAAGCATCTTGTTTTGTATACATGAACCCCATACCCATGCTAAACTTTTTAGTAAGTCTATAATAAATAGATGCTTTATAATTGTTTTTAAAATTAACGAACAGACTCAACAATCCGCTTGTTTTAGTTTGTTGAATAGCAGCCGGATTCCAAAAAACCGCTTCACCCAATTCCCGATATGGACAAAAATTAAATCCGGTATTTGCAGAATGATACAATGAAGATGCCAATAAAAACTGACCTGTTGAACTATTGTCCCTAACAATACTATTGGCTCCGTAAAATCCAACTGGTAATGCGGGACTGCCTATAGAGACCAGGCTGCTAATAAAATTTAGAAAAGAAGGGGTCCCAACCAATGCGCTTGCTTTTGATACCTTGTCCAGATCTTCCATTTCTTGCTTCACCACTGCACGCAAAACACTGTCTGCTTTAAGCGCTTTAAACTCCGCACTTTGACAACTGGCATCAAGTACCCAATCCTTGATCGTACAATAAGCGTATTGATCTTCTTTAAACTGACGATCATTGTCTTCCGTAATAAAAATTCTACGGGCTAATAAATTACAATCTTTACATTTTGAAATCGCATATAATGTAACTGTTTTATCCTCTAATTTTGTAAAAGGTAGGTCTGTATTGATTTCAAAATATCCTGATGGTGCTGATGCGGTAATGGTGGATTTTGGGGGAATGAAATTTGGGACAATGACAACATTTTCTGCTCCTTTGGTTGTATTTGGTTTTTGCAAAATGCACTTTAGTCTACCTTTTAAAATAAGATTTTGCGCTTCACTTCTCAATGATATCATCAAACAAAGTGCTATCCAAAGAAATCGTGCATTCATATTAATTAATTTTATTTTGGAACCGGGTTTAAGAAAATATCCTGACTTAAAATTTCAGGTGCACTGATTTTCATTATAAAGCTTTTATCTTCATAATCTTTATGGGAAGTAGTAATGGTAATATCATCTCCCAAAGTATATTTTTCAAGTCTGATTTTATAGGAACCATCCGTTTTAGATAAATCAAAATATTTTGTTCCTTCAACGTTTACCTCTACTCCACGAATAGGAAACTCAGCAGCAGTTTTAACTTTTCCAGAAATTATTACTTGCGTAGAAAATGCCATGCTCAACTCTAATGGTCTGCTGGCATCAAACAAGGTATCTAATGAAATACTGACATATCCAGGACTGTTTATTTCAATTTTCATCTTAGTTTTTAATGCGCTTTTAGGAATGCCGTTAAAAAATGCCTGACCCATTTTATCAACTGATTGTGTTCTAATATATTGCGGTAAATAAATTTTGATATCACCTTGAGGTATTGGTAATTTTTTCCAGTCAAAAATACGTACCGTCAGACTAGCTTCATTTGGCTTATTAAAATAATAAAATGCTAAAAATGAAAGTACCAAAATGGAAACAGCCAGAGAGGCCGGCTTAAGGATCTTCTTAATGGAATTTATCAATACAGATCCATGTATTTGATTTTTAAATGGTTCTTCAACTCCCTCCCTTTGATTTTGAAGTATTGAATGAATTGAATGGAACAACAACTCCAATTCCGGATGGCTTGTATCCCCATCCCAATTATAGAGCTTCGCAGTTTCAATCCGTTTAAATGCTAGTGGAACAGCCAGTTTTTCCAACAAGACCGGAACAAGTTTATTTATATGAGCTGCTTCCAAAGCCTCGTTTTTAACCCATTCAGAATTAATAGATCGCTGTGTCCACACTACGACGACACAGGCCGCTTGTTTCAATTCATTTTCAATTACGGTATCGTAATGTTGTCCAATTGGAATATCCCGGTCCCACCAAACAGACCAACCTTGCTGTTCAAATAAACCTGCAAGCGTTTTTACGATGTCCCGATCAGCACTAGAATAACTTATAAATATGTCGGACATAAAAATTCAGTTTCGATTGAGTAATAAATGGCTTTGGCATTATTAAGTCTGAAGGTTAGAGCTATGGTCTGAAGTTCTATGGTCTAAGGTCTGTTTGTTTATGGTCAATGCTACCTTCGTCTTTGGTCCTTCCTCAATAAAAAATAAATTAATCTACTTCAACGCCAAAAGAAAGTGATACTACTGATTTGTCAGTCATAGCCAATTTAATATTTTCAAAATAAAGAGTAGATCCACTTTCCAATTTGGTTAAAGCATTTGACATTGCATCTGAAAAATTTGGACCTGTTGCTGTGAATTTTTGAATTTGTTGTCCTTTCTTTTGGATGGCCATAGTAAAAGATTGGATAGTCCATTCATTTACTTGCCCCAATGGCTTACAAAGTATGGATAAACTCCCACAATCTGAGAGTTCAATTGCGCTCGCATGTGTAAAACCTAAGGAAACCTCTGTAGCCAATTCAGGACAATTATTTAAATCCAGATTGATACTTTTATACTTCATGATTCTTACCGTTTCTAATAAAGTCGCCGGATCAAAAATGACAACGGTATCGATCCGCTCCTTGATACGTATTTGATTGACTGTACTAAATGTCATCGTGGGTTGATTCTGAGCCTGGAGTAAAAAAATGCTACAGAATAAACAAATCCCAAAAAATGCAAATAAAGTTTTCATATTATATTAATTTATAATAATAAAAGAGGATATCCTTTCAAATATACTAAATAATACTGAAAGAAAAGGGAATTAGTCTATAGTCTATTGAGATCCAGAGACTATAGACTTCCTCTCTATAGACTATAGACTCAACTCTTTGAATCATTTTAGAATTCCAACAATTCTTTACCTTTACAAAAAATAATAATGAGATCATTTTTTGTTTTTGCTCTTTTAAGTTTTACTCATTTAACAAATGCGCAAATAACTCCGGAAATTTCATCCTGGATTCTAAACACAACTGGAGCTACCGGTTACAACAACATTCCTTCCAATGTCCAAAAAGTACAATATTCTGATAGCAATGTATATGTAAGCGCCAGTTGCATTCCTGGGTATGATATTGGACCATGGCAAGGCAATCCAAACATACCCAAAAATCAAAACTTCGTTTTTAAAATTACCCGTTTTCCAAAAGCTAACAACAATACTCCCATTTCAACGGGTCTGGGACATATTGGAGTTTGGACCAATGGTGTGTCTATATTCAATCCAAAGGATGGAATGAGTTATAACAATCAAAATGTGTGGAATCAAAATGCGATCGTTGTAGAAGGTCCTTCTTTTGATAATTGTTTGGGGCATCCTGCTCCTAATGGAGAATATCACCATCATTTGAATCCAAGATGTTTGTACAATGATACTTTAAGTACGTTGCATGCTCCAATAATTGGATATGCTTTTGACGGATTTCCAGTATATGGCGCATTTGGCTATTCAAATAAGGATGGAACAGGTGGCATTAGAAGAATGCAGAGCAGTTATCAAATTCGAAACATAATAAAACGCAACATCCTTCCCAATGGCATGGCTGCAAGTTCTGCCGGTCCGGATGTCTCAACACGGTTTCCATTAGGTTATTATGTCGAAGATTATGAATTCGTTCAAGGTTCCGGTGATTTGGATGAACACAATGGCAGGTTTTGTGTAACTCCTGAATATCCTAAGGGGATCTATGCTTATTTTGTAAGCTTGGATAGCAATTTGATAGCAGCTTATCCATACGTCTTGGGCACCAGCTACTATGGCTTGGTCCCAACTGGAAATACCGGTCCGGGAAGTGGGCACAATACAATTCGTGAAAATGTGACAAGCTATAATGGAACGACACAAATTGATGAAACCGTTTTCGAATTGAAGGTCATTCTGTTTGAGAATCCTGCGAATTCAGTTTTATCAATTTTGGTTAATGACAATGCTCCCAATAATTTAAAACTTGCCTTATTGAATGTAAATGGTCAAATTATTCATCATTGGCAATACCTTCAAGCATCTTCTCATTATGTGTTTGATGTTTCAGGTTTTGAAACCGGAATGTACTATTTGAAAATATACAACGAATCCTTTCAACAAACAAAACCACTTCAAATAATTCATTAAGACACTCCTTTAGTCTATTACACTTAGAATTCAGTTAACTGAAATTATTTTTTTCAATAAATCAACTCTTAACCAATAAATTTGTTATATCTTATTGGCTTATCACAATATTTTATTTTTGAACCCATTCAAAATGTATGCACTTTAAAAAACCACTTTTTATCTGCTTGATTCAATTTGGTATATTATCTGGAAGTTTCTCTCAAGAAGCAATAAACATTGTTCGAAAAGCAGATGAACATGCACGTGGTAAGAGCTCAGTTGCACAAATCACTATACAAACGGTAAGACCAAATTGGACCCGGGAATTATCTTTAAAATCTTGGAGCAAAGGAAATGATTTGGCTGCAATATTAATTCTTGCACCTGCAAAAGACAAAGGAGTTGTGTTTCTAAAACGTGCTAAAGAAGTGTGGAATTGGATTCCATCAATTGATAGGAATATAAAGATGCCTCCTTCCATGATGAGTCAAAGTTGGATGGGTACTGATTTTACAAATGATGATTTGGTAAAAGAAGCATCCATACTTGAAGATTACACACATTCCATGCTTAAAGATACTTTGATTGATAAAATTGCTTGTTACCAGATCCGACTCATTCCAAAACCAAATGCCGCAGTACTATGGAGTCGCATAGACATGTGTATATCTAAAATTGATTACAACTCACTTTACATTACCTATTTTGATGAAGATGGTCAATTGGTTAACACACTTCATGCCGGAGAAATTAAGAACTTAGGGGGCAGAATGTTGCCTTCCCGCTTAGAAATGATACCAGCTGATAAAAAAGGAAATAAAACCATACTTATTTATAATTCACTTCAATTTGATATTTCTCTAAATGATTCATTTTTCAGCATGCAAAATATGCCTCGTATCAAATGATTTTAAAACTTATCTGGAGAAATTTATGGCGTAATCACAGACGCACACTTATAACAACCGCCTCGATTACATTTGCAGTGATGTTTTGCATTTTAATGCAATCATTTCAGAAAGGGGCATTTGATAATTTAATAAAAAATGTAGTGGGATATTATTCCGGCTATGTTCAAATTCATAAATCCGGATATTGGAATGAGCGCGTTTTGGATAATTGTTTTGAATTAAACGACACGTTGATTCACAAAATTAAACAACAAAAAAATGTACTCGATTTTGTTCCCAGATTGGAAACATTTACATTAGCATCCTTCAACAATACCACGAAAGCATGTATGTTAATTGGGACAGACCCAATAAAAGAAAAGCAACTAACACATTTAAACGAAAAAATAATTGAAGGAACTTATTTTACCATTGATGATGAATCCGTATTAATTGCTGAAGGATTAGCAAAGCGATTAAATGCTAAACTAAATGACACCTTGGTTTTATTTGGTCAAGCCTATCAAGGTACGCTTGCAGCAGGAAAATATAAAATTATTGGCTTGTTGCATCTGGCATCTCCTGAAATGAATAATAGTTTTGTCTACCTTCCCTTAAAGGCAAGTCAAGTTTTACTCAATTCAGAAAACAGAATTACAACTCTTGCTTTAATTCTCGATAATCCATTGGAGAAAATACCATTGGTTTCAAGCCTACGAACCCAATTATCTTCAGAATACGAAATCATGGATTGGGAAGAGATGATGCCTGAAATTTCTAACCATATCAAAGCCGATGGAGCCTCTTTTTATATCTTTTCAGCGGTGCTCTACTTAATTATTGGCTTTGGTTTTTTTGGAACGGTTTTAATGATGACTGCTGAACGCAAACGGGAGTTTGGCATGTTGATTTCAATTGGATTAAAAAAAATAAACCTGGGATTAATTCTGTTGGGTGAAACATTGCTCATTACAGCTCTCGGAGTAGCAAGTGGAATTTTACTCAGTATTCCTCTGGTAGTTTATTTAAATAGAAATCCCATCCAATTTACAGGAGAAATGGCAAAAGCTTATGAAAAATTTGGATTTGAACCAGTCATTCCAACAGCAATAGATAGTACCGTTTTTATTTCGCAAGCAGGTTTTGTTTTAATATTAACACTATTCATTGGCTTGTATCCAATCTGGCATATTCATAAATTGGATGCTGTTAAAGCCCTTCGCAATTAATTAATGAGATGATTCTAAAAATTGCACGGCGAAATATCTGGAGAAGTAAAAAAAGAAGTCTGACTTTATTACTTGCTATTAGTTTAGGCTTATGGTCTGGTATGTTTTTAATTGCCTTTTACAATGGCATGATAGAACAACGCGTAAATGCTGCAATTCAAGATGAAATTTCACATATTCAAATTCATCATCCCAATTTTTTAAATGACCATGAGTCCAGGTTTATTGTTCCGGATGCTGAAAAAACCATTAAACTAATAAAAGAAAATTCTTCGGTTAAAGCAGTTGCCGGAAGGCTTATTTTGTTTGGGATGATCGCTTCCCCCTCTGGAAGTACCGGTATAAAAATAAATGGAATTCAAACAGAAGCAGAGAATAAGCTCACTCAACTTTCCAGTAAATTAATTGATGGTCACTATTTCACGCCTTCCAAAAGAAATGAAATTATCATTGGTCAGAAACTTGCAAATAAATTAAAATTAAACATCAATAAAAAAACAATTCTGACTTTTCAAGATACAGCAGGGAATCTAGCATCTGCCGCATTTCGAATTGCAGGAATATTTAAAACACAAAATACACCCTTTGATGAAACCAATGTATTTGTAAATATTGAAGAACTTGATTCATTGGCTGGCTTGAAAGGGGGAATCCATGAAATAGCCGTTTTGCTTTACTCAAACAATTCTCTGGATTCGTGCCTTCAACGATTTAAGAGTGTTTTGCCGGAATTGGAAGTGAAATCCTGGATAGAAATATCACCTGAAATTGGGATTACTGTTTCTGCCGGGACACAAATGGTATACATATACATGGGAATTATTTTACTCGCATTGACTTTTGGAATTATAAATACAATGATGATGTCCGTCTTGGAAAGGACTCGAGAAATTGGCATGTTGCTGGCACTTGGAATGAATAAGTTTAAAATTTTTACGATGATTCTTTGGGAAACTTGTTTTCTGATTCTAGCCGGTTGTCCTGTTGGAATGATCCTTGCATTCATTACCATCGCAATTACACATCATACTGGAATTCATCTCAATAACTACTCGGAAGTTTACGCAAATTTTGGTTACAGTCCGGTCGTATATCCTAATTTAAATATGGATCAGTTAATTAAAATAATTTTTATGGTCATAATTACCGCATTGGTGTCTGCCATCTTTCCTGCACAAAGAGCCCTTAAGATAAAACCTGCAAGCGCAATAAAAAATTAATCTATGAAGCAAGCTGTCATTGATGCACACAATTTATCTAAAATTTACGACGAAGATTCAATTCCCGTTGTCGCTTTAGACCATGCTCAATTGCATTTGAATCGCGGTGAATTTACTGCAATTAAAGGGCCATCTGGTTCAGGGAAAACAACTTTATTAAATATGATCGGAGGATTGGACCATCCCAGTTCAGGTTATGTTGAAATCAATGGGACCAACATCACCAAACTGCATGGAAATGCACTGATAGATTTCAGATTAAATAATATTGGTTTTGTATTTCAATCCTATAATCTGATTCCGGTCTTAACAGCAAAAGAGAATATCGAATTTATCATGTTGCTTCAAAAGATTCCAGCCAAACAAAGAGAAATGCGGGTTTTGGAATTATTAAAACAAGTTGGACTTGAAAATAAAGGGGATAAAAGACCCGGAGAATTATCCGGTGGACAACAACAACGAATTGCAGTTGCTCGTGCATTGGCATCAAAACCTCAATTTATACTTGCTGACGAACCTACTGCCAATTTAGATTCTGTTTCAGCTACCAATTTATTGGATATGATGCTTAAATTAAATGAAGAAGAAAACATGACTTTTGTTTTTTCAACACATGACCAACGCGTTATTAGTCGTGCACGAAGAGTCATAACTTTGGAAGACGGAAAAATTGTGGAAGACACAGCACCAGCAAAAATTACAAATGGCATTAATCTGTTGGAATGAACTTTTTGAAATCCTTACTCCTTGCAACCTGTTTTTTTATTTCAAAAATTCTGCATGCACAAGATCAGGATGCCAAAATACCTTGGTTGGAATGCAAGGGTTATTTAAAAGACCTTGAGTCTTTAAGTTTTTCAAATGGGCTTTCGAATGTTTATTCAAGCAACTTGATTCACAACCGATTGAATTTCAAATTTAATTTTTCTGAAAAATTTATTGCTAAATTCGAACTTAGAAATCGAATTATTTGGGGAAGTCAATTAAAATTGATTCCCGACTACGGTAAATACATCAATACCTATGAAGGATACTTTAATCTTTCAAAACTTTGGATCAATCAAAATGCTTTGGTATTGCATTCAGTGGTGGATCGTTTGTATTTACAATACACTTTTGAACATTGGGATCTTAAACTTGGAAGACAACGCATCAATTGGGGATTGAATACTATTTGGAATCCTAATGACATCTTTAATGCTTACAATTTTCTAGATTTCGACTACGAAGAAAGACCCGGAAACGATGCAATCCGTATACAAGGTTATCTTAATGATCAAAGCAAACTTGAATTTGCTTACAAGCCAGGAAGAACTAAACATACACATATAGGTGCATTTCTATACAAGTTCAATAAATGGACTTATGACTTCCAATTGTTAGCTGGTTTGTATCAGGACGACCTTATGTTTGGTGGAGGATGGGCTGGAAATCTTCGAAACGCAGGATTTAAAGCGGAGTTTAGTTACTTTCACCCTAAAAATGAAATTGCAAAACATTCTGGAGTGTGGACTGCTTCATTTGTAGTGGACCAAACATTTACAAATGATTGGTACATTTCCTTTTCAAGTTTATTTAACAGTAAACCTTCCGGACTGCTATTTGGAGGTCCGGCTTTATTTGATTCACAACTTTCAGCAAAATCTTTATTTCCGTTTAAAATAAGTTTGTACGCAGGAGTTTCAAAATCATTCAATCCAATTTTTCGAAGCAATTTATCCATAATATATTCTCCTAGTTACAATACCTTGATAGCTGTGCCTACACTCAGCTGGAATGCACTTACAAACTTAGACCTGGATCTAACGATACAAGCAGCTTTTGCCGAAAATGGTTCAAACTATCAAACTGCCGGGGGCGTTGTCATTCTGAGAGGAAAATGGTCCTTTTGATTGAAATTAATTAGGAAAAAATCTTGCGCGTTTTTAAAAAAAAAATAGCCTTGATTCATTTCTAAATCAAGGCTATGTAAATTATAAATGTAAAATTACTTTGCTCTCCAAGAACCAATGATAGCGCCCATTACTGTAAACAATAATAAAGTATAGAAGCCATCCACCATGGATAAACTCACCGGATTGCCTGCAAAGCGATTTCCGGTATAAATACCAAATAGATGAATGACACCAATAACTGCTCCCAATGTTGCACCTGATTTTAGGTCAAACGAGTTGGTTTTATTAATCAACCAATTCATCAGATAAGCATACACCAACATGGAGACGGCGTTGATAATCATGGGCAAGGCTGACATAGGCATTTCAACTCCATTTTTCATCATTTTTTCACCAACCATGCTAATGCCATTTCCAGCCATCCATTGATTGGAAAATAACATGCCATACCATAAAAATCCCAAGGCAATTCCAACCAATGCCGAAACGACAAGTGCTAACCAATTTGTTTTTGTTTCCATTTTTGTTTTGTTTTATTGTTAAAAATTAATTTGAAGCATTTTGTAAATAAATGGGTAACACTTTATTACCCTTATCAAATTGAATCAATAAATTGTGATATCCCGTTTTTTCAAAAATAAAATCCAATTCAACTTGAGAATTATTTAATCGCTTGGCATCAATAGGTTTGCATCTGCCATCAAGCGTACACAATTTTATCGTAGTCATTTTTAATAAATGTTCCTCATCCAAACTCAAGATTGCTTTGTTTATAATTGGATTTGGATATATGGCTACAGTAATAGGATTTCTATCTTCACTCTTAATTGCAGATGCCATATCCATTTTTAAAATGTGGCCGGTGTATGTACAAATATATCCGGTTGTTTTTGAAATCATATCAATGGAATACAAGTGTTCTGTTCCAAGTGGACTTAGAATTTTTGTCCAATCTTGTCCACCGTTAGAAGTCTGTAAAATGATTCCATTGAAACCACAAATAAAACCATTTTGCTCATCTACAAAATCGATATCAAACAAAGGATCTTCTGTTCCAGATTCCATTCGTTCCCAACTATCACCTCCATCGGTGGTTTTATAAATTCTACCAATATCTGCACAAGCATAACCGGTGTTTTCATTCACCATTTTAATACTCCGGATCCAATCTGCTGGCGCTTGAAATGGAAATTGTGAAACCGGATTCCAACTGAGCCCATTATCAGTTGATTTATATAAAACATTTGAACCCGATGCAAAACCAACTCCCTGTGGAGTAAAAAAAACATCGTAAAATAAATTAGGAATTCCAGAAGGAACCGGATTCCAATTTGTTCCACCATCTACGGTACGAATAATAATTCCATTTGATCCAACAGCAATTCCAATATCTTTATTTAAAAAATGAATACCCCACAATTGCTCTTTTGTTCCGGTGTTTAATGTTTCCCAATGAGCGCCGCCATCAGTTGATCGAATGATGATTCCTTCATTGCCGCTCATATAGATATTCTTGGAATCCAATATAAAAATATCCATAAATCGCATAGCAGTATACCCTGAATTGGCATTCACCCAGGTTTTCCCCCCATCATGTGTGATGTGAATATTCTCAAACGAACCATTGTATAAACTTCCAGCAGTAAATCCGGTTTGGCTATCTAAAAATTTAATCTTATTTAAGGTCTGGGCCGGTGTAAATCGGTAAATATCTTTCCATTCCTGACTATTTGCCACATATAAACAGCTAATGCAAACGAGAAGAAGTAAAAAACGAAGACTCATACTACTAATTTAAAAAACCCAAGCCCTAAAGTACAAAAATTCGGTAAAATCCCTTGAGCTCGATTAAAAATGAAGGACTTGACAGTCTCTTATATTGTATAAAAATCTTTATGGCTCGCAAATTTGCAATTGGTGACATCCATGGATGCAACAAGACCTTTAAAAAGCTACTTTTAGAGGTTTTAAAATTGACAAGACAAGATGAGTTAGTGCTCTTAGGTGATTACATAGACCGAGGGCCAGACAGCCTGGGCGTAATTCAAACTATATTAAAACTTCAAAACGCAGGATATACGATTCACTGTCTCCGGGGAAACCATGAACAAATGATGATGGATTCAGCAACAGATGTGACAGCCTATTTTCAGTGGCTCTTCAATGGCGGTGAACAAACGCTTGCCAGTTACAATAAAACCAGGTTTCAGGATTTCCCGGAAGTCTATCGAGATTTTTTTAACAGTACGAAGCTGTATCTGGAATTGGATAAATGCATCCTGGTTCATGCCGGACTAAATTTTGAAAATGAAAATCTTTTTGAGGACCAGGATGCCATGTTGTGGACTCGAAACTTTAAAATAGATACAGTCAAATTAGCTTCCAGAATATTAGTGCATGGTCATGTGCCCATTGCTTTGGACAAAATACTAGCTCAAAAATCAAACTGCTTCAATATAGATGGCGGCTGCGTATTTACAAACTCAAAGAGAAATTTAGGGAAGCTGGTTGCTATGGATTTAGAAAATTTTTCTTTTCATTATACAACTTGTATAGATTAGATATATAATACTAAAGATTGCAAAATCCATAATTCAACCAAATTTATTAAATGGATAAATACACTTTAAATATATTGACATCTATCTGATTAGAACATGTCTAACTTAAATCTTTAAATCTATTAAATAACATCCTGTTTATCCAATTTCTATCTTCTCCGGTTATCTTTGTGCTCTAATATTAAAAATATGTATCGTTCGCATACTTGTGGTGAATTAAGAATAAGCGATGTTGGAAAATCTGTGCAATTATCAGGTTGGGTTCAAATAGTACGTAATTTAGGAGGTATGAGCTTCATTGATTTACGTGACCGTTATGGAATTACTCAGCTGGCCTTTAATATGGAAGAAAATGCCTCAGCATGTGAAATGGCTCGAAAATGTGGACGTGAGTTTGTGATATCAGTTGACGGGATTGTCCGCGAACGCAGCAGTAAAAATCCAAATAGAACTACCGGTGATATTGAAATTGCGGTGGCCAATTTGACCATTCTCAATGAATCTCAGGTACCGCCTTTTACCATTGAAGATGAAAGTGATGGAGGCGAAGAATTGCGTATGCGTTATCGTTATTTGGATATCCGAAGAAATCCGGTGAAAGAAAAGATGATTTTCAGGCATCAGATTGCATTAGAAACACGCAAATACCTGAGTGAACATCATTTTCTTGAAATTGAAACCCCTTATTTAATAAAGTCCACTCCCGAAGGCGCACGTGATTTTATTGTGCCAAGCCGTATGAATCCGGGTCAGTTTTACGCATTGCCACAATCTCCGCAAACGTTTAAACAAATTTTAATGGTTGCGGGCATGGACCGCTATTTTCAAATCGTGCGTTGTTTTCGCGATGAAGATTTACGTGCAGATCGACAACCGGAATTTACACAAATTGATTGTGAAATGGCTTTTGTCGAACAGGAAGATATTTTACAAACCTTTGAAGGCCTTACAAAAAGTTTATTTAAAAATTGTTTGAATGTAACCCTTCCCGATTTTCCAAGAATGGATTACGATGAAGCCATGGAATTGTATGGTTCCGATAAACCAGACTTACGTTTTGATTTGAAATTTGTTGAATTAAGCCGAATGAAAGGCAAGGGTTTTTCCATTATCGATCAGGCGGAATCTATATACGGATTTGTTGTAAAAGATAAAGAAGCTGCTTTCAGCAACAAGGATATCAATGACTTGACCGAATGGTTAAAAAGACCTCAAATCGGTGCAAAAGGTTTGATCTATATTAAATTTGGCACGGAAACCATCAAATCAAGCATAGGTAAATTTTACAACGATCAGGAATTAAACGATTTGGGACTTGAAATAGGTGCTAGTTCAGGTGACATCGTTTTTATTTTATTGGGCGAAAAAGATAAAACACTTAAACAATTAGGAGATTTTCGTTTGGAAATTGCAAGGCGATTGAATTTAATTCCTGAGGGCGTTTTTAAACCGCTATGGGTGGTTAATTTTCCCTTATTGGAATGGAATGATGAAGCACAGCGTTTTTTTGCAATGCACCATCCATTTACCAGTCCGCTGCCTGATGATAAGCATAAAATGCAAAGTTCCGATAGAACTACTTTATCCTCCATTCGTGCCGCTGCCTATGATTTAGTAATCAACGGTGCTGAAATCGGAGGCGGATCCATCCGGATCCACGATCGGAATTTGCAATCAAAAAATTTTGAAATATTGGGTTTTTCGAAAGAAGAAGCGGAAAAACAATTCGGCTTTTTATTAGGAGCTTTTGAATATGGCGCACCCCCACATGGAGGTATTGCATTTGGCCTGGATCGATTGTGTACGATCATGCAAGGAAATACCAGCATTCGGGATTACATTGCTTTTCCAAAAAACAATACGGGTCGCGATACCATGATTGATGCACCTTCAAGCATTGATGAAAAACAATTAACGGAACTTAGTATTCAATTAAAATTAGAAACACAGAAATAGTCCTGAGTTTATTTACTATCAAAAACGGTAAGTACCTTTTGCAAAAATGCTTTTGCAATATTAAAATCAGTTTGTGGGTTCCCTTCTGTTAAAATAATTTCCATTTTATCATTTGAAAACACACGTGCACATTCTGGTTCCAGCCAGCCAAATCCATTGTTGTATGCATAATAAGCCGATGGCTTGTAATCAGCAGAAAAAAAATTGCGGCTAAATTCAAAGGAATCATTGCTGATATTCATTTCACCCAATAAACTTGCAGCAATGTCATTTTGACTTACTATAGACTCACTGGTACTATCAACTCCAACTGCCCCACCGCCAAACCATATTGGGATGTGAAATTTTTCTGGCAGGTGATACGCACTATTTCCGGGAAAACGGCAGCCATGATCTGCAACAACAATTACCAACAAGTCATCCCAAATTGGAAGATGCGATAAACTATCTAAAACTTTGCCTATGTATTTGTCTGTATAATGAGCCGTATTTAAGAATTGTACTTCTTCCTTTGATTCAAACCAGGTTCGGGATTCTGGTATATCATAAGGTGGATGGCTGCTCAGACTCAAACACAATTTAAAAAAAAGACTGGTATCTATTGCAATATCAGCAAGCAATCGCTCAAATAAAATATGATCATGAACACCCCATTTGGCGTTATAACTTTCCTTCGGAAAATAGGACTTATCAATAATTGATTCGATTCCACAGTTATATAAATAGCTGTTCATACTTGCAAAACTGATATCGCCGCCATAATAAAAACTGCTGTGGTAATTTTCATTATTAAGAGATCGAATCAGCGAAGGAAGTTTTTCTGTTTTTCTTGGATGGTGGACTATTGAAGATTGGGGTTGTGCCGGAAATCCACTCAATGCACATGCCAAACCAATTTCAGTCCGATCACCGGTACTGTATGCTTGCTTAAAATACATTCCACGTTTAAACCATTCGTTTAATCTTGGAGTAATCTCCTGGTTCTTATAATTTGAACCAATCATTTTGGCGGTAAAACTTTCTAATAAAAAAAATAAAATTTTAGGCCTTTGTTTATTTAAGATCCTTGGCTGTGGATTGTCTTTTTGCAGTTTCCATGTATCAAATAAACGATTCATTTCTGCTGCTTCCATAAATTGCAAACGAGCATTTACTTTACGTGCTTGCGAAAAACTATATGCCAGATTCCAACAGGTATTTAATGCACAATGATTTGCAAATGGATTTGTACTAAAATAAACCTTACCAGGATTCATTGGAATGATTCCCAATCCTCCACGCATAGGAATGATTAATGCAGGCACTATAATCAAATGAATCCAAATTGTCGAGTATTTTAACTCAAATTTTCGAATGGTGAATATTTTTTGATATAAATAAGTACCGGAAAATGCAATTAAACAAAAGAAACATACTACCAACAGAATATTAAAAACAGAAATAAAACTCCCGGCTTCCTGAAATTTATCCAAATAACTAAAAGCTGTTTTATCTAAGCGAAATCCCCATTCCCTGTATAAACTGATGTCTCCAGCATAAATTCCGGCAATAAGTGCTATTAGAATAGTTGAATACCAATATACTAATTTTCGGAAAGGAATCCATTTATTTATAAAATAGATTAAAAATGGAATAACAACAATAAATGAAACAAAAGCCAAATCCATATAAATTCCATAGAATAAGGAGCCCAACAATTCATTTGCTGTCAAACGATATCCAAAAAACAATTGAAATAAGAGAAAATAAATACGCAATACACTAAAAAAGATGAGCCAAAAGCCATAAAAACGAAAAATAAATTGAAAATAATGTCTCATGTATTTAGTCTCGATTCGGAAGGTACAAAAGTATTATTTTTACCTTCAATAAATGCGAGATCTTTCAAGGTGGAAATTGGTTTTAGGTTCGGATGCAGATCCTGAAGAAGCCATCGTCTTAAATAAAGAACAATCAGAGGCAGACGATCTCTTAAATGCCATCTATGGAACTAACAAAAAACCTGGTTTTGGTCGATCAAGTCACAAAATCCGCAAATGGTTGGATGCCATCCGACTTAAATTTCCTTCAGAAATTGTTCAAATTATGCAGGAAGATGCCCTTCTGAGGCAGAATATCCAGGAAATGTTGCTTGAACCAGAGCTTTTGGAAAAAATTGAGCCATCGATGGAACTAATAGCTTCAATCCTCCAATTGCAGTTATTGATGCCTGAAACCAGCAAATCAGCAACAAGGTCTCTGGTACAAAAATTAGTCAGGGAAATTGAAAAAAAATTAAAATCCAAACTTCAATTTGCTATACAACAAGCTGTTCGACTGCACTCAAAACCTGGAAATCCCAATCACAGTACACTCGATTGGAAAAAAACCATTTACCGAAATTTAAAAAATTACCGACCGGAAATAAATACCATCATCCCGGATAAATGGTATGGCTATAAAAAATCACAACAACTCCCACAAATTATTTTATTGGTTGACAAGTCAGAATCAATGATCCAAAGTATGATTTTTGCTGCCGTTAGCGGTTCCATACTTGCATCATTAAAAAGCATTCAAACGCATCTGATATTTTTTGATACAGAAGTTACAGATCTGACAAATAAATACAAGGATCCTGTTGAGATATTATTCACTGTACCGTGTGGTGGAGGCACGGACATTGCGCGGGCTATGCAATACACGCAACAGCAAATCCGAAATGTTAAAGAATGCATCGTGTTTTTAATTAGTGATTTGTATGAATATGGCAATAAAAATGATTTATTTTCATGTTGCAATCAAATCATTCGCAGTGGAACTAAAATCATAAGCCTTCTGAGTTTGAGTGATGAGGGTACTCCGGATTATGATTTACAAGTTGCTAAAGAATTGACAGCATTAAATATTCCTTGCTTTGCATGTCCACCTGAAAAATTTCCAGAATTGCTTCCACGCTATTTAAATGAAATTTAGACCGACCTAAACCTCGTTTGATTCTTCCTTAATTTGAAATACCTTTGAGTACAATTTAAATTTATGAGTTTTATTGAACTTCGGGTACCTACCATTGGGGAATCAATTTCAGAAGTAACTCTTGCCAAATGGCTAAAAGCAGATGGGAGTTTTGTAAATCTGGATGAGGCTCTCTGTGAATTTGAATCCGACAAAGCCACGCTGGAGTTTCCTTCAGAAGCAAGTGGTCGCTTGATCCACAAGGCTAAGGAAGGAGATGATTTAAAAATTGGAGCTTTGGTAGCTCAAATTGATACAAGCGCATTGGCTGAACCTGCCGGCAAACCCCTGGTTGAAAATAAAAATCCAGCTACTGAAACTCCCAATAACTCAAGCTTAGAAACGATACATTATGCAAAGGGACTTGCGTCTCCAGCAGCTGCTAAAATGATGGAAGAACATCAAATTAAAAACGAACAAATTCAGGCAAGCGGTAAAGATGGTCGGATTACCAAAGCAGATGTTATTAATAGATTAGAAAATAAACTTGAAGAAAGCCAACCAACAAAAGAATCATCCTCTCACAATATTGCTTTTTCCAGAAACACCAGAGTTGTTAAAATGTCTCGCATGCGACGCAGCATTGCTAAACATTTGGTCGCAGCAAAAAACGAAACCGCCATGCTCACCACATTTAATGAAGTGGACATGACAGCACTCATGGACTTACGAACTCGTTACAATGATGAATATCTCAATCGCTATGGCATTAAAATCGGTTTCATGTCTTTGTTTGCAAAAGCCTGCAGTGCAGTTTTAATGCAAATGCCTGAAGTAAATGCGAAAATAGAAGGTGAAGATCTAATTTACCATGATTTTACAGATATTAGCATAGCCATTTCAACTCCAAATGGATTGGTAGTTCCTCCCATTCGCAATGTAGAGTCTCTAAAGTTTTATGAAATTGAACTTCAATTAAAAAATTTGGCTGAAAAAGCACGTAACAATAAATTGAGTATTGAAGAAATGAGTGGAGGTACATTTACAATTACCAACGGAGGAGTTTTTGGCTCCCTGATGAGTACTCCTATAATCAATGAACCTCAATCAGCAATATTAGGGATGCATAGCATCAAAGAACGTCCAGTTGCAATCAATAAACAGGTTCATATCCGACCCATGATGTATTTGGCTTTGTCTTATGATCACAGAGTCATCGATGGTTCGTCTTCTGTTACATTCTTAGTTAAAGTAAAAGAATTACTGGAAGATCCTATGAAATTATTTTTAGAACTCTAATTCAAATAAGGTGACTTTACAACAATTCTTCGAATGGGTACAAATGAAACCCATGTTTATTTTGTATTATTTTGGCTTATTCTTTTTATTGACCTTACTCATATGTGCAATAGCCGGTAAAGACCTACAATTGCCACCCTGGAATACATTTTTATCCGGAATAATTTATGCTGTGTGTATCCCCGGTATTTTTTCGATTACACTCAATGTATATTTCTTCTTATTTGAGAAGCGAAGCATCCTTGAAACGGATCTTTTAATTCAGGTTTTACCTGTTTTTATGATGGTTATAACTTTGTATATTATTAAACGTAATGTAGATTTAGATTTTATACCTGGTTTCGATCGCCTTGGCAATTTGATGTGGATCATTGGCCTTGTATTTAGTTTAATGTGGGTTATAGACAGAACCCACCTGTATGCCATCAGTTTCGTCCCATTTTATTATGTCTTAATATTTTTAATCGCAGCAATTGTATTTATGCGATTTTCCTTTAAAAAAATGATACGGTAAGAACGATTTAGGATTTTTTCTTTGATGCTTTAGCTTTCGGATTAAATTCAAGACAGGCTTGGATCCAATATGCCAAATCTTGGTCCCGGTCAATTACAGAAGGATGTACAAATAGGTATCCCTTCATAGGTCTTCCTGTAAAATCCATTGGGCGCACACCCTTCTTTTTTAAATAATTACTTTCTGCATCCGGATCAATCCTACACATCAATTCGTTTTTTACAATTCCAATGCACATTTTATCATTAATCATAAAACAAAGTCCTCCCATCATTTTTTTATCATGATAGCTTATGGATCGTTGTTCTAATTCATGGTGTATTCTACGTGCCAACAATTCATCAAATGCCATAGATTTATTTTGAATATTAATTTGATTTCTGAAATTTAATATATTTTATCAATCTACCATCTTCCAAATGCTTCAATTCATAATGCGTTTTAAGTTGAAGTATCGCTGGAATTTCCGGTAAATTATAAATATCATTATAAAATTCCAGAATTTTATAATCGTTACGATGATTCAATACTTCTAAAGTAAATTCGTACAAGGTACTATCATCCGTTTTCAAATGAAGGATCGCATTGGGTTTCAAAATATTCTGATAAGTATCTAAAAAAAAATCAGAAGTCAACCGTTTTATTGATTTGCTATTTTTTAAAAATGGATCCGGAAAAGTTATCCAAATTTCATCAACTTCAGCGTTCTCAAAAAAATGAGGAATCAATTCAATTTTAGTTCGAACAAAAGCTACATTTGAAAGATTGTTTTGAATGGCTGTTTTGGCTCCTCGCCAGATACGTGCTCCTTTAATATCTATACCGATGTAATTGCGATCCGGAAATAAATTTGCCATACCAATACAATATTCGCCACCTCCGCATGCCAACTCTAATACTAAAGGGCTATCTCTTTTAAAATAATTTTGATTCCAGGTTCCTTTAAAATCAACTTTCTGATTGACTTGTTGATACAATTGTACTTCTTTATAACTAAAATTTTCAAAAACATTTTGAAATGATAAATTTTCAGAAAACTTTACCAACTTATTTCGTTTGCTCATAGGTATTTAGAATCTTAATATTTGGTCCATCAACTGTTGATATTGTTCAAGTTCATAAGTAGCTTGCCCTTTTGATTTTTCCAATTGAATCAAACCATTGGGATCCTTTAATAAATGTTGCATTTTAATTGCATCTTTGGCATTGCAATGAGAGCTTCCCTGGGGTCTTAAAATATACACTGGAACCAATACGTTAGGCAGAACATCAGCAATTGTAAAATCGTATTTCAACTCATACGGAAGAATCAATGCATTGAAACGATCCCGCATCCAGCTTCGGAGTGAAAATACAGGATCTTCCAAGATCAACAAGCGGCATGGAAACATACTGGCAATATAGCAGGCTGCTGAAGCAGAAAAATCTTTTGCATACAATACAATGCTGTCTTCGCGATACCGTTTACGAATCCAATCCATGCTGGCCATGGCGTCCTCTTGCATTGTATTTTCATTTACTGAACCTTTGGCCTTTCCAAATCCACGAAATTCAGGCATTAGCACACTGAGTCCCCTTTGGTGAAATTGCTCGACCAAGTTTAAATGTTTATCTAAATTGCCTTCAGCTCCATGTAAAATCAAGACAATGCCTTCTTCAGTTTGACTGGGTCTGGAAAACAAGGCAGGAATTTGCTGCTGCTCTGGCAAACTGATAGAAATTTCTTCATATCCATTTGCGCTTGTAAATTTGTAGTTGTTAACACCCTCCGTTTTAAATAAAATACCATTAATAAAAATATAGATAGACAAGACCCCAACGCAATATAAAATAAGGAGCGTTGCTGCTATGCTTATTATGTTTTTAAAAGTCCAATTCATCCGTTGGCAAGGTACTTAAAAAGGATGAAATCATTGGAGGCTATACGCATACAAAATGTTAAAAACTTTTAAATGCAGAAGTCCGTATTCACTTAAAATTCAATACAAACAATGTCAAAAAATAACAGACCTTTGCATGGTTTAAAACACCCATTTAATGAGCCTTAAGTATGATGCAAGAAACAACATTTGATTTTAAACGGGATGTCGTTGATCTTAGTTTTGAGAAACCGGTATTGATTGATTTTTGGGCCGATTGGTGTGGTCCTTGCAAAATTTTAGGTCCAGTATTGGAAGCCTTAGAGCAAGAAGACCAGGGGAAATGGGCATTGGTCAAAATAAATACTGAAAACGAACCCGAAATTGCTTCATATTTTAAAATTCAGAGCATTCCCAATTGTAAATTGGTTTATGAAGGAAGACTTGTAGGTGAATTTACAGGCGCAGAATCCAAAATCAATGTCAAAAAATGGTTGGAGGATTTATTCAAAAAATTAAACTTACCCGAAGTAGTAGAAGCTCAAAGTGATGATTTTGAAACCTTAATTTCAGAATTTAAACATTTTCCGGATCAACAACTAATTCCAAAGTTAGAATTGTTTTTATTGGGAAATCCAGAACATGAAGAAGCCTTGATGCATATTACCAAACACGAAGTCTTTTTCAATCCAGATCATGCCATTCAACGATTGCATTCAAAAAAAGATTTAAAAGAATTTATTGATCATTTGGATGATCTAAAAAGTATCGCTGAATGGATCCAATTAAGCCCAAATGAAAAACATCCACTTCAAAATGCTAAAAAGGAATTATTTGCCAATAATTTAGCAGGATGTATCGAACAATTGATTGAAGGCTTGCAAAAAGACCCAAAATTTGGAAATGAATTGTGCCGAAGAGTTGGAATTGCACTTTTTCATTTTTTAGGCAAACAGCATCCTGTCACGTTAGAATACCGGAAACTCTTTGACATGAACATTTATTAATAATTTTTATTCTGCTCTTGAAATTTCCAAAACTCAATGCAATTGGACTTATGTCCGGAACCTCTTTAGATGGACTGGATATTGCCTTGGTTGAATTTAATGCAAGCAATAAACTAAACTACCATGTATTGGCCAGTCAAACCATAGCATACAATCTGGAATGGAAATCCAAACTCGAGGACGCTTTTCATTGCAATGAATCAGAATTGAAAGCTTTGGATTTGGAATATGGGATTTGGCTTGGATCTAGAGTGAATGAATTTATTAAAAACAATCCTTACAAAGTTGATTTGATTTCATCTCATGGGCATACTGTTTTTCATCAACCTAAAAACAAAATCAGTATTCAAATCGGCAATGGATATGAGATTTTCAAACAAACTAATATTCCTGTTGTAAATAATTTTAGACAACAAGATGTATTATTAGGAGGACAAGGAGCACCTTTAGTGCCAATGGGGGATGAACTCCTTTTTCCAGCATATACTTTTTGCCTTAACCTTGGTGGCTTTTCAAATATATCCTGGAATGATTCCAAACTACGCAAGGCATGCGATTTGAGTCCTTGCAACATTCTTTTAAATACAATATGCCGACGCCTTAAGTTAAATTTTGATGATAAGGGTATGCTGGCATCCAATGGGAAAATAAATTCCGAATTGCTTGCTAAATGGAATGCCATCCCATTTTATATGCAAGCACCACCCAAAAGCTTGGGACGCGAGTGGTTTGAGTTAAATTTTTTAGCAGATATTCTCAACGAATCATATCCCGTTGAAGATTTATTGGCAACAGCTGTACAACATATTACATATCAGATTAATTTATTTATACAAAATACAGGGAAGAAATTTATTGCTACCGCATTGCCTTCTCAAAAATTAACTTGCCTGGTGACTGGAGGAGGTGTTTACAATCAATTTTTAATGGCGCAATTAAATGAAAATGCCCAAACCGGAATTCAATTTATAATTCCGGAACCTGAGCTGGTTGATTTTAAAGAAGCAATTTTATTTGCACTTTTGGGCTATCTCAGATGGAATAATGAAATAAATGTACTTGCATCCGTAACTGGAGCCCTTAGAGATCATAGCAGTGGAACTATTTACGCCAATTGATTGTGACTTGCCAAATTGTATAAATACTCTGGCTTAAAATCTGCCCCATTAGGCCATGCTATTGTCCAGCTATTCAAACTGAACTTTTTAAAATATGCCAAATCCTTTAATGGTTCATAAATTGGGCCAATCAAGGAATTGCTTAAATCAACGACCCCTTCCGTATTATCATTGAAAACCAGTTTAATTTTAAAGGCAGACTTATATTCTGCTTTTACAATCCAAAAGATACTCATAGTGTGAATTTTAATGTCTGGAAATTACAGACAATTTTCTCAAATTTAATCATTTTAAATCACATTTTGAGTTTAATATAAAAACGGACTCTATTAATAACAATAAACATAGAGGCATTTATTCAGTTTATTCAATTTTTAGAGCTTGATGAATGTTGCTATATTTGCATAAATATCAATAGTGTTATATGTGTAAAGTTCCAGGAAAAATAAGTTTAGTAACAGGAGGAAGTCGTGGGATTGGTGCAGCCATTGCTGAAAAACTAGCTAAAAACGGTTCGCATGTTGCCATCACTTATGTATCATCACCGGAAAAAGCACAAGAAGTCGTAAATCGCTGTGAAGCATTTGGTGTAAAAGCCAAAGCATATCAATCCAATGCAGCCATTTATTTAGAAGCCGAACAATTGATCCAACAAGTTATAGCAGATTTTGGTGGTCTTGATGTGCTGGTAAATAATGCAGGGATAACGAAAGACAATTTAATCTTGAGAATGACTGAAGAACAATGGGATCAGGTGATTAACACCAATTTAAAATCCTGTTTTAATCTTACCAAACACGTTGCTAAACAAATGATGAAATCCCGAAGTGGTTCAATTATAAATATTTCTTCGGTTGTAGGTGAATTTGGTAATGCAGGTCAATCTAATTATGCTGCTTCAAAAGCCGGCATGATTGGATTCACAAAATCAATGGCAAAAGAACTGGCATCACGCAACATCCGCTGCAATGCCATAGCGCCTGGATTTATTGAAACCGAAATGACCCATGTGCTGGATGAAAAAACTAAAGAACTTTTTCTTAAAAATATTCCATTAGGCAGATTGGCTCGACCCGATGAAGTGGCCGATGTTGTTACATTCCTAGCTTCTGAACAATCAAGTTATGTTACCGGACAAGTCATTAGCGTGTGCGGAGGTTTGAATATTTAATTAAGAATTAAAAATTTATAATTAAGAATTTGATATGTAATTTTAATTGAAAAATATGCCAATCACTACATAAGTTTTTGCTTAATAGGTCTCAGTGTTTTTCTTAATTTTTAATTCTTAATTCTTAATTTCCACAAAGCTCCACGCCTCAGGCTTTGCATTAAATAATACTTTTGTTCTCGCCCAGGTTATTTTAAATAAATCTGATTGTCGATACACTTCAAGATCCTCCAATGAATTCCATTTACTCAGGGTTGCTAGAATAGATGGATCACGGTCTTCCTTTAATAAAGATAATTCAATGCAGCCTTTACTTTGTCTAATACGAGGAGCCGCTTCATTAAAAATTTCAATAAATTCTTGCAGTTTATCTTCAGGAAATGACATTTTGACGATGCGAAGAATCATGTAAATTGATTTAGAAAGTTCAAAAATAATTCATTGTTTACACCTTATGCACAAATTAATTAGAATTGTATTTATTTGACTTTAATACGTAGCTAACTTCTTTGTTTTCCATTCGTCCTTAATACGTGAATTCGTGGCAATTCTTCTTGCTATAATGAGAACTAATAATTTAAATTAACAATAATATAATTTAAAACCAATACAATCCGTTTGTCGATTTTGCAAGACAGTTAGTGCGAAATTGTTTAAAAGAAACTCTATAATGCAAATTTTTACATTCTACAATAGTAGATTTGTAAATCCAGAAAATAGAAACTAAATTTGTAACACATTATTCTAAATACCAAAATCCTAAAATTTGTCACAAAGTGAAATCATCCTAACCGTCGAAAATGTCGATCCGGTTGCCTTGTTTGGAGAAAACAATAATAAACTCAATCTCATCCGAAAATCGTATCCGGATACCACCATCACATCCCGAGGATCTTTGCTAAAAATCACAGGCAAGAAAAAAGACACCCAGGCCATTAAAGAAAAAGTTGAATGGATGGTCAAACTTTTAAAAGAACGAAAAGAACTCAGCTTGCAAACAGTTGAAGAGCTTTTGCTGGGTGATAATCCATATCAACAAATAGCAACTCCCCAGGAAAGTAAAATGGTTTTGGTACATGGTCGTGAGGGTCGTATTATTTATGCTAAAACCAAAAATCAGCAATTACTGGTGGAGGCCAGTGCTCAAAATGATGTTGTATTTGCCATCGGTCCTGCAGGTACCGGAAAAACATATACCGCAGTTGCCTTGGCAGTTCGTGCGCTCAAAAACAAAGAAGTTAAAAAAATCATCTTGACACGTCCGGCTGTAGAAGCTGGAGAAAGTTTAGGTTTTTTACCTGGGGATCTCAAAGAAAAAATCGACCCTTATTTACGTCCATTATACGATGCTTTGGATGACATGATACCTGCCGAAAGGCTCCAACATTTTATGGAAACCCGTGTCATCGAAATTGCACCCTTGGCTTTTATGCGTGGACGGACTCTTGATCATGCATTTATTATATTGGATGAAGCTCAAAATTGCACTCCCTTGCAAATTAAAATGTTTTTGACACGATTAGGCCCTTCCGCTAAATGCATTATTACAGGAGATCTGTCTCAAATTGATTTACCCTATAACCAGATATCTGGATTAAGGCAAGCAACTAAATTACTTCAAAATATTTACGGCATCACCAGTATTTTTCTCACCCGCGATGATGTAGTTCGCCACCGATTGGTAAAAGAAATTTTAAAGGCTTATGAAAAATCAGACAAAACAAATCGCAGATCGGATGAAGAAGAATAAAACAGTTTTGTTTTTACTATTTTTGTTTTTACAGGTCTTTGCAAATGCACAAACGATTTTAAGAGTTGGACCTGGACAAACATATAGCAATCCAGTTCAGGCTGCTGCTGTTGCAAAACCCGGAGATACCATTTTGATTTATCCGGCCGTTTACACCGGACCTTTTTTTATTGAAAACCTAAAAGGGACGCCAGATAAATGGATTACATTAAAGGGACTTAATAAAGAACAAGTCATCTTTCGCGGAGGATCCGAATCCATGCACCTTACTGATCCCAATTATTTACGCATAATGGATTTAACCATCGAAAGACAAACCGGAAATGGTATGAATATAGATGATGGTGGAACTTTTAATACAGCCGCTAAACAAGTAGTGGTTGAAAATTGTATATTTCAAGACATGGCAGCAAGTGGCAACAATGATTTGTTGAAGCTATCCGGCTTAGATTCTTTTGTCATCACAAAATGCAATTTCACAAATGGTTCAGCTGGTGGTTCAGGGATTGATATGGTAGGTTGCCATGCAGGTAAAATTCATAAAAATGGTTTTTTAAATCAAGGCAGCAACAGCATTCAGATGAAAGGTGGCAGTTCAAATTTGCATATTGAAGCAAATGATTTTATAAATGGGGGACAACGTGCATTAAATCTGGGCGGTAGTACAGGTGCCGCTTTTTTTCGTCCGGCAAATGCTGACTATGAAGCAAAAGATTTATTGGTGACTGCCAATATTTTTGAAGGGGCATATACTCCCATTGCATTTGTAGGTTGTCGCAATGCTCAGGTGATCAATAACACCATCATACGACCCCAAAATTGGATTATGCGCATATTACAGGAAAGTAGCGACACCAGTTTTTATAAATCCTGTGCTAATAATACCTTTAGCAATAACATAGTTGTCGTTACAAATAGTTTATCTACGGATGTAAATGTTGGACCTTATACATCTCCAACAAGTTTTACTTTTTCAAATAATTTGTGGTATCATTTAGATCGAAGCAATTGGACTGGACCTAATTTACCTAAACAAGAGACAAATGGCATTCGACAACAAAACCCCTTATTTGTTGATCTCAACAATAAAAACTATCATTTGCAAACCAATTCACCGGCTATTGCAAAAGGAAATTACTATCAAGGAATAATATTAGATTATGAAGGCAAAACATTTAAAAATCCACCTTCCATTGGCGCATATGAATCCGGAATTATCATTTTCAATAAAGATTTAAATATATTGGAATCCATTCATTGGGCTTACGATTCAAACAATCAGATTGTCTCAATTTTTAATATTCCACATTTATGTCAAATAACACTTTTTGATGTAAAAGGAAATAGTTTAAATCAATATAATAATTGTACAAATAAAATTACAATGGATGTACAAAATTTGACTCCCGGTTTGTATTTTATCCAACTAATAAATAAGACAGAGCAAAAACTTATTAAGCTGATGATATATTGATTTTGCAAGAAATAAATTTGTATTCATACCTGCAATAAAAATTTTGAATTATAAATCTTGCAATGTAGCTATGAAGTCATTAGTTTAAAAGACTACTAAAAATTAGTTAATTTTTTTCTTTAAAATAGATTTTAATTCAGTGAACACCTACCAACGTGACCTTTTTCTCCTCGCAGCCATTCTCTGCCTTTCACCCTATATTCAACCACCGGTTGCACTGTTGATTGGAATTATCTGTGCACAAATCCTTCGTCATCCCTTTCCGGAAATGAATTCCAAAATAATCTCGTGGCTATTAAAAATTTCAATTGTCGGATTAGGTTTTGGCATCAACTTATATCAAGCCATTCAAGCCGGAAAAGAAGGTTTCCTTTTTACAATTTGCTCTATCGGTTTAACTATCTTCTTGGGTTGGCTTCTGAGTCATTGGACAAATATGGAATCCAAAACTTCTTATTTGATTTCTTGCGGAACGGCCATTTGTGGAGGCAGTGCCATTGCTGCAATTTCTCCAATAATTAATGCCAACGAAAAACAAATGAGTGTTGCATTAGGAACCGTGTTTATTCTAAACGCTCTTGCTTTGTTGGCATTTCCTGCTATAGGCCATTATTTAAACATGAGTCAACACCAATTTGGACTTTGGTGTGCCATCGCCATTCATGATACCAGTTCGGTAGTTGGAGCTGCCGTTAAATTTGGAAACGAAGCACTCCAGGTAGCCACTACTGTAAAATTAGAACGTGCTTTGTGGATTATACCCCTTTCTGTCTTCACGATTCTTATTACAAAAGAAGCGACAAAAAAAATAAAATTTCCGACCTTTATTGGACTCTTTATTGTTGCCATTTGTATAGCAAATTATTTTCCTCAATTCGAGAAAGTCTATTCGATATCTGTATGGCTAGCTAAAAGAGGACTCACCTTGTGTTTATTCTTAATCGGTTCAGGCCTTTCTATTGTTTCAATTAAAACAGTAGGAATAAAACCTTTTTTGCATGGATTAATTCTTTGGCTAAGTATTAGTATAATTTCACTATTAGTAATTATTAAAACCTGATTTTCAATTTCAATCGATTCTAAAATATCAGAACTGTCACTAAAATAAATTAAAAGATTTTTGCTGATCTGTTTTAAATATTCAAAAAAATCCTGTTTCTTAGCCATAATAATTATATGAATTTGAAAAAACCATACATAGTCATTAAACGATGATTTCCAATTTTAAACCAATTTATTTGTTAGGCTTAGGAGTTCTAAGCATTTCATTGGCTCACATGAATGTTTCTATGGATCTTGCTGGTTGGTTAACCTGCGTTCCATTTTTAGTTTATCTGCGACAAACCAATGGCGCTAAATCAAAATGGCTATTTTTATTTGGACTCATCGCAGCTTGGTCTGTGTGCATTGCAAAAATTGTTTCCCCCCCGATGCCATTTGCAATGATTTTTCTTTTTTCAATTCCGATAAGTTTATTCCATTTACCCGGCTACTTAGTTTGGGATCGTTATAAAGATCGCTCACTGGGATTGTTACTATTTCCTTGTGTCATGGTAATTATGGAATGGATTCAATACAATTTTACTCCATTTGCCAGTTGGGGGGTGGCGGCATATACCCAATCACACAGTCTGAACATAATGCAAAGTGCATCTCTATTTGGAATGCCCGGATTAAGTTTTATTATCTATTGGGTAAATTGTTCAATTGCCGAATGGATTGTTAAAAAATCAACGACAAAACTTAGTTTTCAAATTCCACTTAGCGTTTGTCTTTTTCTAATACTTTTTGGATCTCTAAGATTTGAATTAAGTAAAGCGAGTAGTAAAGAAATGATTAAAGTTGCCGCTGTTGGTACGGATTCTCAGGTTGGAGGATTTCCCTTGCCCTCAAAAGAGTCCAACGACATAGTTAAGCACGATTTATTTAAACGAACTGAAATGGCTGCATTAAATGGAGCGCGATTAATTGTATGGAATGAAGCCGCAACATTTATATTACCAGAAGAAGAAATGATGTGGATGGATTCACTTTCCGCCCTAACTAAACGATTGCAAGTTGAATTAGTGGCAGCTTTTATCATTCCACTTTCAAGCAAACCATTAAAATACAAAAACATGTATTTGTTTTATGATAAATATGGCAATTTGCGTTACACATACAACAAGCATCAACCAGTTCCAGGCGAACCAGCTGAAAAAGGTCAAGAAGTGCTAAAGGTATTTGACATTTCAGGTGTCACTACAGGGGCTGCCATATGCTATGATTATGATTTTCCTTACCTCGCAAAATCTTATGGTGATTTAAATGCGGATTTGGTTGCAGTCCCATCTTCAGACTGGAGAGGCATTGATCCTCTGCATTCAAGAATGGCCGCATTTCGTGCTGTTGAACAAGGCCACTCTATCATTCGATCCACAAGATTTGGATTGTCAGCTGCAATCAGCCCATATGGAGAATTTCTTGCACAAATGAGTAGTTATGATTCAAATGATAAAGTGATGATGGCTCATTTGCCGGCCCAAGGAGTCAAAACCATTTACAATTTAATTGGAGATACATTGGTTTACCTGTGCTTTGGTTTTCTTTTTTATTTCATTTATAAGCAAAAAAATATAATTGTGAAGGTTTAATTATTAATGGTGAATTATTAATGATTAATTGTCAATTGTCCTGGACAATGATCATTGGTCTTAGGTCCAAATCTTTGGTCCATGGTCCAAATTTTTCCAATCCTTATTACCATATCTCATAAAATTTATTATTTTTGCTAAGATGACCAATCTAATTGACCTAAATTATTCAACGTATTGGCAGCGATTCAGACATCATTTTGCCTTGGCGCCTTTGGAACTGCAAGTACTTTTTGTTTTCTCGTTCATAGTCACAATCATAGATTTAATTGTCACTTTGTTTTTTAAGAGTTCAGTCTATGAGTCTTTAAAACCTTATGTTGGAAATGGAACGATTATGCCTTATCTATTTACTTGCACTCTTATAGCTGAAAGCATGGCGGGAAAAAATTTTATACACCCAAGTATACGATCTATCTATACTATAATTGTATTTTTTCTGATTACTTTAATATTCAAGATTATTGATTATCAGGATTGGGATGGTGAAAATTATGTAAACCCATATATCATGAAAAATGAATGGCAACCGGTTTGGACAATACTGATACCCTGCTTCTGGATAGTAGTCATGCTTTCGCCTAGAATTAAAAAATACTATCAGAATCTAAGAGTTGCATACGAAAATATTTAATACTAAGCTATTTGCCGAATCAAAGGTTTATTCATTAATTTATAAAACTTCCATTCTTCCTTCGTAATTTGTTATTGGTCTATAGCCATTGGTCCATGTTCATTGGATATCTTATTCCTTTTATATTCTAAAAAATAAACCAAAACAACAAACAATATCAAAATAAACAGTGATCCAAGTTGCCTGAACCAAAAACTTAAATCTAAAAAAGTATAAATCATTGGAATTACAATACTAATAAAAATACATACAAGCAGATAACAACTCATTTTCCACATTTTATAAGGTATTGGAAAATACTTTTGTCCCTGAAAATACGACAAAGCACAAATAAATAAATAACATGCCAGATTCGCATATGCCGCTGAAGCATTGCCCAAATACGGAATTAAAATAATATTCAAGACAATCATTAACAGCATTCCGGCAAAACTTATCCAGGCGGCTAAATAATTTTTATCAGCCAACTTATACCAACTCGAAAAATTAGAATAAATACCCGCAAAAATATTTGCCAACAATAAGATATTGATTAAAAATAATTCGCTTCGGAAATTTTTATCAAGTAAGTATGCAAACAAATCCCGATACAAAACGGTAAACAAATAAACAAAACTACAACTGATGACAAAATACAAAGATAAACGTGCAAAATCAGCTCTCGAATGTTCTGTATGCTTATGCCGGAAAAAAAAAGGTTCAGCAGCATAATTGAAAGCAGTAACAAATAAATTCATAATAACTGCAAGTCTAGCGGCAGCATTGTATGTACTGCTTTGATCGAGATTTTCTAGAATGCTACCCGGTAAAAAATATTTTAACAAACTGCTGGCACCATATTGTATAATTATAAATGAAAAGCTAACAATTACCAAGGGGCTGGCATATCTCAAAACATTTTTTGCAAGGCTCCAATCTGCTTTTTGGAAACTTTCCTTTATTTCCGGAAACAGAAATATAAAACTTACAGCAGAAGCAATCAAGTTTGCTAGCAATACGTATTTTAATTGTGTCGCAGGACTTCCGCCAAAATAACTGACAATGCCAATTACAAGTACCACATTCAATAAAATGGTAGATAATTTGATCCATGCATAACGCAAGGCTTGCTTTTGATACCTGATCTTAGAAAATGGAAGTGCACTAATTACATCTAAAATACAGATCCACGCAGCGAGATAAATATGCGTTCGCAATTCAGGGTAATTCAATACTGCCTCAATGGGATTTATAAAAAGATAAACAGCTGTTATAAAAATGAAACAGGCTAAAAAAACAAGTTGACTGGCTAGTGGATAAATTTTTGATTTGGTTTCATCATCTGATACAAATCTGAAAAATGTAGTTTCCATTCTCAAACCCAAAATTCCAAGAAATAGTGCAATCAAAAAATAGATCTCGGTATAAATAGAAAAATAGGCACGGTTTTCAGAAAAAACACTTGTTAGGAAATTGGTAACCAATAAAAAATTGATCAGTCTGCCCAATGAATAACTCATGCCATAGATCAGAGTTTCTTTTGCCAGAGAACGTAGACTTGCCATTTGACAAAGGTCATAAAAATCAATCGAATACATAGTACGAAAAGGCATATTTATTGTTTTAATTTAGATCCTTTATTTTTACATTTCGGAGATTGATATGGTGAATATTAATTTATTAAAGCAAATTTGTTCATTTCCCGGTGCTCCGGGTTTCGAACATGCCATTCGCAGTTTTTTAAAGGATTCCTTAGTTGACTATTGCGACGATTTACAAATTGATCCTATGGGAAACTTGATTGCATTTAAAAAAGGTCGGACCGATCAAAAACTGATGCTTTCAGCGCATATGGATGAAATAGGCTTTATTGTACAGCATATCGATGATGATGGTTTTATCCGTTTTCTTCCATTGGGAGGTTTTGACCCTAAAACTCTGACAGCACAACGTGTGATTATTCATGGTCAACAAGACGTAATTGGTGTAATGGGCTCTAAACCAATCCATTTAATGACTCCGGATGAAAGAAACAAAGCTCCACTGTTAAAAGATTATTTTATAGATACTGGTTTAGAGAAATCTGAATTGCTAAAATTAGTTTCCATCGGAAATCCCATTACGCGCGAACGCGAATTAATCCAAATGGGTAAATGCATCAATTCAAAATCTTTAGACAATCGCATTTCTGTCTACACCTTGGTTTCTTGCTTGCACAGCCAGCAAAATATTAAACCTGAAACAGATTTGTATTTTGTTTTTACCGTTCAGGAAGAACTTGGATTGCGTGGTGCTAAATCAGCTTCCCATCGAATAGCACCTAATTATGCAATCAACGTTGATACTACCATTGCATTTGATGTGCCCGGAGCGCAACCGCATGAAATGGTTACTAAATTGGGTCATGGTGTAGCAATAAAATTATTTGACAGCAGTGTAATTCCTGATATCAGAATGGTTAATTTTTTAAAGGAATGTGCTGCCAAATCTGATATAAAATGGCAAGCTGAATTATTAACAGGAGGAGGAACGGATACTGCTGCTGTGCAAACATCCGGTAATGGATGTATCGCAGGTGCAATTTCCATTCCTACCAGACACATCCATCAAGCCATCGAAATGGTCCATGAAGACGATGTGCTTGCTGCATTAAATTTGTTGAATACAGCAATTAGCAATTTGACAAATTTTGATTTTAAATTTTAAACAAACGAAACCATTAAATACAAAATTATGTGGCATGAACACAACAACAAGCTCGAAGCTCGATTGGAATTTAGAGATTTTGGAGAAGCGTTTGCCTTTATGACAGAGGTTGCATTTCAAGCTGAAAAATTAAATCATCATCCAATTTGGACCAACTCCTGGAATGTTGTTGAAATCACTTTAACAACGCACGACGAAGGAGATACCATAACTGAAAAAGATCATCGGATGGCTGGAGAAATTGATCGGATTTATAAAAAATTCACAAAATAATTTGCTTCCGCAAGAATGCCGTTCAAAATAGAAAGTAAATTGCCTCAGTCAGGCATTTCCATTTTTGCACAAATGACCGCAGCTGCAATCCGCAACCAAGCTATCAATTTGGCTCAGGGCTTTCCAAATTTTAGTCCACCTGAAGAATTATTTGAATTTCTGAACGAAGCTGTACGAAATGGTTACAACCAATATGCAGCCATGCCTGGACTGGATCTGTTGCGAAATCAAATCGCTCTTCGCATTCAAAATGACTATCAGTTTACTGCAAACCCTGAATCTGAAATTACAATTACAGCAGGGGCAACACAGGCGATCTACACCATTATTTCTAGTGTGATCCAAGCAGGTGATCGGGTCTTGATATTCGAACCAGCTTATGATTCTTATGGACCTTCCGTATTAGTAAATGGTGGAATTCCAGTTTACTTGCGTCTACAATTACCGGATTTTAAAATTCCCTGGGATGAATTAGAAACCATATTAAAAAAAGAAAAAATAAAAATCATCCTGATTAATAATCCCCACAATCCCGCCGGTAGGGTTTTAAATACTGAAGATATACTTCGCCTACAGCAACTCACAAAAGATTTAAATACTTTAATAATCTGGGATGAAGTTTACGATCTTTTAATTTTTGATCAACTCAAACATCAGAGTGCTTTATTATACCCAGAATTAATGGATCGTTCCGTTGTAGTTTTTTCTATGGGAAAAACTTTACACAATACAGGTTGGAAAGTCGGATATACCATTGCAAAACCTGAAATCACGAATGAAATTCGTAAACTTCATCAGTTCACTGTATTTTCTGTAAATACTCCAGCCCAATATGCAATTGCGAAATTTATGGAAACGCATAGATCTTTTTTTAACTTGCTTCCTAAATTTTACCAACAAAAAAGAGACTACTTTTTTGAAAAAATGAACGATCTGCCATTCAATTGGCTTCCATGTGAAGGATCTTATTTTGCTTTAGCCGATTACAGCAACATCAGCAAACTATCTGACCGTGAATTTGCAATGGAACTTGTTGAAAAATTTAAAGTTGCTGCCATTCCATTATCACCTTTCTATCATGATGGATATGATCCCAAATTACTTCGATTTTGTTTTGCCAAAACTACTGACACCATTGATAATGCAGCGACTCAATTAAAAATTAAGAATTAAGAATTAAAAAATTACATTAATGTAATTTATATATAATTTAAGTTTGATACTATTGAATTAAAGTCGTTGTTTAGTTTAATTCAAGTCTAAAATTTTTAACTGTGGTTATTTGCATAAATTGACAAAAGATACTTTAGAAAATAAATGTCAATTTCTTAAAGGTCTTTTTAAATTTTTTTTTCAAATTGAAATTGGCAATAAAAATCTTTAATACCAATGTCTCGGCCAGAAACTAAGATATTTAATTTTGAATTTTTAATTCTTAATTAAATGAGTAGCGTGGGGGAGGGTTGAACTCCCGACCTTGTGATTATGAATCACACGCTCTAACCAGCTGAGCTACCACGCCATTTTATACTTCCTGTTTTTGAGAAGTTATTTAACTGTAATCCTGTAATAATCAAGCTTTTGTAAGACTTTTGTTACAAAATGGGATGCAAAAATAGGAGTTTTTGGGAATTTTCTTCAATTTAAACGCGACAATCCTGCTTTCGCTTTTTGATGAATGGATCGTTGGTATTGATCCGGATGCGTTTTCAGCACCATTTGGTAATAGTGGATAGCTTCTTGCTTTTTGCCTTGATTTTCAAATAAGAGACCTGTTTGTAATAATGCATTGCAACTCATATAGGACTTATTTGAAGGATCAAAATCCAAAACGTCTTTAAATTGCCTCAAAGCATCTTCAACATGCTTTTGTTGTTGATAAATTCTTCCTAGACGGTAGGCATATTCCAATTTCAACGCTTCATTGTTATAATAGTTAATTCGATGCGGAGCCAAGACCTCTAAAGCCTTATCCGGAAAATTGCCATCAGAAAGTAAACGAGCTCTTAATAAAATCGAATCGGGCAAAATTCCTGATTTAGCTTCAACATAGGCTTGTTTGTCTTCATCCAATTGTGCATTTCCCCGATTGAGGCATTTTGAAATGTGCAAACGGTACATTCCTATATTTCCTCGCAAGCGCGAAATCCACGCTAACTTTTGATAGGTTTCCTTGAGGTGATTTTGGCCCTTGTAAATTTGAAGGTATTGGTAAAAGTTTGCTTCAGCGTTAAAGTCGAGTTTATCCAATTTACACAAACCAAGTAAATAATGCAAATAAGGAAATTGATCGCGATCATCAATAGGTAAAGATTGTAAAATATTAATGGCTGCATCTGTATAGCCACATCGAATGGCTATACGGGATTGAACATATGCATACAAGGGATTGGGATCTGCCATTCCCATTTTCTTGAGCCAATATGAATAGGCAGCTTCTGGTTTGTTTTCAAGAAAGGCTGTTATAAATGCATACGCTGCATAAGATTCTTCTAAAAAAAGATCTTGTGTTTGCTCAGCATAATTAATAAATTTTTCAAGTTCTTGTTTGCCTTGTTCTATTTGCCCTTTCAAGCCTATCAGACTTGCTGCCAATTTGTAATCGTCAGGAATTCCAGATAACAAAGCATGCAGAATGCCTGCAGATTTATAACTGTAAATGAAATTTGGAAACTCTTGAATATTTTTTTCCAAAAGTGATGAAGCCTTATAAAATTCTCTAAATCCTGAAAACTGCTCTCCTGATTTAAATGAGATCATTGCATTGTGAAGTAATAATTCGGCTTCTAGAAATCGTTGCCAGTTTATAGGTAAATTAGATTGCTTCAAAAGTTGGAGCAATTGATCCTTTTGAAGATTTAATTTTTTGGAATCTGTCATTTCTTCCAAAATGAAGAAACGATAAAAATTTAAACTGCTTTGTAAATATAAATACGCCTTATTGTCAAAGCTGTCTGTAACTTTATTTAATTGCACTTCAGCTTTTGAAAGTTCCAATGAAACAATCTGCTGATAGATTGATTTTACCTTAGGACTGAAAACACAATACGCTTGTGCCCGAACGGAGATTGAAACAAGTATAAAAAATAAATAAGTAAAGGAAAACCGGCAACAAGTGCACAGGCTCATAATAATTTATAAAATTGCTATCCTTCAACTTCCATGATCTGGTCATCGACCAGTACACGTCCGCAATGCTCGCATGCAATGATTTTTTTTCGAAGACCAATCTCAAGTTGTACCTGAGGTGGAACCTGGTTAAAACAACCGCCACATGCATTTCTTTTAATAGGAACTACAGCTAAGCCGTTGCGGTATCTCTTGCGAATGTTGGTATAAGCCATTAATAAACGAGGCTCTATGACTTTTCTAAATTTCTCTGACTTTTTACTCAGAGTTGCTTCCTCTTTTTCTGTTTTTTCAATAATTTTTCCGAGTTCTTCCCGTTTTTCTTCTACTTCCTTTTGCTTTGCGACAAAACGTTCTTTAACTCCTTCTAAGGAAGCTTGCTTTAATTTAATTTGCTCTACAATTTCTCTAATTTTCTTCTCAGATAGCTGAATTTCAAGACGTTGTAAGTTTATTTCTTTGTTCAAAGCGTCATACTCCCGGTTGTTTTTAACTCCATTAAGCTGCTTTTCATACTTCTTAATGTTTTCCTCGTACTGCTTAATATTGGTTTTGTGATTCACATGCTCTTTCTCCATATCCACTATGGAAGATTCAAGTTTGGAAACTCGGGTAGTCAATCCTGCAATTTCATCTTCCAGGTCACTGACCGCTACCGGCAATTCACCTTTAACGATGTGAACCTGATCAATTTCAGAATCAATTTGTTGAAGTTCGTATAACTGCTTCAATTTCAAGCCAATAGATATTGTTGCCGGTACTGTTGCTTTAGACATAATTAATAATATTGGATTGGATTTGTATTAATTTTTGTACAATGGGTCGCAAAATTACGGAATTTTTGTGATATTAAGCCGTATAAAAGTTCAATTGTAAATTGCTCGCTTTCAAAATGGCCAATATCTGCCAGTATAATTTGACCATTGGCTTCAAAAAATTCATGGTACTTCAAATCTGCTGTTAAAAAAAGTTCTGCTCCTTTGGCTATTGCTTCTTGTATTAAAAAAGAGCCTGCCCCTCCACAAATCGCAATTCGCTGTATTGTAGGTTTAACAATTGCACTGTGGCGAATTGTCTGGCACTGCATTCGAACCTTTAAATTGTCAAAAAAATCATAACTCGATACCGGCTTCTTAAACGCTCCCAAAATGCCGGCTCCAATCCCGACTTGATTTTCCTTGCTTTTGAGTATTTCAAGATTTTTTAATCCAATCCGTTGTGCAATTTTTTCGTTTACACCATGGGTCAATACATTATCCAGATTGGTATGTATGGCATATAAAGCAATGTCGTTTTTAATAGCCTTTATCAATACTTTCTCTACATAATGATTTCCATTGATTTTCTTAAGTCCATAAAATAAAATGGGATGATGGCTTACAATGACATTGCATTTTAATTCCATTGCCTCCTGAACAACTGCTTCAGTGCAGTCCAATGAGCACAAAACACCGGTAATTTCCATTGCTGCATTTCCTACTATTAAACCACTGTTGTCATAAGACTCCTGCAATTGAATAGGCGCAATACTTTCTAAATATTCTGTTAGTTCTTGTAATACCATCAGGATTTATTTTTAATTTTTGCCTCAATGGAACTTGTTGAAAATCCATTGTAAAACGGCAATGAAAAAACCTGTCCTCCTTTTTGTATCACAAATTCCGATCCAACAATTTGTTGCACTGCCCAATCTCCTCCTTTGACCAATACTTCTGGTTCCAGCAATTGGATTAACTGCAATGGAGTATCCTCATCAAATAAAATTACGGCATCTACGCATTCGAGCCCTGCCAATACATAAGCGCGACTTTCTTGTGGATTGATTGGCCGCTCTGGCCCTTTTAAGCGAGTTACTGAAGCATCTCCATTCAGGCCAATCAGCAATCGATCGCCCAAGCGACTTGCTTCATTTAAATACCGTACATGGCCTTCATGCAAAATGTCAAAACAACCATTTGTAAATACGATCCGCAATCCTTGTTGCTTCCAACTGGAAATAACTTCCACAACATTGGCTCTATTCAATAATTTAGAATCAGGATTGCGCATTTTGAACAGGTTTTTTATTAAACCAACTGATAGCTATTAAAGATACAAAACCAAAAACAATCAAAGCAAAAAATTGACCAAATGCAAATGCAATATTTGCAAATGAAAATGAATCTGCCTGATTTAAACCATACAAGCCTAAACCAATAATCACCATAAAATGATACGTTCCCATACCACCAGGCGAAGGAATAAATACACCAAAACTACCAAATACGTATACTACTAACATTTGGATCAAACTTAATTCAGAAGTTGGCCCATATGCTTTGCATGCAAATACAAACATGAAATAAAACCAAAACCAAATCAGTACAGTATGTAATAAAAATAAATTTCTGTTTTTCAAATTTCGAATGGATACTATGCCCTCCCATATGCCTGCAAGTAATTTTAAAAGTCTTTTAATAAAATTCCAATTTTTTAAAATTGCTCTGAAATAGTAAATTATAGAAAATAGAATCAAAAAAACCAAGAGATAGTATGCATTAAAATTAATAGTTGGAAGCTTTGCATAATTCAAAAAGAAATTTTCAAAACTTGAAAAATCCAAAATCACAGCCAATAACACCAAAAATAAAAAAGAAAGCATGTCTGCAATTCGATCCAACACTACCGTACCAAACACTTTATCAAAACCAAGCTTTTCATGTTTTGCATAAATGACTGCACGCACAAACTCCCCGATTCTTGGAAGCCCTAAATTGGCCAAATAGGCGATATTAATACTCAAATAGGCATTTCTGAATTTGGCATCGTGTCCAATGGTATTCAGAAGAATTTGCCAACGTTTGGTACGAGAATAATTTGTCATAAAAAATCCTACGAATACCAGACAAATCCAAAAATAATTCAGTGTGCCAAAATCTGATTTCAACTTATTCAATAAACTGCAATCCGCTAATGCTATCTGATTGGATTCGCAATATGCTAAATAAGAAGTTTGATTTTTCTGATACAAAAAATACATAATTCCCAAGCCAAGGCTGAGAAAAAGGATCAGTTGTAAAATTTTTTTAAGAATAGACGACAAACAATATTACTTTATACGGTTTTTCTCATCAACATGAATGGATACCGGATGAAATTGTTTTGCTTCTTCAGGACTCATAAATGCATACGATATAACAATAATAATATCTCCAACTTCAGCTTTTCGTGCAGCGGCACCATTCAGACAAATCATTCCTGAATTTGGTTCGCCTTTGATTACATAGGTTTCAAACCGCTCACCATTGTTGTTATTGACGATCTGCACTTTTTCTCCTTCATACAAATTTGCAGCTTGCATCAAGGTTTCATCAATTGTGATGCTCCCGACATAGTTCAGATTGGCCTCAGTAACGGTCGCCCGGTGAATTTTTGACTTAAAAAACTGGAGTAACATTCGGCAAAATTAGCGTATTTATAGAGTAAATCCATATTCATACCAAATAGTTCAATGCAAGGGTCCTTTTAATACCAAATTGTCAATTAAACGAACATCTCCTGCCCAACAAGCTACACAAGCGACAATGCAATCGTGATTTTTTGGATTTAGAACGGGTTCCAGACTAATTCCATCTACAATTCGCAAATAGTCTGTAATTAATCCCGATGCATTTAGTTTCTCAAGCTCTCTGGATAATAAATCATCAATTTCACTTATATATAATTGATTTTTCAATTCCAGCAAGACCTGATAGATGATTGGGACTATTTTGCGCATTTCTGCACTCAATCTCATATTTCGGGAACTCATAGCGAGTCCATCCGATTCCCTCAGTGTTTCGCCAATTATCAATTGCACCGGAATTTTTAATTGCCGGATCATGTTAAACACCAAAGTAAATTGTTGAAAGTCTTTTTGTCCCATAATTAAAATGTCGGGCTGAACGATATCCAACAATCGATAAACTACTTCGAGCATTCCTTTAAAATGTCCTGGACGAAATTCTCCTTCAAGCACTTGGTCTAAAATTCCTAATTCAAGTTTCAATTCAGGATTTAATCCAGCTGGATAAACCTCTGATGCAAGTGGTACAAACAAAATTTCACAGTCAATTTGTTCCAAAAGATAGGCATCTTGTTCCAACATGCGTGGGTATTTCAATAAATCCTGTTGGTTATTAAATTGACTGGGATTAATAAAAATACTTACCACTACTAAATCCGCATGTTGCTTTGCTTTTTTAACCAATGACAAATGTCCTGCATGCAATGCACCCATGGTGGGAACAAAGGCAATTTTTTGTCCATTCTGTTTGTTTTGAGAAATGGACTTCTGCAGATTGCGAACGGTAGTATAGAGTTGCATATGAATTCCAAAGATAGGATTGGAATTCATATCCGAAATTGATCGGACCGCTTAAATGTTAAATTTTAATTGAAAGGGTTCCTGAAAACGTTCTGTCATCAGATGGCCAAATCCCCGGTCCAGGATAAAATTGGGGTCTTTTGGTAAAATAATTTTTATCCAAAAGATTGTTGCAGTTCAATTGAAATTTCAAAAACTCATTTAAATAAAATGAAAGATTAACATCCAATAAGAAATAAGATGGTACCAATCCTGAAGCAGCATTAAGGCTTGGATTTACGGTGTTGATGGCATCCGCAAATGAACTGGATGTATAACTAGCCAAAGCAGACACACTCCATTTATTGTATTTGAGTGTGAGCCCGTTTCTGCTAATCCATTCCGGAACACTTTCAACTTTATTGCCACTTAAATTTACATTGTCATTTCCATTCCGAATGCTTGCCTTTTTATATCGGGCATCCATAAATGAGGTCGAACTGAAAATACTCAAATTGAGTTTTGAACTGAGCGAAAAATCAGATTGCACAAAACATTCAATTCCCTTTGTTTCTGCATTGCCAATGTTAGTCTTGAACAGGATTAAATTGCCGGTACTGTCTTTTTGAGCAAGTGTTCCCAATCTGTTATCATATCTCAGAATAAAACCACTCAAATCCCATCTCAAGAATTTCCAATTTCCTCTGTAACCCAACTCCGCATTATATCCGTAAGCATCTTTGAGATTTTTGTCAGAAACTTCAAATAAAGACGATGGAACAATATCTTTTAAAATTACAGGTCGATAAGCTTGTGACCATCCGGTATATATGTTGCTGTTTTCATTTAACTTATACTCAAGATTGACTCCAAATAAAGGAAATGAATGTTTAATTTTATTTGGCAACTGTTCATCCGGGTAATAGCTAACTTTTCCACTCAAATCACTTTGCCCAATTTCATAACGAAGTCCGGCACTGATAGCTAAATTGCTAATAGGGGACCATTTGTTTTCAATAAAAATTGCCAGATTATTTGTTTTAAAATGCAAATCACGTCCCCAGCCCGGAGTGATCAAATCAAGATCAAAATCACTACCTGTGCTCCCTTTACCTAATTGGCGTCTGTGTAAATCATTTCGCATCAATTGATACCCAGTAACCAAATCACTGTGCGCACCTCCAATTTTATAATGGTGCAACAGCCTTGCTTCAGAAGTGAAGCTATTAAAATTATCGATATCAACCTGACGGTTGTTGTATTGCAATGTTTGTGTATTGATGCTGTCTTTTACATTTGTAGGTTTATCAAAAAGCACACTGTTGCGCTGACCAAACAAATATGAATTGTTCAAATTCAATTGCGTATTCTTTGACAATTTCCAATTCAATTGCAACGATGGAATATGAATGTTTGGATTGTAATAATTACGGTTTCTGCTTGCTTGTTTAGGATCCTCCTTAAATTGTAAATCCGTCAATGCCCCCGCTAGATGAATGAGATAATTTGAATGTGTCCATTCAATTTTTAAACTTAAATTTTCTGTTGCCTGGTACATTACATCAATCCCTTCAGCATTGTATTTTGAATCACTGGATTGCCTGTAACCTGTCAGCGATTTCTTAGCAAACCACGCTGAATAAGTCCACTTATTCAGATTTCCGTTCAGCATATTAAAACTACTTAACAGACCATACGAACCCACTGTGTTAATAGATTCAAACGCAAAGGGTTTATCCTTTTTGGCTTTTTTACTTACATAATTGAGCATTCCACCAAACTGCGCTCCATATTGCAATGAACCCGTTCCACGAACCATTTCTATATGATCTATTGCTTCCATGGGTACATTGTAATGACTTGCTGGATACCCATACATGTCGGAATTTGTGATGATGCCATCTTTACGAATATTAAATTCCCATCCTCTGTGTGGATCCAATCCTCTGGTTGAAATATTTACTTGATTTCCGGTACCATCCATGTCATACACAAAAACACCGGGTACTTTTGCAAATAATTGACGACCATATTTTTCAGAAACACCAAAATCTTTTTGATTGAGATCGATCCATTCATTTTTTTTACCAGAATAAATAAAATTATTTTGAATAGCCGGAAGTCGTTTGATGTCAACATTATTTCTAGTTCCTTCAACTGTGATGCCCTCTAAAAATACTTTTTTAAGTGTATCACTAAGTTCTTGTGATTGAACTGCAAAAGATGAAAATAATATTAGGGTTAAAAGTAAATAGATTCTCATTGCTATAAGTTATTTTACAAAAATATACTTAAAATTTTTAAAATCCAAGCTAAGAAATTGCTATTATTTAAAACCCGCTAAATATTGTTTAAAATGACTTAGAATCTTTTGTATTAGTAAAATACCTATTTATAAAGCATTCAATGAAACTAGTTTACACAATATTCTACAATCTGATCGGAATATTAAAATTTTATTAGAAATTTAATATGATTCAAAACAGATAAAGATTATTTTGGATATTAGTCCAGTATTATGTTTTTATTCGATAATTAAACTTGTATAAATTGAAATATAAATTGTTCAATCATTGAAATTCTAAATCGAATACTAAAATTTAAATAAAAAAAATGATATCCTGTTACAGCATTTTTCCAATCCTCAAATGACATGGAAAATAGATGGGTTTCATGGTTTGATCGGGCCAATCTTTTTTAAATTTTTCAACGATCCAAGGCATGAGATCGGTTTTATTTTTTTCCACGTAATGTTTTAAAGCCGACCAGGTACTGATGTAGCCTGTAAAATGCTCCCGAGTCCAGTTATAACAAATACTAAAAGGTGGACAATCAATTTCTTCAAATGGAAATGGGATCGTTTCATAACCATCTGTAATGTATTGCCTTTCAGGATCCCAATAAGCACCAAGTGTATCCTCATAAATCTCAAGGAGGCTGTCATTGAGAATTCCTTCTAAAACCGGATTGTTGTATGCCCAAACTGCTATTATTCCACCAGGTTTTAAAACTCGATTTACGTGCGTATAAAAACCATTAAAATCAAACCAATGAATGGCTTGTGCGACTGTGATTAAATCCAGACTTTGATCATCAATACTGCAATTTTCGCCGGATTCCAACCGGTATTCAATATTGGAAGCTTGATACGCTTGATTCAATTGTTGTTGGCTAATATCGCTGGCTATGACTTTATTAAAATACTTTGAAAGTTCCTTTGCTACTTGTCCGTTTCCGGTACCACAATCCCAGGCACAATTTTTGTTTTCACAATGATGGAGGATAAAATCCAACAATTCTTTAGGATATCCGGGTCTGAATTTTGAATAATTAATAGCAACATTTGAAAAATTATCTTTCATAAGATTTAATTGAAAATTCAACAGATATTATTACACAATTGAAATTATTTATAATTCCATAGTTGGTTTAAAAATTTGCATTAAGGCTTATAAAAAATAGGATCAAAAACCATTTAGATAAATTCTATCCTTCAGAAATTTTTATTCAGGACAGGCATTGACAGTATAAAATTAGATCTAATTAAGTACTATTACAAACAAGAAACAGAATGCAAGGAATAGATTTTTTGGAATGCATAAATAAATAATTCCAAAGCTCCTTAAATAATAATAGCGAGACTATGTATTCATCTCGCTATTTCGGATATATATGGGAAATTAAGAATAAAGCAGTAAAACTGCTTATTTTTTTAAAGTTAATTAGTGCAACAAAATTAAGAATTGCTTTTAAAATGCCAAATTTAAATCATGAATAATTTAAAAATTATTTATACTAGATTCAGTAAATTTAAAGTATGTCTATATTCAGCTCTAATTCGCAATCTTTAATTAAAAATTCGTAAATCTTTAACTTTCATCCTCTTCTCCGGCAGCTACTTTTACCAATTTGCCGGTAGCCAATTTTAATTTAATTTTTTCTTCAATTTCTTTAGACAATTCTGGATTGTCTTCGATAAATTGCTTTGCAGAATCTCTTCCCTGAGCAATTTTAGTTCCTTCATAACTAAACCAGGATCCGCTTTTTTGAATTACTCCTAAATCTGCTCCAAGATCTACGATTTCCCCTGATTTTGAAATTCCCTGACCATACATAATGTCAAATTCTGCAGTCCGGAATGGAGGTGCCAATTTATTTTTTACCACTTTAACTTTTACACGGTTCCCTAAAATATTACCGTCTTTATCTTTAATGGCATTGCTGGTTCGACGAATATCCATTCTTAATGAAGCATAAAATTTAAGGGCATTTCCTCCGGTAGTTGTTTCCGGATTTCCGAACATCACGCCAATTTTTTCACGCAATTGGTTGATAAATATGCAGCAACAGCCTGTTTTTCCAATGGTTCCTGTCAATTTACGCATGGCTTGAGACATCAAACGAGCCTGAAGTCCCATTTTGGATTCACCCATTTCCCCTTCAATTTCACTTTTTGGAACCAAAGCTGCAACCGAGTCTATAACAATAATATCGATTGCTCCTGAACGAATCAGGTTTTCGGCTATTTCCAATGCTTGCTCCCCATTGTCTGGTTGAGAAATCAACAAATCTTCTGTGTTTACCCCCAAAGCTTCCGCATAGGCCCGGTCAAATGCATGTTCAGCATCAATAAATGCAGCAATTCCACCTTTTTTCTGGGCTTCCGCTATTGCATGAATTGCCAGTGTGGTTTTTCCCGAACTCTCAGGACCATAGATTTCTACGACCCGACCCTTGGGCAATCCGCCAATTCCCAAAGCAATATCCAAGCCCAGGGAGCCTGTAGAAATTGAATCTACTTCATCCAAAATGGGCTTATCGCCTAATTTCATAATACTTCCTTTTCCATAGGTCTTCTCCAGCCGATCTACTGTCAACTGCAGCGCTTTTAATTTTTCATCTTTCTCTTTAGACATATTGTAATTTATTATATAGATGCAAATTTAATATATATCCTGATAGTTGTTAGGGGATAGTTGTTGGAGTTAGGGCTCAAGTGGTGATTTTGAAAAATATATTGACAATACATGATCACTTATACTCTGGTCTTTTAATATCAGACTTCCAATTCCTAAATCTTCTGACTCCTCATTTGCTGCAATTGACCAAAAACTTCTTTAAGCTTTTCAGCTTATTTGCTTAACAGCTTTTTATCTCCTGCTTAAATTCTAATTGCAAATAATTTGTAAATACGCATTAAAAAATCAGGGTAAACCCTGATTGGGCAATCAGGGTAAACCCTGATTTTTCATACCAAGTTTGGAAATTTCATTATTCCATCATAACATTGTAATATCATTTTACGTAATAGTACTATGAGAGCACAATTTCAAAACCGGTTTATCAAAATTTGGTAAACGTTTCATGAGATAATTTTTCACAGGGATTATGAACCGCCTTCGTTGACAGCAATGAAGGCGGTGTCATTTAATACAATTGGTTTCTGATTTCCAATTGTAAAATCCCCTCTTTGTTTTGTATTTCGATGTTGAATAATAGCAACCAACCATAATGGATCTTGATATCGATACAAATCAAACCATGCTGCTATTAAATCAAGCCAATATTGCCTCAATGCAGCATTTCAAAATCCAAACTTCAACATCAAAATTATAAGCAAAGAAATTCGCTTTTTTATTCACATGAATCTGTTTTTCTCTTCCTTTCTCATAGTTTTCGTTTTTACATTTAATAAAAGAATTTTAGGAATTGTGAAGCTAAAGTAGAACACATTTCAATCAAATTATAACTAACTTATTGAATGAACATCAATAATTATTGAATTCGCCGATTGGTTGATTTTAATTTAATGCAGCAGAATAAATCGTTGGTGGATGGCTTGCTTATTTGATTTAGATGTTAAAAAATAATAACCAGACGGTAGCTCATTCAGTTTTAATTGCAATCCATTAGTGAGCATTTCTGTTTCAAGTTTAAATTGCTTTCCGTGCAAATCGAATAATAATAATTCCTGATTCGAGCTTTCTGTATTATTAATATTATAATGCAAAAAATCATTGGTAACAAAAATCGTTTCTGCCCATTGAGCTTTATTTGCTGTGTTTTGTGTACTGCTTATATTGCATGCCACATTATAAATAACAAGCCAATATTGCCGCAATTGATTCAAATACAAAAGAACGTAATCCTGTCCTTCAAATTTTGATTCCGACTGATACAACAATCTATCTTCCGGCAAACCTAACAACATACTGACTTGTCCATGAATGTGACTCTCAGAAATTTCTGCATTGTAAGCATCGTCTATTCTTAACGTATCAATTTTCTCACATTTTGTATTGATTACTATAAATGAATCAATTTGTGCATTGCAGGAAACCTCCAAAATATAAATCCCGGTATCGCAGGTGATTTGTGTCGCCTTTGCACACAATACCATCAAAGTATCATAGCCATGAAAATAAATGGGTGGTTTGTAATACAAGCTTTGACGAAGGAATGAATCTTCCCGAATTTCTGCTATACCGAATTGTGGCTTTTTAATTAGAATGGCAGGGTTCCAGCTTGGGTAGCCTAAATTTTTTCGTATCACACTGTCATTGCAATGCAAAGGAATGTATTCTGTAAATGTTCCTTGTGCATTTCCAAAGATGCTTTTTACAACTAACAAACAGCAGCTAGCAATGCTTCTTAATTGCATTTATTAATTATTTAGGGAACCTTTATAAATTAATTACTCATGCAATGTATCAATTTTTTAGATAAATCAATATAAGAATTTTAAAGGGACTGTTAAGGGGTATCGGCTTTATAGATCTAACGACTTAAGTTCAGCTAATATCTGTATTAGCTTTAATTTAAAGATTAATTTTTAGTTTGAAAATGAGCAGTTAGGTATTGAAAATTTCATTCTACTTATACCCAATGCTGAAGGTTTATAATGCCTTTAGCTTAATAAACTAATTTTTGCATTTCATTGTGCTTGCATTTCATTAAACCGGAACCACCAAACTTGCATCGTTATTCCTAACATTATTTACCAAGGACGAAACTTCATAGGCACGCATCCAATCATCTGGATATGGTTTTAATAATTGCAAGCTGGCTTGTATGCTTAATCCTTCTTCCAACCAAAGTCTTTCTTCTTCAGGCAATAATATACAAGGCATGCGGTCGTGTATCGGTTTCATAAATTCATTTGCCGGCATGGTAATAATACTGAAACTGGGGATCACTTTTCCTTCCGGATTTTTCCAATTGTCGTAAATCCCTGCCATGAAAAACACTTCCTGATTGGTAGTTTGAATTCGCAATGGGATTTTGACTTTTCCGATGCCTTTTTTCCATTCATAAAATCCGTCCATTGGTACCAAACATCGTCTTTTTTCCAATGCGGATTTGAAAAAGGGTTTATCTAACAATCCTTCTATTCGTGCATTGATCATTTTACTGCCAATGCCTGGATCTTTGGCCCAAAATGGAATGAGCCCCCATTTTAAATAATTGAAATGTTGCTTATCTCCTTGTGTTACCACAGGATGCCAATGCGTTGGGGCTATGTTGAAACTGGGTAAAGGATTGTAACGCTCTAAATCTTCCGAATAAAAATCTGCATCAAAGCGTTCCTCCAGTTCGGATTCCACTTTTGTAAGTGAACCCCTGCCACACATGAATTCGTATCCTTATTTTGCTTTTAAAAAGGCTTTTTCTCCTTTTGCATTCAACTTGCTGACTATCTTATCAGCTTCTTGACGACTGGCATATTGTCCTACAACAGCTGAATAATATTCTGATGAACCAAATACTTTTTTCATGGCTCCTTTGTAACCCATTTTCTTCAATTTCGCTACTTGTTCGTCTGCATGTGCGGGCACAATAAAACTTCCGGAAACAACATAAAAACCTGCACTGTTACTTGCACTTGTTTTAGTGCTTTTGGCTTCTACTTTCTTTTTGGTTTCCGCTTTCGGACTTGAACTGGCTTTACTTTCAGTGGCTTTTGTACTGGCTGTATTTGTTTTAACAACAGCTGTTTTAGTATTTGTAGCTGGAGCAGTTTCCATTTTTTTAGGCGCTACTTTTTCCGAAACTTTTTGGGCTTTTGGATTGGTATTTACTGCCGCTGATGGTTCCGCAGCAGCTACTGGCTGGCTGTAATCTACAGCACCGTTAGCTGGTTTTTGCGCCTCAACCGTGTTTCCGCTTGCAGGACGCGCTTCAGCTGGCGCTCCGACTTTGTCTGGCAATTGACCGGTTAAGTCCATAATCATGCTATCTTCTGATGTAATCGCGGTTTGATTTTGTGGATCCATAAACAAACTATCCGTCATTTCAGAAGTCGGCGGTACATCGTCTGTAGGGGTTTTGCTCCGCTTGTAAATCATAACTGCTATAGCAACAACCAATAAGACCAATAATAGGTATAATAAAATGCGAATTAGGTTTTTCATTGGGGGGTTAATCTATTTAAGGGCAAATATACAATTATTTATAAATTAAATAAAATTATTATATATAATTAGATGATAGTTGTTAGGGGATAGTTGTTAGGGGATAGTTGTTAGGGGATAGTTGTTAGGTGGTAGTTGTTAGGGTAGAATTGATAGTGCCCTACTGACAACTATCAACCTTCAACAAATTGCATTTCTATCAACAGTCAACTATCCCCTATCAACTATTCCCAATTTCCAAAACCAAGCCCTTCAAATAAGAGCCTTCCGGATGGAATAAACTTACAGGATGATCGGGACCCTGGCTTAATTTATGCAATACACGAATTTCCCGTCCGCTCTCTATTCCGGCAGAGACTATCGTATGATAAAATAAATCCTCAGTAACAACTTGTGAACATGAAAAACTGAACAAGAGTCCGCCGGATTTTATTTTTTTCATAGCCAAAGCATTGATTCGTTTATAGGCTTTCATAGCTATATGGCGTTTGCTCATGTTCTTTGCAAATGCTGGTGGATCCAATATGATCAAATCATACATATTAGATTCCATTTTCTCAAGATAATCAATGGCATCTTCACAAATGGATCGATGTTGGGTTGATTGAACTGTATTTAGCTTGAGATTGCGTTCCAATAAATCCAATGCTTTTGTAGAAACATCTATCGAATGTACTTCTTTTGCACCAGCAGCTAATGCATAGATACTAAATCCGCCACTGTAAGAAAATGCATTGAGTATGCTTCGGTTTTTAGAATAACTTCCTAAAATCTTTCGATTTTCACGTTGATCTAGAAAAAATCCGGTCTTCTGGCCTTCGAGTACATCGATTGTAAATCTATAGCCGCATTCCAGGGCTTTTATTTCCGTTGCAGTTCCATAAATAATTTTATTGCTGATCGAGCGTGCATACTCTTTTGGAAGACTTGAAACACTTTTATCTATGATACACAGATCAGTTCTGTCAAGAATTTCTGGAATGCATTTTACCAAACACGCAAGTATTTTATGCATTCCGATAGTATGACATTGAATCACAACCGTTTGATCATAAACATCTATAATTAAGCCGGGCAATTGATCTCCTTCTCCGTGTACCCATCGAAAACAATTGGTTTTTTCATTTGGAAAACTCAAATTGGTTCTTGATTGCAAAGCATTGCGCAATTGCTGTTCCCAAAATTCTTCTTTGTAATCATCCGTTCCAAAATGCAACATCTTAATAGCAATCGACCCTTGGTGAAAATGTCCAAAGCCCAGGCGCCTGTGATTTGAATCATGCACATAAACCAATAGGCCGTCTTCTAATGAATTCGTATTGGTATGAATTGCTCCTGAAAATACCCAGGGGTGTTTTCGCAACAAACTAATTTCTTTAGATTTCTTTAATTGAATGACCCCTGTTTTATTTAAATCCATATTTTGGTTAATTTCGTATTAATTAATAGCTTAAATCCGCTCGTATGAAAAAGGTCTTAAAAACAGTATTATATGTAATTCTTGCATTGATTGTCGCTGCATTGTCCTTTGCAGCATATATCTATTTCAAAGGAATTCCTAGCTACGATCCGCCCCAAATTAAGGAATTTACTATAAGACCCACTCAAGAAAAAATTGACGAGGGAGCACGCATTTCTGCACTAATCTGTAGCTCGTGCCATATGGGAAAAGACGGCAGACTCAGCGGTGGACTCATGAAAGACCTTGATCCGATCTTCGGAACTGCATATATTGCCAATATTACCAATCACCCTGTTTATGGAATTGGAAAATGGAGTAGTTCGGAATTGGCTTATTTTCTTCGCACCGGTTTAAGAGCAAACGGACGATATGCACCTCCCTGGATGCCAAAATTTATACACCTGTCAGACAATGATTTGGAATCTGTCATTTGCTTTTTAAAGTCAGACAGTCCGTTGGTCCAGGCATCAGAAATCGCACATCCTGCAAGTCAACCCAGCTTTTTTGCCAAATTCCTCGGGAATACTGCCTTTAAACCCCTAAAATACCCTAGTTCGGAAATAATTGCTCCTGACACAAGCGATGCTGTAAATTATGGCAAGTACATCGCACATGGAAAAGTTGAATGTTTTACCTGTCATTCTGCAGATTTTGCAAAAATGAATATAGAATTTCCGGAAAAGTCCCTGGGTTACATGGGCGGAGGAAATACCCTGATCAATTTGGAAAAAAAGAAAATTTTCTCAGCAAATATCACCATGGATGCAGAAACTGGCATTGGAACCTGGAGCTATGAAGATTTTTATAAAGCCTTAAAAGAAGGGAAAAGGCCGGATGGAAAAGCATTAAGATATCCCATGTTGCCTTTAGGTAACTTAAAAGATTTTGAAATTAAAGGATTATGGGCTTATTTACAGACCGTCCCTAAAATCAAAAACCCTGTAAACAGAACTTGGGAATAAGAAGCAGTCTTTACTAAAATCTGCTGTACTCCAATATGTTTTGTAAACTTGAAGGATGTGCATTAAACATCGCTTTTGGAAGAAACTGCTTTGCTTCTTTTAGTAAACGTTGCTCTTCCTGTAATTCAAAATCATTAACCAGACATTCTTCCAGTATTTGATTTTCTGTGACGCTGCACTCTTGATAAACAAAACGAAGTAATTGAAAAGATGTAAAAGTATCTACCATAGGCTTTTTTGTTATATCTAAAACAATAAATCGTTTCATTTTATTGCCTTAAGTCTTTATTTATTATTAAAATCGAAGGTCCCAAATCAAAGAACTGCAATAACACCAAACAAAATCCTTTACAAATTAAAAGCAGCTTAAAATCTTAAAACGCCTCAAAAGCCCGTAAATAAAGGGCCACCCAACTATTTTAGAAAAAAGTTTCCGGTTTTATAAAAAAATTGGCATAGTATTAGAATAATATACAATATGTAACGTAAAAATGATCAGCAATCTAAAAGATATAAAAGAAGTAGTTTTCTTTATTTGAGACCTTTAGTCACCTGTAAATACGATGGTATTTACAGGTGCTATATTTATATAGGTATGAGGTAGTTTTACAAAACGATTTAGCAAAAGTGCTTAATAGCTTAATAGTAAATAAACTTCCAAGCCATTTTTAAATTCACATAGTTGAACGTGGAGTGTCCACATTTCTCTAATAAATCATCTCCTGAATTCGCAATCCATATTTTGCCATTAGTAATTCGTAGTTCTTAGTTCGTAATTATTCCACCCCTTCTTCCGGATCCCAATGATACTGCTCCAAATTTTGTACTTTATCATTCTTTACCAGTACACCTTCAGCCCGAAGCAATTTTGCCATGCGTTTTCCTCCTTCTCCAAACATCAGACGACCGCTCAATTCACCTTTAACATTAACTACACGGTGAGCCGGAACATCGTGCACATCACCCTTTAATTGATTGAGAGCCCATCCTACCATTCGTGCGGAACCCAATGAAAGATAGTTTGCAATGCTCCCATAATTGCAAACGCGTCCTTTTGGAATGCAGCGTACCAGGTCATAGACCTGATCAAAATAATGGTCAGTTTTTAAAAATTCATCTTTGTAAAATTTCAGAGCCTGTTCTTCTGCATCAGTCATGGCAGATTTATCAACTGCAGATTTATCTTTAAAGCCAATAAAATGCAAAATCCCATGGATGATGACTCTTAATAATTCTATACTATCATCAACTTTAAATTTTTTGGCATTTTCCTTAACCCGATCGATGCTGATATACAATTCACCGGCTATCGGATCGGCACTTAATGGAAAGCTTATAATGTCTGTATAATAATCGTGTTGAAGATATTTTTTATTTAATTCCAACAAAAAAGCATCATCGCAAAATACGATGCTTATCGTTTTTGCTTTTTTATCATACTGCTGAATTACCTTGATGATCCATTGACTTACCTTACGAGCATTAAACTCAAACGGATCTACCTGATATTCAAATTCAATTTTAGCTTTCATTGGTAATCAAACAAAGATATAAAGCTTCCTGAGGAAATAAGGACTCAGACTTAATCCCATTGATTTATTAAGGAGTAATATAACCATTCAGTCCATCCACATGAAAGGCATTTTAACCACACAGAATTGCAAATAAATATTAACGTATTATGAAATATTCAAAGAATATCGAGCCCTTGTTGAACCCCAAACCCCTTGAAAGGGGCTTTTGATTTGTCTTAAATTCAAATTATTAATTTCTTGGTTATGATCCTCTTAAACAGGGTTTATGCCTGAAAAGAAAATCCATCTGAGAAATAGAATTGAAGCCCCTTTCAAGGGGTTTGGGGTTCGGAATGATCATATACTAAATAAGAAATTCTCTTTTAAATTGTCACTTATGCAAGTGTTATGAGATTATACTGTCTTTTGCCATCGATAGTCTATGCACCTGAATAGAAATGAAGTTAATTAATAACTCCATCAACGAAGTATGGAATTCAATTAAACGCTGTGTTTACTTATGGAATTTGGTAATTAAAATTTAATTACAGATGTATAATGGGATTTTAGATATTCCCTATACGATAAATTTTATTTCTACTGTTCGGCCATTATCAGAAAAAACAACTCGATCGGATAATTTTTGCATTAAGAAAACTCCACGTCCTCCACAGGTTTCAATATTTTCAGGCAGTGTAGGATCCGGAATGGTCGCTGGATCAAAACCTTTTCCTTCATCAGAAATGCGAAAACAGATGTGCTTTCGCTGCCGTGTTGTTTTAACGCAAACAAATTTTCGTGCATCGGATTGATTGCCATGTAAAATGGCATTATTTACTGCTTCAGTTATTGAAACAAGTACATTTGGATATAATGTATGATCCAATTGATATTCCTTGAATATCTGATCCAGGTATTCTTCTATTTTGGCAATATTGTCCGGTACAGAAGAAATTTTAATCATCCCTGCTTTTTGAGGTTTTGATAATACTGCTCGACCAGTTTCTTGTAAAAAGGTTTTAAATCCGGTGAAACTTGTTTGAACCATTCTGTTTCTGCCTGCCTTTGTTTTATATAGTCTTCAAGGGCTGCTGGCATTTTACGCACAATATTCGTACCAGTTTCTGATTTTCTTTTTTCATCCCAATCCCGTTCCCGTTCTGCACGCTCCGCTTCCAATAAGCGCGTTGTGATTTCTTGCTGCCTGCGAAGCATGTCATTGTTCAATTGTTTATTGACCAATTGCTTTTCCATTTTCTCCATTTCATCCAGAATTTCCTGCGCTTGCTTGGTACCACCACCACTCTGTTTTTTTTCATCTTCCTGGTCTTGCAACATTTTTTTCAGCTTAGCTTGTTTTGCTGCCAACTCCGCAAATTCCTGGGCTGTTCCGGATTTTCCATTTTGCATTTTTTGCATTTGCTCTTGCATGCCTTTCTGCATGTTCTTTTGTCCTTCGGTTATTTTATCCGAGGGGACTTTTCCTTTTTTACCGCTTTTGCTGCTTTTGTTTCCGGGTTTCTTACAGGCTTTTTTACCGGGTTTATCACAGGAACTGTTGCATTCTTTTTGCTTTTCATCCAATGATTCAGAAAGCATGACGGCCAAATCATTTAAATTTTTCATGATCCGGCGTTGGTTGTTGGAGGCTTCTCCACTTCTGCGTTCTTCCAGTAAATCAATGCCTTTTTTAAAGTTTTCATTGATTTCACTAATCTTTTCCATCACAAAGGATTGGATATCGACAATGCGTTGGCTTAGAACTTCCAAGGTATCCTGTACAATTTTAAAATTGTCTTTAATTTTAAACTGGTCTTGCAATAAAGTAAGGTAATGCGGAGTTTGAGGATTTAAATTGGCCATATCATTGGTCACCTGCTCCTGATCAAAAGAAAGCCCCACCAAATTTTCAAGTAATTGTCTTAACATCCGTGCATCTTCCTCTGCTTGTTCTTGATCTGATTCCTGCATCTCTCCTTCCATTTTCTTGGCCATCTCCTTCATTTTGTCTGATGCCTCTTTTTGTTTTTTAGATGCGCCGCTGTTGTTGGATTTACTCAATTCATTTTTTGAATCGTTTAAATCTTTTTGGATCTCTTTTGATTGTTCTTTTTGGTCTTCCAGTTTACGTGGCGCTTTTAGTTCCTCGTTCTTCTTTTTAATTTCTTCTTGCTTTTTAACCAGTTCGTCAAATTTCTTATTGATTGAATCCTGCTTGTTTTTCAGACCTTCTTGATCCTCTGATTTTTTTTCTGTCTTCTCAGCCAATTGCTCTTGCTTCTCTGCCAATTTATTCAATTCATTGATTTGGTCTTTGAGACTTTTCTCAACTTCCAATTGTTTAAAAAGTTGCAAGAGTCGATCCATTTCTTTGGTAAGATCCGAATTTTGCTTCTCAAATTGTTCAGACATTTGAATGGCCTGGTCTTTATTCAGTTCATTCATTAGATCCTGAATTTTTTGCATGAGATCTTTCATCTCATTGTTGCCGGTTTCATTAAAGAGTTTTTGCAATTTTTCTTGCTTCTCTTGTATATTTTCATCCGGATTACGTTGCTGCTTTAAGTTTTCTTCCAATTTCTTTTTGGCCTCTTCAAATTGTTCCTGCAATTTTTTTTGTTGCTCGGTCATTTTTTCAAGGTCCTTTTTAGTTTGCCAATCTAAATTTTTCTTTTGGCGCAACTTATCTTTGTAATCGCCTAATTTTTCCAGCAATTTTTTAGATTGTTTGACAGCATCTTCGAGATTGTCTTTAATAGCTTCGTTGTTGACTTCCTCTTTTTGTGCCAATTCTTCATCAGAAGCCTCTTTATATTCTAAAAATTGACTTCTGGATGATTTGCTGCCATTGATCCCATCATTATCCCATACTTCAAAGTAATAATGAATGGCATCTCCTGGTTCTAATTGAAATTGAGAAGCATCAAAAACAAAATTGAATGTTCCGTTTACTTTTGATAAACTTGCTATTACTGCCTTCGTTTGTAAAGGACTTTCAGAACCATCTTTCTTCTTAATGGTATAATTAAAATTTACATTTCGAATTCCATAATCATCGGAAACATCTCCACTGTAATAGCGAAGATTCCAATCGGTGCTGTCTTCAAATTGTTGCACTTGAATTTGAGGATACTGATCTGGAATAATGCTGATTTGATAATTTACAGAATCGGTATTTTTAAGTTGATTGTTTTTTAGGTAAAGTGTATAGGATTGATCTTTGAGTGCCTTTTTAGAAAATTGAAACTGGTGTTCTCCTTGACGCGAAATTTCATTTTGCTGTTTGTCTTCACTTGTTTTAAAATACAGATGATCTGTAAAAGCCATATTGAAATTCCAGCGTATTTTTGTTCCTACCGGAATGATTAGGTCGCCCGTATTTTCCAAGGTCTCATTTTTCTTTCCGATGTATGCAGGATAATCCAAATGCACCTGAAAGGACTGAATAACCGGTTTCATAATCACTTTCAACGTATATTCCGGGGACACAATGTTGCCGGCAAATAATTTAAAAGGAAGATCTTTTTGAACGTTGCTGAATGTATAACTAAATTCATCGGCACTTTCTTTTTTCAAACGATATTGAAAGTGATCAACATCGATGTATGCTTCAGCCGGTGTTGTACTCCCGTCAATTTTAATTTTTAATTCATAGCTGCTGTTTTGTTCGACGTTTAAATTTTCAGTTTCCAATTTGAAATGAAAAGGAGCTTCTTTCTCAAAATCTTTGTTGATTTGAATCAGTCGCTGCGTTGGTTTTTGAATCATGCCAGGAGCCCAAACAAGCAAAGAAAATAAAATCAACAAAGGCGCTATAGCATATTGAATGTATTTTCTGTTTTTCTGAAGATCTATTGCCTGAACAAATGGAATGGGATTTAACTCGACTGATTTTTGCTGAATGCTGGCTTCTATCAGACTTCGATCGGAATAATTGACCGATTGCGATTTAAGCTGTAACACATTAAGCAATTTATCTTCAACATCTGAAAAATGGGTTCCGATAATTTTTGCAGCTTCTTCATGAGAAATCAATTTGCCTAAGCGGAAATAATGCAACAAAGGCGATGCAATCCAGTACCACAGGCAAAACCCAAACAAACCGAGATAAGAAAAACTTAAAAAGCTGCGGACAGATTTGCTGAAATAGAATTGATTTTCCAGCAGATTATAAGCTAGAAAGACCAAGGTCAACAAACCCGTAAAATAGAGTGCACCCCGGATTAATTGATTGATGTAGAATTTCCGGGTGAATTGATCAATTTTTAAAATCAGTTGATCGTAGTAATTTTCATTCCATAGCATATCCAGATATAAATAATTTAAAACGCAAATTAGGTCTAAATAATTTCAAAAATCAACTATTTAACGTTTTGAAATCAGACTTTTAGATAAATCAAGAACAACAGAACAACAGTCCCGGTTTAGCCGGAAACATCAAAATCTCGCAAAGCATTGTTAAGACTTACTTTTTTATCAGTTGCCTCCTTGCGTTGGCCAATGATCAAAGCACAGGGTACCTGGTAACTGCCTGCAGGATATTCTTTGGTATAAGAGCCCGGTATGACCACCGATCTGGGAGGAACATAACCCTTATATTTAATTGGTTCAGAGCCCGTTACGTCAATAATATGAGTCGAACCCGTAATCACGACATTGGCACCCAAAACTGCTTCTGCACCGATATGGGCACCTTCTACAATTATGCATCGGGAGCCAATAAAGGCATTGTCTTCAACAATATTTGGTTTGGCTTGTGGGGGTTCCAGTACGCCCCCAATGCCTACTCCACCTGCCAAATGGACATTTTTACCAATTTGGGCACAGGATCCTACCGTTGCCCAGGTGTCGACCATGGTGCCTGATCCTACATAAGCGCCAATATTGACAAAACTGGGCATTAGGATGACCCCGGGTTCTATAAATGAGCCATACCGGGTTACTGCACCGGGCAAAGCACGGATTCCCAATTTGTCAAAATCCCGTTTGGGCATGATTTTATCAAAATACTCCAGGTCGCCTGCCTGAATTAGTTTATTCTCGGAAATTGGAAAATAAAGTAAAATTGCTTTTTTAATCCATTCGTGTACGATCCATTCTTCTCCTTGTTTTTCACATACCCGCAGTTTACCTGAATCCAATTGGGCAATAACTTGATGAATATTGGCTTTTACAAGGGGATCGGACAAAAGACTCCGGTCTTCCCAGGCACTTTCTATGGATTGTATTGTTGCATTCATGTTTAAAAGATGTATGAAAAGGCCAATATAGAAGAAATTATACCAACCAGATAACCTAAATACAGTTCTTCTGCTGTATGTGCTTTTAAATAAAGACGACACGTACCAATCCATCCACCCAAAACACAAGAAATCGCAATTAAATGGTTGACATTAAAAGCAGATAGGCCGGTTTTTATAAATCTGAAATTTAACACCGCTTCATTTAAATTGTTAAAACGAAGCAAGACCCAAAATGCAATAAATGCTCCAAAGGCAATGCTGTGCAAACTTATTTTGACTTTGGTGTTGATTGCAAAAGCCAAAAAAATGGAAATGATGGATGCTAAAATAAAGCAAATCATCAACCTGGGAATTTGCTCCTGAGATTTCAAATTGACATACATCCAGAGATAAAATACGGCACAAATAATCAAGGGTCCAAATCGATCTGTGCGTTCCCGCATTTCAAAACTCTGAATAAACCCGGTAAAACGAAGCAAGGCAAAACCTATAGCAGGCACTAAACACGTATAAATAAACAATAATATCAACAACAAGCTTTGTTCGCTCCAATGCATGGATCCAAACAAATGTGGATTCAGGCACAACAATAAAAAAAGAGAATAAAACAAAACCAGCAAAGGATGAAAAATATATGAGGAAAAATTGGCGAGTAAACGCATGGTGTTGGATACAAAACTATTTGAAGGATATTTGTTCAAATTAATTTTTATTATTCTAGCTTAATTAAACTTCTTAAACAATTCTTCTAAACTCATATGAAATATACATCTTTTTCCTGTCGGACTGGCATAGGGAATTTCACATAAAAATAATTGTTCTACCAATGCTTGCATTTCTTCTTCAGACAATTGTTTTCCCCTTTTAATCGAACTACTGATTGCCATCGACCGGGCTATATTTTCTTCAAGTCCCAACTCGTATTCGAGATTGGCTTTAAATTGATTTAAAATTGTTGTAATTAATTCCAGTTCGTTGTATTTGCCTTCCAGCAAAGCCGGAATTCCATGAATAACAAAAGTATCAGAACCAAAATCCTCCATATCAAATCCAATCCTTTGTAAATAGGGCAGAATGGTTTTTAATTGAATTGCATCTGGTGTACTTAAATGCAGATTTTGTGGAAATAACAAACCCTGGGTCTGATGATTTTCTGATTTCATCAAAGATTTATAATGCTCGTACAAGATCCGTTCATGTGCCAATTGTTGATCGATGATGCTGATCCCGGATTTCAATTGAACTAAAAGATAGCATGCATGAAATTGTACAATTTTTATTGCTTCTGCTTTTTCAACTTCAAAATCCTGTGAATTTGTGAACTGTTGATTTGGCAGTGCATTGATTTCTGAAGAATAAACATCGGCATGGGAAATGAGCGTATTTGTTTTCGGATTCAATTGTGTCCACGAAGCATAACTGCCACTACCTTGCATGGAATTTTGCGCATTGAAAGCCGACGAGGCTCCACCCATTATGTTTCGAATGCCGACATCGGAAGAATCAAAATCAATTTGTGGAGTTAACGAATGCTGAGCCAAACTAAATCGAACAGCTGCTTTTAAAAACTGATAAATCAATCGCTCATCTTCAAATTTGATTTCATGTTTGGTCGGGTGTACGTTGATATCAATTTGGGTGGGATCAATATTTAAAAACAGAATATAAAAAGGCAGGTTTTCAGCTGGAATAATATTTTCAAAAGCTGCTTTCACTGCATGCTGCAAATAAGCACTTCGAATAAAGCGTCTGTTCACAAAAAGAATTTGCTCGCCTTTTGCTTTTTTTGACAATTCTGGTTTTCCAATAAATCCACTGATCTCAACTACATCTGTTTGTGGTGAAACAGGTATTAAAAAATCTTGGTATTTCTTCCCATAAATTCCTAGAATGCGCTGTTTTAAACTTCCAGGTGCAAGTTGATAAATTAACTGATCGTTATTAAAATAACTAAATGCCAATTCCGGATATGAAATTGCCTGGTAAACAAATTCATCATGAATGTGACGCGATTCAATGCTGTCGTTTTTTAAAAATTTGCGTCTGGCCGGTAGATTGTAAAATAAATTTCGAACCTGTATCTGTGTTCCGTTTGGACAGGCACAGGGTTCCATAGATTTTATTTTTGAATCAGAGATTAAAATTTTACTCCCCATTGTATCAGCGGCTGGTTTGGTTCGCATCTCAACTTGTGCAACCGCTGCAATCGATGCGAGTGCTTCACCACGAAATCCTTTACTTTGAATGTGGAATAAATCTTCCGCAGTATTTATTTTAGAAGTTGCATGACGCTCAAATGACATGCGTGCATCTGTTGGTGACATGCCACAACCATTGTCATTGATTTGAATTAGTATTTTCCCTGCTTCGCGAATTAATAATTTAATATCTGTTGCACCTGAATCGATAGCATTGTCCATTAATTCTTTTACAACCGATGCTGGCCGTTGGATTACTTCGCCTGCAGCAATTTGGTTTACAATGTGATCTTTGAGTAAATGAATAATATCGGGCATAGCGCATTTGAAAAGCCCTCAAAGGTAACGGAAAATAGCTATATTAAAACTTAATGGCCTTCAATCTGCTTATCGTAGTCGATGCCTTGTTTTAACAAGATGCCTTTTACACGCCAGGCAAAAAAAGCGAGGTATGAAAAGCAGGCTACTGTAATCCAATACGATTTATGAATACCAATGTTTGACAAATCTGCCAGTTTTCCTTGTATAGGTGGAATGATGGCCCCTCCCAATATCATCATAATTAAAAAAGCGGCTCCCTGACTTTCGTACTTACCCAATCCTGCTATCGAAAGTGAAAAAATACAGGGCCACATCACCGAACAAAATAAGCCGCCACTTAAAAATGCATAAATTGAAACAGTGCCTTGAGTCATCAGTCCAATCAGCATGGCAACAATTGCCAAACTTGAAAACAAGGCCAAGGTATAAGCCGGTTTATCTCCAGCCACAAAAAAAGCGGCAATTAATATTGCAACACAGGCAATGTAATTATACAAGGGACTCATGTCTCTCGCAGCGATGGTGTTTACCAGTATTACAACCAGAAAAGCAATTATCGGAACAAGGACCATCAACATTTTTTTCCATTTAGCTTCCAGTTTGAATACCGGTATGGCCCCGGTCCATCGTCCTATCATCAAACTACCCCAGAACATTGAAATATAAGGTGGAATTGCAGAAGTTTGTAAACTTCCATATTCAACGCTCTTAAGCAATTCCCCCATATTGCTTTGAATGGTGACTTCAACACCTACATAAACAAAAATGGCAAACATGCCGAGTTGGATTTGTGGAAATTGTAAAGCGCCCCAGGAATTTACATCTTTTTTTGAACTGAAATGTACATACAACAAGCCAACAATTAAAACTAGTAAGGCGGCAAACAACCATCGCATGCGAACCCATTCGATTTCTTGCAATACGGATTTTTCCAATCCATCCATAACATTCCGGTAACTATTAAAGACCGGAACAAAACATGCTATTAATCCTATGGTTATTAAAACCATGGTAAGAATAGCCTTATTCTCAGGTTCAATCATTGCAAAATTTACAGTATCCGGTACTTTTTTAGAAAAATAGAAAAGTGCTGCTGCCGATAAAAATAAAATCCCGACTCCAATATATAATAAAGTAACACGACTCAAACTAAGGGATTGGATCGCGGAATCGTCGTAATGCGTTGCGCCAAACAAAGCTAAAGCAACAACAATCGGCCCAATGGCTGTACCAAATGAGTTGATACCACCTCCTAAATTAACCCGATGCGAACCGGTAGAGGGATCGCCCAATGAAATCGCAAATGGATTTGCAGCAGTTTGCTGTAATGAAAATCCCAATGCCAAAATAAAAAAAGATATCAGAAAAAAACTAAACCCATTTTCCGGTTTACCTACATTTACAGAAACTATCATTGCGATGGCGCCCAACAATGAAAACAACAATCCAAAAACAATGCTTTTTTTATAACCCCAATAGGAAACCTGGTCTCTTCTTTTAAAAGCTCCAAACACAAACAAAGTCAAAGCGCCAATATAATAGGCCCCATAAAAAGCAAAATCAACCAACTGACTTTGAAATTGATCTAGTTTAAAATAACTTTTACAAAAGGGAATAAAAACACCATTGCCGGAAGCAATAAATCCCCAAAAGAAAAATACAGTAATCAAAATACTTAATGCACCATAATTTGTTGGCTTCGTCTGATTAGAATCCATTTCGTTTTGTTTTGCTTGATTTGTAAAAGTAAAAATAATAATATTATTGAAATCTCTTAAAGAAATGAGCAGTAATAAAAATCCGAATTGATTCATTAAATTTGTCCATCATTCGTGCATTTGTGGCATTTCTTTATTTGATCGCCACGAATACACGAATTAAAGACAAATGAATAAATTATAATTCGTGTCTTCATTTGTGGCATTTCTTCTTCCTCTTCTTTTCGTCCTCCATTAGTGCCTTTGTGGCATTTCTTTATTTGATCGCCACGAATACACGAATTAAAGACAAATGAATAAATTATAATTCGTGTCTTCATTTGTGGCATTTCTTCTTCCTCTTCTTTTCGTCCACCCTTTCGTGCATTTGTAGCATTTCTTTATTTGATCGCCACGAATACACGAATTAAAGACAAATGAATAAATTATAATTCGTGTCTTCATTTGTGGCATTTCTTCTTCCTCTTCTTTTCGTCCTCCATTCGTGCATTCGTGGCATTTCTTCTTTCTCTTCTTTTCGTCCTCCATTCGTGCATTCGTGGCATTTCTTCTTCCTCTTCTTTTCGTCCTCCATTCGTCGATTAATTTATTTTATAGCCATGAATGCCCGCCTGCAAACGAGCATGCACGAATTAAAGACGAATAGAGAATTTTCATTAATTTTGTAATACCCTAATTTTAAAAACTATGAGATCATGGATAAAATATTGTATAGAGAAGAGAGTTATCTTATTATAAACAAATGCTTTGAGGTCCATAAAATATTAGGACCAGGTTTTCTAGAGCTTGTTTATAAAGACGCTCTCGAATATGAGCTCCGAAAAGCCGAGATTCCCTTTGAACGAGAAAAAAGGTATGAAGTAAATTATAAGGGAGTCATACTTCCTCATAAATATTATGCAGATTTTGTCATCTACAATAAAATTATTCTGGAGTTAAAAGCTGTTTCAGGAATAGCAGATGAGTTTGTTGCACAAGCATTAAACTATCTTATGGTCAGTGGCAATAAACTCGCCCTCATTGTAAATTTTGGAGAAATTAGATTAAATTCAAAAAGGATTATTTTATAAATCCCAGATTAGAAAAAATCGCCACGAATGCACGAATTAAAAACGAATAAATGCACAAACGTTTTTAAATTAATTGGAACTACTGTTTGTATAGTAAGATGTTTCACGCTAAGAATAATCTACACTCTTTTGTATTCAATTCGTCCTCCATTCGTGCATTCATGGCAATAAAAATCTTCAGAAATTAGTAATAGTCCCCTTCAACTAAATAATTACAAACATAATCTTGAATCGCATCCTTAAATGGCAACATCGGTGTATTATATGAAATTGAATGCAACTTACTCATATCCGCACAGGTATAATTCTGATACGTTTTAACTAAATCTACAGGCATTGGAATAAATTCAATGGATGCATTTTTTTCCAATGCTTCAAATGTATAATTTACCAAATCAACAAAAGTATTTGCTTGTCCACTTCCTAGATTGTAAATACCATTGGACCTTGGATTTTCAAAAAAGAAAAATAAAACATCGAGTAAATCTCTTATAAAAATAAAATCCCGTTTTTGTTCGCCATCTTTTATCGCAGGATCATTTGATTTAAAAAGACGAACATTTCCTGTATTTTGAATTTGATGAAAAGCATGAAAGATGACTGAAGCCATCCGGCCCTTATGGTATTCATTGGGACCAAACACATTGAAAAATTTAAATCCCGCCCATCGAGTTGGAATTTGTTTTTGAAACAAGACCCACTCGTCAAAATATTGCTTGGATAATCCGTAAGGATTGAGTGGTTTTAATTTAGAAATGAGTTGATGATCATCAGAATATCCCAATGCGCCATTGCCGTAAGTCGCGGCACTGGAGGCATATAAAAATGGGATGTCGTGTTGTGCAGCGATTTTCCACAAACTTTTTGAATATAAAACATTTAATTCTTCAAAAATTTGGACATTCATTTCTGTAGTGTCCGTACGCGCACCGATATGAAAAATAAAATCTATAGAATTGGCATTGTTTTCCAACCATGGGATAAATTGATTTCTATCCAGGTAGCTGTGAATTTTTGTATTTAGAAGATTGGGATGCTCTTGTTTGTGAATGGCATCAACAGCAATCAGATTATCAAATCCTTTTCGATTTAAATAAGAAATCAAACACGAACCAATAAATCCGGCAGCACCTGTTACAACAATCATACTGCAAAGATATAACAGCTAGACATCGATTGCCTACATGTAACTTTCCATCGGCGGACAGGTACAAACCAAATTGCGGTCTCCGAATGCATTGTTTACACGACCTACACTTGGCCAGAATTTTGACCCGTGCTTTAAATAAGCTAATGGATAAGCAGCTTTTTCGCGGGTATAAGGGCGATCCCATGCATCCGCAGTAATGATTGCTGCTGTATGTGGTGCATTTGACAGAACATTGTTTTCTGCAGGATAGTTCCCCAAAGCTATTTCCTGAATTTCATTGTGAATTTGTAGCAATGCATCGCAAAATCTATCCAACTCGTCCTTGTTTTCAGATTCTGTTGGTTCTATCATAATTGTTCCGGCAACAGGAAACGATAAGGTTGGAGCGTGAAAACCATAGTCCATTAAACGTTTGGCTACATCTTCGGCACTTACACCGATGTCTTTAAATGGACGAAGATCCAAAATCAATTCATGTGCAACGCGACCATTTTCACCTGTATATAAGACTTTAAATTTTTCACCCAGGCGTGTGGCCATGTAATTTGCATTTAAAATCGCATGTGAAGTAGCAGATTTCATTCCATCGGGTCCCAACATCCGGATGTATGCATATGAAATTAACAAAATGCTGGCACTTCCGTAAGGAGCCGCTGAAACCGGAGGCGTAGCTCCAGTAGCAGGATTTACATTTAAATAAGGATGAGAAGGTAAAAAAGGTTTCAAATGATCATTTACACAAATTGGGCCAACACCCGGACCGCCTCCACCGTGAGGAATCGCAAATGTTTTGTGCAAATTTAAATGGCATACATCGGCACCAATTCTTGCTGGACTGGTTAATCCGACTTGCGCATTCATATTGGCACCATCCATATAAACCATGCCACCATTGTCATGGATAATTTGACAAATATCTTGAATAGAAGTTTCAAACACACCATGCGTTGATGGGTAGGTCACCATCAAACAAGCAAGATTTGATTTGTGTTCTTCTGCTTTTGCTTTTAATTCAGAAACGATGATGTTTCCATGTTCGTCGCAAGGTGTCACGACCACATCGTATCCGGCAATAACCGCACTGGCCGGGTTTGTGCCGTGAGCAGATGAAGGAATAATGGCTATGTTGCGATGACGGTCTCCACGGGAGTCATGGTAACCCCGAATTGCCAGCAAACCTGCAAATTCACCCTGCGCACCGGAATTTGGTTGTAAAGAGCAAGCAGTAAAACCTGTAATATTACAGAGGTATGCTTCCAATTCTTTAGCCATTTGGATATAACCCGAAGTTTGTGCTGCAGGAGCAAACGGATGGATATTTGCAAATTGAGGCCAGCTAACAGGAATCAACTCGGTGGCAGCGTTTAGTTTCATGGTACAAGAACCCAAAGAAATCATAGAATGCACCAATGAAAGATCCTTGTTTTCCAAACTCTTAATGTATCGCATCAAAGAAGATTCTGTGTGATGAATATTAAAGATTGGATGTGTCAAATATTCTGATTGGCGCACTAAAGCCAGAGGTAATTTTATTTGATTTGCTATTGAAACATTTGCAGCTGTTTTTTGATTGGCTTCTGCAAATATTTTAACGATGCTTGTTAAATCATCTTCAGTGCTGGATTCATCCAAATTGATTTGAATTGCATTGTTTGAATACCAAAAATTACAATGGTATTTTAAAGCAATCGTTTTCACTTTTTCTATGGTGGTTTGATCTGCTTTTATTGATACCAAATCAAAGAAATGTTCATTGGATAATTGATATCCCATTGATTGAATTGCTTGTGCCAGTGCACATGACATATCATGTACGCGACGAGCTATTGCTTTCAAACCAATTGGACCGTGATAAACAGCATACATGGAAGCCATGATGGCCAATAAAGCCTGAGCGGTACAAATATTTGAAGTAGCTTTTTCCCGGCGGATGTGTTGTTCACGGGTTTGCAAAGCCATACGCAATGCTCGATTGCCATGAGCATCTATAGAAACGCCAATGATTCTTCCAGGAATATCCCTTTTAAAATCTTCTTTGGTGGCAAAAAAGGCAGCATGTGGTCCCCCAAAACCCATTGGAACCCCAAATCGTTGACTATTCCCAAAGGCGATATCCGCTCCTAGTTCGCCTGGGCTTTTGAGCAAGCATAAAGCCAATAAATCGCTAGCCATAGCAACAAAAATTCCTGCAGCTTTTGCTTTTTGGATAAAATCTTCATGATTGACAACTGCACCCGATTTATCTGGATATTGGATGAGGGCACCAAAACAGTTATCCGGTATAGGATCTGTCTGGCAATTTCCGGTAACCAGTTCGATTCCTTGTGGCCAGGCCCTGGATTTTAGCACAGCAAGTGTTTGATCATAAACTTGTTGATCCACAAAAAATACATTGGGGGATTCCTCTTTGGTTTTTTTAGCTTTTTGATGATAAAACAACATCATGGCTTCAGCGGCTGCGGTGCCCTCATCCAATAACGAAGCATTGGCAATGGGTAATCCGGTAAGATCTGAAACCATGGTTTGAAAATTGAGTAAAGCCTCCAGGCGACCCTGAGCGATTTCAGCCTGATAAGGAGTGTATTGTGTATACCATCCTGGGTTTTGAAATACATTTCGCAAGATGGGACTTGGCGTCACCGAACCAAAATAACCCTGTCCTATAAAATTTCGTGTAAGTTCGTTTTGATCTGCCAGTTCTTTGAGCATCAGCAAATAATCGTATTCCGAAAGGGCTTCGGGGGTCTGGAGCTCTGATTTCAGTCGAATTTTATCCGGAACTGTCTGTTGAATCAATTCATCCAGGCTGCCCACCCCTAGCGTTTTCAGCATCGGAGCCAAATCCGTACCCAAGGTCCCGATGTGACGGGATTCAAAACGATCGTAACGAGGAAATAAGGTCATATTGCGATTTTAAAATTGGCTGCAAAAATAGGCCTGGCTGCTTTAATAAATAAGGAAAGAGATCAAGAATTAAAGGCAGACAAGGTTTTATTTTAAAATAAGTAAAAATCAGCTTGCAAACCAAAAGGATAGGATTTTAGAAGTTCCCTAAAAATACATTTTCTGAACTTCCCTGGGCCGAACAATGGGAGTTTTTGGCATAAATGAAATGTCCATAAATTCAATGGCTCCATTTGGATTGATTTTGAGCATTATAGATTGATAGGGTTTAAATGCTACTTTTAATTTTTGAATTTTACCATTAACGTACAGTAAAAATTCCATTTCCTTTGTTTCCGTAGCAAGGGATTGTCCGCTATAAACTGGATATTGTAAATTCTTAGCTTGCCATTGTGCTAAAAATAAAAAATGACTTCCGTCTTTTGTAGTCCGGCACCAATATTCCGGCAGACTGTCTCCCTGAATCAAAGCCGGATGATCAATGAGCTTTGTAAAATTAGCAGATACATTTTTTAAAGAAACCAACTGATTTAATAAGTTTGAAAATTCAATTGATTTTGATTTTCCGGGTTGATTAGGCATTTGCTTAATACAAATGGCTAAACCTTCCTTTGCCAGTTTTAAAATCCTTTTAAGCGCCCGGATATCTAAATAATTTACGTCTATATAAAGCAATGAAAAACTTAAATCACCTAGCACCAATTTCTTTTTTACAAATCGGGCTTTATCTAAAAAATGCCGGTTAATCCACAAAGGATGATATCCGGCAACTTCATCGGGTGTATGTATGTAGCGCATTTCGTATTCTCCCCAAACCCAAACCCGCTGTCTTTCCGGTGGATAGGCTCCTTTCATTACAGCATCTTCAAAGGGGATATAAACCGCGACATCGCTGTATGTTCTTCCTTTTTGTAAAATACCTGATACCTTTTCAACATAGGAATTAAAAGCTGGTAATTCATCTGTCAGACTGCCACCGGGTCCTATATAACAAGTGGCAAAAAAATCAATGGTATCAGAACCCTTTGGATTGTATGGCATTCCACAGTAAACATGTTGGTTGACTCCATTTGCAAATAATGCATCTGCCACCATCTTGAGATCTGCTGTTTGTTCTTGCCGGAGATAGGTCTTTGGAAATCCATACATGCAGGTAAATGATTCACTGGATACCAATTTTTTAGAAGCAAGGGCAGCTGCCGAACTTACAATTTTAGAATAATTTGGATTGTTTAACATGGCTTCTGTCTCTGGAATATCGACCAATGAATACGTTGTCATTACATCTGTTGGAGCTCCTAAACATTGTACACGAGACCAGGCTCCCATCGCTTTGCATTTCTTGACATAAGGAATATAAAATCCATTGGTTACGTATTCATCCAAATGCATCATGTAATCGTAACGTATATCCGGAAAGGAATCAATACCCAAATTCATATAAGGGATGATATCATAGCCAAATTTTATTTTGAACGTTGAATCAAATCCCGGCGTCCAAATTTTATTTTTTTTGTTTAACTTAATTTCCCAGGAATCAGTAAAAAGTACAGCTTTTGATCCCGTTAATACTTTTTTCATTGCGACTTCATAAGGCTTGGCAAATAATTCAAATGCTTTTGCATCCAGATGATTTATAACCCGCATGTTTTGCGGCCAAGCCCATGAAAATGTTAACAACTGACTAAAAGCACTGTCACCATAAATTTGAGTACCATATTTTTTTTCAATATTAAGACCCGCTACAGGCCAGGCACTTCCAAAAGTAAAATCACAGGCAAGCCCAATTGAATTTGCATAGTTTTTAGTGTATGATACAATCTTGGTCCAATCCTGACTCAGCCATTTTTGTGCACTGGTATCTATTGGATAATGCCGGTTGAAATCTTTTGCATACCAATCCTGGTAACGATGCAATGGATAAAGCCAGGCTATTTCAACACCACCAAATTGATGGTCTTTTGCCCAATCAAGTTGATATTTTACATCTGCTTCCTTGATGTTGCTAGCAAACCAAAACCACCTGACTAAGGGTTTGGTAGAATTATAAAATTCATTTGGCTTATAAACTTTATATGCATGCGTTTCGCTTTGATTGCAAAATAGTTTTACAAACAAATAAAACCATATAAACAGTATTTGCAAAAGTCCCATGTTGCAAAAATAGTTAATTTGAAATTGCCTTAACTTGCTTTTTAAGATCGGATGCGCCAACCCATGATATATAATTATAATCGATTACTTTTGTGCCTGGTATGATGACCTGGCTTAAAAAATAAGATGAACTAATTTCAAAAAATGAGCCGCAAATTAATTCGTATAAGTATTCTTCTTATGTGTGCCCTTATGGGCTGGACCTTGGGATATATTAAAGTGCCTTATATAGAAACATCTTTTTCATTTTGGATTGGTTTTGCATCGTGTTTTGCAATGCTTGTTGTGGCCATTACTATTTATTGGGAATGGAATAAAAATAAGGCTATAAATTTATTTGACCTTATAAAAAATCCAAAACCTTCAATAGAAAACAATTCTCCTTCAAATCACAAGATTTTAATTTCGCTCATTTTACTCATTTTGGTTTTAAGCATAGTGTTTATCAATTTAACTGCTTTTAAAATAAGAAAGCAATTGAATTTAGCTTCCAGTGAACTGAACGATTTAAAACAGACCGTCAGCTTTGAACAAAAAAAAAACAATATCTCTCTTTTACTGGATTTAATTAACAAACTTGATTCTACAGATTCTAAAACTCAAACTAAATTGGAAGTAGATCAGTTAGTTGCTCAGATAGCTGCTATGAGTTCTTCATTTAAAATAAGCAAAGAATGGGATGTTGAAAATAAGGAATATCTTTATTTAAGTACAGAAAGGGGACTCTTATTAATCACTATATTTACTTCAATACAAGATTCAAATCATTTAAATAAAATAAAAGAAAACGTAAGTTTCTACGGTGCAGATTTAAGAAACGCAGATTTGCAAGGAATGAATTTAAGCAACATAGATTTGCAATATGCCCAATTACAATATGCTAATTTACAAGGTACAAATTTTAACAAGGCAAAACTAAATGGCGCAAATCTCATGGGTGCAAATTTGAACAAGGCTTCTCTCGTGGGTTCCAATTTAATTGGAACTAAATTAAATTGGGCAAAAATAAATGACGCCGATTTGCATTTGGCTAAATTAGATTCCTCAGATTTATCAAATGCTACTATACAGAATTCCAAATTAAATCAAACATCTCTGATCAATACTATCTTATGCAATGCAATTTTATATCAAAGCGATTTGAGTTTGAGTACATTGAAAGGAACAAATATTTCAAATGCTAATTTATCGCAAACAAAACTAAACTTTGCTGACATCTATCATACAAACCTTAGCGATGTCATACTGGATGATGCAATTGTTCAAAAAAATTGGATCGAACAACTGGACGGAAAAAATAATGTTGGGTTAAATCTTATACATGAAAACTATTCTCTGTTCGCTGACAGTACTTTCAATTCGGACTCAATTATTTACCGCTTAAAATCAAAACCACACTGATTGATATTTGAACTCAACACAATTTATACTTCTACCAATTTCCATTTAAGACCTATTCAGTAGTGCATTGATTTTATTTGAAAATTTAACAATTCGTTCATCATTAGATCTAAACTTATCCATTCCAATTTCCAAAGCCCACATGTAATAACTTTGAATATCATTTAAATAGGCGGTTAAAAGATCCGGAGTGCAAATTGTTTCATCATTCAATTGATATTTTTCCCTAAGTTTAATCCCAAGTCTTTGGCCAATCTCATTGTTTATAATATCAATATAATTATCCTCAGGACTATTGAACGAATCAAGAAGCTGGCGTGAAGTAAATCTTCCGGATGTAATTTCAGCCATATTGTTTCGTTCGTGCAAATCAGCAATAAAATCTGCCAGTTCTTCCGAAAAAAATGAAGTGATAATGGCTTGAGCGGTCACGTGATTAAACGTATTGATGTATCCCTTTTCTGAACTATCACGCGCATTTTGATATGCCAAATTCAGGGTATTGATATTTTTAAATGAGGCTTCGGCAAAATCATAAAAAGACATATCCCCTGGTCCAAAAAATGCAGGTTTTCTCCTGGAAAGCATGTAAACGTCGTCTAATTCTCCTCGCTTTCTGATTGCAATCGGATGGACCAATACAAAACATGTCCTTGTGAAGTAACTTGCTTTCTGAAGGTTCAAGATATCATTTTGGCTTACTCCCGATGACATCGATCTAACTATTTTTTCACCATTATTAGAATACGTTAAATTGACTATTGATTCACTGTATTCATTGCTATCCAATTTAAAGTAATCCTTCTCATACTGTATTGAAACAACCGTTTTTAAATGAGCCAGATTTTTAAAACGAGACGATAACAGTACCCTGCTTCTGACTCCGAGATTACAACAAGTTTCAGATTTATTGTTGGAATTTGAAGCTGTCTCCCATTGCGTTGATAAGCCAAAAGTATCTTCCAAATTAACTTGGCGGCATGAGAAAATACAGCTTATTAAAACTGCAGCCAGTAAAAGACAATACAGAAAATTTAAATGAATTAGTTTCATCAATTTTTATCGAATTGACAAAGTTATTTAAAACTTACTAATTCCATTTCAAATCATGTTGAATTCGATGTTAAATTGCTACCGATGTCAAAACATAGTATTTTAGAATTCATAAATTGGAGTCTTCTCTCTATGTTTGTAAACACTTTTAAGTTTATGAAAGCTTTTGGTTTAATTTTGATACTCTCCTGTACCCTTTCCATTACAATAGCAAACATTCCATACAATATCAAATTCTACGGAGCCGTGGGTGACGGTTTAACTTTAAATACGAAAGCCATACAAAAAGCAATTGATGAGGCCCATGCAGCAGGAGGTGGTAGCGTAATTATACCCAAAGGTAGATTTGTATCCGGCTCAATCATCTTAAAAAGTGGCGTTGGGCTTTATCTCGAGAAAAAAGCCGTTTTATTGGGAAGTACTGAAGTCGCTGATTATATAAAACTCAATCGATGGGGAAAAGCTTTGATTATGGCAGATGGAGCTAGCAATATTTCCATTTCGGGAAAAGGTACCATCGATGGACGAGGTGACGAATTGGCTTTGCATATCGATAGTCTGTTTTATGCAGGTAAAATCGATAGCGCCCATTATTATTTTGCTGAAAGAAGGCCTTGGACTGAACTCAGACCTCAGATCATTGAGTTTAATCGTTGCAGCAATATTAAAGTAACGAATGTTACTATAAAAAATTCTGCATGTTGGGTACAGGCTTATGAAAAATGTAAAAATATAATCATCGATCGGGTTAAAGTTGACAGCGATACGTATTGGAATAACGATGGCATCGACATCGTAGATTGTCAAAATGTACAAATCACAAATTGCAATATAAATGCATCAGATGATGGAATATGTATTAAATCTGAAGATTTCAGTTTAACCCAAATTTGTGACAGCATTTACATAGCGGATTGTACTGTACGTTCAAGTTCCTGTGCAGTAAAATTTGGTACTTCTCTGGTGAGTGGTGCGCGAAACGTTGTGATAAAAAATATCAAAGTATACGATACGTACCGCTCTGCAATTGCGATTGAATGTACCCAGGGAGGATTTATTGAAAATGTGCTTGTTGACAATATTGTTGCAAAAAATACCGGAAATGCAATTTTTATCCGCATTGGAAAAATACGAGGAGCAGCATCTGCAGGACCTTTGCGCAATGTCACTATTAAAAATATTAAAGTTTCTGTTCCATTTGATAAACCTGATAAAAATTACATAATTAGAGGACCTGATTTGGCAAGCTTTCACAATATCTTTCCTTCATCTATAACAGGAAATCCGGGTGTTTATGTTGAAAATGTAAGTTTAGAAAATATAAAAATTACATATCCCGGAAGAGGTACTAAAGCATATGCTAATTTGCCTTTGTATCGCATCAAAGACGTTCCTGAACTCGAAACAGCTTATCCGGAATTTTCCATGTTTGGCGAATTACCAGCCTGGGGCTTTTATGTAAGGCATGTAAAAGGTCTCCAATTTAAAAATATTGAACTCAAAATAGAAAAACCAGATTATCGCCCTGCATTTGTATTTGATGATACGCATAATTTGCATTTGGAAACTATAACTGTTAAAGGAGACAATAAACAACGAGCAATTTTTTATAAAGACACCAGTCAGGTAAATTGTGTGAATTTAAAAGTTATTTTAAAAAAATAAACTCCGGATCTTAAAACCAGCCAACAATGTTTAAATCCAGTTCAAATCTTAGTTTATACTACAGTGCTTTTGCTGCATCAATATCAGGATTTCTTTTTGGCTTTGATACGGTTGTTATTTCCGGTGCAGAGCAAACGATTCAAAAAATTTGGCAACTGAATAGTTTTATTCATGGCCTAACCATGAGCAGTGCATTGTGGGGAACTGTGCTCGGAGCACTGTTAGGTGGAGTACCTACTGAAAATTGGGGGAGAAAGAAATCTCTTATATTAGTTGGTCTTCTATATTTCATTTCCGCTATTGGTTCTGCATTAGCACCAGAAGTTTATACACTGATTGTATTTAGATTTTTAGGCGGATTAGGCATAGGAATTTCTACCATTGCAGCTCCGCTTTACATTACTGAAATATCCCCGGCTGATAAACGGGGAAAACTAACAGGAATGTTTCAATTCAATATTGTATTGGGAATATTAATTGCTTTTATTTCAAATACAATTCTTAAACATTTAGGGCCAGATTCCTGGAGGTACATGTTAGGAATACTTTCAATTCCTTCCTTTTTTTATATTATATTATGCTTAGGTATATCAGAAAGCCCGCGTTGGTTGATTGTCAAAAGAAAAAACACTGAGAAAGCATTTGAGATTTTTTCCAAATTGTATCCACATTCAAGCAAGATTGAAATTACAAATCTCATGAACAGTATTTCTTCTAATATAAAAATTCAGAAAACAAAATTAACTTTTCTTACCAAATCTTTATCAAAGCCAATTTCACTTGCCTTTTTTATAGCATTTTTTAATCAACTTTCAGGGATTAATGCCATATTGTATTTTGCACCCAGAATTTTTGAATTAACAGGTTTGGCTCAGGATGCTGCCTTATTGCAGACTGTTGGCATTGGATTGATAAATTTAATATTTACGTTAACAGGTTTGTGGTTGATTGATAGACTTGGCAGAAAAACACTTCTTTATATTGGGTCACTAGGGTATATCTTATCTTTAGGATTATGCTCTTATTCCTTTGCCACAGGAAATACTGAGCTTGTTCCATATTGTATTTTTGCATTTATTGCTGCTCATGCGATCGGTCAAGGGGCCGTAATTTGGGTTTTTATTAGTGAAATATTTCCAAATCAATTTCGGGATGCCGGTCAAACGTTAGGGAGTTTTACCCACTGGCTTTTTGCAGCTTTATTAACTTTATTTTTTCCTAAGATGGTTGAACTATTAAGCCCTGCATTAATTTTTGGCATCTTTTGTCTGTTGATGATTCTTCAACTAATCTGGGTAAAAGTATGGGTTCCGGAAACCAAAGGGATATCTCTTGAATCTATTGAAAATGAAATGGGCTATATAAATAAATAAGCTGCGAATTAATTTGTTGGAAATAATAATTAATAAATTGCTTCATTGCTAAAAGCAAAATATATATTCATCCTACATATCTTTTCTGTTAAATCCCCTAACTGCAAAATAAATTGGTATTATTATCCACATTATCATAATACCTCCAGTATAAAGTATCCCTGAAAAACTTCCAAAAAATTCCTTGTACAAAGCTCCAGTATATCCCATTAATGCACTTACGTCCATTTTCAACATTATCGATACTCTAGCCAAATCAATTGGATTTAATGCAGTAAGGAGGAGTGTAATTTTTTCAAGCGGGTAATCACCAAAATTAAATAAAATCATTAAAACAAAACCATCATAAATAAGCGCAAAATAAAACCATAATAATAACACAATTCCTATGCCCCTGGCTTTGTCTCTAGAATGAACAGATGCAAAAAATGCAATGGATGTACAAACTGTTGTGAGACCTATCCCAGTAAGTAATAAAGCAAAGCTGTCTGCATTGGAACTGTATAATAATATAGGAATTCCCATTCCAATTATTAATGCGAGAATTAATGAGGCTGCTGTACTTAAAAATTCGCTCCATAACACACGGCTCCTGCTGAGTGGCTGCGATAACAACATCTCAATAAACTCGTAAGAATTGTAATAATGAATGGTTGCAAAAATCATACTGATCAGGGGTATCGTAACCAATTGAATATTAAGCAGACTGAGTATGGCTTTGGCTGAATTCTCTTCCAAATTAAATAAAAGCAGACTTACTATAAATAAAAACAAAGTATAAGCTATTATTACCTTATTCCGGACTATGTCGTAAAATATATATTTAGATAGTTTCCACATAAGGACTCGCTTTTTTTGTTTCCATAAATCTGGCTATTGCTTTACCAAATTTTTCTTCACCGGTTTGTATTTTCAGATCCTCCAAATTTCCATTAAACTGAATTTGTCCTTCCTGTAAATACAAAACATGGGTTGTTAATTCATCTAAATCGCTCAATATGTGGGATGTAATTAAAATGAGTTTATCTTTTAACTTTTCCCGCTGCATTTTTTCTTTCAACAATTCAGAAGCCAATGGATCTAATCCTGCAGTCGGTTCATCCAGTATTAAAATTTCAGGATCAAATAAAAATGCCAAAGCTGCACTTACTTTTTGGCGGGTTCCTCCACTAAGGCTGTTCATAGGCTTCTCCCAAATTTGTTTCAGCTGATACTGTTCAACTAATTCTTCATCAAAGCGTGAAGCATTGCGAATTGATTTTAATAATTGAAATAACTGTCCAACTTTCATTTGATCAGGATACCTGCCGATTTGAGGCATATAACCTATTTTAGTTCGATAGGTCTCATCTTTAAAAATAGATTGCCCGTTCAGTTTTATGAGGCCATGGTCCGGATGAACCAAACCCAATATGCATTTTATCAAAGTTGTTTTTCCAGATCCATTGGGGCCAATCAATGAAATAACCTGCCCTTTTGAAAATTCAGCTTGGATGCCATTTAATGCGACTAATTTCTTAAATCGTTTTTCTAAACCTATTATCTGAATCATAATTTATTTGGAAAAATTTTTGGTTGAAAATCAACCAGATTCTCAGGTGTAAGACTCGGAATTGCTTTTTCTGCTTTGTCCAGAGTAGCAATTAAAATACTTCTCAATAAAATCAATGCATTCGGGTTTTCTTCAACAATCATAGAATACATACTTACCGGATGGTATGGAATGTCTCCAAATCCATCCTTCGTGCGGTCATATCCATCGTATTTATCCCAATAGTTTTGGTTAAAACGACTTAAAACATTTGTGCCATTTGTTGCAACATCAAAAGTGTTTGCTAAAAAATTATTGTATTGAAATTGAATATCATTACAGCTTGCCTGCACTTTTAAAGCCCAGCCATTTTCTTTGAATAGGTTTTTTTCAACTACCATCCGACTGCTTCCTTCAATATAAATACCAATAGTATTCTGATCAAACGTATTGCTAAAAATCCAGCTATCCGAAATATCTTTAAGCAATATGCCATACGACGCAGCTCCCCAATTGTTTTCAAAATGGTTGGATTCCATAGTTACTTCGCGTGAATACATGACTGCAACTCCAGCGCCATTTTTTATAAAGGTATTTCGGGCATAATAATCCTTATGTGAAAACATAAAATGCAAACCGTAACGTACATTTTCAGTGCTGTAGTTATTTAAAATACTCGACTCTGTAACAAATTCAAAATAAATACCATCCCGATGTCCATTGATGTGATTGTTTTCAATCAGAGCATGATTGCATTTCCACAAATGAATGCCATTGCCAGATGTTTGTTCGCTCTCTGCCTGGCCTGAAATCCAATTGGTTTTAATATGAATTTGGCTAGAATTGGAAACATGTATTCCAAAATAAGAATTCAGAATTTTATTATTTTCTATTCGTATATTTTCCGAATCTATACATTTTATTGAAGCATAATCTCGGGTAGCTGACTTACCGCTATTCATAAACGTTATACCGGAAACTACGATATTTTTACCACTTATTGTGAGAATCTCAAATTCCAAATTTCCATCTATTACCGGTTGATTGATCCCCATGAAAACAATTGCTTGCTGTATGATTAAATTTCCTTCTTTGTAATGGCCTCCATCTATAATTAGACTATCTCCTGCTTTAATTTTTTGCAATCCTTCTCTAATACTTCGAATGGCATGATTTGGACCTACATATACCGTTGAGGCATTTGCTGATGCTCCTGCGCTCCACAATGCTATATAACTAAACCATGCTATTTGCAGGAACTTACTCAATCTGCTGATAAATAACATTCCAATTATAAAATTTAATCGCAGAATTTTCAGAGTTTCTGTTTGCATCGCTTTCCTTGGTATAAGCTGCCAAATTAAAATTCATCGGACTTTTTATTTCTTGTCCCGATACAAATGTACTTTGATCAACAGGGATAAATGTGTTTGGATGGCTGAAATCTGCAACAACCATTGTTTTTATAGCATTGGAATCAAAGGTTCCAGATTTTAATAGTCGGATCATACATCCAATGTCATCAAATTTATAAACCTTCCCTTTTTTAGTGATGATCTGGGACCCAAATTTTAAATCAACGATGCCCATTTTACACATATAGCAAACATCCGTTCCTAGTTTAAATGGTTCTGGTTGCACATTGCACGAGCTGATTGAAATTAATATTGGTAACATGAGAATCGATGAAAATTTCACAGGGAATTTATGATGTCTGTAATATTCAAATATCCAAATTAAAATCATAATGCTTGCTGCAATTATTACAATCCAACCTCCTATATCAGGTAAAGAATAAGCATCAAAATTTAAAAGTCTCTTATGTCCTAAAAGCGGCGGTTGATACGAGAGCCCGGGAACTTTAATGGCAGCAGTTTCATCCAGATTGTGCCCATAATCATATCCCCATCTGTAAAAATCGAACATGGCAAAAACTCCACCAAAAGCAGTAAATACCAAATACCAAAATAGTATGGCCAATCTTCCAAAATAAGCAACCAATAATCCTAGTAATATATAAAATCCGACTACATAGATTAAAAATGAAAATTCAGGAAACATTTCAACTTTAATATGTCTCATTCCAATGTAATGGTTTAGTCCATTTATTATTTCAACATCACCAGTTAAAGTGTTTAACCAAATTTTCATCGTTAAGCCTTCAGGATATTGAGGTGCAAATAAATCAATTCGCCAAATAGGTACAAAATAACATACGATCAGGGCCAAAGATGTCATTGCAACAATTACTCTGGATTTGTTGGTGATTTTTGTCATATTGGTAATTTTAAAAAAGACGGGCCGGAGAAAAAACGCCGACCCTTTTACTCAAATTAAATGCTTCTGGAACTCTATGTTTATTTTGAAGGAGGCAATAAAACTGCATCCACAATATATATCAAGCCATTTGTTGCTGGTACTGTTGCTACTACATTGGCACCATTCACCATCATTTTACCGTCTTTCAGCTGAATGGTAACATTGTCTCCACTAGCCATTCCAATCGTTTGACCGTCCTGTAAATAATCTTGTTTAAAAACACCAACTGCAACGTGATATTCTAGTATGCCTCTCAAAGCATCTTTTTTATCTGGTTTCATAAGTCCATCTACTGTACCAGCAGGCAACTTATCAAATGCTGCATTGGTCGGAGCAAAAACTGTAAAAGGGCCTGCATTGGCAAGATCATTTACATATTCTGCCTGCTTTAAAGCTGCAACTAAAGTCGTATGATCGGGTGAACCAATTGCAACCTTTACAATGTCTTTTTGTGAATCATTGTCCTGTACACCCGCCTGTCCTAAATCTGCCTCTGCAGTAGAATTTGTTGCAGCCTCTGATTCTGTTTTTGTTGGTGCATTGCATGCTATGAACAATGTTGTTACCAGTAGAATTAATTTATAAATTTTCATTTTAATTCAAATTTGAATGTGAAATAATAATGAACAAATTATTTAGTTGCCGGTGGAGCTGCCGCTTCTACCTTTTTTCCGGTACTAAATGTAATTGGTACATTTGCGCCTGCTGGACTCACACGGATATATCCTTGCATTTCCTGATGCAATGCAGAACAAAAATCTGTACAATACATTGGAAATACACCAATCCGATCTGGTTTCCACAACAAGGTTTGTGTTTCCCCTGGCATGATCAATAACTCTGCATTGTTAGCGCCTTTCACTGCAAAACCATGAGGAACATCCCAATCTTGTTCGAGGTTCGTTACATGGAAATACACTGCATCCCCTAATTTTACACCTTCAATATTGTCAGGAACAAAGTGAGAACGAATGGACGTCATATAAATATGTACTTCGTTGCCTTTTCGTTCAACTCGAGCATTTTTTTCTCCCATAGTTACATATGGATTCTTGTTTTCCTCAATTTTATAAACCTTTAAACTGTTTTTTGAAATGAGCTCTGCTGGAATAGCTTCTGCATAGTGCGGTTCGCCAATTGTTGGAAAATCTAACAATAATTTCATTTTCTCGCCATCAATAGAATACAATTGAGCACTTTGTGTTAACTCCGGACCAGTTGGTAAATACCGGTCTTTGGTAATTTTATTGTAAGCAATTACATATTTGCCCCAAGGCTTTTTGGTAGGTCCTCCAGGTACACATAAGTGACCTATGGAATAATAGGTTGGTACGCGATCTAAGACTTGCAAATCGCTTACTCTCCATTTTACAATTTCTGAAGATACAAAAAATGAAGTGTATGCATTTCCTTTGTCGTCAAACTCAGTATGCAACGGACCTAAGCCTGGTTTTTTTACTTCACCGTGTAATACTGCTTCGTATTTTAATACCGGAATTCCTTCATAGTCTCCGTCAAAGTTTTTTGCTGCAATGGCTTCCTGAATTTTAGTAAAAGAAAAAACCGGAATCATAGCTGCTAATTTTCCACTTCCTACTATGTATTCTCCGGTTGGATCAGTATCACAACCATGCGGTGATTTTGGACAAGGCATAAAGTAAACCATGTCCGGACAATCTTTTGGATCCAATACGATTACTTCTGTTTCAATTTTTGAAGTTGCACTGTGCGTTTGTTCACTGTAGGTATTGTGAGCATACTTTACTGCTTTTTTCATACCCTTGCCTTGGGATAGATATTCTTCTGCTTTTTTCCAATTTACAGCCATAATAAAGTCTTTGTCTTTTTGGCTGGCATTTACTTCTAACAAAGTATTGGCTCTTTCAGAATTATAACAACTAAAGAAAAACCAACCATGGGATTTTCCTTTACCTGCACGCGCTAAATCAAAATTGACTCCTGGTAATAAAATCTGAAATGCAATTTTCATAGCACCATCATTTTTATCAACACTGATAAAACTGACAGTACCTCTAAAGTTTTCTTTATAACTTGAAATTGCAACATCTTGCTTGTCACCCATTGGTACACTAAATCGAGTACCTGCAACTATATACTCTGTATTTTCTGTTACGAAAGGAGATGAGTGATTTCCTCCACTGTTTGGAATTTCAATAATCTCTGCAGTCCGGAAGGTCTTTAAATCCAAACGGGCTATTCTTGGAGTGTTGTTTGCATTTCCAAATGCCCACCTGCCATCATGGATCCCATCTGTTACAGATAGCGCTGGGTGATGCAAATCATCCCATGGTACAAATCCATGAGAAGTATTTAACATCGGTTTGGTTTCTTCAGAATATCCGTATCCTTTTTCAGGGTCAACTGAAAAAACCGGAATTACACGAAATAAACGTCCGGAAGGCAAACCATAAACTGACATTTGGCCACTAAATCCTCCTGAAACAAAGTTGTAAAATTCGTCGTATTTTCCAGGAGGGACATAGGCTTTTACAGCTGCATCTCCGCTGACCGCTGTCTGAATTCCTTTTGGCTTGCAACTGTTAGTCCAAATCACAAAGGAAAACAATCCCAATAATATGGGTAGATATTTTAGCATTCTTAAATTCATATGGATCGATTTTATTTTGTTATATATATATCAAATTAATTTTCACCATCATTTTTACGCATAAACTCAATCACCTGTCGAGCCTCCTCTTTACTTATATTTTGATTTGGCATTCTTACCAGACATTGTTCAAGTAATTTTTGTGCTTCTTCATCTTTTTCCAACATCATATCCACATTGGTTATCATATTCATTATCCACGTTGGAGTTCTTCTCTTGGTAACACCAGCCCATCCCGGTCCAACCAATTTTTCGTCGGTAAGCTTATGACATGCCAAACATTTCAAATCATAGATATTTTTCCCGCCTGTTACCCATTCTGAATTCAATGGGGTCGAAAAAGCTATTTCTCCTTCTTTGACTTCTGTACCATGAACTTCTGGTTGGTTTTTGGTCAATTCTTGTACATCGTACATTTTAGCATCCTTTTTTACTCCTTCGCTACAGGACATAAGCCAAATCAGGCTGAGGAAGAGGGATAGGTAAATAAATAATTTAGTTTTCATGGTCCAGAAATTTAATTTAAAGATAATTTAGTCTTAAATTGAATAATAGAACAAAATTATTTTTAAGCTCAAAGCTTGAACATGACCGTTGTCAGCTTAAAGCATGATTTTTGTCAAGCATGATTTAAAGCTCAGGAAGAGTCGAGGATTGTCCGCTTTAATTTAGAATATCACTATTTCCAATAATGGACAAACATCCAGTATATCAAGGAATAACACAAATTCAAATAGCTCATGAATTTCATTTTCAAATATATCCGATCACAACAATTAAATTTTGGTTGCTTAACTTTATTTTGCACGATGAACTTAAAAGAATTTGACTACATCATAGCAGGAGCCGGTTCTGCAGGTTGTGTATTGGCAAATCGTTTGAGTGAAAATCCAAAATGTAAAGTTGCTCTGATCGAAGCCGGCGGTTCTGATCGCAATTTCTTTGTTAAAACTCCTGCGGCCTTTTCTAAACTATTTAAATCAAAACGAGATTGGGCCTTTGAATCAAGTCCACAAGAAGCATTAAATAATCAAAAGATGTTTAGTCCAAGGGGGAAAATGCTAGGCGGCTGCAGCAGTATGAACGCCATGATCTTTACAAGACCCCATCCTTTAGACATAAAAGAATGGCAAAATTTTGGACTTAGGGATTTTGAATGGGATCAGTGCTTGAAGTATTTAATAAAAGCTGAACAACAAATGGGATTTGATCATGAAGATGGAGAAGCGATATCAAAGGAAGATTTTTTTATCCATCCTTTATCCCAACAATTTATTCAAGCCACTTCAGAATATGGTTGGCTCACTAATAAATGTTCGTCCAGCATTCATTCGGGTTCCAAATACTTTTTAAAAAATATTAAAAATGGTCGTCGATTTAGTGTGGTAGATGCATATATTAAACCGATTTCAGGACGTAAAAATTTAACGATTTTTAAAAATTCGTTAGTAACAAAAATTTTAATTGAAAAAGATCAGGCCTTCGGTATAGAATTCATACAAAATGCTTCCATGCATCAATTTACCTGCAATCGCGAACTTATTCTGAGTGCAGGGGCATTTCAAACTCCACAATTACTCATGCTTTCTGGGATAGGAGATCCCACGCAATTAGGAAAACTTAGGATACAAACGGTTTTGGATAATAAGTCGGTTGGCCGCCATTTAAAAGACCATTTGATTTGTGGAATGGCATTTCGCTTAAAAGATGGAGTGGCCTCTTTGGACGAATTAAATCAAGTGTATCCTGCACTAAAAAATTTATTTAACTATCTAACAAATCATCAGGGAAGCTTTTGCAGCAACATCGCAGAAGCAGGTGCCTTTATAAATACAACTGCTCAAAGCGACCGACCCAATCTTGAATTTCATTTTGGTCCTGCTTTTTTTATACAACATGGTTTTATCAAACCAAAACCACATGGCATCAGTTTTGGTCCAAGCTTATTGCATCCAGAAAGTGAAGGACAAATACAGTTATTGTCAAAAGATCCCTATGCGCCGCCAATAATTGATCCTAATTATTTTCAAAGGGACGCGGACTTGCAATTAATGATAGAAGGCTTAAAAATAACGCGTGAATTAAGCAGACAGATAGCGTTTATAAATACTATTAAATCTCTGGAATATCCAAATCAAGAACCACAAACCGATCAAGATTATTTAAAACATCTGCGTCAATTTTCTCAAACCCTCTATCATCCTTCTGGCACATGCAGGATGAGTGAAACAGATGATGGCGTCGTGAATTCAGAATTTAAAGTTAAAGGGATGGATAAGTTACGCATTTGCGACGCTTCTGTTTTTCCAACTACTGTAAGCAGCAATACGCAAGCAACGGTATTAATGCTTGCTGAAAAATTAGCATCTCAATTGAAGTAAAACGATTTTAATTCAATTTAAAGCCAACTGGTAAAACCATCTTAACAGAAACATTTTTACCATTGTGCTTTCCGGGTTTCCATTTGGGCATGGTGCTTAAGATCCGACCAACCATTTCATCACATCCTGCACCGATCCCTCTCAGAATTTTTACTTCGCGAACGCTTCCTGTTTTATCTACGATAAATTCAGCGGTTACGCGGCCTTCAATGCGGTTTTCTTTTGCCATTTGTGGATAGCGGATGTTTTTGGCTAAATAATCCATCAGATCTTTTTCGCCTTTACCAAACTGGGGCATTTCTTCTGCAAACCGAATAGGCTCTTCCTTAGTATTGGTTCCGGTTTCTGTATTAATAGATTCTGTACCTGATGAAGTCCCGACTGGAATGGTTTCATCGGTCAGGCCTATTCCTTCTTCCTGACTTTGATTTCCTGCGTTTTCTGTAACTGGCTCAAGTTCCTTTTTAGCTACCAGCGCACTGTCTTTTACAACTTTGAATCCTTCTGTGTTGCCTGCTTTTTTTATTGCTATAGTCCTTGTTTCTTTAATGGGTGGCTTTATATCCATAGGTTTCTCAACAGGTACATCCGTATTCCATTCATGCCAAATTTCTTCCGGACAGTTTTCTTTAGCAATGGCGGCATTTTTCATATTTGCCCAAATAGACGAACTGAAGGCAGCCAATACAAATAAGAAAAATGCAATCAGCATGGCTTTAATCATATTACTGGATTGCCTTTGCCGGATTCGGTAAGCTCCATAAGCTTTGTTGCGATGCTCAAATACCAATTCGAGCCATTCAAAATCAGAATTCATTGGTGATTTCATGATTTGTATGTTTTGTTAAAAGGATAACGAATACCTATTTTGTTTCGTTACAAGAATTATATAAATTCTTTACCGATTTGATGAAAATTCAATAAGCATAAAATGAATTCAACAATTTTTACTTAAGGTATTACTTCAATTTTATTAATCCGTTTCCATTGCCTATTCTTTTTCAATCTACTACCCTTTTTCTAATACCGACTGTCCTTGACATATGCCAACTTCTTCATAAACTTGACCTCAATGCTTGCAAAATCAAAATCGTCAACGACTACGCCTTTAATTAAATAACAGCCTCTTCCCTGAAAAGGTGATTTTTCTAATTCGGGTGGAAAATGCGTGGTATCAAAAAATAGTCCTTCACGATCCAACCAGGTACCAAATGCCATGAGCTTTCCTTGTTTGGTGCGTACTGGTTTTTGTGTTACGTAGTAGCCAAGAATTTGAACGCTCTTGCTCATGTGTTTTTTCAAATCTTTGGACAGTATGCAATCAGATATATCTGTTTCTAATAGTTCAAATGGATTGCATAGTGGAAAACCCAACAACTCAATTTCATCAAAGCGCTGATCAAAGGGTCCTTCCTCCAAACCAGGCATTACAAAAGATTCGCTTTCATCCTGAAACAAATAGGAATGGACGAATTGTGTTTTTCCCATTTCGGGCACCGCATTTTTTTCCCACATCAATTCACCTTTACTGAGTCCGGTAAAACGTAAGGCATTGATGCGGATGAGCAATTGCAATTGCTCGCGTCCCATCGGTACACGTCGTATAAAATCTTCCAGGCTTTGATAGGCTCCGTTGCTTTCCCGCTCGCGGACAATGCGCTTTCCGGTTGCTTGTTCGAGGGATTGAATGTGAATAAATCCTATCCACACTTGCTCGCCTTTGATGTCGGTTAGATAATTGCTGTTGTTGACGCAAGGCGCATGAATGATTGCACCACACATGCGTGCTTCATGCACATACAATTCTGTATTGTAAAAGCCGCCGAAATTATTAATCACAGCAACCATAAATTCTAAGGGAAAATGAGATTTCAAATACAAACTTTGAAATGACTCCACCGCAAACGATGCAGAATGTGCTTTGCAAAATGAGTATCCACTAAAACTTTCAATCTGTCGCCAAACTTCATGTGTTAATTCATCCGGGTATCCGCGCTCCTTACAATTTTTAAAATATTTTTCCATCAACAATCGAAATGTATCCGAACTTTTGCGTTTACCGGTCATGATGCGTCGCAAAACATCCGACTCATCCAGATCCAATCCGGCAAAGTGATGGACAATTTTCATCACATCTTCTTGATAGACCATCACACCAAATGTTTCCCGAAGGTTTTCTTCAAACACCGGATGCAGGTACTGTACTTTTTCGGGTTGGTGAAAACGTTCGATGTATTCACGCATCATTCCCGATTGCGCTACACCCGGCCGGATGATGCTGCTGGCTGCTACCAGATGCACATAGGTATCGCAACGCAATTTATTTAACAAACCGCGCATCGCAGGAGATTCAATGTAAAAACAACCGATGCAATGTCCCGATCGCAATTGCTTTTTTACGGTAAGATTATTTTTTATCGATGTAATATCATGAATCTCTATGGATTTTCCCTGGTTGCGCCGCACCAGATCCACTGCATCTTTTATGTGGCCCAATCCGCGTTGACTCAGGATATCGTATTTGTGAAAATTTAAATCTTCAGCGCCATACATATCAAAATGGGTAATCGGAAATCCCTTAGGCATTTGAATCAATGCCGTATGATAACTCAAGGGGCGTTCAGAAATAATAATACCACCTGCATGTATAGATAAATAATTGGGAAATTTTTCAATGGCCTTTCCATATTTGAAAATGTGTTTTGCGTAAGCATGGTGTTTATGCGCAGCTAAAGGCTGATCTACAATACAATCAATATCGGCTTTGGGCAAACCAAATACTTTTCCCAATTCGCGAATGATGGATTTTCCTTTGAAGGTGTTGTAGGTTGCTAATAAAGCCGTGTATTCGCGTCCATAGCGTTCAAAAATATATTCCGTCACATCGTCGCGATCACTCCAGGAAAAATCGATATCAAAATCTGGCGGACTGGTACGATGCGGATTGATAAATCGTTCGAAGTAGAGATCAAGTTCGAGTGGATCTACATCCGTGATATACAAACAAAAAGCAACGATGGAATTGGCCCCACTTCCACGACCCACATGATAATAACCGGCACTTTGAGCATAGCGGACGATGTCCCAGGTAATCAAAAAATAGGCACTAAAACCCAATCGGTAAATGACTTGCAATTCACGACGTACCCGATCCACTGCACGATCATTGTGCGGACCATAACGACGGCGACAACCCTGAAAAGCCAGTTTGGCAAGTAATTTATAATCGCCTTCGGTATTGCCAGTAAATGTTTTGCGATTGTTGTCATTGTGTGCGGGCATTTCAAAATGACAGGCTTGTAAAATGGCTTCGGTATTGCAGATGATTTGCGGATACTGTGAAAACCGGTCGCGTAAAATTTCCGGACTGATCAGGAGTTCGTCCGGTTCCGCACAATCTGCCGGCTCCAGTTTGCCGAGTATAATATTAAGATCAATGCAGCGAAGTAACTTATGGATGCGAAAGCCCTGCCCATTAAGGAAACTAACTGGGCTGAAAACTACGAGCTTGTCCACGTGAGGACGCAAGGCTGAAGAATAAAGGGCAGGTACTTCCGCAGGCCTTATACCTATATACTCATGGGCATAGAGATCTTCAATTGCACAGGGTGCTTTTTTATAGATGACGAAGCAATGCTTCCATTGAGGGGCTCTGGTGGGCAACTCGCTTGCGGATAAGGAGAATTGTGTGAGATGTTCATTGATTTCACGGATGCCTTCTGCGTTTTGAGCCAGGGCGGTGTAACGGAATTGATTCCTCTGACGGAATTCCAGTCCGTAGATGGGCCGGATCCCGTGTTTTTCACAAAGTTGAGCAAAAGCATAGGCTGCCGAGCAATTGTTGATATCGGTAATCGGCAATATGCGAATACCCTTTTGCGCAGCTTCTGAGACCAACTGCTCGGGAGCAAGGGTACCATAACGAAGGGAAAAATAAGTGTGTACAGACAGATGCATAGCGAAACCCTGGTTAAACTTATCATAGAACGTGTTTTTGATTTAAAGCCGATGGAAGTCCTGGTTTGCCTTCAGGATCCGGCAGGTTTTTTCCAAAAAACCTACCAAATCCCCACAGCTATTTGAAATAATCTATTCGTTTTCAAGAACTTAAACACAAAGAAGGTCTTTCCCGTGTTTCATAATAACTCGTCAAAGATAGACGAATATTTCGACAATGCAAATTATTTGAAAAAAATTTTAAGAGAAAGGAAGTCTGGAGTGAAGAAGACTATGGAGAAGAAGGCTATAGAGAAGAAGGCTATAGGATTTACTTCTGGCTGCAATCTGTGATTAAAAGAAATTTTTTTATTTATACCTACAGACTATAAACTTCTTTTCTATAGACTTCTTTGAATTCTGGCTGCTGATTTAAAGGAGAGGAGGATAAGAAGAGAGGCTAGAGGCTAGAGGTTAAAGGTTAAAGGCTAAGGTTAAAGTTTCTTAGCTACAGACCAAAGACTACAGACTATAGACTATAGACTATAGACCCAATTCCCTCCCTCCAAACTACAGAATCAGTTATTTTTTAAATTATTTGTTGAATCTTCAACATCTTTGGCTGCTTTGGTCAATTCATTGATTCTTTTTTGGCGATCGGAGGGAATTTCTATTACAGAACCTGATGACTTCCCATTAAAAGTGAATCCCTTTGCATCAGTATCTAAATGAATAATACCATCCTTTATTAAATCTCCTGATAACAATAACTTAGCCAATTCATTGATCACCTCTTTTTGTATAACTCGTTTCAGAGGTCTTGCGCCAAATTGCGGCTCATAGCCTAAGTCGGCCAAGAGGCTTAATGCTTTGTCGCTGGTTTCAAGGGTAATTCCCTGATTCATGAGATTTTGAGTCAGGTTTTTCAATTGGATACCTGCGATTGTTTTTATTTCTACTTTATTGAGAGGCAGAAACATAATTTTGTCATCAATTCGGTTGAGAAATTCCGGTCTAAGATTTTCTTTCAATTTTTCGAAAACTTCAATTTTAGTAGTTTCTATTATTTCTGAGCGGTGTTTATCACCCAATGATTCAAGGTCTTCAAAATTTTCGAGAATTAAGTCAGAACCCATGTTACTGGTCATGATGATAATCGTATTTTTGAAATTAGCAACACGACCCTTATTATCCGTTAGCCTTCCATCATCCAATACCTGCAATAAAATATTGAACGTATCTGGATGTGCTTTTTCGATTTCATCAAGCAGTATGATTGAATAAGGTTTTACACGCACAGCTTCCGTCAATTGACCCCCTTCGTCGTAGCCAACATATCCCGGAGGTGCACCAACCAAACGAGATACAGCATGTGCTTCCATGAATTCACTCATATCAATGCGTGTCATTGCTTTTTCATCGTCAAACATCACTTCAGCAAGGGCTTTTGCCAATTCCGTTTTTCCAACACCGGTTGGACCTAAAAAGATAAACGAACCAATTGGCCGATTTGGATCTTGCAATCCCGCACGCGAACGACGCACGGCATCGGCAACAGCGGTAACTGCTTCTTTTTGTCCAATTACACGTTTTGCCAATTCATCTTCAAGATGCAGCAGTTTTTCTTTTTCACTTTGCATCATTTTAGTCAATGGAATGCCGGTCCATTTACTTACCACAACTGCAATGTCATTGGCAGTGACTGTATCTGAAGTAAACCGACTCCCTTCCGGCAAATTATTTAGTTTTATTTCAGCATCTTTTAATTGTTGCTCTTGCTCTTTAAGATCACCGTATTTTAATTTGGCAACCAATCCAAAATCACTTTCGCGTTCTGCTTTATCAGACTGAACATTCAATTCATCCATTTTTTTCTTGATGGACTGAATGTGATCCACAATTTCTTTTTCAGTTTTCCAGGCTGCTTTCAAGGATTCCAGATGTTCTTTTGCATTGGCCAATTGACCTTCGATCAGTTTTACTTTTTTATCATCCTTTTCGCGTTTAACTGCTTCGCGTTCGATTTCAAGTTGACGCACTTTGCGTTCTTTTTCGTCGATTTCATCCGGAACACTGTCCAATTCCAATCGCAAACGTGCAGCAGCTTCATCAATTAAGTCAATTGCTTTGTC
>JAEUUO010000036.1 GCA_016787575.1 Saprospiraceae bacterium | reverse complement strand
TTTGATTATATCGAAAGATGGTATAATACTCATAGAAAACACAGTTCGATTAACTTTATGAGTCCATTACAGAAAAATCAATTATTATCTAACCGACTAGAGGCTTAGCTTTTGTGTCCGGTTTTTTGAGCAATTCCAAAGTAATTTGGCTAGAGGCTAGAGGCTAGAGGCTAGAGGCTAGAGGCTAGAGGCTAGAATTTACAAATTAAACATTCAGACGTTACTTATTAAATGCGGTTTGATATGCAAAAATTATATGGGATTTTGTTGCTTGGTTTCTTTGCTACTCGTTTAGTTGCTCAAGGTGGTAACCCTTGTTTCACATTACCAAAGATGCAAATACAAATTAAGAAACGCATGCTGGAAAATCGCATCATGTGGCAAAATAAAGCTATCAGCATTCCACCTACGCCGGTTTATATTCCTGTGCGATTATGGTTGACTGCCAATTCAAATGGCTCGGATCGTTATGTTAAATACCTTGAATTGTTTCAGTTTTTTTGTACGACCAATGAATGCATCGGCAATAAATCCATCCAATTTTATATCAAAGAAATTAATGAAAATTTAGACAACAGTTTAGTCCACAAGGATCCGCTCGGTCAGGGTTTCCAGCTTATTGTTGATTCAACTAAATTGAGACAAGATGCCATTAATATATTTCTGACAGATTTTATTCATCCAACAGCTGGTGCAATCTTCTTATTTAATCATGATTTCATTTTATTGGATGATCATTTTGTTCAAAAAGAATCAGGTATCTTATGTCATGAGCTAGGTCATTATTTTAGTTTGCCCCATACCAGCGGGGATTGGTTTGACTATCAATGCAACATTCCTACTTTGGATCAACGAAAGGGAATGGTATTTCCGGAATATGTATCTCGCACAAAAGTTGATAGTAATGGAATTCAAATTTGCAATTATGCAGGAGATGGCTTTTGCGATACTGATGCGGATTATGGTGAAGTCATGAATCCAAACACCCCTTGCAGTTATACTGGTTGTGCAAAAGATCCTGATTTAGTTAACTTAAATCCTGATTTAAGCAATCCAATGACCATTGGATCTTATATCACCTGTTTTGATAGTTTTAGCACACAACAAAGACAAGCCATTCTATTTGATTTTCTAAGTCCGCACAGAGATTATATAAAAACAATTTATACTCCTAAAGGGGAAGTCATTGAACCGAAATACCTAGCTCCATTGGATAAACATCAATTTGTAAGAAATGACAGTTTGAAGTTTGATTGGGAAGATGCTCCTAATGCCACTGAATATATTTTGGAAATAGCTCAGAATATAAATTTTACCCTAAACCTACTGCAGTTTAAAACCACTCAAAGTGAGTATTTGGTCAGGAATTTAAGCCCCAAAAAAGTATTTTACTGGCGGGTTTTGGCCTACAATTCAAATTCTTATTGTTTAAAAGAACCACAAGTTTCTATATTTACAACAGGGGCACTCACAACCATTATAGATAATGACTTCCATCAAAATTATAATTTTACTATACTAAATTTATCAAATTCAAATATACTCCGAATCAAATTTGCCACAACATGGAATCATTCCATACTATTTTCATTGTTTGATTTAAGTGGAAGTTTGGTTTTAAAAAAAACGATTGCCAATCAGGAGATTGACATAGACCGAAGCAACTTAATACCCGGAATTTACATCTTTAAATTTATCACACCTGAACACAAAATGGTTTATTCAAAATTATTACTAAATTAATTCAATAACTAAACCACTTGTCCTTGAAATAATATCCTATCTAATACCAGGATAATGATTTATTTATTTCAATAAATCTATAACCCTACCCGATCTTTGTGTGCCAGTAATTCATCATTTTCTGTCCTTAAATAATCCACCATGTCAGTAAATTGTTGAATGACTAATTTTTTTTCAAACACAGGTTTCAAACCCTGTGTTTAAAAAAAAGAAGAGAGTCAATATTTTTTATAATTTTAAATAACCTGTAATTGCTTTCCAATTTTTGTAAACGCAGCTACACATTTTTCTAAATGTTCTTGCGAATGTCCTGCAGAAATTTGAACCCGAATACGCGCTTTGCCCTGGGGTACTACCGGATAGAAAAAACCAACCACATAAATGCCTTCTTTTAAAAGCTCAGCAGCCATTTTTTGAGCCAGTGGCGCATCATACAACATGACGGGCACGATAGGATGTTCACCAGGCAAAATATTAAAACCTGCTTGAGTCATTGCGTTTCGAAAAAACTTCGTATTGCTTTCAAGGGTATCACGCAATGCAGTTGTAGAAGAAAGCAAATCCAATACTTTTATAGAAGCTCCCACTATTGAAGGTGCAAGTGTATTGGAGAACAAATAAGGCCTGGATCGTTGTCTCAACATGGCTACAATTTCTTTTCGGGCTGCTGTAAATCCTCCGGAGGCTCCACCCAATGCTTTCCCATAGGTCCCGGTAACAATATCAATTCGATCCATCACATTACGGAATTCATGAGTGCCTCTTCCTGTCTTCCCCATAAACCCGCTTGCATGGCATTCATCAATCATTACCATCGCTTGATAACGATCCGCCAGATCACAAATTTTATCCAATTGAGCAATGGTGCCATCCATAGAAAATACCCCATCGCTTACGATCAATTTTCTTCTAGCACCTGAAGCTGCTTGCAATTGCAATTCCAGGTCATTCATGTCGTTGTTTTTATAACGATATCTTTGGGCTTTGCACAAACGAATTCCATCAATGATGGACGCGTGATTCAGTTCGTCGGAAATAATAGCATCCTGCTCCTGAAGTATCGGTTCGAAAATTCCACCGTTGGCATCAAATGCGGCTGCATACAATATGCAATCTTCCATTCCTAAAAAAGCAGCAGTCTTTTTTTCCAATTCCTTGTGTTGATCCTGTGTACCGCATATAAAACGGACAGAAGACATTCCATATCCATACTGATCGATTGCATCTTTTGCAGCTTGAATCACATCCGGATGCGAAGACAATCCCAAATAATTGTTTGCACAAAAATTCAATACTTCACCTCCTTCAACAGTTTGAATAATTGCTCCCTGTGGTGAAGTAATGGTGCGTTCTTTTTTATAAAGTCCTGCCAAATCAATGGCATTCAATTCTTCTGCTAATTGGTTTTTAATTTCTCCAAACATATTTAAATATTTCTGCAGCTTCTGCTGATTAATGATTCAATTTAATTTTTAGATTGTGTAACATATCTTCTGTTAATGAGGCAAGATCAAATTTGGGTCTCCAATTCCAATCGCGGCGTGCTACTGAATCGTCAATGCTTTCAGACCAAGATGCTGCAATTGCTTGTCGAAAATCCGGCTTATATGATATCTCAAATTCCGGAATGTGTTTTTTAATTTCAGCAGCAATTTCAGCAGGTGTAAAGCTCATGCTGGCCAAATTGTATGAAGTGTGTATGTGAATTAATTCTGCGGGTGCATCCATTAGCTCGAGAGTAGCACGAATGCAATCATCCATGTGGATCATCGGCAAACGGGTATCTGCTTCCAGAAAACAGCAATACTTTTTTTCTTTTAATGCTGCATGAAAAATTTCAACCGCATAATCTGTCGTTCCACCTCCGGGATCTGACTGCCAACTAATGACTCCCGGATATCTGAGTGAGCGAACATCCAATTTGTAACGATTGTAAAAATAATTGCACCAATGTTCACCGGCAATTTTACTAATGCCATAAACGGTTGCTGGAATAAAACTAGCTTCTTGTGGGGTATTTTGTTTTGGCGTGCTGTGCCCGTATATGGCAATCGTACTTGGATAAAATAGTTTTGAAATTTTCTGTTCCACCGAAACCGTCAATACATTCATCAGTCCTTCCATGTTGATCTTCCAGGTATTTTGCGGGTCTTGCTCCCCTCTTGCAGAGAGTATTGCTGCTAAATGATAAATCTGGGTGATCCGATGCTTATTTACCATGGCTTCCAATCCTGATTTATCCAAAACATTTAGGATTTCATGAGGACCGCTGGTCAGCTTGGATGGATGTAGGTCCGTACTGATAACAGATTCATTTCCAAATTTATTCCGCAGAGCTTCCGTCAATACCGTACCAATCTGTCCGTTGGCTCCTAAAATTAAAATGCGTTCTGATGACATATATAGAAAATCTGGTCGAAAGATAAGGAATCTGTGAAATGGCAACCCAATAGCCTCAATTTTCGTGCATTTTACAAACAAAACCTATGTCTAATCGGCTATTTGGAATTGGAAATGTCATAAAAGTTTTAAATACTTCTTAAAAATAAAATAAGGCACATGGATATTAGTACCTTGTTTATCAATATATTTAATATTATAAATAAATATAATGTTTCTTTAAATCACTCGATTTTGTCAGCAAAAATGGCTTCGGTTTGAATTCGTTACCTTTGTGATTCAATTCAATGTATGAGCCCTGCAGTTTATGTAGATTCCGAAATTAAACCGTTAAAAAAATTAATTATCCACAATCCGGATGAGGGAATTGACCGGATCAGTCCACGTCGTGCCGGTGAATTGCTATTTGATGATATTGTGCATTTACCTACTATGCAAAATGAGCATCGTGTTTACCAGGATGTCTTGCGACGATTTATAGGTTCAGAACATGTATTGGAAACACAAACTTTAATTAAAGAATCCCTGGATGCAGATTCAAAAATCAAGGAAGAAGTATTAAATCTGATTAAAGATTTTGAAGAGTTACCCACAGATACTTACAAACTTTTGTTAGACCTGGATCATGAAACCTTATCTGAAGTTTTAATTTCCGGATATTATAAAAAGGAAGAACAAATCGTATTTGATCCTGTGCCAAATTTTATATTTACCAGAGACATTGCTACTACCATCAATGACCATGTAGTAATAACCAAGGCTTCCAAGTATGTACGTTACCGCGAAAATTTGCTAACGCGATTTATATTTCATGCACATCCATTTTTTAGTTATTTGGCTAAAGAAAATAAACTCATCAATTTAAATGTGGTGGATGAATTTCCACCTTCCAAAAAAGGCGAACCCATTTCCATTGAAGGAGGTGACTTGATGATGATCCATAAAGATTATTTATTAATCGGAAGCAGTGAACGCACAACGGATCATGCTTTGCAATCTTTGAAGCGGGTTTTATTTGAAAAAAACATTGTTAAAAATGTCGTTGAAATTGATGTTCCAAAAGAACGTTCTTTTATGCACATCGATACCATTTTTACACAAATCAACCACAAACATTTTGTTGGTTACAAACCCATAGTAAAAGATGGCTTGGGTTCGTACGTTACCATCCATCGCAACGATGGAAGTTTGGTAGAATATCCATCGGTGTTGGATTTTCTGCATGCAGAATTAGATTCTTCCATTCAATTTATATGGAGTGGCAACGGAGAGTCGCCTTATCAGGAACGAGAACAATGGACAGATGGATGCAATTTATTGACCTTACGACCTGGCGTTGCACTTACTTATGACCGGAATCCGAAAACCGAAATTGCATTTAAAAATGCTGGTTATCAGGTCATCCATGCTACCGATTTTTTACGCATGAACATCGATCCGGCAAGCGTTGAAAATACCATCATAACCCTGCCTTCCAGCGAATTGTCCCGTGCACGGGGTGGACCACATTGCATGTCTTGTCCTGTTTTAAGAGCATTGTAATTCACATTCATGTTTACACACCAGTTTCAATTCAGGGTTCGATATGCAGAGACCGATCAAATGGGTTATGTTTATTATGGCAATTACATGCAATACTATGAAATCGGCCGCGTAGAAGCATTACGCAGTTTGGGAATATCTTATGCTGATCTCGAAAGTCGTCATGGAATTTTTATGCCGGTTGTTTCAGTTTCGATTCGTTACTTACGTCCAGCCTACTACGACAATTTGCTAACGATTGAAACATCTATACAAAAATTACCCGCAAACAGCATCCATTTTGACACCCTGATTTTCAATGAAGAAAATGAACGCATCAATTCTGCACAGGTCATTTTGTGTTTTTTAAATTCTGAGACTAAAGTTCGATTGTCAACCCCACAATTTATTTTAGACAAATTATATCCTTACTTTGAAGAAAAATAAATTAAGTTTAGGCCAAAGGATTTCACAACTTCCTGTTACCAGCCAAATACTTGATTGGACTAAAACCCATTCATTTCCGGGTTTCCGCAACGTGCCTATCTTTCAGGTTTTTTCATTTCTAATTCAGGAAGCACGACGGAATGACTTAAATATGCGGGCAAGTGCTATGACATATCACTTTTTTTTAGCCTTGTTTCCATCTTTGATTTTTTTCTTTACACTAACTGCTTACTTACCTGGCAATCTTGATTTTTATAAAAATCTGGAGCATACCATTTTATCCATATTGCCTTCGGGTGCTAAAGAATATGTTATAACAGACATGATCAACAGCATCCGGCCACAGGCAAGAAGCGGTCTTTTGTCCATTGGTTTTATATTGGCAATTTGGTTTGGTTCGGAAGGCATTTTGTCTTTGATGCGGGGATTTGATAAAACCTATAAGTCAAGTTTTAGAAAACGCAATTGGCTCGAACGTCAAATGACTGCCATTGCAATTACTTTTGGATTTGGCATCCTGATGATTTTTTCTGTTCTGGTTATCATTTTTGGTGAAAAAATATTGAAGCAATTTTTAAATTATTTTAAAATGAATGCTTTTACCAAAATAAGCATTACCAGTTTGAAATATGCGGTCACCCTGATTTTATTTTATTCTGTAATTGCAATAGTTTACCGTTACGGACCAGCAATAAAAAAACCGATTAAAGGCATTTCTCCCGGAGCATTGTTTGCGACAGTAGCTTCCATAATTACCTCTATATTGTTTGGAATCTTTGTCGATCGATTCAGTTCGTATCACAAAATATACGGCGCTATCAGTGCCTTGATAATTACACTTATCTGGATGCGTTTAAATACCTTGATTTTAATCCTCGGATTTGAATTAAATGCTGCAATAGTTGTCAACAGAGACTTGATGCTTCAAAAAAGTTTAAACAAGCGTATTTTTGACTCAGAAGATTTGTAAGAGCTCCATCAAGCATTTAGAGCTTGTTCAAAAAATTGATTGAGTGCTTTCGCATCTTTATAACAACTAATTATTTCCTTGATCAATTTATCGGAGAAGATAGATGATTTATCCAGTTGGCATGCGCAATAAAAATTCTTGTTGTAGATTAGTTTTTGCTTTTCAGCTGCCTGTTTAAGATCTGAAGGAATGATTTTATTTTTCTCACCTTGAATGCTTCCGTATCTTTTTACAAAGGACTTCTGTTGTATTATTTTATTGAATGTTGGTAAATTTTCCGCAATAAAATAACGGATATTGGACAACTGCTCCTTATTAGGCTCATAAACTCCTGTATAAATCTGTATGCAGTCCTTCTGTAATTCAAGGTACAATCCTGGAGTCGAATGATCTTTGCGTCCGTTTTTTGATATCAGAGCCGCCATATATTCTTTATAAGGTGTTTTGTCTTTGCTAAACCGGATGTCTTTGTAAATTCTGAACACTGCTTCTTTGGAAGTAATTTGAATTTTAGGATCCAATTCGCGCAATTGCTCAATCAGATCTTCAATGAATTGATGGAATGGCTTTTCAACAAATTCCTTAAACGTTTCTTTGTGTTCATTAAACCATTCTCTATTGTTATTCAGGCTCAAATCTTTTAAAAAATCGGTGCATTTTTTTGTGAAGTAGCTACTCATTCTTTTTTTTTGATAAAATTACACTGACCGACCTACATTTGCAAATACTTACAATATGATTTATTCTTATAAAGAGTTTATTCCAGTAATCCATCCTTCAGCATTTGTGCATCCACAAGCTGCAGTAACCGGTTGTGTAAGCATCGGAAAAGACGTTTATATTGGACCCTTTGCTGCAATTAGGGGAGATTTTGGTGAAATTATCATTGAAGATGGTTGCAATGTCCAAGAAAGTTGTACAATCCATATGTTTCCCGGTGTTCAAACCATTCTTAAAAAAAATGCACACATCGGTCATGGTGCTGTCATACACGGAGCATGCATTGGAGAAAATTGTTTGATAGGGATGCATGCAGTCATAATGGACGATGTTGAATTAGGAGAAGCATGCATAGTGGGTGCTCTTAGTTTTATAAGAGAAGGAATTAAAATACCTGCCCGGAGTTTGGTCGTTGGAAATCCTTCAAAAATCATCAAACAAGTTTCTGATGAAATGTTAGCCTGGAAGACAAAAGGCACACAATTGTATCAGGAATTAGCCCGCAATGCGCATCAGGACATTAAACCTTGTGAAGCTTATACGGTGCGTCCTGATAATTACAAAACACCTGAAGGAGATTTCATTTCCTGGAAAAAAACAAATCAAAAATAGCTTAATTAAGATGGAGGCATTTGTAAAAACAAACATTGAAAACCGACTTGCAACAATCGTTTTTTTTCATCCGGCACAAAACTCTTTACCTGGAGTAATTTTATCTCAATTGGCCCAACAAATTCAGGAATGTGGAATCAATCCTGCAGTTGATTTAGTGTTGGTGAAAAGTGATGGCGAAAAAAGCTTTTGTGCAGGTGCAAGTTTTGATGAATTGGCCAACATTGAAGATCTTTCAAGCGGGCAACAATTTTTTTCCGGTTTTGCCAATGTAATTCTTGCCATCCGAAACTGTCCGGTTCCGATAATTGGACGCATCCACGGCAAAGCAATCGGAGGTGGTGTTGGATTGGCTGCTGCAATGGATTATGCCATCGCCAGTCAATATGCCAGCATTCGGCTCAGTGAATTGGCAGTTGGCATTGGACCCTTTGTGATTGGACCGGTTGTGGAACGTAAAATGGGATTGGCAGCATTTCAAAAAATGGCATTGAGTCCGGCTGAATGGCAAACTGCCCAATGGGCAAAGGATAAAGGACTGTACACTGAAGTGTTTGACTCCATCGAACAATTAGATCGTTATCTGGAACATTTCATCCAAACTTTATTAACTTATAATCCGGAAGCTTTGCGCCAACTTAAAAAAATATTTTGGGAAGATTGTCCTTCCTGGGATCAAAAGCTATTGGAACGTGCAGCTATTAGTGGTCGATTGGTGTTATCTGATTTTAGTAAAAATGCGATCGCAGCTTTTAAAAAGAAAAGCTAATCAAGTGCTCTGTTTTACAAATCAAGGATCCTGTATCTAGAATTAATCAGGTATTATATTTTATAAAACAATCCAAATTGGACAGCAGGTTCATATTTACTGATAAACGACTGGTTGCTGTTGTTCTTTTGAAGTGAAATTCCCAACTGACAATTAAGTTTGTTAAAACTTCTTTGAATTCCAGAGCCTAAATTGAATTGATTGATTAAAGTGGATCTATTGGATGCCTGGTCAAAATCATTTTCAGACATTACTTGTTGCGTAACGTACGACAGATACTCAAAATCCATACTTACTCTGCTGGAAAGTGTTAACTGGATTCCTCCAGAAAAATAGGCTGCATATTTCGAACTGAATGGCAGATAATATTTTAACTGAAGTGGCAATAACCACTCGCGGGAATTGATTCGAATGTTACGGATATTTTCAGAACGACTGTGACGAGGCTTGATCAGATCAGAAAATTCATCGGCAGTTGTTTCAGAAAAAGAATACGTATCGCTGTAAGCTTGCTCAAAATAAGCTTGCCGAATTAAACCGGTACTGAATGAAATGTATTTCTTAGTTTTTAATTCAAATGCTATGCCCTGGTTAAAATGTTTTTCAGTAAGCAAGGTCAATGCACCAATTGAATATTTAAAACTGTGAATGGCCTCAATAAATTTTGCATTCAAATCAGGTTTAAAATCAATTGCCAAAGGCCCAGCGTCCAGATTTTCCATAAACAAGAGCTCCTCTGTTGTTTGCTTTGGGTTTTCAAGTATAATGGTCTCCGCATTTAATTCTGAATTTGGCTCTCCTTTATTTAAACTCGTTGCAAACTCGGCAGAATTATTTGTTGTGAACGATTGATTATTTATTGCATGTGTAAATGCCAATTTATTTGAATTTTGCCCTGATTTAATATTCTTGTTTTTGTTTAAAGTTTCGGTAGAATTAAAAATTGTTGAACTAGCATTTGAATGTTTTTGAATTGACTCATTTACTTTGGAATCAGAATTTGAATTTGCAATCGAATGAACAGCATCAGCAACACCATTTTTTGTTGAAAGTTCCGCTTGAGATGTACCGGAAAGGTCTTTGGTCGTTAGTGGTTTGCTAGTTGGGATTTTTGTGGTTGCCATAACCGGATTTGAAATCGCATTCTGACGATTCCACAATCCTTGCACCCATTGAAAGGCATTCATTTGATAAGCAACACCTAATGTAAAGAACAACAACAATAATAAAAGCAAGTATTTCTTTTTTGATGAATACTTTGCTCCAACTTGTGATTGCGATTGATACTTTGCATAAAAGCGATTCCAGTCTCTTTCTTCAAACACAGGATGTAGTTCATCCAGTTTCTGATTCAGTCGGTGGTCAAATTCTTCTGGTTTCATATTTCTGATGGTAAGCTTAATTTTAATTCAGGAATTCCTGAATTTTTTGAATATTCTTTTTGCAACATGTCCTGTAATTTCATTCGTGCTTTAGCCAGATTGGATTTGGAAGTACCTTCTGTAATATTAAGCAACTCTCCAATTTCCTTATGGCTATAGCCATCTACAACAAACATCATAAAAACAGAACGATAGGACGGACTTAATTTTTGGATTACAGCCATAATTTCATTAACTGACATATTGCTTATGGTGTGATCTTCAATACTCAAATCATAATAATCATCAATAGTCTGAGATTGAATCTTACGGGTAGATTGTCTGTAAAAATCAATTGCCGTATTTACCACAACCGTTCGCAACCAAAACTTAAAAGGCCTGGAAAAATCATACTTATCAAGATTTTTAAACATCTTAATAAATGAATCGTCCATGACTTCTTCACAATCTTCCAATCGGGATGTGTAACGCAGGCAAATACTCTTAACATATGGGAAAAAGTGCTCATAAAGTCGCCTTTGACCCAGGGGATGTTGCGCAATACTTAACTGAATCCATTCATCCAAATCAGGCGGATTGATATGTAACTCTTCGTTGGCCAAATCGGTCCGTATTGAATCCTATTAATTAATCCTACGAAATTACGGATAAAGAGGTTGCCTACTTCTATTTAAAATTAAAAATAAAAAAATATTTAAAATTTCGTTAAACCTAATTCATACTTTTTGATCCAAGTTTTCGTAATGGATATTATAAACATTTTTGAGACTCTTGAATTTGATGAAACACAATACCTATACTAATTTTTATTTTTTAACTTAATCATTTATTCACCATGAAAAAAATTATGGGATTATTGGCACTATGTGCCATAGGGATGGCTTCATGCCAAAAAGAAACGGATACCTCGGATCTGAACAGTCAGGATCAAGCTCTTAACGGTATCACAATTACTGACTTAAACACCGGTGAAAGCACCACAGCACTGGAATTAGGGCAAAGGCATCGACCAGAGCGAGACAGTTCTTGTCGTAAAATTCCAATTGATTCACTAGCACCATCGATTTTAGATTACATTGCTGTGAATTATCCTGGAGCAACCATAAAAAGAGCCGGAAGTGGAAAAGCAGGTAAAATTGTGGTAATCATACAATTAGCCGATAAAAGTTTGAAAATGCTGTTATTTGATGCCGGTGGGAATTTTGTCTCAGAATTAAGTCCTAAGGATCACCGCAAACACGGTAAGGGAAAACATTTGACTGCTGTTGACATTACCACCCTGCTTTCAGACATTACGAATTATATAGATGCCAATTATGCCGGGGCTAGCGTCGAACGAGCTGGACTAACTGATGACGGCAAATTTGTAATAGCCATAAGCTTTAATGGAAAGCGAAAATTGCTATTATTTGATGAAAATGGAGTTTTTATAAAAGAATTAAAATAAAACCACCGTTCAACCTTTAAAATACCTCCTTCGGGAGGTATTTTTGTTGGTTTAAGAAGCAATTTCAGTAGGATTCTCTGCCCACCTTATATTTGCAGTCGTAAATTATCCGTTTTTCATTTATGAATAGATTTATCTTATATATATTAATGCTCCTGGGCATTTCATCTTGCACGAATGAATACATTTCCGATGGGAGGCAAGTTTGTTTTGAACAGGAAGTTTTACCTTTAATCGTATCTACTTGTGCACGAGAAGGTTGTCACAATCCTGCTACCCGAGAAAAAGACTATGATTTAACCCAATTCAACGATATCCTGAAAATGGTTGAACCTGGCTCCTATCGCAAAAGCGAATTGTACAAGGTAATTACCAATCCGTTTAGTCCAATGCCACCTAAGCCTTACGACCGGTTGAGCAAAGAACAAATAACGACTATTTCGTTATGGATTGAACAGGGTGCGGTAAATGCAGTTTGTATGGCTGAAGCCTGTGATACCAGCTTTGTCAGTTACAGTGGAATTGTAAAACCTATTTTGGATCTTTACTGCAACGGATGTCATGCTGGTCCAAGACCTCAGGGAGGCGTTGATTACAATAGCTTTAATGGCGTGCGAACTACAGTAGATGATGGGTCATTAATAAGTTCAATAATTCGGGATGGAAATACCGTCAATATGCCAAAGAATGGGAATAAACTTCCAGATTGTAAAATTCAACAAATAAAGAAGTGGGTTCAGGATGGGGCGAAGAACAATTAACAATTACGAATTTATTTGATACACGTTTTTTATATCGATTCTTTAAATAGTACTCAGACCCTGACAATAAAAAGTTTATAACGTTAACCGTTTCTATATGCAAAAAATAGTACCTTCCTTTTTTATATTTTTATTTATAAGTTGTTCTTTAATCTCTCAGGATTTATTGGATGCTCTGGGAAATACAGATCCAGAAAACACAAAAATTACCAATGCGTTCAAATCTCCAAGAGTAATCAACAGCCATAGCATGGAAATGCTGGGTGCCGGGGTATTAGACTTTAGAATATTGCATCGTTTCGGTCCGGTAAGTCAGGGATATCAGGAGTTTTTTGGCTTAGATCAAGCCAGTATGCGTATGGGTTTTGATTACGGCATCACAAAAAACATGACGGTTGGTATTGGCAGAAGTACCTTTAAAAAAGAGTTGGATGGTTTCTTACGTTATCGGATTTTTTGGCAATCAACAGGTGCCAAATCGTTTCCATTAAGTGTGATCTGGACATCCGGAATTATCCGGAATGGATTAAAGAATCCATTATCAGATCCGGAGTTAAAAGTTACGTTTGCAAGAAGATTGGCCTATTACCATCAATTGGTAATTGGCAGAAAAATAAATGAACGGATCTCAGTTCAAGTTAGTCCAATCCTGGTTCATGACAATATTGTAGACAATCAACTGATCCCAAATAATATTTATGCCCTTGGTGTTGGAGGTCGTTGTAAAATTACCAAACGAATGGCCGTTGTAGTAGATTATTCCTTACCTTTTAATAGTTTTCCAATTGATTACTCAAACAATCCACTTTCGATTGGGGTGGATATTGAAACGGGCGGACACGTATTTCAACTTCATTTTTCAAATGCTAATGGAATGAATGAACGTGCTTATATAAATGAAGAAAACGGTTCGTGGTTAGATGGAGATATCCAATTTGGATTTAATCTATCCCGTGTATTTCAATTAAAGAAAAATAAAATTTAACAAGCAACCGGATTTATAAATCCGTCGTATTGCTTAGGTATTGCTCAAATTATTGCTTCAAGTGAAAAAAACTACTTACATCAGCTTATTAGGCTGCATATTCATTTTTGAATTATTTGTTAACTCATTGCCTGAACCCAGAAATCCTCCTTTAGGCAATTCTGGTGCGCCGGGAGAAACATCCTGTATGTTGACAGGATGCCATTCAGGAGGTGCATTTACAGGCGTTATTTCAATTAGTGGCATTCCAGACACGGTATTAGCAGATCAAACTTACAACCTTACACTTACCAACAGTTCAGATGCAATTCGATCTGGTTTTCAGCTTACTTCACTCGATGTCAATAATAAATTTACAGGTACACTAACTGGCAATACGGATGTAAATGTTGCAAAAGACAATACTACCGGCAGAACTTATGCTCGTCAAGCTTTAGCAAAAAACTTTAATAACGGAATGGTTAGCTGGACTTTTAAATGGAAAGCACCTGCAAGTGTTACTGACAACAAACTGACTTTTTATTTTGCCGGAATGCTCGCTAATGGAGATGGCGATAAAAGCAAGGACAACTCCATTAAAAGTTTAAAGACGGTTGTTTTTCAAATTCCTACAGCAACCCAAGAATCTAACAATTCCTTTGAACATTTTAAAGCGTTTCAGTTCGCAAACAGTTTGGTCATAGCAGGAATTGAAAATCCAACTATGTATTCATACGAACTGACTGCATTGAATGGTCAACAAGTTCAATTTGGAAGTTTGGATTCAAACATTCAGTTGCAAGCACATTCAGAAGGAATTTATTTGCTTCGTATTCATTCCGGAACCAATCAAAATACCAGCAGAATTTATCTCCGTTAATTCTGTAATCACGTTCTATACGAATTGTAGTAAACAACTTCTTTGATTTTTTCATTTGCATTATTGACCATAAAAATCAAGTTGTTGATTTTGTAATTAACTAATGAATTTGATTTTAACCTTAACAAGGAATTCCCGGAATTTAGTTTTACCGATTTATTGTAAAAATTACTATTAGACATACGTTGCATAGCAAATTGAACTTGTTTGTTATTTGAGTAAATATAAACCGTTGATTCTGGCATTGTTTTAATAGCCAATTCAAATTGATCAATTAATGAAATTTGGTGCCCAATATAAATTTGCCTGTGGAGTTTAACTCCATCAACCAAACGTTTTGAGTTTACCATTTCTACACTCATTTTTTCAGACTCCATAAAGCAAATATGTTTTGTAAGCAATGCTTTATTGCATCTGGTTTGCCTTACTAAAAAACTATCTGCTGAATGCAGTATGATTTTATCAAATAGTATTAATGCATTTTCAGATTGATGTGCATTCAGATATGCCAACGCCAATATTGCCCTTCCCTGGTTAAACTCAAGGCCTGAAATCACACCCATAAGCTTGCGTTTTGCCAATTCAGTTTCCTTATATTTAGTGATAACTTCCTTGCTGTTCCCTAACAAATTTTGAACACACATCAAATTTAGTTCAGCCGTAAAATAATTATAATTAAGACGTAAGGCTTTGTTGAGATAAAATTGTGCTCTTTTAAGATATTCAATTCGCGTTGCTGCATTTTGTGCATTTTGTTCTCCTCTAGGGTTGGCCAGTTTCTCAATCTGATAACTGGGATCAATTACAATTGGATAAAAATAATCACCATATGGATTATGAAGTTGTAACGCATCCAACAAATAGCACACCCCGAGATTGTTATATATTTCATAGCTGGGGTAAAATTTTTCCAGGTATAAGAAAGAACTTCTTGCTAATTGAAATTCATGTGCTGCCATTAAATACAATGCATTTTCAAATACTTGAGTTAAAATTTTAACCTGATCCACTAATTCTTGGGTAGTATTCATACGTTCAGCCAAAGATGGATATCCCTTTAGTTTATGATTCAAACCATAACTAGAATAAATCGCTTGCAACAACTCTGGAAGTATGGCAGATGCATTGTAATTGGCCAGCCAACAGGAAAAGAGTCCCTGTACATCTGCCATGCGTTCATCTTCATCCGGTGTTGAATGCTCATGAGATCTAGCCAAAAAATTGCTGCGAAAATGCTTGGTTTTACTTTGAATAGAACTACAATGTATCAATTCATGTCCAAGCACAAAAGCCAATGCATTCATTGAATCTTGACCAAAATCATAACAAAGCCGAAGCAGCTTTCGCTCTAAAACAATTACATTTTCTCCAGATAAGTATTGAGCAACTGCAAACTCCTGATCTGAAATCCGAATCCCAGGCTTAATAAATATCAAATTTCCATTGGTTTGATACAACTTATCCAACACCTGCTTCGCAGATTCCATACTTAATTCACGCGCAGGTGCATTAGGTAAAATCCAAAGAATACTTATTAGAAAAAAACAGGTTCTCAAATTCATAAACTTTTGTTTATATAAGTTATTGATACATTGAAATTAATGCTCCGGCTATAGCATGCAATCTTGGATTGGGATGATTTAACACCATTTTAAAATATTTCACTGCTAATTTCTTAGATTGATTACCATCAAATAATGCAAGACATTGACCTAAATGCAAAAGGGCATAATCCTTCAATTCAAAAGTAGTATCATTGATTACCAATTGAAATTTTTCAATTGCTTTATTATAATTCTGTTCACCCATCTCAATTTCACCAAGGTGATAAATTGCCATTGCATCATTTGTATAAATCCTTAAATAGGTATCAAATTTAGCTCTTGCTTCTTTAAAATTACCAAGCTGATACAATTCAATGGCAACCTGTAAGCTATCCAATCTTCCTTCATCCATCTTTGCAAAACCAGGAGCTCTCAATTGATCCATATAGGAATTTACATCTCGAATTTCCATCTTGTTAACTTGAGCCATATAGTCTTGCTCCAGATTGCCTTTATTCAGGTAAAAGTATATCCCGGTAGACAATAATAAAAGCACCGCTGCTGCGGCTGCAAATCGAAAACTAAAATACTTTTTCATTTTTTTTAGGGTTTTATGTGAATTTAAATAACTTTTCTCTTTGTTCATTATTTCACGGATCTGTACTCGCATCTTATTTTCTTCGGCATGTTGTATCCCTCTGATCATTTTTTTATATACATCAAAGGAACGGGCAAACAGCTCATCCGTTGCCAGATAGTTTTCAAATTCCGCTTTTTGCTCTGTATTTAATTGACCAAATAAATACCGGTCAAATAAATCCAATTGTTTATTTTCTGAACTCATCTTCTTATTAAATTTTAATTAAATCCTGAAATTCTTCATGTTGAAGCAGTCTTTTACGAAGCTCATTCATACAACGACTTTTCTTTACTTTGACAAAATCCTGAGAATAACCCAGTAATCCGGAGATTTCAATCATTGACTTTCTTTCAAAATAAAACAAGCTCAACATTTTTCTACATTCTTCTTTAAGAATTGACATGGTATGCTCAACAATTGCAAAGTGAGCCTCATGGTTATCACTATCGCCTAAAGAAATATTCAGATCCATCTGATTTTCCAAAAAATCAGGATTTTCATAAATTCCCTTACGGCTTCTAAGTTTATACAGCCACATTTTAGTTGCCACAGCGTACAGATAACTGGAAACCTTAACATTCAGCTCAAAAGTCTGCTCGCGCAATTTCTTAACCAGTACAATTAAGGCTTCCTGAAAAATATCTTCCGCGTCTTCACTGGTACCGCTGTTATTTGTTACATAGTGAAAGGTGTTAGAAAAATTTTCACGATACAAATAAATGAATGCCCGATCCTGTCCATCGCGCAATTCTTGAATAAGTAGTTCTTCTTTCATAAATTTAATCTTCTAAAAATGCTAACGATTGTTTGACTCTAAATGATTCCAAAAAATCAATAAATCTGTGCAAATTGGTTCTTTAGTAGTATTTTAAAAAGCAAAAGAAGCATTTAAAAATTTCCTCCAGAAATCTGATTTTCAAAACCTTATAGTTTAGAAACAGGCTTCAAATTATTGCATAATGCATTCAATTTGAATTAAATACAAATAGTCATTCCTATTAATATTATTGACTGCATCTTAATTAAAAGTATGGACTAATTTTCAAAGCGACCTGTAATCAAGCAAATGTCAATCAAGTTAAAATCGCCCGTTTCAATCTGCCAAATCGTTCAGCATACCTTTGAAATACAAATTTTACAAAAATGAAAATAATTATTTTATCCTTATGCATGATCTTTCATCTTCAACCTGTGACTGGTCAAGATATAATAATGTCATCATTAAAAAATGCAAGTGTTGTTGAACAATCAAGTTACAATTTACAATTCCCTTATGGATTCAAAAAATTAAATGCGAGTGATACGACAGTTCAATGCAAAATGGAATCCTTACCGCTTGCCTTCGAGAAATTTGAATTAATGGAACGCCAAGGTCAATTGACAAATGCAAAGACTATATTAACCGATTATGTAACAGATAGCAATTTTTGCCGTCTTGAATTTCAAACCCAATCTTATTTTAATTTACGGCTTATCCAAATTCAATTGCAGCTGAATTTACTAAAAAATGCCAAACTAGCCCTTAGTAACCTGGCTTCAGATATAAATTCACAAAACACCAATTTGTCATCTGCCAATAAGCTTCTTGAATTAAAACTAAGAACAATACTCAACTTTAAAGAAACCAAGGATGATTCATGCATTCTTGTTTATGAAAGAGAACTAAATAAATTCGAACCGGTATCTTCTTCTGATATAGATGAATACTTAAATTGCGAGTATAAATTAAGCTCTTTTTTTAAAGAAATCAATGAAAAAGAAAAAGCCTTAATTAACTTACAAAGGATTCAAAAACGATTCCAAAACTATTTAGATTCAAATCCGACACAAGATTACCATTTTCATTGTGCAATTGCCAGCGCATATCAGGATTTAATGAATTATGATTCCGCCAAATTTCATTTCGAAAATGCAGAACACAAATGCATTTCGTTTTTCGGCATAAACAGTTTAGAGTACATACAGATTTTAAGATACCAGGCTAGATTATACCGCGAACTTGGTGAAAACAATTCAAGTGAAATGCTGCTAAACAAAGCGATCGAAATTGCTCAGATTAGCAAACTGAGCAATACTGTGGAGTATAATATGTTGCTACTTAATTTGTCATCCCTATACAATTCCTATGGAAAACGCGCGGATGCTGAGACCCTTGCTATTCAGGCTAAATTAAACTTTGAAAACCATGCAATGACAGCTGGTTCAGAATACATCCAATGTCTGGAGCTAATAGCAAACATACAATATAATGAAAAAAGATGGGATGAATCTGAGTTGCTGTTGTTAAAAAGCAATGCCTTGCGTCAACAACTTTATGGAATTAGTCACTATTCCTTGGCTGAAAATTTAAGCCGCCTTGGAAGCCTCTACTTAATGAAAGAACACTATGCAAAAGCAGAATCGCTTTACCTTGAAGCCATCCGCTTAAGCAATTACAAAGGCATTGAAATGAAATATCCTTTCATATCTATCAATCTTGGATTACTCTATAGTAAAACCGGTCAATTTGAAAAAGCTGAAAAAACCCTGTTGCTGGTAAAATCGTATTATGAGACTCAATTTGGGAACTACAACAAAACGTATTTGTGGATTCTTGACAATTTGGCTGAACTCTACACTAGAATGAACCAATATGAAAAAGCAAGCCAGTTATTTGTTGAAGCCAGTAAAATACGGAAACGTATTATATACGATTCATTTAAATACCTGAGCCCATCCGAGGTCGATGGTTTTATTAAAACGTTTAAAAGAGGAATCAACTTATTTAATGCATTCTTAATAAACTGTCCTCAACCCAAAAATGAACTCCTGCTGGAAGCTTACGATAATGAGTTGTTTTATAAAGGGTTCAGCTTAAACTACCAACTAGAAGTTAATAATTTAATTGGCACAAATAAAAAAAACCAGGAATTGCATGACAGCCTCAAATCTTACTGCAAACTTTTAAGCAAAGAATTTTTAAAATCAACGCCAAACAAAGATTATGCAGCTAAACTCAATCAAACAATACGTGGATTGGAACAACGCTTGTGTCTAAATTTATCCGGATACCATCGATTTATTAGAACCGTTCGTTTTGGGGAGCTTAAAACCAAATTGAAAACAGGTGAATCTGTTGTTGAAATTTCATATATTAATACGTCAACAGATATCAAGATAGACAGTTGTCAATATATTGCATTTGTATTTGATTCAAAATCAACAGCACCAAGTCTTATAAAATTAGGAAGCGAAAGCCAACTGACTCAACTATTTCCTAAGTCAGAAGTACTAAAAGCCGATTATGTAAATGCTATTTATGGAGTTGCTTCAAGGGGTTTTGAACCAATACAACAGGCGAATGCCAATAATTTATATCAATTTCTTATTCAACCACTTTTACCTGCCTTAAAGAATACAAAAATCATTTATTATGCACCTTCCGGTGGTTTGCATAAAATAAATATTCAAGCTATTCCCGTTTCTGGAGCAAAGGTTTTTGGTCAAAATTTCAATGTTATACAATTGGCATCTGGCAGAGATTTAAACCACATCCAAACAACTGCATATCGTTTAAAAAATGCACATCTTTTTGGTGGAATCAACTATTATATGAAAGACTCAAACGCTCATAGAAATTACATTCAAGGTAATGAAATAGCAAGTCGATCTATTACGGGCTTAAATAGTATAAAAACTTCTAATGCAGACTGGCCGGAGTTAAAACATACGCAATCTGAAATATTGCAAATCGGCAGTTTATTAAAAAAATCCGGCGTGCAGGTAAAATCCTATTTAGGATCAGAAGCAAGTGAAACTCAGTTTAACAAATTGGGTGAAGGCAAACCTTCCCCGGATATCATCCACCTTGCAACTCATGGATACTTTATATCAAAAGACCAACTTATTAAATCAAATCCACAAACCGATTCATTTCAATCTATTAAAAACCAGCCAATGCTACGTTCAGGACTGATTCTTGCAAATGGATTAAAGACCTGGCAAAGTGGTCCACAGGAATTTTTAAATTCCAACGATGGAGTTTTAACTGCTTTGGAAGTAAGTCAAATGGATTTGAAAAACACAAAATTGGTGGTATTGTCTGCCTGTGAAACCGGTTTGGGCGACATCAATGGAAATGATGGCGTACTTGGTTTACAAAGAGCATTTCAAATTGCTGGAGTTAAAAAAATCATCATGTCCTTGTGGGAGGTTCCTGATTATCAAACTCAGGAATTAATGCAACAATTTTACAAATTCTGGATCACAAATAAAAATGACATTCCGAGTGCTTTTACCAAAGCTCAGATGTCTCTTAAAGAGAAATATAGAGATCCTTATTTCTGGGCAGGATTTATTTTGGTTAATTATTAAATAACTACTATTTAACTGATTACCAATTATAAATTGTGCAATTATCTAATGAAATTAATTTTATTCACCCTAAATCTTATTACAATGAAAACGTATTTTAAATTCAACTTTTTATTACTTGCTGGTTTATTTATCAGTAGCTTTATTTCCTGCGATTCAGAAAATGCAGTTCCACCATTGGATTTTCCGGAAGTAGATTACAACATTCTACCGGTAGCTTCTGATGCATTGTCCATTCGCTCCAATCCGCTTTATGCCAATCATGGTGAAGACTTTAAATACCTAACTCTGTTTGACGATGCAAAAACCAGTGGAATCGCAATAAAAATCACCACAAAAGATCCCACCCTTTTGCATGCGCTTAACAGTGAAACCGTTAAATTACATGTAACCGATAAATTGCGATTTGATGGAAAAATACCTGAATCATCCTATCCATTGGTAATGGAGAAACGCTCTGGTCTACAAGATGTAGGCATCGAAGTGATTGAAGTTCATCTTGCAAAATGGGTTAAATTCTATGGAGTTGAATTTACCAAACCTGAATTGCTTCCAGGGTCAGATGCATACAAATTTACTTACAAGAACCATGGCGTTCAAGCTGCATATGTGTCTGGCAGGGTAAAACAATCCGATGCATTTCGCATTAATTGCGCATCCAGTACCTGCGATGATTGCAATGTCCGATATCTTGCACCTACATTTTCACCCCTGGATCGTTGCATTAAATTTACTGATAAAGTAAAAGCAAACTTTGAACTAAGCCTTAACAATCGATTTTCAGATCCAGTCATAATCCTTTGGTAAGCATACACATACTCTTATATTATCACAAGAGGTCCGTAAACCTCTTGTGAGTTTTTTTTATGCCATTCATAGCATGCTTTTTAAATTTTGAATAGATTGCATTTCATTAAACTAAATTAAAGGTCTATTTAGAAATAATCCAATGATAACTTATACACTTTTTTGTAATTAGATATCAATACAAAATTGATCATCCTTAAATTAAATATTATGAAAAATTTACAAAATCTAAAAAATCTGCTGTTAGCAATCCTATTTATATTTGCCGGCTCGTGTGAAATTAATGAAAACAACCACAACGACCATTCCTTGCAGATCGAAGCTGACCAATCAATTTTAAAATTCTCCACTATCGTTAAACTTGTTGATGGCAGTGGTGATAATTCAATAAAAGTTCAATTTCAATCTGACAATGAATTGTTGATTCGGACTCTACAAGAAAGTTCGCTTGAATTGGTTGCTTTAAAAATTGGCGACACCTTTTTAGAAAATGATCTGGAAGTTATTAACAATCAATCAACAAACCAGGATCAAACCATGGATCATTTACGAATTACTGTGCTGCAACAAAACATTCAACCAAATGTAATAGCATATAGTATTAAGCGCAATCAGGAGTCCATTCTAATGGAAAGTAGAAGATCTTTACGCCTAATTCAATCTGAGTTTATTTCAGCCTATGCTTCAATAGGTGGCTATATTCAGGCTTATTTCAATGCAAGCCAAAGCAAAAAAAATTTTCATGTCATGGTTGAAAATCGAGAAGATCCATCCAATAGTCCGGCAATCACTATCCTAAAAGGAAAACCGAATGATCCCTTGTTAGTAACAGGCTTTGCAGATCCATTAGGTATTGCCAGGTTGTGGAGAGTACGTATTATTCATGAATCCGGAATTTTTCCCTTAGTATTTTGGACCGGCAGTCTGGGATTATAATATGAAACTAACAATCGGCAAAAAGAATCGGGCAATCAGTTCAGAAAACATATGCCTTTTTCCCTCTATTTTCAATGAATGCTTAAAAAAATAAAATAATGAAGCTTTATCTATTTTTATTTCTGATTTTTATTTCAATTTCCTACTCAACCGCCTATACTCAAAATATAAAGCCCGAAAAAAAGTCCAACTATGCTTTATTAATTGGGATAGGAAGCTATCCTCCTGAAAGCAATTGGGAACCATTGCATGGTGATGCAGATGTTCAATTGGTTAAATCCACTTTGTTAAAAGTTGGTTTTCCAAGACAAAACATAAGTAGTTTAATCAATGAAGAAGCTACAAAAAGGAATATTCTTCTGGCATTTGAATCATTAAAAAAACAAATCAGCCAAAAGTCAATCGTTCACATTCATTTCAGTGGACATGGTCAACAGGTACAAGATAAAAATAGTGATGAAATAGATGGCTATGATGAAGCATTCGTTCCATTTGATTCTCCAAAAAATTATAAAACAAAAATAAATGTAGGACAAAATTTAATAGCAGATGACCAACTGGATTCATTGATTTCAGATATACGCCATTTAATTGGAAGTGAAGGACAGTTGCTCGTTACCATGGATGCATGCCATTCCGGAACCATTACCCGTGGGCGAAACATCGGCAGAGGTACCGATGTCATTATGGCTGATGAGGCATACATTCAATCTCACCGATCTTTTAAATCTGAATCATCCGGCATTCTGATTCGGTCAACGGAATCAAATTCGGGATTAGCTCCATTTATTTCAATTGCAAGCTCCAGTCCTAATGAAAAATCCTATGAATTTTTAAATGAATCGACACAACTATATGGTTTATTTACCTATTTTTTATGTAAAAATTTATTGACAAATAAAGCTTGTTTAAGTTATAACGAATTGTATCATCACATTGCAACTAATGTCAGCGCATACACTGGATTGCAGCATCCTCAAATTGAAGGCCCTACTGAATATTGCGTTTTCAATAATCAACTTACTCAAAATTCAAAATTCATACATGTCAAAGATATCATAAGCACGAATATGGTTTTAATTGACAAGGGCATATTACACCAAATTTATGATGGCAGTGAGATACTCTTCTATGCGGAATCCGTACGTGACCCTACAGGTAAAGCCTATTTAGCGAAAGGAATCGTTGATGAAAGCTCAGCATTGGATGCCGATGTAATATTGTATGACAACATTCCGGCAGAAACACTTAGAAATGCCAAAGCAGTCGTTTCTAAAATTCAATATGGCAGAGACAAAATGCGACTTCAATTTGCATTAAAGGATACATTGCTTAGTTCCAGAATGAAGGAAGTTTTATCCAGCCTGAATGTCTTTCAGGTAGTTGATGAAAATCCAGATTTATACTTTGAAAATCCGGAAGGTTTTGCCAACTCCGATTACATGACTATTTATGATCGCAATGAGTCTTTAATTTACCAGAAGCAAATAAATTCAACCAATGAACAAACAGAAATAGAAAATATAAAAAGCCTTTTGGTTAAATATCAAAAAGCACAAAAATTAATCAAGCTTGAGTTACCTGATGAACAACTGATTGCTGACTTTTCACTAAATTACAAAGGAAAATCAATTGAACTTAGGGAGCACAATCTAAATCTAAGTTTAAGCGATACGATTTCGTTTACACTAAAAAACAGCGGTCCACAAAATTTCTATTTTTCGATTCTGGAGATTCGACCGGATTTTAGCATCCACCGTATTTTTCCCGAACAAACTAAAACCAGTGGCGACTATTATTTAACACCCGGCAATACCTACCAGTCACAATCATTTAAGCTTATTCCACCAAAGGGAACTTATGTCCTTAAATTATTACTCAGTACAAATCCAATTGACTTTAATAGTTTGGATGCAAGCCGATCCATGAATCGCACAAATCATCATGAATTAGGCAATTGGATCAAACAAATCAGTGACCAACCTGAAGTTAGCAAGCAAACGGAGAAAGCTCAAAACTCATTTGGAATCTTTACCAATGACGCACTGAAGATTGATACTTATTATGTCAATATCCAATAACAGCATGCCATTTGATAAACACAGTCAAACTTAAGCTAATTTTATAAAGCTATTTATGCAATCGGATGCTAATAAATATTAAAAATCCAACAGGTACCGGATGGTTTTTTGAATTTCATCCATACTCGGCAGCATTTCTTTTTCTAGTATGCTATTCAGTGGAATCGCCGGCAAATTTTTAGATCCAATGGATTTGACCGGTGCATCCAGATACTGGAAACAGGTATCACTAATCTTTCCTGCCAATGCTTGTGCAAAACTATTCTCAAGGGTTTCTTCAGTCAGCACCAAACAGCGGTTGTGTTTTTTTACAGCATCAAAAACAAACGTTTCGTCTAATGGAACCAAGGTTCGGAGATCAATAATTTCGATTCGATCTGTAAAATTCTTTGCGGCGTTTAATGCCCAATGCACGCCCATGCCATAACTAATAATGACCAGCGTAGTTTGCGAATTGTCTTCGGCTGCTTGCAATGCGATGCGAGCTTTTCCCAATGGTATTTTATAATCTGCATCTGGCATGATGACTTTGGCAGCATCGGTTCCTGGTACCTTCGACCAATACAATCCCTTATGTTCAAAAATTACAACAGGATTTGGATCTTCATAAGCGGCCTTTATCAATCCTTTTAAATCTGCTCCGTTGGAAGGATACACAACTTTCACACCTTTGATGTTGCAAACAACCGATTCAACACTTGAAGAATGATAAGGACCACCACTACCATACGCTCCGATGGGAACTCTCAAAATCATGCTCACAGGATATTTTCCATTTGTCAAATAACAGGATCTTGCTACCTCTGTGAATAATTGGTTTAATCCCGGCCAGATGTAATCAGCAAATTGAACCTCTACAATTGGTTTTAATCCAACAGCTGACATTCCAACGGTACTACCAACTATAAAAGCTTCTTGAATTGGTGTATTGAATACCCGATGATCTCCAAATTTTTGTGCAAGGGTTGCAGCTTCTCTGAAAACGCCTCCTAAGCGTTTGCCAACATCCTGCCCATATAACAGACATTCCGGATGTTTTTGCATCAATTCATCAATTGCAAACAAAGCACAATCGACCATTACCTTTTCTTCACCTTGTTGGGGATGCCGTATACCAGTTTCTTCCAAAACACTTGCAGGAGCAAAATCATGAAGATATAAATCTGAAGGTACAGGATCATCAGCATTTTTTGCACGTTCAAAATCAATGGTCACTTGTTGTTTGGATTCCAATTCCAATTGAGCAAGATAGGATTCACTAAAACCGTTTCGTTGCAAATAATTTTTAAACTTTGGAAAAGGATCATCCAATTGTTGTTTTTCAAGATCATCCCGATACCATTCTTTACGAACACCGCTCGTGTGATGATTTAATAATGGAACTGTTGCATGCACCAAAAAAGGCCGTTGTTCTTTGCGTATTTTATTTAAAACTAATTTAAACGTATCGTAACACAATTCGAAATCCGTTCCATCAATACTTACTGCTTCCAATCCCGGAAATCCCTTTGCAAAATCCATTGCATTTCCTTTTCTAATTTCGGATGCATGTGCACTGATGTCCCATTCATTGTCCTGAACCAAATATAAAATTGGCAATTGCTTTAAAGATGCCATGTGAAAAGCTTCTGCAACCTCCCCTTCTGTAATGGATGCATCGCCAAGTGAACAAATAGCAATGCCTTTTGTAGCATTTAATTTTGCCAGAGTCCTGTACTGCAAACCCATAGCTAAACCTGTGGAAGGAATGGCTTGCATGCCCGTAGCAGAAGATTGATGTGGAATTTTTGGCATGCCCTCCCTTTTTAAACTGGGATGTGAATAATAGGATCGGCCACCTGAAAAAGGATCGTCCCGCTTAGCCATTAATTGCAACATGATCTCCCAGGGTTGCATCCCAATTGCTAAAAGCAAACTGTCATCCCGATAATATGCCGACAGAAAATCTTCTGAAGTCAATTGCAATCCCAAAGCAATTTGGACAGCCTCATGACCTCTCGAAGTCGCATGAACATACTTAGAAACAAACTTAAAATTTGCTTCGTAATGTTCCGTTAAAAATTTTGCAGTGCACATAAGACGAAAAGCTTTTTCCAAAACTTCTTTGTCCAATTTTACTTTACTTATTTTCGCCATAATCTATTGCTTGCAAAAGTATTAAACCATCATTTGATTCTATAATCTATTTTAACCTGGTATTAGTAAGGTACATAGGATCATGCATTGACAAGCTTCCCATTTATTTTATTATAAACTGCTTGTGCAACCCGTTGTCCATCCATTGCAGCAGATAAAATCCCCCCGGCATATCCGGCACCTTCGCCGGCTGGAAACAAACCCTTAATATCAGGATGCATTAAGCTTTGCTGATCTCGTGGAATTTTAACAGGAGAACTGGTTCTTGATTCCGGCGATACCATGATGGCATCCGGATGAAGAAACTGGCTCATTCGTTCACCAAAATATATAAATGCATTCCGCAATCGATCAGAAATTGCATTTGGAAGCTCCGTATGCAAAGAAGCCGGAAAGATTCCTGGTATGTAAGAACAATCCGGAAGATCCAAGCTCTTTCTCTTTTTAATAAAATCCACTAAACGCTGAGCCGGAGCTTTTTGAGAACCATCTCCCAGACCAAACATCTTTTGTTCAACTTCTTTTTGAAAATACATTCCCTGCAATGCATGGTAATGTGCATGTTTTTTAAAATCGCTTGCATCAACGGTACATACAAATCCACTATTCGCAAATGGAGAATCTCTTCTTGACAAAGACATTCCATTCATCACCAATTCACCTGGTGCGGTTGCTGCTGGAACTATGAGACCTCCGGGACACATGCAAAAAGAAAATACGCCATTCCCATCAATCTGACAAGAAATGCTGTAACTGGCAGCGGGTAATTTAGCATGCCTTGGATTTTGTTTATACTGTATCTGATCTATAACCTGCTGTGGATGTTCAATTCGAACACCTAATGCAAAGGGCTTGTAGCTTAATGAACAATTTTTAGTATTCAACAATTCAAAAATATCGCGCGCAGAGTGTCCTGTTGCAAGAATAACATCCGAACAGTCATATGTTGTATGGTTGGTGATAATTTTTTTTACAAGTTGATTTTCAATTTCTAAATCTTGCAATTTGGTATTGAAATGAATTTCACCGCCAAATTTTAAAATGGTTTTGCGAATATTTGCAACAATTTCCGGGAGTCGGTTGCTCCCAATATGTGGATGCACATCGATGACTATTTCAGGATCAGCGCCATGGTCAACCAAAATATTCAAGACACTTTGAATGCTGCCACGTTTATCAGAACGTGTATACAGTTTACCATCTGAATACGTACCTGCACCACCTTCACCAAAACAATAATTTGAATCCGGATTGACAATTCCATCTTGTTGGATGCTTTTTAAATCTCTGCGTCGATCACGCACATCTTTACCTCGTTCAATGACGATGGGTTTTAGACCCAACTCAATCAATTTTAAGGCTGCAAAATAACCACAAGGCCCTGCACCGATAACATGAACCTGCTTGGCATCTGAAACATTTTTATAATTAAATTCAATTGAAATTGAACTTGAACTTGATGCAGCTTCCTTAAAAACTTCCGCACGAAATACGAAATATACATTTCTTGCACGTGCATCAATATTTCGTCTGATAATTTTATAATCAAATGAATGAGGATCTTTTAATTCCAATTGCTCTGCTAGTGCCTTTCGATGGGCTGCATCATCGTCAATCTCCTCAGGCAACAAACGATAATCAACAAGCTGCATGTTAAGCAATGGCTTTTCGAATTTTGCAAAGTTTTTCCAGAAGTGGCTTTAAATATTCGAGACGAAGCATGTTGGCGCCATCGGATTTTGCAATTTCCGGTTTAGGATGCGTTTCAATAAACAAACCATCTGCACCTACAGCAATGGCAGCTTTGGCAATTGTCTCGATTAAATCCGGCCGTCCTCCGGTAACTCCTGAACTTTGATTGGGTTGTTGCAACGAATGTGTACAATCCATGATTACCGGTACTTCAAATTCCTTCATGGCTGGAATGCCCCGATAATCCACGATTAAATCCTGGTAACCAAATGTAGTGCCACGCTCGGTCAACCAAGCATACTGATTACCAGCTTGCTTTACTTTGTCAACTGCATATTTCATTCCTTCGGGACTCATGAATTGTCCTTTTTTGATATTTACAACTTTGCCTGTTTGTGCAGCAGCAACCAATAAGGAAGTCTGCCGGCAAAGAAAGGCCGGGATTTGTAAAATATCTGCAAAAGCTGCAGCAGTATGTGCCTCATCATCCGTATGGATGTCCGTAGTAACAGGAACATTAAAATTAGTAGCAATATGCTTCAAAATTTCCAAACCAATTTCATCTCCAATTCCAGTGAATGAATCCAATCTCGAACGATTAGCTTTTCGGTAAGAAGCTTTAAAAATGTATGGAATGTTTAACTCAAAACAAATTTGTTGAACAGTTCCGGCAATCTCTTCACATAAATCTTTGGATTCTACTACACAGGGTCCTGCAATTAAAAAAAAATTATCCAAAGATTTTTGTTGAATGCGATTTATTAATTCATTGCTCATAGTCATTTAATATTTTAATACCCAGGCATCTGGATGGTATTGTTTTTTTAAGTCTACTAAAACTTGTTTCAAATCCTTTTTAAAGCAATTGAATTGAACTCCCACCCTATTAAATCTCTCATAATTTCCACGATATACTTCATAGTTGTTGCTTTGCAATTTAGCTGCAAGACGATTGGCATTAGCAAGTTTTAAAAATGAGCCAACAATGATAACGCAGGGTTTGTTTTGAATGCTGTCATTTAAAGAATGGACGTTTGATTCATCGACAGCGATTTCATTTTTCAAGCTATCTGCATTGCTTACTGCAGGGTTTGCAATCGCAACTAGTGAATCCTGAGAAAGTGTATCCTGATTCAATGAATCCTGAAAAGAAAGAGGGCGGGATCTATTAGCACTATCTTCCAGCAGTCCATTGCCAATATCTGTATTCACTTTTTTACTCGGACAAAAGTACAAGCATAGAAAAATAATCCATAAGAGTCCAAGTGCAATCAACAACGAACGAAATTCAAAAGACTTTTGTGGTTTTTGAATTGCAATTTTAGTTTCAATTGGAATATGCTTTTCCGTATTCTTAAATTGAATGGGCTTTAAAGGCAACGGAGCTAATTTATAAAAATCTAGATGGATGTTTTGCTCACTTTGATTAAACACCCAATTGCCATTCAGATTGTATAAACGACCAAATGGTTCGAAGTAAAATGACTGCGAATTTTTTAAAGAGTCTTGAATGAACTGACACAAAGCTGCCAAATGCTCTTCCAAAGTATCTAAGGTATAGCCAGTTTCCTGGACCATCTGTTTGAGCATAAGTTCAGTATTGCTTGTACTGCCCGATTCAAATTGAAGCTCAAGCGAACCCGGATAAATTTTTTGCTCTAGGTGATGAATGTAAGCCGAGTGCTTGGTTGCAGTAAAACGACCCATCCCTGGCAATTCAAACCAATTGTATTGATTGAGATGCCAAAGTAAAAGATAGACAATATTTGGGTCAGTGGCCAATTCGTTGTTTTTGCGATGGGGCTTTGAACAAAATTAATCAAAGCTTTTTCAATTCAAGTAAAGCTTCCTGATTGAATTTTAAGTAATTGGCTATTAAAACTATATATATTAAATTATAATCTTATAAGAAAGATGAATTGTCAATGTTTTGACTTTACTCGACTTCCTTCTTTTTACGCTTGATTTTAAATAAATCAACCAATTCCTTTTCTGTTAAAAACTCCAACTCTGTAAAACCGGAGCTAACCGCTTTTTTAACTTCCTGATATTCCTTACTTCGTTTGTCTTTATAGAAAGCCAACAGGCGTTTAACGTAATTCATACACATACTTTCAGTTTCCAGATTGAATGCAGAATTTCCGAATGTATTCATATAATCAGCAAACGTCTTTTGCAACTCAAAAAAAGAATGGTATTCTGGTTCTGTTAAATTATCGACCACTTTGTGAAATAATTGAAGTATTTCCAATCGGAGGCATTCATTGTTGATAGACATTCCTTCGTATTGTGCATAAAATGCATTCACGGCATCCAATGCATCTTCATGGATAAAGCCTTTGGAGTGAATTGTTTCCAAGAGGTTGTAGTATTTTATCAAATCGTCCCCTTCGTTCTTATTGAGCAAAGCAAAAAACTTACGATCTGCATCCGGTCCAAAATGAACATTTTGTTTGTAACAATTCTTTAAAAACTGAAAATAGATTTGATTGAATTGTGTGTTTTCGTATCTGCAAGAGTTCAGTGCATTTGATAGATGCTGTGTTTCTGTCTGATTGAGATTGATAAAATTTGAAATTATAGCTATGATTTCAATAAATTCAGCTTCTTTATAAAATGACTTCTGACCAATCAGCTTGTGAATTTCATCAATATAACTATCGTGGCTGTTTCCAAAAGCGATTCGGTTTAACAAAAAACTTTTAAGAGCCGTAGCTTCCATTTTCAATTCTGAAACTGTTTCAGGAAAGCTGGTGTATAAAAAATTGTAATGAGTAAATTGCTTTTTATACCGGCTCAATAAATTTCTTCTTTCCTCTAAATCCCGAAAACGATCGTGGATCATCGATTGTAAAAACGCTTTAACTTTTTTGTTTTCTACTTTATCCAACAAATTGGCAATCCAGATATCACTGCTGAGTGCAAAGCCCAATTGGACGGTTTGTCCAATTCGCTGGCGGATGGCATCAAAATTGGTTGAATTAGAAATTGCAATTAAAACTTTTTTAAATGCTTCCTGAGGGCGCGCATATTTAATTTGATCATTGATTTCGCCACGCAACACATTGTAACCTAGAATACGCGGTAAAAACAAACCCTCAAAAAAAGGATTCATGAGTACCTGTTCCAATTCAGGCAATTGCAATGGATGATTGTCCGCTACTTCCTGATAGATTTCTGCAATCAAGGGCTCATAAGCATCTTGAAGTAATTTGTAGAGTTCAGGAGTTTCTTCTTCCAAATAAGTAGCTAATTCATCAGAACTCTGAATTAATTCGGCGACCCCCTGCAGTCTTTCTTTGTAATCTTGAAGTAGGCTTTGCATGCTTCTAAATTTATGTTTTTTCAATGAAAGAACCCGGACAGATTTGAATCCAGTCCAGGTTCAGTTAATTTGGAATTTTAATTAAAAACAGAAATTATAATTAGATAATATTCTATTTTTAAAATTATATTCTTATAAATTTACTAAAAAACTTATTTTATTCCTCTTCAGCAGAAGCAACAGGTGTTTCTTTAACTTTTGCTTCTCCGCTCAATTTAGTGTGGAAATCTGAAATTTCCTTCTTTCTCGCCTCCACTTTCAAAGCAATTTGACCTTCTTTTGCAGCGATCCAATCCTGATACATTTGATCTGCTTTCTCCTGAGTCAGTGCTCCTTTTTTTACACCACGAGCGAGGTGCTTTCTGTAAAGCACTCCCTTATAACGTAAAATTGCATTGATCGTATCTGTAGGCTCAGCACCTTTCATCAGCCATTCAAAGGCTTTATCCCTATCCAAATCAATGGTAGCAGGCTTAGAAATTGGGTTGTAAATACCGATTTTTTCAATAAATCGACCATCCCGTGGGGATCTGGAGTCGGCAATAACAATGTGGTAAAACGGGGCTTTTTTGCGTCCTTTACGCTGTAATCTGATTTTAACGGCCATTTGTTAAATTTTTAAAAGTTTAGACCTAAATCGACCTACTCTGAAAACAGACAGGGCCGACTTTAAGGGCTGCAAATATAGAAAGAATTTGTGGATAGTTGTTAATTGTGAATGGTAAATTGTTAATAGGAGCTATTAGGCTATTAGGCTATTAGGCTATTAGGCTGTTAGACTGTTAGGCGTTAAGGTGGTTAAGCGATTAAGCTTTGAAGATATTAAGCTAAAAGCTTTGAACATTGCTCGTAGAATTTAGGTTGACGATGAACCAAGGACAAAGGACAATTCCCCAAGGACCGATTAAATACGTCTTTGGAATATGGTCTCTTAGTCCCATGGCCTTTAGCCTTTAGCCTTTAGCCTTTGGTCTATGGTCTCTAGGTATATGGTCTTTTTATCTATGGTCTTTTCTTCTCAAAAATCTACTCGCAGCTTTAAATTGATTCTTCTTGAACTCAAATAGTTTGGAATAGCAAATTGGTAATTGTACAAAGATTTTATCCAGCTCACTGAAGCCTCGTTTTTTACTTTGAGTAAATTAAACACTTCTAAACTCAACCAACTTTGTCTGGTGAAATTCAAAAATCGAAATCCTTTGTTTGGTGTGTTGCGATCCCACATTAAAAATGAAAAACCAATATCGACTCTGTGATAGGCTTTGAGTCGTTTGTCATTTCTGAAAATGAGATTATCTCCTTTCAATCCGTAGGGCAATCCGCCTGCAACATTGATGTTTAAATGCATTTTAAAACGATCGTTCTTGGGTAAGTAATCCTGGAAATACATTCCCAAAGCAAACAACTGATCGGTTGGTCGTGGTACGTCTTTAATAACATTTCCACTTGGATTCGCAGCATCATGCTCTTTGTGCTGAATATCATTAAGTCTTTCACGGGTTCTTAGAAAGGATATATTTACCCAGGATTCTGCTCCCGGTACAAACTCTCCATAAATCCGATTGTCCCATCCGATTGCATAGGCTTTGGAATCATTGATTCCCGAATATCGGATGCGCACATTTTCTAAATCATAAGAAACCAAATCCCACATGTTCTTGTAATAGATTTCTGAAATCCATCTGAACAAGGACGGACTGATTTTTGGCATCCGAAAATCTCTTTGAATACCCAAAACCAATTGATTTGATTTTTGAGCTTTTTGGTCGAAATTTAATGAGCCATCCACCAAACGCATTTCTCTGTAAAAAGGTGCTTGATAATACCATCCACCTGCTAACCAAACATGCATCCTGTTATCATGTTGCAATGGAATCCATTCCAACTTTAATCTTGGATTTATAAATGACTCTTGATTTAAATCGCTGTTATGAAATCGCAGTCCCGGCGTTATTCTTAATAATTGCTTATTCGAAATCAGGCAACTCATATCATCCTGCAACCAAAATCCGGCTCTGTTATTGGTAAATTGATTTTTTGTCTTATACACATAATTCAACACCAATCGACTTTCATCATAAGGCAGTGAATATCCTGCAGAATCCAATCGCTCCCATTCATTGATCTTGTCTTCAATGTGTTCGTTCTTCCAAAAAACTCCCGCTTGTAAAAAATGCTGCGTTGAATGTAAATTAAATTCAATTCCTGCTCGTAACTCTTGATTCCAAACAAGGGTATTTAAAAAATCCCGATTGTACAGATGCTGCGTTCCTTCTCCCCAGAGTTTCACTTCTTTGCCTTTCTCGTCGGTATTTCCTGCTTCTACTTCTACCAACCGATAGGCTCCAATGATGTCAAATTGCTCTGCTTCATAGCCTTGGTGTATTGAATTGACTAATTTAATAAAATAGGGATTGTGTTTGTTGTCTGAAAAATAATTCAAACTAATTCCACTCATGTTTTGTTCGAACACATCTTTTTCTGCTCCTTCAAAAACGGTATTTAAATTTATTACTTGAAAAAAAGATCCTTTTGCAACAGTGGAAGATTCCGGAATTAATTTAAATACACTTTTATTTATATTTCCAATCCAGGATAGTTTCCAGTGTCGATTAAAACTATAAGTTAGAAAAGATTGAATGTCTAAAAAATTGGGTTGATACTCCCCTTCTACATCCAAACTGCTTAATAAATATTTGGTAGTCTTATAACGAACGCCCAATAAGTAGGTAAATTTTTGAACTGCATTTTTTGAAATAAACTTTGACCCTTCGAGGTGTGCACTCGCTCCCAATGGACTTAATACCGTGCTTGCCCTAAGGCTGTCTGGTGTTTTATAACGAATATCGAGCACAGATGACATTTTATCACCATACCTTGATTCAAAACCACCCGACGAAAATTTTATCTCCTTTATCAAATCGGGATTCGGAAATGAAAGTCCTTCTTGCTGACCATTGCGAATCAGCTGTGGTCGAAACACTTCAAAATCATTTACAAAAACCAAATTCTCATCATAGGAACCACCTCTTACACTGTATTGAGATGACAACTCTCCTCCCGCACTGCTCCGCACGCCTAATCCGATAACCGGAAGAATGCTTTCAAGATTGGAATTAACGGTTGGAAGCAATTGAAAGGATTCTGCATTTTCCCTTACAATGGCAGCTTCCTTCGATTTGCTATCTATAATTTCAATTTCTTTACTCACTGATTTTTTAAGTACAACTTTTAATATAAAATCAGGATGCAATTCAGATTTATTTAGTAGAAGTTCTTTTGTTTGAAAACCAAGCCGATTCAATTTTAAGTTCCATTCCATTCGATCTGGTAATGTTAATTCAAACTTTCCATCTTGCTTTGACTCTGCGAAATAACTTGTCTCCGGAATGTATATGGTAACGTGTTCTATTGGTGCACCTGACTCATCGTCAAGCACCAATCCTTTCACCAAAAAAGTATTTGATTGTGATTGCACTTTCAATAAACTACAAACTGTAAACATGAACATGACACTAAATTCAATCACATTCAAACGACATCCGGTAATGCAGTTCCAATTAAACAAAGTAAACGGCTTAAAATTCAAAAGAATTGACTGCAATTGATTTCAACTTATGAATCACTTCGGCAGGATTTGGATCAGCAAAAACTGCATTGCCAGCAACCAAAACATCTGCACCCGCTTTCAGGATGACTTCTGCGTTTTGCAAGCCGACCCCACCATCAATTTCAATTTTGGTAGAAAGGTTTCTTTTTACAATTTCTTCTTTGAGATCTCTTATTTTTTGTAACGTGCGGTAAATAAATTTTTGTCCGCCGAAACCTGGATTAACAGACATCATACAAACGACATCTACATCTTCCAAAACATCAAACAACAACTGCACCGGAGTGTGTGGATTTATTGCAACTCCGGCCTGGGCACCGCTTTCTTTTATTTGATGAATTACGCGATGCAAATGGGTACAAGCTTCCAGGTGAACGCTGATGCTATCTGCACCTGCTTTCCTGAAATCTGAAATGTATTTTTCAGGCTGTAAAATCATCAAATGAACATCCAAGGGTTTGCTTGCCCTGCGTTTAACTGCTGCAATTACAGGCAATCCAAAACTAATATTCGGAACAAATTGACCATCCATCACATCGAGATGGTACCAATCTGCCTGACTTTGATTAATCCAATCAATTTCTTCTCCGATACGGAGAAAATCACAACTTAGTAAAGATGGTGCTATTAAATGCATTTCGAATGAATGCAAAAATAGGTCTAATTTTTTAGAAAACGGACGAGTTCATCTTGATACTGCAAATAATAAATCCCATTAGCCAGTTCGCTGAGATTTATTGTTTGTTCATCCAGATATTGGAACTGGATTTCTTTTCCGTTAATATTGTACAGCTTTACAGGATTTCCTTCAAATAACTGAACATTTAAACGAAGGTAATGAGAGGCCGGATTTGGATAAACTTCTAATTTTTTCCTCGTTTTATCTTTTATACTTACAATTGGACTAAAACTTTCTGATCCATCCCGATCTACCGTTTTAAGTCGGTAGTATTGACTTTTATTTGAACTTCCGGTTGGATTTGATTTATACAGGTAACTGTATGATTGCAAAGATTTGCTTTCACCAACAGCTTTTACTTTAGCGATTTCATTAAACAGTTTGGAATCCGCACTTTGTTGAAGGCTAAAATGCGATACATTGGATTCAGTAGCGGTTTGCCATTTCAATGCTACCAATCCATTGGCAGTATTTTCAGCACTGAAACTTACCAATTTTATAGGCAGGATGATTTGTTCATCAACTGCACCGCAGAGGGTGTGATTCACTGTTTTGCCATGTGCTGCACAATAAGCAGTCGAACTGCAGTTGCCAGTAAATTCAAATACTTCGCATATCACAGAACCAACTGCTACATTGGAAACATAAATGGTACGTGTCAAAGTTCCGTAACTGTACTTGATGGTATAGACGATGTGATGCGCTTGTTCGCTTACTTTCCGAATGCAAAATTTTATTTTAAAATTACAATCATTGCCAGATACATAGGTTTTACTAATTAATGTCAAACCATTTGCAACTGTATCAATACATTTTTGTGAATTGGCAGAAACGCCAATAAAACAAAGGAGTGTGAGTAAAAGATAGCTTTTCATAGCGGGGGATTCAATCGATTCGTCTTAGGTAAAGATAAAGTCCAATCCATTCATTGTGAATGGATTACACGAATAATTGTTTTGATAATGTATTAGTTACTTAGAATCTGTAAAATGCACGGATTCAATCGGAACCGTTTCTTTTAAATTCATTTTCAAAAAGACATTGGCTGTAACCCAAACGTCTTTTGAGCAATATTCTGCAATGCGATTAAAGTCCCGGTCTTCGTAATAGACCTTGCCTACCATGGATCCATCAATGTCAGATTTGGAAGTTTCTAAATTAAAGCAGGCTGTCAACAATTCCAGGGAAACATAATTTTTCTGATCGCCAAATTTCCACATGTCCAAGGTATCGAGCAGGTATTTTAATTCCCAGGGTTTTTTAGATGAAATATTAAATAATGCAGGCAATGGGATTCCTTGAATCAAAGCCCGCCGACAGATATACGGTACATCAAACTCTTTAATATTGTGGCCGCAGATGAAATGCTTATCCGGATTGTTAAAGTGGCTCTGCACAATTTGAAAGAATTTATCGATCAATTCGCGTTCATCATCTCCACAAATAGTTGTTATTCGAAGTTGGCCTTTGTGAAAGAAACCCAAACCTATGCAAACGATCTTTCCAAACTCCGCATAGATGGCTGCTTTGTCCATATACAATTGCCCGGGTGACTTATCAGGCTCCTTTTCCTGAAAGTAGCGAATCTTTCTTTCGAACATAGATTGCCATTGTAAATCAAGCGATTCATAGGCCTGATATTGACTTACAGTCTCAATATCAATAAATAATATATTAGATAGTTCCATAATGTTATCAATCAGGGTTTACCCTGATTTTTTCAAATCAGAAACTAAAATTAAGAAATTTACCGTTAAAGCTCTTATTTTTACACATAAACAAAAACAATTAGATATGGCCAATTCCAATCAAAGTATCAAAGCCCTTGTAATTATCCTATTGGTAGGATTATTCGGCTTGAATGTTTACCAATTTGTAAACAACTCCAATTTGCAAAAAGATAATTTATCAAAAGAGAACGAATTGGTGCAATTAGAAGATGCTAAAGCCAAACTGGATAAAGAATATCAACAAGCAGTAAGCGATTTGAATGACATGAAAACCAATAACGAAGAGTTAAACAAAGTTATTGATGCTCAGAAGGAAGACCTCCGCATTCAAAAAGAAAAAGTAACCGGCTTGTTAAAAGACAGTAAAAACCTTGCAATTGCACGCAAAGAAATGGAATCTATGCGTATCAAAACACAAGAGTACATAACAGAAATCAATCGTTTGAAATCTGAAAATGCCAGTCTCAGTTCCACAAATTCAGCCTTAATGTCTGACAAAGAAAATCTTACCAAAGATTTACAAACCAAATCTGCTGAAAACCAACAACTATCAGAAGCAAAATCCAGCTTAAGCAGCGAAAAAGAAAGTCTGTCTAAAGAAAAGGATCAACTTAGCAGAAAAGTAAATCGCGCCACTTCAATTCCGGTGCAAAAAATAAATGCTGATGCTTATCAAAACCGCGAAGGCAAAAAACCAAAATCTGTTTCAAGGGCCAATGAAACTGATTTTGTTGAAGTATGTTTTAAAACAAGCGTCAATAAAAATGCTGAAGCAGGAAGTGAAAAATTCTATGTCCGCATAATAAATCCAACCGGAGAAACTCAGGCTATTGAATCTGAAGGATCCGGAATTATTCGCAACGATGCCAATGGCGAGACGATTAAATATTCTACCGTCGCTATTGCAGCCTATGCACATGATGAAAAGGAAATTTGTTGCAAGTTTAAAAATCCTGGTGGATTCAGCGCTGGGGTATATCAGATTGAAGTATTCAACAAAGGATATTTAGCCGGAACATCAACGTTAAAATTGAAATAAGAAAACCCTGGTTCAGTCAAAACCAAGGCTTGAATTCTTTTAAGCCTGAATGAACGAATGGAACAAATCGTTTTCTCAATAGGTACTTACAATGTAAGTGCATTGGAATTGTTTTCTGTAATTGCCGGAATTTGGGCGGTCTATCTGGCAGCGCGAGAAAATATTTTAAGCTGGCCAATTGGATTGCTCAATATCACAAGTGCATTTTTCATTTATTATCAGGTCCGATTGTATTCGGACATGTTTTTACAAATCTATTTTTTTGGAATTGGTATCTATGGTTGGTATGTTTGGAAAAATGAAAAACGCGCCAAACTTCCATTAAAATGGCTTTCCACAAATCAACGGTTTACTTTAGCCGCCCTGATTGCAATATGTACCTTGGTATTTGGATATTGGATGACTAAAATTCATATACAGTTTCCTTCTTTATTTCCGGTAGCAGCGGCTTACCCCTATGCAGACACCTGGGTAGCTATTACCAGCATTGTAGCCAATACCTTAATGGCCAAACGATATATTGAAAATTGGATTTTATGGATTGTAGTAGATATTTTGTGCGTATATCTCTATTTACAAAAAGGAATCGCCTTTGTCTCTTTTGAATTTTTTATATTCTTAATACTTGCCTGTTATGGATTGATGAAGTGGAGGAGGATGAAAAATAAGAAAGGCTAGAGAATGATTTATGCTGCAATTTTCCAATCCTGCAATGAGGCATATAGACTAGAGGCTAGAGGCTAGAGACTAGAGACTAGAGACTAGAGACTAAAGACTATAGACTGACACCTACCAATCAATTGGCATGTAATCTTTTAAAAATTTGCCGCACCAATGTTTTCCTGTTAAGATACCATCTATAAATGGATCGCAAACACGTGCCGCGCCATCTACAATATCCAAGGGAGGTTGAAAATCATGAACTTCTGATTTGTACTGAGCAAGTTCGGCAGGATCTTCATCTGTAACCCAACCGGTATCTACCGCATTCATGAAAATTCCAAATTCTGCCAATTCGGCAGCAGCAGTATGGGTCATCATGTTAAGTGCTGCTTTTGCCATATTGGTATGAGGATGTCGGGCAGCTTTGGTAAAGCGGTAAAATTTACCTTCCATTGCAGTTACATTGACAATATGTTTTTGTCCCGTTTGTTCACGTTTCATCAATTGCAACAACTGATTGTTTAAAACAAATGGAGCAATTGCATTGACCAATTGCACTTCAATCATTTCAGCTGTTTCAATTTCGCCCAATTTCAATCTCCAGCTATTGGTCTTACGCAAATCAACTTGTTGCAAATCGGCATCCAATGCACCGCTTGGAAATAATTGATGGGCATCAATGGTCTTATCGATTTTATAAGGGATTTGTGATAAAGCTGCCGAGTTGCTGATTCCAATACCGGAATCATGCACGTCCCAACTTACGGGCAATGATTGCAAATCCTGTTTATCGACTTGCAATTGTTTTAACTGTTGAATAACCCGATGGTGATTAAATAGAAGTCCCTGAGCAGCAACTGGCAATTGTTCGAAAGTTAGCGATTCATTTTCCAACAAATGGCTGTAAAATCCTGGAGGTCGTCGCACAGTTTGCGCAGCATTGTTGATTAGAATATCCAATCTTGAAAACTGGTGCAGAATATGCGAACAAAACAATTCCACACTTGGAATGTGGCGTAAATCCAAACCATAAATATGCAAACGGTCTTTCCAGCTTGCATAATCGGATTCTTTGGAATAACGCAATGCAGAATCCACCGGGAATCGCGTAGTGGCAATAACAGTTGCACCCGATCTAAGTAATTTCAATGTTGCCTGATACCCAATTTTTAATCGTGATCCGGTAATGAGTGCAACATGCCCACTCAAATCGCAATGTTGAAATCTCTTGGCATAATTGTAGTCACCACAAGGCGTGCACATGGAATCGTAAAAATGATGCACTTCCGTATATTCTGCTTTGCAGATATAACAATTGCGTGGACTGTTTAAATATTGCTTTACTTTAGATTGAGTCTCCTGTTCTTGTAATTGCATAGGGGCCACAAATACGGTGTCGGTTCGCGCTTTGCGAATCCCCGTAGTTGCAACACTTTTACGATTGTGTTCTTTAATTTTTTGGTTCTCCAGATTTTTAAGTCCCTTCAATCGTTTTTTGCGTTCCCTCCGATCCGGTCTTGAGAAAATGCCCGATGCTTTTCGTAAAGCATCCAATTGTTCGGCATGTATATGTCCTAACTGATCTCCGTTTTCACATAAATACTGCATCAATTGAACACATCGTTCAATTGAATCTTCAGACAGCAAGTCATTTTTTGAGGTGTCCGGGGACATAGTTGAATTTGCTGCAAAAATAGGAAATTAGGGGATAGTTGGTAGGTGGTAGGTGGAAGATGGTAGTTGATTAATTGTTTTTTCTGGAATTTGCTGGTAATTAATTCAATCGCCAAAACTAAATCTAAATTAAATAAAAGAAGTTCTGGTGCAATTTGGCTTGACGAGTTAGATTGCAGCTGGGATCCTATTCTTGTAAACCTTACATTCGTCCTTGTAGCTGTGAACTTGTTATAAGCAAATTATACTAATTGAGGAATGCTCTCATAAAAAGTATAAGATCCTTTGTATTGTAAATCCTGTTTCGCCTTACTAATAGACAACACCGAATTTTGTGTCATGTAATTGAGTGATTGACGAGAAACTGCAGCTCGTAAGTTCAATACTGATTGTGCCGAAATAATGAGTTGAATAAACCACACTGGAATGTGAAAAAAGTTTTTATGCCCGAATTTATGGTAGGCTAATTTACCAATTACTTCATATAAATTATAAACACAATCATCTGCAATATTAAAAAGCTGAATGTTGTTTGCTGATTGAATTAAAGACTTTTCAATCGCTTCATACAAATTATGCACATGGGTCAGGCTTGTTTGCACTTGAAAAGATCCCAGTGCAATGACTTTGTTCTTTCTAATAAGTTTTAAGATCCGGGGCATTAATACTCGATCGCCAGGTCCATATACAGCCCGGGGTCGCAAAATATAAATAGAAGGAATATTTGAGTTTCTTACCAAATCCTCTGATTTTAATTTAGACAATCCATACAATGAAAGGCTGGAATTTAACGTCGCATCGTCTTCTGTTTTCACTTGTTCATCTTCAAAATCATAAACAGACGAAGAAGAAATGTAAATAAATGATTTACAATTTTTCAACGAATGCAACAATCGATTTGTAGCTTCAACATTGTTGCGCTCTAATTCTTGTGAGGTCGCACGATCATCAGCCAAGCCTGCACAATGAATGCAGACATCGCAACTTGTTTCCGGAAAATGCTGTGCAAGGTCAGCTTGCAAATAACTTACATTAGAGAGTGTGTCAAATTCAGATGTAAACGAACGCCCTGTGGCAATAATTGAATACAATGAATTCCTTGCAAATTCCTTTACTACATACCCACCTATAAATCCCGAAGCACCTGTCACAAGAATTTTCATGCCAAAAGCTTTTTAACATGTTCCGATAATTCTTTACGGTTCACTTTGTTTTGACGACCGGAACGGGGCAGCTTCATAAAAATAATTTTATCAGGCAATGCTTCTTTATCAATTGAATGAATACCCGTCTTTAGTTTTAGCAAAACATCGTTTGCTTTCATCGGGTACTCACTTTCTACAATCAATATTATTTCTTCATCGGCTTTTTCCGGATTGTATAAACCTTTCATCACCGCTTCATTTATACCGTCGATTTTATTAATGGTTGGTTCGTATAAACCTGGGTACACATTAAAATTGCCGCGAATAATCATATCTTTCTTTCTTCCATGAAGAATCAAGCGTCCGTTTTCATCTATTTTTCCTAAATCCCCTGTAAGATGCGTGCCGTTGTGCCTTTCTGATTCAAAATAACGTATAAACAATTGGTCGGATGAAACACGTATTTCGCCATCCGCTTCAATTTTTAGCTTGACCTTTGGAAAAGGGGTACCAACTAAATCGCCCTCAACATCAGCTGTGAGTTTTTCATAGGAATCAACATAGGCAACCATTAAATTTTCTGTCATACCATACAAGCAAGTAACTTTTACCTGCTCGCAACAGGCTGACAGCTTTGAAAGAAAAGAGCTATAAACAGGTGCAGAGCCTAAATAAATATTTTTTAAACATTTTGGGAATTTCTCGTTTACAGAAACTAGGTACTGCATCATTGGCAAGTAATCACTTGGTGGACCGAACAAGCAGCTAATAGAATTTCTTGATATAAAATCTAATTTTGCCTTCGCAGAAAGCTGATGATCCCACAAATACACTTGTACCCCCGCACTAATTCCTAACAATGCAAATTGCGGTAAGTGGGTTGCAATGGAGGTATCTCCATTATTTTTTAGCATGTCTGATAAATGTCTAATGCTGTTTGCTAAACTAGAATAGCTATGCACCACACCTTTTGGCTGAGACAATGTACCGCTCGTATAGGTAATTAAAAATTCATCTTCATCTTTTCCTTTACAAAAGTCTACTTCCTCTTCAACGGTTTTAAACAAACTTTTTATAGGAGTATGTTTTTGTAAAATTGGCAATCTCATTCCCGCAGTAAATATGTTTACATTTTTAAGTATTGGAAAAGAAGGAATTGCTTTATTTAATTTCAATAAAATGTATTTCACAATGGGATGTTCGCTCAGCAACACCAAACGACTGTCAACAAAAGCGTGATGTGGATTGAATTGTTTTAATTTAGCTTTGTAATTATCACGGCCCATTTCAGGGTCAATAATGGAGACGATTGTACGCAACATCATGTTGGCGTATATGATTTGCAAAAACTCAATACTGGGTTTGACAGCAAGTAAAACCCGGTCTCCTTGCTTGATCCCTTTTTTATGCAAGGCACAGGCTAATTGCTTGCTGGATTGCAAGAGCTCAGATGCTCTTACTGATTGCTTGCCTTCAATTAGCAACACCTGATCTGCGGCATATTTTTGAAGAATGTCTATAAAATAATTGGTGTAAACCATTTACCACTCTATAAGTTGTACAGACAAACTGATACCTGCCGCCATTCCGAGCACTAAAAGTTTATCTCCTTTTTTCAATTTACCCTCATTCAAAGCATAATCAATTGCCAGTGGAATTGTAGCCGCAGCCGTGTTGCCGTAAAGACCAAACGTGTTCACACATTTTTCCAAAGGAAGATTGAATATCTCTGCTACCTGAGGTATTGTTGAATTAGATACTTGATGGGCTATCACACAGTCGATATCCTCTAATTTCCAATTTGCTTCCTGAAAAGATTGTAAAACAAATTCGGGCATCTGTTTATTAAATACATCGTTTAATGTTCGCGAATCACTTTCAAAATAATATTTATCCAAATCGCGATAAGCCATCGAGCCACCTCCTGCTACCGTGCTCAAATTCCAATAAGTGCCCATCGAAGTAAATTTTTGATAAATGATTCTGCTCCCTTCTCCAAGTCCAATCAGAACAGCTGCACCTGCATCGCCAAGACTGTAGGAAGCAAGGCAACGAGTCAAATGTTCATGATCCCGCGGATTGTAATTAATTACTTCACTCAATTTTTCACCATTCACGATCAACACATTTTTATAATAGCCCGCTTCAACAAATGCAGATGCCGTTTGCATTGCAGAAACCAAACTGTTGCAAGCATTTTTAATGTCCATTACCGGACATTTCAAACCCAACTTTAGCTGAATAATATTTGCAGTTGCCGGCTCTATCAAATCCGACGAAGCTGCAGCAAATATCAAAAAGTCAATTGCAGTGTTTGGGCATTGTTCTAATATTTTAACTGCCGCAGCACAAGCCAAATCACTAACTTGCGTTTCAGTATGTGCAAAATGGCGGGTGTTTTGATATAGAAGTCGTTCCAATAGGCCATTTTTCAAAAGAAGATGATCGGAGTTTATTTTTTGTACGATATCTTTAGTCTGAACAAGATTGTTGGGTAAGTATGTGGATATTGCTTTTATAACTGGAAATTGCTTCATAGTTTTACTTTTAATATCCACTTCCAAAAAAATCTGGTAACTACATTAAACCCATTGAATGATTGCACAAAATCAACGGTTGCTTGCAAAGCAAACTCTGAAAACTTGTGGTTATAATTTTTCAATGCGGCGCGGTAGTATTTCTCTGGATTTGCCAGGCCCAGTTGCATAAAAAATTTCTTTTGAACATACAAGGTCCGTATAAAATAAATATTGAGCATGACCAGCAAACTGAATAGAGAAGCTTTTATATAACCAGCATTCCTTGTAAACTTTTTAAGCCACTCCTCTGTATAGAAAATGTGTCGTCGTTCTTCAATATGATGCAACTCAGCTGTTTTGCGCATAACAGAATACACCTTGGGGTCTTTCCGAATGTGCTTTGCATAAATATCCGCCATCAGTTCGATGGATAATACTGACATAAATACCATAGATGGAGGAAGAAAACGGATTGTAAAATTTCCGAAAAATTTATGTAAACGAGTTGGCAGAACCGGCTCACGTTGCAGTTTACGTATAGCCATTCCAAACATTTCCTGATGACGATACTCTTCAATGAGCTCGCGAATTAAAAAACGATACTCTATCGAATCCGGATTTAGAGTCAACAAGTGTCTGCTAAAAAAATAACAAGCCAATGTTTCAGACCAGGCATAGGAATACATTACCTGCACTGATTCCAGTCTGCCCAATTCAGATTGTTGGTCGCGGGTTAAAGTGCTCCACAAAGGATGGCCTTCCAGTGACACAATTTTATCAGGTAAAAACAAGGTTTGACTATCCGGCTCATCAGCCCAGGGAACATAGGTTTCAGGAAGTAAAGGTCTTTCTTTGCTAATCTGCACCATTCGTTCTACAACCGATTCAAAATTCTCAGTTTTCATACTAGCAGATTTATTTGATACACGTCTTCTTTATTAAGGCAAGGCATGCTTGTCTATAACGTAAAAGAATATCGATGATTGCAGCATAAAGTTACTAAATGGATTAAAAATATCCAAGCAAGCAACAACATATTAAATGGAATAGCTTTTACCTTGTGGTAGGCTAAAGTGGAGCATAAAAATAGGGAAAATTAGTATGGAAGGGAGGCTTAAGAAAGGTTTAGCTAAAGGTCTTTTGAAGTCAGTATGCTATAAAAAATTTAAATGCTTAAATGTCTTTAATATTATAAGAGGAACAAGCAATCAAATAATTCAGAAATTTCTGAGTATAGCCAATTGGTTTTAAAAATGGGTATTTGAATTAGGATAGAGTCGTTTTGGTATACACGCAGTCTTGTTAATAATGGAAGTTAAGGCCAAAAAAAATAGATTATTAGTAAAGCTTAAGGTGAAATAATAAAATTCTTGAGAGACTACTTGTTTATAATCTAAACGGCTGGATTTTTATGTTAGTTTATCGATAACTTTTTTTAAGATTGAAAATATAATATAAATTATCAAACTTCCAATACTTCCATACACTCCAATGATTCCAATGGGATTAAATTTTTCAGTCCCACAAGTAGCAGCTTGAATGCTTTTATAAAATCCCCCAAATTGTATTATTAATGAAAGAATCAGGCTGGTGGCCACTGAAATATACAAGATTTTTCTAAATTCAAAATTGAATGTGTCGTGAAATACTAAATACCCTAAATAAAAAATCGTTTGAATTATCCATATAGTTAATAAGAGCCATCCAAGATCTTCTACGTCAAACTTCATTTTAATTCAATTTACTATATTTTAGCCTGTCAATATGAATTCATTATTTAAGAAATCAATTTGAAATCGACAACAACTATGGTATACATGTAGTCCTGCTAAAGGTGGAATTCAACGTTAAATATATTATGTTTAAAAGCAAAATAAAATATTAAACTTTCATGTAGGACTGAGTGAAAAATTTCTTATCGACCCTTGCTTTGTTTTATCATTTTCCTAACGCGCAATAACTTGTTGCATTTAATTACATCGAAGGACCCCAAATTAATAAATTCGCCAATCAATTCAATTTCTACGATAGAATTTTCTTTCTCGAGTTCCTTTTTATTATAAATATTGATATTTTCGTATGCTAGAGAATCAATATAGACTATATATTCAGAACTGTCTGTTTGCAAATGGAAAAAGGGTCTGTATAGTAGCTTTGTTTTGCGTAGCCTTCCATAAATGTTAAGTGTTTCAACATCATTTGGAGTCAACAAAGCTGAATCGGTCTGCTCCAATCTATCGAGTTCATTATCTGCCCTGATTATTATACTATCTACCCCGCCATAATAACTACCCCAACTGAAGTTTGGAAATGATAAAACACCCTTTATAACACTATCTTTCAGGAATACATTATCAATTGAATCAGCTGCAGAACAGATGTTCATAAATCCAAAAATAAAAAAAGAATAAATAAATGGTTTCAAAATTAAATGAAAAAAACGGTCAGCTATTGACGCCATACCTCACTTGGTTTTAAGCTAAATGTAAAATATGTTTTCCAAGCCCGCCAAGATAAATGTCTTCATGATATTTGCGCTATAGTGTGAATGCGATGCTATGTGCACTTAGTTTTTAATACAAATTAATATTGAAATAAATTTCAATATATCTAATTGAGATTTCCATTCATTTCCATTTAAATCACCATACAAATAAATAATTGGGTTGATAGAATCATATTCCTTAATTGAGATTGCGTTTGATAAGTCAAAGTTAATATGTTTAGCATGAATAATTTTATTACATGCTTCTCTAAAAGATAAATCTTTTGTCTTGCATAAATTACTCTGAGGGTTAATCGTTAACTTTCCTGTTATTGAATTGGGATTATATTTTCTTCCTTCAAATATTGGAGAATCTTGATCAATTTGACTTCTAATTTGAACAGCAATTTCTAATAAAATTCTTGACACCTCTGACATTTCATATTCTTTTATAAGAAAAGTATTCAAGTCCTCAATATTATTTGAAACCATAGAGGCATTTAAAATTGAAACTAAATGAAATGCCTTTAAGTCTAATAATGAATATGATTCATGTATAGGATATCCATTTATCCATGGATTGTCATTAGTTATAAATTCCATTTTACAAATTATTACCGATAACGAACGTTTTGGCGTTTGGCATTCGGCGGATATTCGGAGCACAAAGCTGACAAACCAGCACAAAAGCCAACTTGGAAAACTGAACTTGAATGTAACCATGTCAATCCACATGACGCCAAACGTGTCTTAATGCCAATATTACTCATTGCTGTCCAAAAGTCCGTTTATCAAATTTAATTTCGTAATCTTCACCAATATTGTCTATGTCTCCGGTGCTACCGTACGAACCAAAACCAAGCTTAAAGGCTCCATCTTGAATCTCTAACTTACAAATGTCAAAACAAATCCAAGAAATAAAAATCAAAGTGTCTTCCAAAGCTGTCAATACATGGGTAGGCTTTATTTCACTAAAATAGGCCGGATAGTTTCGGTTTTTTGTCGATTTGACCTCAAACTTAATTTCTGAATTAAAATTGTCTATTCGGTAAGTTGCTTTTCTTGGTTTAGGATGAACAAATTCATTTCTACAGTTGATTATATCCTTAATTCTACCAAACTTAATATCACCTTGGTCAAGGCGCTTGCCTAAAAAGTCACAGAATATTTTAAACTTAACTAAAGTGCTTGTCCGTTCTAATTCTGCGTAATATTCTTTGTCTAGGTTTAGACTAAGAAGTAAGGCGTTTGCTGCTGATTCAAGCGAGTTTGAAATCATTAGAAATGAATAACGGCTATTTATTTCTGCAATTAGCATTGATTGGTCCGAACCTGTGTCAGCTGGAATTTGCTTTGCAATTTCATAATAAGCTAGTCCGTATCGCAAAGCATAAATTGCTTCAAGAATATATTCGTGATAAGTTGATATTGAAGTTTGGTTTGTCGTCATAACGCTATGTACTTGCGCCGCGCCGCTACTTGTCCAGAAGGCAAAAGTAAGAAATTGTATTTTCAATCTAAGTCAAAAGTGAAAACTAAATTTTTAGATGGCATGTCTGTAAGTACATTGTTGACTGCAGTTATTTTCACAATTCTGTTAATGAACTTTTAGCTCTACCCAAGAATCCAACCCAGCCTTTTTGTTCTCTTAATTTTATGTTTGAATAGATATCATTTAGAACTTGCCCACCACCAATTATATTTCCAATTGTAGGTATTAATCCCACTAAAAACATTGCTGTTCCTGTAAAAAGTCCAGTAGTTTCAAATTGCTCAGAAACTATTTTTAGTGATATTTTTTCAAACTCTTTTGACAATTCACCAATTCTTTTATCAACGTCATTAATTTCATTAACTGAGACGTCTTGTATTTTCTGACGATACTTTTTTAATAAACTATCTTCTCTTAAATTATGTATTTCAGGATGCCATGGCCCATTAATAGTTTGCAAAGATACGATTGATGATGTTAATAGTTTTTCACTTATACTTAATTTCAATTGTACATTGTCAACTTCTTGACTCCAAAACAAATTTGCAGAGTTTTCTACTAAATCCATTTCATGCATTGCTGCAACATATCTATCTACTAGCAAATTCAAATAATTTCCAGGTGTTGGTGTCATTCGCAGTTCCCCAAATTGCATATTACTTGAATGGTTGTCATAACTCCATCTTAGACCAATTGTCCTTTTAATCACATCTTTCCATGATTCCCAAGGGAATTCTCCAAAAGGATTGAGATTTTGGTCTTTTGCGAAATCTAAAGGAAGCCCTTTGGGCATTAAGTCTTCGTCAACAAAATGGACAAAACTTAAATTCTCCATATTGTGAGGACATACCTTTCTACTAAGAAACCAGATTTCGTCATAAAGCAAACAGTAGCTTAATGGTGTTTCCAAAATAGGGGCTGGTTTTCCATGAATTTTCACTCTATCATATTCATAGAAATATCCAACAGGACTTGATGCTCCAATTAAAAGTCGTTTACTTGTTCTTCCCATTGTCTAAATTATGTTTTACAAATGCAGTCAACGATGAAATACTTGCGATGTGCAACCATTCCAATTATACCAAATATAGAAAATAGTTTTTCAATTCATGCCAAAAGTGAAAATATCTGGTGCTTGACGGCATTATCGCAAGTACGAAGTTATAGGTCGTCATTTTCCTCTGCATTCTTTAGGATCGGAATAAGTTTATTTAGTAATTCTTCGCTTGCAGTTGAATCTGATTTGCCACCAGAAGCAGTATAAATTATTTCTGTTTGTTTATTCAAAATAAAAGTTGCTGGATAACCCCAATACAGTTTAAAAATAGTATCAATAATATTATTTTCACCAGAAATGTGGTTATAATTCCAAACATGATTTTTTAAAAATGATTCTATATCACTTTTTGGATCTCTTCCAAATGCAACATAATTTATTTTATCTTTTCCAAATAATTCAACCAAACTATTTAAGCCATTAATTTCTGCAACACAAGGCGGACAGTCAATAAACCAAAAATTAATAACACTAACTTTACCCTTTAGGTTTTCGTTTGAATATTTACTTCCATCAATAAGTTCTACCTTAAAATCAGGAACTCTAGCACCAATCAAACAATCTGGCCCAATCGACATGCTTGCATTTGAACCGAGTTTCTTTGCTCAAGCAAAATTATTTAAACAATTTTTAAGTCCTTCTTCATAATTAGATTCTATCCTACAGTTACAATTCAAAATAATTAGTATAAATAAAATTACATTTCTCAATTTAATTCTAATTTGCTATTATGACCTATAACGGCCAGGCAATTGCGACGGGCCGCCACTAGCACCAAATCCAAAAGTAAGAAATATTATTTCATTAAAAGCTAAAAGTGAAAATTAAAGCTTATTTGCGCCATGATCGTAAGTACTCAGTTGATATCAGGGCTATTTCCTCTTAAATATTTTGTCTATGATTCTAAGCTTTGAATTAGAATTGGTCTCTCTAAATTTTTCGTAAGTAATTCTCATTTCACCAATATTTCTCACAAGCCCAAGTATAATGTCATCTAGTTCCTTATTGTTAGATTTTAAAAAGAAATTAAGAAGTTTCTCAAAACCTTCTCCTCTATGAAAGAAAAATAATTTTGAAGATTTTACATGATCCAATATCTGGTCATGTCTTAAACCAGCTTTTAAAAGTTTAAAATAATCTTCCTGAAATGCCTCATAATCTAAATTTTCAATTACACTCATAAGATAAATATCAAATGTATCAATTCTAAATACATTATCTCGATGACGAAATTTTAAATTTTTAAATAAACTTTTAGTGCCAAAATGTTCTATCTGATCCAAAAGCACATTAATGGAAATCACTTCATCTTTGTTTTTTCTTGGAACGATAGATTGACAGAACAAGTGAAGGTCTTTATAACTAAGCTCCTTAAGCTTCCTTTTGTTTTTAATTTTTAAAGAATTTTCATACTTCATTTTAAAATTTAAGGAGACTACCTCATAATAAAATATGTAAAATTCAATTAAATCTCTATCATCTAGGCCATCATCTTCAAATTCATAGATAGCTGCTTGGAATATATCGAATAAACTATCATCCTTTTGTAAGTAATTTATCTTCGCTAATAAACTATTTTCTTCAAAATGATAACCATGTCTAAGTTCTGATACCTTTTCTCCTTTGATACATAGCAATATAGTTTTCTTAATTATTTTCGATTTTATTTCATTACTAATATTTATAAATTTAGTTAAATTACTAATTAAAAAATAAAAAACATTAAGAGAATTGGATTCAATTTGCTTTGAAAATATTTCATCCAACAATTCAGAGTCTGCCTGTTCTTTATCTATTCTAGTTAATAGCAACTCAAAAACGATATACCAAAATGCCTTTGGAAGATAATTAGTGATAATAGAAATTACCTTCTTTCTTGCTTGATCATTTGCTTTCGTAAAAAAATTTATATACAGGTAGTCTGCGGTATAATATTCTAAAAATGTTTTATGAGTGAAGTTATCTTCAAAGTATATTGATCGCTTTTCAGCATAATCCAGGAATTTTTTGGCCTTATCCTCTGCTTCTGTAATATCTAAAACTTCTTTTTTATCAATTAGAAAATCTGATATTGCTTTAACAGCTCTATCATAGGAAATTTTTGAATTCTTACTAAGTGATTCATATTGCCAATATGCTAAGTGAGCAAATGTGAGTCGCTTATTTTTTACTGGCATTTCTATCTTCAATTCTTTCTCTCTAGTATCAATACTATCTACTAATGTCTTGGTACATGCTTCATAAATTTCTAGCTTAGAATCCGGAATAATAATATTGTTACTCGTAAGAATTAGAATCAGAGTCATTATAAGTGGGTTGCTCTTTAAATCGTTGTCAACTTCTTTTTCGATTTGCGAAATGCAATTTACTATTGATATGCGCCTTTTATCAATATTTGAAATTTGAGTCGCATAAAATTTTGCTATTAATTCTTCTATTTGACTTTGATTAAAACGCTGAATGGCAAATTCATCAAACTTCTTAGGATTAAAATTAATATCATGATAACCAATAAATCTAGAGGTTACTACACTTTTTGACTTCGGAAAGTTAATACTAAACAATTCAATGCATTCTTTCATTTTATTTTTATGGGTTGCATTAAATATCTCATCTAATCCATCAAAAAAGACAATTGACTCATAATTATGAATTAATTTACTTAACATATCAATACCAATAGCAGTTTGATACTCTTTATCAAGTAGATCGGACAAATACTCAATAACACTTTTACTTTCTCGAACCTCATTGTATTTCCTTAATTCTATTCTAAATGGAATGGCATGGCCAAATTGCTTTAGACCAATTTTATCTTCAGCTCCATTTAAAATTTGTACTATAATAAATTTAACAAGTAATGATTTACCAGCACCTGGATCTCCAAGAAGGATTATATTTTTATCCGACTTAAAAACATTTGCAACTTTTAAGTCTTTATCAACAATACTTAGAACTTTTTTATTTTTATCGCTTATTCTTTGAATAAAAGAAGGCATAACAAATAATTCTGTCAATGTTATTTCTGCTGGTTTTTGCCTATATCTGTGTAAATCAAAACCAATAAAATTTACAAGATTTAGCTTCTCAACAGCAACAGCTTTGTATTTCTTGATAAAAGAATCAATAACTTCTGATTCTTTTACTGAAAACAGAGTTTCAATTTTATTCAAAATCTCATTCCCTTTCTCTTCTATCAGAGAATTATCCGTAACTTTTTTTACTTCAAAAAATGTATTAATAATTTCAGGATAGGTATTTATCCAAAGGTTATAATCATCAGGTCTTATTAGTTCATATTCAAAATTAGACAAAATATTTGGTATTTCAGCTTGCAACCTTATTAATTTCAGATTCTTGAACTCTTTATATTTTCCAATAATAGATGTAACTATTTTTATATAATCATATTTACTCTGGAATGATTTGTCTTTAATCAGCTCAATAAGTTGAATTGCTTTTGCAGTATAACCTGTTGAAGTTGCAAAGAAATATTTTAATTTGTTGCTTTGAGTAAATCTTGTACTATCAATAGAAAAGTGAATTGCAAACTTTATAAGTTCCGTTAATATTTGAGTGTCAGTCAAATTTTTAGAATACTTTTTACATTGAATAACTCCATTTATTCTATTCTCATAGGTAAGTATACAATCCATCCCTTTTTCACCAATACCTTGCATCAGAATCACATTAGAATGCTTCTCACTAATTCCTGCATCATTTGTGGCAATTCTTTTTTTGAAAATTGAATATGTCAAAACTTCATATACTCTATCATCTAGCTTATTAATGGGATAAGAATAATTTGAATATGCTATTGGCTTTTCTGCATTTGCTAAATAAATCTCTATGTCGTCTTGTCTAACTTCTTTCATTATTGATATAAATTTTGTTTGAATAAATTCAAAAGAATACTAACTCTCGCCTTACCATAAACGTCAGAGTGTGAAAATACCATTTTTTATATTCAAAATTTTAAAAATTCATTGTATGTTCTCATATAAACCAGTTTTATGAGTTACATGCGATGCATTTTTTAAAGAGCGTAATAGTCCGATTAAACACCAGGAGTTCTAAAGGTCTTAAATCAATCCAATTTTGAAGAAAAGCAGGGTCTTTCTTGTAAGGAGAAGCCCAATTTTTTAATTTCTCAGTAAGTTCTGGAACGCCAGGTAATGCAAAGCATCGTTTAATATTATAAGCCAGCATAATTAAACTGTGCTCCCCGTTGACTTTATCTAGTCCTTTTAGATTGGTGTAGTAATATCCCCATTTCCTTTTTATTGTTCCGAAGATATGTTCGTTAATTTCTTGTCTTTTACGATACAATGCGGCATTTTCTTTGTAGCGCGTATTGTTTGCTTCTACTGCGGTTGCAAATTCACTTCTTTCTATTTCTCGTCCTCCGCTCGCTCTTCTGGTGCAAAGGTGTTTTGCTGGACATGTTTTGCACTCAGGAGTTCTGTATTTTTTAAATTTATAACCTGAATGGTTATCCTTTGTTTTAGTGTGCCATGTTCCAGTTGTGTTCAATGTTTTGCCTTGCGGGCAAGTGTACGTATCAAGTTTATAATTATAAACAAAATTAGTTACCACATATTCCGGTGTTGTTCCATATGTATTGCTATTGACAATAAGTGATGGGGCTGCAATTGTATCAATATTGGCATCCGTACATTGCTGAATTTCTCTACCATTGTGATATCCTTTATCCAGTAATGCCACAAAACCATCCGCATTCAAATTTGCTTTTACTTCTAATGCAATATCTGTGAGTGCATTACGGTCATTCCGATTAATCGTATGAGTTGCCACAACTAGTTTATGTTTATCATCAACTGCAGTTTGGATATTGTAACAAACTTCAACAACCTGTCCATGGACAAGCAGGGCACGGGAGTCTGGATCCGTGGTGCTTATTTGTGGTTCGTCAGAATCTATTAGTTTTTCTTGCAGAACTTCATACTTAATTTTATTCTGTTTAAGTCTATTTATTTTTTCCTGGATATTCAAGACTTTTGTTAAATCATCCTTTATATCATTATCCTCCAATTGAATAAGATATTCATTACTCTTTTCCTCAATATAAGCTAAGTGCCTATCAATTTTCTTTTGATTGTAATTATTCTTTTTGCTGTTGTGAGCTCTTGACTTAGTCCCATCAATGGCAATAATTTGACTACCAATCAAATCAATGTCTTTAAGAAATGAAACAAATAATTTGAAAACATTTTTTAAAGCTTTTGGATTGTCTTTTCTAAAATCAGAGATGGTATGATAATTTGGCTGTAATCCCAAGGTTAACCATTGTAGTTCAATATTTCTAATACATTCACTTTCTAGTCTGCGGCTACTCCGCAAACCATTTAAGTAACCATATAAATATATTTTAAGTAAGGTAGAAGCTTCAAAACTAGGGCGGCCTTCTGTTTTTAACGTTTTTACTTCAAATCCAATCTTTAATAAATCTAATTGATCTACAAATGCATCGATAAATCTTACCGGGTTTTCCTGGTCAATGGAATCTTCCAATGAACTCATCTGCATTTGTAATCTTGGCATACCTGTTATATGATTCATATAACATAAAAATACAATATCAAATTAAAATATACAAGAAATTGTTGAATTAAATTGAAAGTAGTTTTTTCACATCCTGTTATGCGCCGCTTTATTAATCTAATTGTGTGTATAAAGTTCTTTCATTGAATTCGATTTTGGAAGCATGAATCATAACATTGCCTGGAAGCGTCAATAACCAATAATTTGGATATTTTATTACGATCTCTTTATCTATCAATTCATTTTGCATTTTTTTTATATCAAGACCGTACTCTGTTCCTCGGTTTACATAAAATTGTTTTACTTGATCTTTTAATTTGAAGATAACATCATGAGTGCCACCTTCGTATATCCCACTGACAATTCCTTTAATTATTAAACAATCTTGTTCTTTTGGAATTGGTATAGGTCTTAAGAAAAGAAATCCGAATCCGAGTAATATTATTACAATCAAGTAAGGCTGGTAATTTGTTTTCATATCTTTATTAAATTGATTAGAAAATCAAAACGATTTGATTCTAAGTTTATTTTGTTTAAACATTTGATTGGTTTATCTAAGTGGCGCATAACGTTTTGCATATGCAGCTGCCTGACCGAATGGGAAGGCTGATCGTCATATGTATTGTTATGTAGCGTATTTCCATTTATAAATTCATTGCTAATAGTACCCCTAGTCCAAAATAATGATTGTTTCGAGGCACATCTCTTACAACTTTGTTAATTCCATAGTATCCTTTGCATCCTGTTGAAAATGATTTACCACCAATTGAAATTTGCCTCGCGACACTTAATGACAATGGGATTGAAAGTTTATTAAATTCGCCAGAAATTAGGGTTTCATCTCGCGTTTCCTTTTCTGTTTCACCGTTTGTAAATTTCGTTATTTGTCTTGTTTTATTTGATATATTAACTCCAAGTCCAATTTCAGGTAAGAAATAAAACTTCCCAAATTTGATTATCACCCCAATTGGAATGAAAAGATAATTATAATTATGAATGAATTTTACTTCTTCAATTCCCTGCTGACCTCCAATTTCAGATTTTTCTAACTCACCGGTATTGAGATATCCTAAACCTAATGATGGCTTAATCTTTCCTTTTGTATTATATTCAATTCTTATTAATGCATTGTGACTTAATTTGTATTTTTCATTAACCACTTCATCAGTAATTTTTGAACAATTCGGTGAGTATTCAATACTTAATAAGAATTTATTTTCTTGAGCAAGCAATCGTTGAGCTGAAAATATAGATAATACTGAAATCAGAATATTGATTGTGTTTCTTTTCATTATTATATGTTTTTATGCTACATAACGGTTTTGGTATACACGCAGTCCCGCTAACGGGAGAAAGCCAAAGATAAGGAGATAGATTTTACATTGAAAGCCAAGAGTGAAAAATTAAATTTTCTTGTGGAACTAAGTGTATACCATGTTAGTGACCGTGCTTTGCAGCTCTACAGATTTTTTGATATTTCGATTCATCAAGCTTTCCGTTCGTCCTCAATTTCATAAAACATTTTGTATTGTTATACAAAATACATTCTTGATCAATTTTTAGAATGTAATAAGTATCAGTTATGGAATAACTATCCACTCTGTAAAGAGATATTTCTGAATCTCTTATGCTATCTGAATGAAATATGATTAGTTTATTATTAAACATTTTATAATTCCCCTTTTTATCTATAATACTTGGATAATCACCGCCAGAAAAAAAGTATGAATACGAACTGTCTTTAAATATTGTTATTCCTTCTCCTAAAAGTTTAACATGTCTCGGTCGTGTATAAATTCCACTATAATCATTCCTTGAGCAACTTAATGACATAATTATTATTATTATCGAGATCACAATTCTATTAAGCATAGCTTTTATCATCTTGCATGGCCACTAGCGTTTTGCGGCTACCCGAAGGGCGGGGGATTCACCACAAATGTTGATTAATAGTACAAATATTCCTTTTACCACAAATCTGTCTTTGGAGCACAAAACCCCGTCTTTTGGGTAGGTGCTGTTATGCACAGGTTTATTGGCTGTAATCGCTTTCGGATTTAACATCAAAATCTTTTCTTAATGTATGACGCTGTTTCTTCAATGTCCAGCTCTTGCGATGAATTACCACTACGGATATAAAATTTCTTTTGAGATGCTCCATTTTTGTCAGCAATTTCACAATAGAGAGGTGTCTTTGCCGCTTTGATATCTATTTCACATATTTCTATATCATTCACTATTGGAAAACGGACATTCAAATAAATTGCACCGAACTCTTTGCCAAAGGCATTGTTGATTATATTTCTTAGGTGTAATTCAAAATGGTCTTTATTAGCTTCCTTGAATGTATTGTAATCAGATTCGAGTCCAAGTATTTCTCCTTCGTCTGTAACTCCTATAAGCAGTTTTCCACCTTCGGCATTACTAAATGCTGAAATAGTTTTTAAAATGATCTCTTCCATCTTTTTGTCAAGACGGTTCTCTTTCCAATTCCATCGCATAGTTGACTTGAATTCTAAAAAACCATGCTCTCCAGATGCTATCATGTCAAGCAAATCGACAGATGTTGAAACTGTTACTTGCCCAATGGAAATAGTTTGTAGAAAATAATTCAATTCCTTAGCAAGCGTTTCTCTTCTTGCTTCAAGGAACCTTTCGTAATTCTCTACCTTCCAGAGATTTTCATCTTCTGGAATGCTTTGTAACTTCAAAGCATTTGGAAATAATTTTCTCACATTAGATAAATAAACATCAGCAAACATAGCTGACTTTTCCCGATTTTCAGTTGATGTTAGAATTGCACGGTTAGTAATCTCTTGTGCTATAGCGTAATGGAATTGATTTTCCATGTCGTAAATACCGGAATCCCTAAGAACGGAGTATGCGAAAATATGGTCTCTTTCCAGACTATACTTTTTACCCATATTTTTACGAAGCGACAGGCCGGTCCCCAAACAAACAGCACCTTTGCTTTTAAAATACCATTTCATTAATGAAAATAAAGGGTGGCGTATGTCTCTTCCAATAAATTCTGATGACTTGATTTCTAAGGGCCGTTCTTCGTCGATTAGTGCAAGCAGTGTGTCGAAGGGATTGAGATTGTCATTAATTATACCTATGTCTTTATCTAATTTTTGCGGCAACTGACTTATATATCTAAATCGTATTTGAGAATAGTAAAACCACTTAATTGATTTCTTTATTTCTTCTTCATTCAGTTTACTGTCAGGTTTATTGAAAGTGTATGAAATTAAAGGAATAAGTGCATAAATTGAGTTAATTTCATCAGTATGGTCAATAAATGCTTGACTTTGTAATAGATTGCAAACGTAGTCGAGAACAGTATCGTCAAGTTTTTTCCATGCCGCCATTAACTTATCCTTGTTATCTGCAGTGTGAAGTTTTTCCATTTTGGAACCCATTTTATGTGTAACTGCCAACAATGCATACACAATAAAATCCAGTTTAAAAACCCAGCCTTGTTTTTCTAGTTCCTGTAATTTTTTCTTGAATAAATCTCTTGCATTTGGCCAATAGCCAGATATTTGAGCTAAGGCCAATTCTGCATCTGTCAAGTTTACCCCACTTGCATTGACAATATAAAAAATGTCAATGGCTTCTTTAATTGTTGCTTTTACAGGAATTATCTGTTCCAGAAAGTCTCTGTCTTCAATTCGTTCAATTGATCTGATATTATTTGAAATAAGTGTTTCTCTTTCTCTTGGTAATCTTTCCCCATTGTTTCTTCTTTCTAACTCATCTGTTATATCTCTTTCTCTCACTTTGCCTTTAAAAATATCTGTAATATTCACCCAAAGTGGATTGTTTTCCATCATTTTAACTTTATAATACTCCAGTTCAAGCGATTCAACATTTACGTATAAATTTCTAATATCGTTTTCTATTTCATTTTCATTATAATATGGAGGAATGTCACCTTGCATTAGCATATATAGTGTCGTAATGCGCTGTTGTCCGTCAAGAATTATTTTTACCGCACCTTTATTTTCATCATATTTGAATTTGCCTTTTAGTTCTGGTGGTTTGTTCGTTTCCCAAGTTAGCATTGTTCCTGTGGGATAATCTTTGATTAGTGAAGAAATTAGATTTTTCGCATCATTCCTTTTCCAAACATATTCTCTTTGGAATGCAGGTACAAAAAGTTGGTTCTCGTCAATTTTATCTATGATTTGCCTGATTTTCATGTCTTATTAATTTTAATTGAAGTCTGTCTACACTTGTGCATAACGGTTTGCGGCTTTGCGTTGTGGGGGATTTTTAGCACTACTGTTCATACGAAGTACAAATGTTGAGCCTTGCACAAATGTTTCTGCCAAGCACGACAGCCCCCATAACACAAAACCGTTGTTAGGTGCTGTTTTTCCTTTTCAATTTATAACACTCCGGACAACTTCTGCCACTCGTTCTTTTCCCAATTGATGCAAGCCAACTATGTCCTTTAGCGCATTTCCACCAAACTTTTTTTGTAGAACCATGCGAATACATCTCAGGTTTAATCTCTGAATTTAACTTAAAGTCCCATTCCTTCATTAATTGTGGATATTTAGTCACAATAGAATTTTCTATTGAAATTTTCTTGTTAGAACAAAAAGGACATCCAGATTTGTTTTTTGTGCGATGATAAATTGATGCTTCCCATGAATGACCATTTTTACAAATCCACCAGGCTTTAAGTCCAGAACCAAGGCTAATTGTTTTTGGGTCTACTTTATGATTTTTACTAAAATCCCATTCTTTCATTAATTCCGGCTCTAATGTATAAAGAGATTTAGCTATTAGTACAATTTTATTGGTACAATAAGGACATCTTGAGCCTTTAGTTCTATTCTGTACTGTAGTTTGCCATTGGTGTTGATCATTACATTTCCACCAAACTTTTTTCTTTGATTGGCAACTTATATCGAAAGGACTATTGTCATTTTTTGAGTAATCCCATTCCTTCAGTAAATCAGGATGATTATTTCCAAATGAAGTTTCATATGTTGGTTTATGTCCACTGCAGAATGGACAACCACTTCCTTTAGAAATATTTGCAATTATTGATTCCCACTCGTGATTATTTTTACACTTCCACCAAACTTTTTTATTCGAATTTTTACTCAGTTTCTTTGGATTTATTGAATTGTTTTTTTCAAAGTTCCAAATTGACATTATTACCTTATTGTAAAAGATACTATCAGATTCTTCTATATCATTGCCAGAACAGAAAGGGCAGCCTGCGCCATTGGAGTTACGACTAGCTATAGTCGCCTGCCATTCATGTCCTTTTGTACATTTCCACCAGACTTTTTTACCTGAGTTGGGTAAGTAATCATAAGGCAGCAGTTTGTTTTTTTGATAATGCCATTCCTTCGCTAATACCAAATTAATAACTGAGAGATTATTTTCTGATCCAGCAACACGACCTGAACAAATTGGGCAACCACTACCACTTACTCGGTGTGAAATTCTTGCCAGCCATTCATGCCCCATTGAACATTTCCACCAGACATTAGTGGCTGATTTTGGATAGAAATGATTAGGTGTTAGATTTTTATTTTTACTAGTATCCCATTCTGCTGATAATGCTGGAAATTTATCTTCCAAACTTCTTCCTTTGAAAGGAAATGGGTGATAAGCTAATAATTCTTGATATTTTGAATCATTCGCTACACCATCAAGTTTGATGTATTCTAGAATTTTTGATTGATAAGCTTTCGCTTGACCAGTTTTCAAGATTATTTTTAGTAAATCATTTATAACTTCTTTAGTATCAATTTTCTTTTCAACTATAATGTCGTCATCGGTTATTTTGGGCAACCCTTTCTGTCTAATTCTGATAATTTTTATACCTTTTCTTTGAAAGAATAGATTTTTATTTCTGTCTTTTTGGTCATTCTCGATATGCCACCTCAATCCATCATATTCAACACCGATACCTACATCCGGTAAAAAAATGTCAATTTCATTTTTTCCCTTTATATACCTATGAATTGAATTTTGAAAAACATAACTTAATTCAGAAAAAATAGTCATTTCATTCAGTGAAGTGCTGGATCTACAAAATGGACAGCCATGTCCATTTGTTCTTGAATAAATAGCAGCTTGCCATGAATGATTTTTTTTACATTTCCAAAACGCTTTAAAATTGGATCCTTTAGTAAAGTCATTAGGATGTCTTTCGTTTAAACTATAGTCCCATTCTTCAAGGAGATTTGAGTGACTTATTGATATTGGTATTTTACTTTTCAAAATATCTTAAAATTGCACCTAACGGTTTGCCGCTTTGCGAAGGCGGGGATTTTTAGCACTAAACTTCATTAAATGCACAAAACTTGAATTTAACACTTCACTTTCATAGAAGCACGAAACCCCCGCTTTTGCAAAACGGCTGTTAGCGGTAGTATTATTCATTTTCAGTATTGCATTCAGGGCAATCATAAGGTTTCCTATCAAAATCACGGTAGTAAAATGTTTTACAAGTGTCAGTTTTACAACGTCTAACTTTTTCTTTTATAAATTGGTCAAGGCTTAATGTAGGTGTCGCCATAAATGCAAGTCGAATGTCCTGGTAGGCATATTCATTTACAGATTTGGCATTTTTCCTTTCAACAAGTCCAATTTTTTTTAGATAACCTGCGGTCGTCCATGGATTTATAATATTTCTAATTGCAGGAGAGTCTGCCGCAACTTTAGCTGCTACAAGCTCTTCAATCGTAAATGAAACACTGTTAGTTTTAGTTAAGTGTTTAAGGTTAGTTGCATTCACTATTAGTTCTTGTGCTTTCTCCCTACAAAATTGTTCGATTGATCTATCTACAACCGATTCACTAAATTTAAGAGAGTTAGGATTTTCTTTGAATTGTTCCGAGAGTATTCTGTTACAAATTCTAACACAATCACGTGGTGACAACTCTGAAAACAGAACAATTCTACCAAGAGATTTTCTATTTTCAAACAAAGATTCAAAATTTTTGATTTTACCTCTACTGTATGCTTCTGACCTCTTTGATAACATCTCAATGATTTGAATCCAAGTCCACCTTAAGTCATAAGAGAATACTCTGTCGGGACGAGCAGCTTCAACTGCAAATGGCTTTAATGCATCCCATAAGAAAAATTTAAAGCTAAGATTGGGAGTTTCTAATAACTCAAGGTCTTTGATAAGATCTGATATTAGTGAGAAGCTTGCTGATGGATTATTTCCAGTTAAGTTTTGTTCATCAACTTTGTCCACAAGTATATAAATAGAATTATACCCTGATTTTTTTAGTAGTTGAATTATATTGAAAGTGTTGTTTTTATGGCTTAACTCTAGTTTTTTATCAATTTCAATTTTGGAAAGGTCAACTTCGAGCCCTTTACTTTTTGAAATCTGTTTTATAACATTTGTTATTGGCTCCTTAAATCCTTTCCATAAATCAACTGCATAATCCTCTAATGTTTTCAGAGATTGAATTGCCTGATTTGGGAAAGATGCTGGAGTATCAAACAAATAAATGCGTGCTAGTTTGTAAATATATTGTCGCTCTGAAAAATTAAAAGTGAAATTGAAGTCAAATGAAGTGTCATTTATTCTGTTGAAAAATGCAACTAATAGAAGTCTATTTAAGTAAGTTAGATGATAATGTAAGTTGATGTCCTCGATTTTTTTGAATTCTGAAAGGTCATGATTTGTATAAGTTATTGCGAGAATGTCTTTTGATTCTTTAGCCCGTTTTTCAATCATTATTCTTTGAGCAGTTTTTCCACCGCCTCTTGGGGCATAAACAATGTTAGATACAGGATTATACGGATTACCCCAAACATCTTCAAAATAATCAGGTTTGATAAAATACGAATCCAAATACTCAACTTCTTTATCCGCATTGGAATATTGAAATGGATTTATTTCAAATCCTAAATTATTTATAAATTGCTCTATTGTCATAATTGTCGATTTGATATTACCGCTAACGTATCCGTATTGCCGCCGTGCCACTCCCCCGGCTGTTATACAAAAGCTAAGTTAAAAATTTTCTGTCAAGCGTGAAAGAAAAATCATCAAGTGGCATGGAGGCAATATAATGTTGGTGGCTGGCTTTCATTCTTTTAGTAGTTGCTCTATATATTTTCTAGTTCCGTCTTTAAAATCTGTGACACTTCTACCAAAAAATTGTCTGTAATTTTTTATTAAGTCTTCATATACTTTCGGATTATTATTGTCCTTAAAATTTACTACTTCAATTTCTGTATCCACGTCAACCATTCTTGATAATAATTGTCTCATTTCAAAGTCGGCTTGAGGTAAAGAATAACCAATAAAAACTATTTTTTTTGCTTCGGATAGTTCAATTCCTGCGTTCTGCCAAATGATTTTAAATTGTGGATTAGAGAGGTCTTTCAAGAATGTTGGCATTATCAGATTGGCTACAAGATTATGTGATTTTTGTTTGCCATAATTAGCATCACAATGCCTACAAGTAGGATGATCAATATTTGCATAAGGGTTCATTGCAATTTTCTCATTAAACTTTACATAAATCCTTTGGCATTTAGGGCATTGTAACCAATTCAAAGAGCCATGAAGTTTTAATAGTTTTACATTAAAACCTCCTTTGCCCAATATTTCAAGCCCTGGCTTTACGGAATCATCATCTTTTTCATATGAGCTTATATAACAACAATAATCAACAACCCCTAAATCAGTTTGGTTTATTATTTTGTTATATAGAGAATTGTCTAATAGAATATCCCAATTTGTGCTAATAATTGAAACTGGGTCAATTGTTCGGTATGTTCCTTGTCTAACTTTTGATGCTTTTATAACATACTCTGCAAAATCATCAATGTATTTCTTATCAGAATCTCCTAATAAAAATTGAAGTGTTAAACCGATTAGTTCAAATACTAATTTTCTTTTTTGTACAACTTCTTGTACACCTAAATTTCTAAAAGTAACATTGTTTGAAATACAACTATCTAATGGTGTAAATATATCTTCAAGTGGGATTGTTTCCTGTAATTCGCTTGGAATGCAAAGTGTCGTGCTTAAAAATTCTACAAATTCATTAATTCTATTTTCTTTAAAAACATCAGGATTAGTTTTATGAACTTCAAATATTTTTTGCACTAATTTTTCTTGAGAAGGTGCTTTGGCTTCAACTGAAAATCCTGCACCTATTATGAATACTGTTTTAGTTTTTATTCTCTTTGTCATTTTTATGGGATGTGTCTGTTAAGCTTGCCACCAACGGTCTTGGTGCAGACGCAGTGCCGCTCCGTAAATATAAAAAGAAATGAGAACATGAATAGCGGTATTGCGATGTGCACCATGTTATCGTGGGCTCATGGCATCCAAACTCAAAAGAAATAATAACTTTCTAATCTTAAATTTATTTTTTAAGAAGCAGCGCAACTGCAAACGAGTGATGTCCGCCAATAATGCTACGCTTTGCTACGAGGGAGAAGTCATTCCGCAAGTCCGTCATGCTTAGTCACCATGAGTCTGCGATAACGTTAAGCAGCTTGAAACCGTTCCGGAAATAAAGATATTAAATTTTACCGAAAATATCTTTCCGGTATGGTTTCAAGCTGCAGTTGTGTGAAGTCCTGATGCTGACTTTACGGAAACCTCAGTAAGGTTATTCAATATTACGTTAATCTTCGATTTGCGTAGTATTGAATTCCGGCAGGCGCATCAATACCTTTTAGCAGTCACAATTAAACGTTTATATACGGCTATTATCGACTAATTATTTGACATTGTCCTAAATACTTCCGAACTTTGTTTAGCTTCATTGATCTTTCAAGCGAGCTTGATATCACTGCAGCTAAACAAAGTCCTTAAGGTCCTCTTCACCATACCCAAAAGCTGTGACTTCTAAAATTATCTATCCATTGATGCTCCTGTACTGAGCGTTTGCGTGCGGCAGGATTTCATACAACGGATTGGCTATACACGCTGCACCGCCAAAGTCTGGTATCCAAAAGTAAAAAAATAATTTTAACTTATCGAAAAAAATTGAAAGTAAACCATAAAGCTGCTGGCGGGGTAGAGTGTATAGCCTGTTAACGGTAGTTTTTTGTTGTCTGTCATTGTCTAATTTGTCTAAGGCAGTTCTTTGTTGATGTCACCTTGACTTAAAAATTTTGGATTATCAATAGCTGTTGCCTTTAGTGATTGAACAAACCCTAAGGCACTAGCGGTTTTTAAATTATTATCGTAAATCCTGTCGTCAAGTTTGTCAAGTTTTGCTTCAATGTCTTTGAGTGTTTTCAAAACAACTTTTTGTTCTTGTTCAATAACTAAAATACGTTTCTCAAAGTCCTCAATTTTATTTTTGTGAACTTCGGATGCAATTTTTATTACAATTTTATTGAGCCACTCAAAAGCCATTATAATTTCTTTTTTTAGTTTTAATTGTTTTTATTTCCTGTATTAAATTTTTAAGCTACCACAGCTTGAGCTAATCTTTCTTTGAGTTTCGCTTCAGCCACAGATAAAGGCGTTGCGATTCCATTAACATATTGCAAGTTGCCATCCATTTTAAAGTTGATTGACAATTGAATAAAACTGGCTTGACTTTGAACTGCGTTTACTTTAAAGACTTCATTGTCTTGGTCGTAAATTAAATATGGAGCACCAGACGAACCAAACCGGAAATATCCTTTAATTAAATATCTAATCCCGTCAAAGCGATATACATTTCCTAAACTATCCGCTTCTTGAGCAAAGTTGTCTAAAATACCTTCAATTCTCGCTTCATTTATGATGCGTCCTAAATTGTCATAAGGTGCTGATTGCAGGCAATAATAATTTTGTGTTCCAGTGTCGTGCAATTGAAAGTCAATTTGAATAGAGGGCAATTTATTTATTATTGCCATTGGTGTATTAACTACCTTATAAATTGCTAAGTCCTCATTAATTAAAACATCAAGTAATTCTAATTCGATAAGAAATGTATGTCTATTTAAATTAGGCTCAGCAAATGAATGATTTGCATTGAAATGTACATTAAGAGATGGGTCATTGCAAAATGCATTATTTCTAAATGTCGTTACGAGAAATGGTTTACAACAATTTTCACTGTATAATTTCGTATACCGTCTATCAACTTTTGCATCGTCAAGTTTTTTCGCAAGCATTTCACCATTAGGTTGCGTTATTCCTGTTGCTATTCGTTGAGTAGTGCCGGGAACAAGGGGATAAGTTTGATCAAACAATTGTCTGTCAGCCACACCAATTTTAGTATACAGTTCATTTTTATAAAAATTGTCCGAAAGTAAAAGTGGGAGTCGGTCTAATGCCCTTAGATTGTGAGCAACACTCACAATAATTCCTTTCCCGATATGAAAGGCACAAATATTATTTGCAAATGCTTTATTGGGAGCACTTGAGTTATATACTGACATTATTCTGAATAAAGGAGAACTATTCTCGTTTATTAATTCCAATTTTTTGTCTTTCATGTCTCTATAGATTTTAATATGTTTATTGTTGTTAAAATTACCGCTAACGAACAGGTATTGCTGCAGGTGGGGAATTCATTGAACGTTCAGCCTGGAACTACAGCATGGTTTTGTAATATTGTTGATCATAAGAACAAATGCTTGGCTTTGATCGTCTGCCGAGATCTCTGCTGATAGCGAACTGA
>JAEUUO010000005.1 GCA_016787575.1 Saprospiraceae bacterium | reverse complement strand
GCTTCTGTAGTAATCACAAGCTCTGTTCCAAGCTGGTGGGTTAGATGGTGGTGCACCAGGTACATAACCAGGATATCCGGTAATGTCGTTACGTACACAGTAGTTGTAACAAACCAAGTCATTGGTAACTACTTTATGTCTTTGAGACAAATCAGTAACTACGCGACCGAATGTAGGATCGTTTGGATCGTCAATTTTATCAACGTCAAACCAGAACCAGCAGCTTACCACGATATTTGGTGGAGGAACTACGGTTGGTACACTCTTATCTTGTACTTCAACTTCAACCATACAATCGCTGAAACGGTTGAACAATGGTCCACCTGGGTTCATACGGTTTGGAGCAATCGGTCCAGCACCTGGATCGCGATCGTAAACACGGAATACTACCATTACAGTTTTACCAACATCAGAACAACAGAATTTAACATGGTCGTCAAAATAAATTTGGTTACCATCTAATACTGGGTTGTCATCACCGTTGATACCAGAACAATTTGTACCGTTATCAGCTTGGTTAGCATTGCTACCATTGTTGGTACCTCTTAAATGCTCCATGCGAATTGCCTTGAAGAAGATATGAGGTGCACAGTTGTCAAAGCTTCCCTGATCGAATGATTCTGCAAATATTTTTGCAAAGTTTTCACCAGGTGATTGGTTTCCATTGATGCTTACTACAGTTTTAGCTTCGCAAACAGCAATTGGAGGAACGTTATCAAATACGTTCAATGCAATTCTTTTCTTAGTTACGTTACCACAGCAGTCTTCTGCAATGATGTAACCGCTTTGAATTCCTACTGGCATGTTGATTACAACATATCCTGCATTTTCATCACCCAATACGGTACCATCTTCAACTTCAACTGTATAGTGAATTTCATTTGAACAGTTGTCTCTCAACCAGGCTGGTGGAACTTCCCAACGACCTGTACATGTCCAAACTTCCATATTAACATTAACTGTATCTGGATACAGAATTTCTGGTCCAAAAGCATCAGCAACTTTAATGATTTGGTTATGACCACCAACTAAGCTGGTACACCAATCCAAAACAGTCCATTGTCTTAATACTTTATAACAACCAACTGGTCCTGCATCGCAACCTGGACGAGCCAAGTCAATAACGATATCTTTGTAAGTAACACCTAAGTTACGGCAGTTGATACCACCTGGGTATCCTGTACCTTGCCACATAACTACCTCATCTGGTCCCCAACAAACTGGATTGTTTGCTCTCCAGCTTGGGTGTGCAGGGTAATACACTGGGTAAGGATTTGGGTGGCCTTGGTATGGACCTGAATCCAAACAATTCCAACCTAAAACTCTTGGTAAACGCTCTCCAGCTAAGTCACCATTTGGACTTGGCAAGAAACCACCTGTAGCAAACCAATGTGCAGAGTCTAACAAGTAGCCATCAACACAATATGGGTATGATAAGTAATGTGGAGTTACGTCTTTATCGTAAATTTTCTCATTGCAATTCAACATTGGATTTTCAATGTTGTCATAATTTAATGGAACAACAGCATCAGTCAATAATCCTAATTTAACAGTGATCGTTTGAACGCAAGTAGCTTTATTGCCAGATGCATCAACTACTGTCCAGGTACGTCTGATAACACGGTCGTTACCAATAGCGCAAGAACCTTGAGTTACATTGTCTTTGTAAGAAATTGTATAACTACCGCAATTTTCACGTACTCCAGGAGTACCGGTAAAGAACGGAGTTGTTTCAGAATAACAAGGAACGCAGGTATCTCTTGCACAAGTTAATACTGGTGGTAATTTATCTTCAACAGTTGCATGTCCCCAGCAGCTGTTGCCAGTTAGTGGGTCGCGAACTGTAATTTTTAATTCTCTTCCTATATCTTGGTTACCAACCTGAGATCCAGTTACATTAGGCTGACGATCGATGATGGTATTGGTAATCCAATCACGAATCTCTACAGTATAATCGTTGTAGCAACGGTATGGGCCACCGGATAATACTTCATCAGCACCGATAGTAGCAAAACAGTTTTCATCCAAGCTTACTTGAATTTCATCATGACATGCTAAAGCAGTTACTGTATTAGGATAAGGAATAACGCACACATCAAATTGACATACTGTACGGTTATTAGAAGCATCAACTGCTTCATAGCAAAGAGTTTTACAACCAATTGGGAAGTAAGATCCAGGACCGTAAGGCTGTCCGCAAGTTTGTATAACCGGAACCATGCCTAATCCAGCAGGATCAATTCTTGAATACAATACTTCTCCAGGAAATCCGAATGGGCTACAAGCAATACCGAAGTTAGCTCCTGCTAAGTTAACAGAAATAACACCGACGCTACCTGTAGGTGAATTGTGAACAGGATTGATTTGAATGATACTATCTTGGAAAGTACCAGTACAAGAACCAAATCCTGGTAAATTCATACTCATACCAGAGTTGATTGTACCTAAGATACCAAAACCTCTGATCTCCCCTGGATTTAACAAGATACCACCGTTACCGCTAGCAGTTTGAGTGATGTTGCTTGCATTACAGATAGGACCTTGACGGGTACCAGCTGCTGGTTTTGCCAAATAGATAGTATCTTTTTGGAACGCAGCACCATTGGTCCATGCATAGGTACGAACTGAGTCTGCAGGACCTGTAGTTTTTAACAAAGTCCACGCAGATTTAGGCATGTTGTTTAAGCAAGTATTACCTGCTGCTGGCCAACCACCTGTAGGAGCTGCTCTCCATGAAGTATTTGCAGTATTACGGGTATAAACCTCGAAAGTACCTGCAGTTGTATTAGCACCACTGGTAAATGCACTTGCAAAACCACGGATATACATTGGGCAGTTGCTCTTATTTCTGATATCAAAGAAATAACCACCGGAATCACCGCAAGCGTTGATACCGCAGAAATTCTGAGGATATGAATTACAACCGATAAGGCCTACGTTTTGACCGAAAACTAATGGATAAGGACAATTGTCCATCGCCATAAACATAGGAGCATTCCAAGCCACTTCGCATTCGCCTGGACCTGCATTCAAATTAACACGACCGCCTTTAGGGCAAGCCGGGTTAAACACTGGAGGTTCTGTATCAGCAATTACGATGGTTTGAGAAGCAGTATCATCCACGCTTCCAGCACGAGTTCTCCAGTACAATCTGGTTGTTCCAGCTTGACCGATTACTACACCACCAGGAGGACATGGTAAAAATCCTGACAAAGAACTAAAGCAAGTTGCGCTTACAGGAGTAAGGCTATATTGCGTACGAACAGGTTGAGTTGGTGCACAACCCGTAGAGGCAATACATGCAATAGGTGCAGGAGAACATGATCCTGGTGCCAAAGGCAATATAATAGGAGTTGGAGAACCAACAATATTTGCTGCTTGTTCGAATATTACGTTACCTGTTACGAAGGTACCGGCATTGCCAGCCCAAGTATCATAACCAACCATAGTCCAGGTACCATTCAAATTCGCAACATCACCTATACGATCTCCCGCAACAGTTGTACTGGTAAGGTCGTTTAATGAGCAAAATTGTGGATTAAAATCAGTTGAACAACCAACACCATTTCTTGAAGACCAAGAACTAGAACCGATTTGCGCATCTGGTTTATAAGGATTGGCATTTAAGAAGAAACCCGCATCAGTTGCAGATTGTAAAGCAGTATCATTAAAATTAAAGGTATGAGTACCTCCTGCAATCCAACCTGAACCGGTGAAAAGAGAAATTCTTCTACCACCTGGTGCCTGAAGGCCGTAATAAACGTCCGTCTGCCAGTCCATGGTATAAGTTAAAGTAACTCTTGCCAATCGGTGGCAACTAGTTAAACCGGAAGCCGTAGTCGTGGACTTCATGGCAGCCGCAAACGTACATGTATTATCATTAACGGTAAAACCGCCTGGAAATGTAAACGTTTGAGCTTGCACATTCAATCCCCAACAAGCTACCAAAAGCAGCAAGCTGATCCGGGGGAATTTTGAAATTAATGTCAAGACATCTTTCATGAGATATTGTTTTTAAGATTTTTTAAATTGATTATTGACAGCCATTTTGGATTAACGTTTCAGAAGGTTAACCACATATTTGTATTCATCCGGCCAAATTCCAGCATAAAAGCTGTTGATGCTTTGGTTGGTAGTATACCCTACATTGGTGTCAAAAAATACTTCCGTCAAACAATTTGACGTAGTAGTACTCGCGTTGGATTGAGCCAACTCGCGCAAGCGAGATAAAATCCGCGCACGTAACATAAAAGACTGTGGATCACCTACGTTCAAAGCACCTGACTTATAGGATTGATAAGTCTGGAACTCCTGATCGATTGCATTGATCGCACTAACCCGGTCTTTTAACGCTGGAAATGGCAAAGGGGCATTCGCCAAGTTCACTGTTTGACCTATTGAAGAAAATTGAAACGCCAGGATAAACAAAAGAATAAAGCCTGCGGATCCAACTTTTTCCAAAAGTCTCAAATTCGTTCTTTTCATGAGAATTAGTTTTGGTTATTAAGTTAAAAAAATCTTTATCAAAAAAGCTTTGAAACATACTACTATGCTTCAAAACCCTTATGGTTTCAAATCAGCTCATCTGATTGTTTTCACAATCAAATGATCTTTTAAATACAACAACATGATTTACCAATGCCATTTACAGCCTGATTAAAATCACATCATTAAATAAAGACTTATACTAGTGGGGATTGCTTCGTCCGTGTAGATTAAGTCTTGAGTTTGGTTTATTTATAATTCATCACAACCCACAACAGGGCAGTGAATGCACAAAGATAGAAATCGACACATAGCTAGCTTTACCAATAAAATGGTAATTTTCATATTCGATTTATATTTAATACGTAATATTTTAACTTACTTTTAAGAAACATTTAATATTCCGGTTCATCTTCCAACAAATCTATAAAAACTTCAAGATTAGTTCCCTCCGGGATTGCACTGGGAATTTTTGACGATATGTTTGCAATTTTTGCTGGAATAAATACCATGGCTTTACTTCCTTTAGGAATTTCCAAAAGCCCCTCCTCAATTCCAAGATTTAATGCAAATGCTCCTACAATGATCTGCTCAGGTTTTCCTCTTGAATAGGATTCTTCTATCAATCCTAATTTAGAATGGTGGGCATAAAAATGAAATCTTACTTTCTCTCCTAACTGTGGTTTTAAGCCATTCCCTGGTTTTAAAATTACGACTTTAACATTGCTCTTAGTATAACTGGTATAAGCTAATTTGTTTCCATCATCGATGTCCTTTAGATATAATCCAAAATTCGTTTCTACAGCTCGACGCGTTCCTTCCCAAATCTCTTTGTCTTTTTGAAGTTTTTCCAATCGCTTCTTTTCAGATTCTTCAACTACTTTTAAAGGCTTAATATCTATGATAGAAAGTTTCCAAGTTATTTCTTTTGTTTTTAAACTGTCATCTGGCTTATACATTCCAGTTTTATCAATTATTATACTATCGCCTTTAGATACATAATAAAATACTTCTGCGATAGGAAAAAATTGATCAATAGGTACTTTTTTTGTTCCTTCCAATAAGCTGTCTTTGGGTTCCAAAAGTTTTTTCATGGTTCGTCCTAGATCTTGAGATCTTCTTTCTAATATACCGCCCACATAAAGTTCAGCATTAAAGAAAATAACTTCCCCAGGTTCTACCACTGGCGTTTTTGCATTTCTAGCCCAAAAAAAATGATAGCCGTGATCAGTTGTTCCATCTTTCAAATCCGCGTAATCATTTTTACAAGATTTGCATGAGCTTAATAATAGCAAACAACAACTACTCAAATATATTAATCTAAATTTCATTATCACAATCTGGTAAATATTAAATTTATAACTGACCTAATAGGTAAGCTTTTAGATTTGCATTGTTAAAACCTGCGATCATTAAATTATATGGTCCGCTTTTTACTATTTTTAATTTTCGCAAATCTAGGTTTAATTTCAATCCAGTTTGCTTGGTTGGAACATGGTTAAAATTTCCTTTACCATCATTTAGTAGGATACCTCCTACTCCTGCATCGCTACGTGTAGTTTCGATTTCGCGATTGTAATAATTACCACCATAAATAAGATCTTTGAATCCATCCTTATTTATATCGTAAATTACTACATCCTGAATAGGAGCAATTTGATCAATGTTTGGAAATGGTTTAAAACTGAACGTGTTACCCTCATTTATAAATATTCCTGAATGAAATTCAGTAACATCCTTCACGATTGCGCCTTCTTTCATTCCATCTAATATATCGTCGATCGAATGGGATGCAAATTCATTATAGGTCTTATACTTTTCTTTAATAAATGGCATTTGTTCACTACTGCATTGTCTACCCCTTACAGGATAATATTTGCCATCCTTGTCATAAGAACCTAAATATATATCCCAGCTACCATTATCATCAAAATCTTTTAGAAATACTTTAAAAGGTTTTTCGATACTTGCTTTAAATTTTGTATTCAAGCCCAGATTACCTGCTATTAGATCCTGATCTCCATCACCATCTACATCTTCAGAGATAATCACATTCCACCAACCACTTAAATTCTCTAATCCAAATTTAGACGTTTCGTTTTTAAATTTCCCGCCTTCATTTACAAATACCATTGGACTCATCCATTCTCCTACAGCTACTAAATCAAAATCCCGATCTTTATCTAAATCAACAAATGTCGCACTTGAAATCATCCCAATTGCAGTTGAAATTTCAGGGCATAAATCTTTTGTTTTATCTACAAATGTTCCTTTTTCATTTATCAAAAGTGCAGAACGCTCTGACTTTCCATAAAAACCAGGTACTTGTCTTCCACCAATAAATAAATCCTGATCTCCATCACCATCAACATCTGCTGCGCGGACAACCCCTTTACTAAATGCAAGCGCAGGAATCCGATTGCTTCCGTCAATAAATTTTCCTCCTCCTTCATTAATATAAAGTCTGTCCTTATATAGTGGCGATCCAACTGCAAATTCATTGGATCCACTAGCAACGTACAAATCCAAATCTTTATCACCGTCTGCATCAAAAAATAAAGCATCTATGTCTTCAGATGCTTTATGGGCTATCCAAGGACTGGAGGTCGCAGGCAAAAATCCGCCATCTGCTTGTTGGATATACAATACACCACTTGTGCCAGCACAACCACCTAAATAAATATCGTCATTCCCATCACCTGTAACATCCCCTGTTGCTAAACACGGTCCTAAGGTTGACATTTTGTGGGGAATTAGAATTTCCTTTTTATAGTCGTCGTAATAATTTTCAACCGAATGAATTTCACCTAATAATTCTTGTGTGACTTCTTTGGTTAAAACATTTCCAGCTAATTGAAATAACTGTGGATAAGTTTCTGAACTTTCGTCAGGTTCTTTTAAGATCAATGTTTGATTGGCTTTGATACCAGTTTTTCTAAGCATTTTTCCAGATGGCCAACGCACTATTAAAGAATCCACTTTAGAAACTGTTCCTAAACCAAAATGCATAAAGGGTTCTGACGTAGACATATAACCTCTGGCATTCGATAATTCCAACATTTGCATTTTACCATTATCGTAATAAATAACGGCTCGGGCACCATAAGATCTATAATTTTCTTTAGGACCAACCAAATTTAAACGTAGATAATTGCTGCCTTGACGACTGCTTGCAAAATTTTGATATACAAAAGCTTTATCCCCAATATTATTTACAATCACATCGAGATCGCCATCATTGTCTAAATCAACATAAGAAGCACCATTTGAAAAACTCTTTTGTGCCATTCCCCAATCATCAACTACATTTTTAAACTTTAAATCACCCACATTGTGATACATATAATTGAGTATTTTTTCAGAAGGTGCATTTTTAACCAACTCCAATTTACTTTTAATCGAATCAAAGGGTCTTTCAAACAAAGCCTGATAATCCCTATTACGAACATCACGTAACAATCCATTGGTGATGTATAAATCTTTTGCTCCATCATTGTCATAATCTGCTAACAAAACTGACCAACTCCAATCTGTTTTTGAAATTCCGGCCAATTGCGCAATTTCACTAAAAGAACCAGAGCCTTGATTTAGTTGTAATGAATTAAACATATATTGGTAATGAAAACCCAATTCTACATTTTTCCAAAACTTAGGGATATCCATTCCTGCCATGTTGGTTTTGTTTCTAAAGCGATCTTCTGCTACCATGTCCACCGAAAATATATCTAAAAAACCATCATCATTATAATCTGCTATGTCACAACCCATGCTGAATAATGAAAAGTGGTTCATTGCCGATTTAGCGACATCTCTGAATGTGCCATTTTTCATGTTTAAAAACAAGAAATCTGGCTCTTTATAATCAACTGTGATATATAAATCAGGATACCCATCATTGTTTACATCTGCTGAAACTGCACTAAGAGCATATCCCAATGTATAAACACCTGCTTCTTTTGTTACATCTGTAAAATGATTTTGATCGTTTCTATACAATTTACATGAATGGCCTGCTTCCCATAATTTGGAGGAAATTCTTCTTAGTACAATATTTGGAGGCTGATTTACCTGCAGCATATCCAAGTCACCATCCAAATCATAATCAAAGAAAGTTGCAGAAATAGTATAAGTAGTGTCAGCTAAACCAAATTCTTTTGCTCGCTCAGTAAATGTGTTATCTTTATTATTTATATACAATCTGTTTCTGCGTAATTCTGCATCTTCTAATAAAAAACAACTTATATAAATATCATCCCAACCATCTCCATTAACATCAGCAATTGTTGCACCTGTTGTCCATTCTGGTCCGCCTTCAATACCTGATTTTTTAGAAATATCTTCAAACTTAAAATGCCCTTTATTTAAATATAATTTTTCTGGACCTTGGTTTGAAACAAATAACACATCCATCAAACCATCTTTGTCAACATCTAGTACTGCTGTTCCAGCACCTTGATATATTCCGTCATAATAATAATAATTGAGTGTTTCCGTTTCCTGCAGATTATTTTCAAAATTAATTCCCGTTTCTTTTGGATCCATCAACTTAAAAAGTGTTCCGGATTCTACTTCAGAATTTTTTGATTTGTTACAGGCTATAAATCCAAAAGTAATTGATATAAAAAAATAAAAAAAATATGAATTATTCATCTTTCAATTTTAAAACTTACAAAATTAGAATCTATAATAGCCATGAATTATTAACGAAACGTTAAAAAACACTAACTAATAAATAAATATTTTATTCGCTTGTAATGCATGATTATTATTTGCAGATAATAAAACCGGGAAATTTCCAAGTAAAATCAATCGCATTTCTCTTAAATCATTGTTAAGAAATAAACCGGTTCGATTACTAGGTACGGATTCTAATTTCAAATTTCCCCGATTTAATAAAATTCCTCCAACTCCTGCATCACTTCGAGTAGTTTCAACTTCCCGATTGTGATAATTTCCACCATATATTATATCAACTAGTTTATCTCTGTTTATATCAATGAGAGCGAAACTAAAAATTGGAGCTATCTGTGCATAATTAGAAAATGCTTGAAATTCAAAATGATCTCCTTTATTTACAAATAATCCGGATCTAAATTCATGCACTTTTTTAATAACTGCATCATCCAACTTTCCCTCTAAAACCTGATCAATTGAAGCTAATGCAAACTCATTATAGGTTCTGAATTTATCTTTAATAAATGGCATTTGTTCGGATGAACATTGTCGACCCCTTACTGGATACACTTTACCATCTTTATCAAAACTGCCTAAATATGTATCATGGGTTCCATTCTGATCAAAGTCACCTAAATATACATTAAATGGTTTATCCAATGATGCTTTAAATTTAGAATTCAAGCCCAGATTTCCAGCAAGCAAATCAATGTCACCATCCTGATCAATATCCACATATGCTAGTGTATTCCACCAACCTTCAGTTTGATCGGTTTTCCATTCCTTAGATTTATTCAATAATTTGCCTCCCTCATTTATTAAAATGGTTAGAGGCATCCATTCCCCTACTATGGCTAAATCCAAATCTTTATCATTATCTATATCCAGCCACCAGGCATCGGTTACCATTCCAAAAGGCCCAGTTAAATCTTTACAAATTCGTTCCGTTTGATCTTGAAATTTCCCTCCTTCGTTGATGAGTATGTAGCTGTTGGTTGAAATTCCATATTTCATGGGAACTTGTCGTCCGCCAACAAATAAATCCAAATCCCCATCTCCATCAAAATCACCACTCTTAGCGACAGATTTACTGTTGAGCATAACAGGTAAATTTTGAGTAGCGTCCTGAAACTTTCCAAGTCCGTTGTTGATATACAAATGATCTTGATACAATTTTGAATTTTCCTCAAATTCATTGCTTCCTGAAACTACATATAAATCCTGATCCCCATCTCCATCAGCATCAAAAAATAAGGCATCTAAATCTTCCTGTTCTTTATACAATGACCAAGGCATAGCAGGTGAAAGATCAAAGGTTTGTAAATCATTTTGCAAAAACAATTGTCCTATTTTACCTGCAGCGCCCCCTAAATAAAAATCCTCTTTACCATCGCCGTTTACATCAGCGGTAGCAAGACAGGGCCCCAATGTGGACATTTTATGAGGAATTAAAACTTCTTTTTGATAATCATCGTATTCATTTTCCTGAAAGATGATATCAGGCACACACTGTTTTGAAATTTCCTCAGAATATAAATTTTTAATTGAATAATCGAATTGCTCTATTTTGTTTTTATTGGCATCTACATACTTAGCGATCAATCGTTGATTGGCTTTAAGATTTTTAAATTCCTGATGCGAACCATCAGGCCATCTTAAAACTAAAGAGTCAATTGTAGATGCATCTGCAAGGCCAAAATGAAATATAGGTTCGGAACTAGACATATAACCTCGCACGCATGTCATTTCCTGCATTTGAAAATGATCTTTAATGTAAATTTTAACACGAGCTCCAAATCCATCCTTATTTCCATTTGGTCCTTCTAATTTCATTTGAAAATAATTCTGCAATTTCAAATCTGACGTTTTGTTGCGATAAACAAAAGCCACATCATTCATATTATTAACAATCAAATCCAAATCGCCATCGTTATCCAAATCAGCATTGGATGCGCCCTGTGAAAAAGACAATTGATTTACATTCCAAGAATCTGTAACATTGTTAAACTGAAGGTCACCCGAATTGGAATACATGTAATTTTTTATTTTATAAGAAGGTGCCATTTTAATCATCTCCAGTATAGATCCTTTTTTGGCATTTTCTGGACTCATTTTGGTCATATCTCCTCCTAATTTTTCAAGCCACTTTGTATTAAAATCTTTATTTCGTACATCTCTTAGCAATCCATTGGTGATAAATGCATCCTTCTTTCCGTCGTTATTAAAATCTGACAATAAGGTTGTCCAACTCCAATCTGTATTTGACACTCCGGACATTAATGCAATTTCACTAAACAATCCATTTCCTTGGTTTAACTGAAATGAATTATACATATACTGATATTGATAACCGTGTTTAACTAAATCCCAAAACTTTTTAGGATTCATTCCACTCATATTAGTTTTGTTACGGTAATGGTCTTCAGCAACCATATCCATTACCATTAAATCCAACCATCCATCATCATTCATATCAGCAATATCACCGCCCATACTAAACGTACTCATGTGTTTAAGACTGATGCTGGTGATATCTTTAAACGTTCCATCTTGATTGTTTAAAAATAATATATCTGGATTATCAAAATCATTTGCTACATAAATATCCGGATATCCATCGTTTGATAAATCACCAATCATAACGCTCAAGCCATAATCATAGTTAGTAACATCGGCTTTCTTTGTAATGTCAATAAAATGACCATTCACATTTTCAAATAAATGATCCGTATATTGGAAATCCGTTTTGCCAGTCATCTTAATTTTATACAATCTTCCATTTGGAGGTTGATTAACAACATATAAATCCAAATCGCCATCTAAATCAAAATCAAAAAAACTTGCATGCGCGGTATAGCCTGAATCATCGATACCATATTCCTTAGCTCGTTCCGTAAATGTGTTGTCTTTATTATTTATATACAATCGATTGGTACGAAAATCCAGAATATCAGACAATCTGCATGAGATGTAAATATCTTGAAATCCATCCCCATTAACATCGGCGATGGTTACCCCATTTGACCATTCCTGCCCACCTTCAATCCCAGCTTTTTGTGAAATGTCTTCGAATTGAAAGTTGCCTTTATTCAAGTATAGTTTATCGGGGCCCTGATTTGAAACAAAAAACAAATCCTGTAAGCCATCATTGTTTACATCAATGATGCCCGTGCCTGCACCTTCATAGAATTCATCAAAATAGAAATAATTAAAACTGTCGTATTCCACGATGTCATTTCGAAACAGTACCCCGGTTTTTAAGGAATCCATTAATTCGAAAATAGCTTGTTCTTCGCCATGCGCTGGCTCTACTTGCTTTTTAGAGCAGCTCATTAATATAAATGTTATACTAAAACCAATTAGTAGTTGGAAGCAATTTAGTTTTACTCCAATAGCAATGTCTTGCATCAATTTAAGCGGTTTAAAATCCATATTTATTCTCATGGAATTCAATTTACTTTGAATTCTAATTTGTTGGTTTATTCTTTGACAGTGCATCCAGCTTATTTATTACATGTCTTCCAATACTTCTTCCTTGTTCCAAGCCCTCGTTTATTCCAAATTCATAATGTATTCCTCCATAAAAACGACTTCTAGACGCTTCGAGTGCAGCCTCTGAAATAGAATTAAATGACCTCACATCAAATCCCCAACGGGTGATGGTTGAATCCTGGAATGGTTTGTCACCAAAAAAATGAATCAAGACTTCAGAAGCAGCTCCTGTTATGACACTGTGTCCACTGGTATATTCTGGAAAAGGAGGCGTTTGTATAAAAGGAGTCCATTTAGGATCAATGTAGCGATTGATGTAACTGATTGGGCGTATCAACTGACAGGTATATTTAACATTCCAGCAACTTATAATTCCATCGAAGATACCCAGGCAAACATGCGCATAAATTTTTGCAGACTCGTGCAAATTCAAATTATTTTTTTTGCAGAATTCCTTGGTGATATTTAACCAATGTCCTGGTGGACTGATCCGATGTGCAAAGTAGGTATTATGTCCCGTCGTGAAATATTCATTTGGATTGTCATCCCAATACTTTGCTAAATATTGGAACTCCTTGTTTTTAAGATTGTTGGTATCGTAAACTGACTTGGTATATTTATAAAAATCCGACTTTTTATCTTTGCTAAACACCGGAGGTGGAGGTGGAAAAAATTGATTTAAAGAATCCAATAAAATAAATCGCAAAGATTTCCAATTGGGCTCAAGTGCTTTGTCGTAATTGGGTGGTGTAATTGTCCAGGTACTGTCCGTATTGGGTATGGTATATTGTGCTGCCGATTTTACATACGCGTAATTATCTTTTGAAATCCATGCCTTAATTTGAGCTGCAATAAATTCAGCATACTTATCAGATTTTTGACGAATATCGTCTGGCACATTTTTAATTTCTAAATTAAACGCAGCTGAAACAGAATCCATTAAATATTCGCTAAAAACCAAACTCTTGGCGACAATACAAAAACTCCTGATTGCTGCTAATGGATACGAAATTCCGCTTGTATCAAAGTCTGGTTTAGAATTCCATTCTTTTGTAATAAATTTCATAAAAGAACGTCCAGATCCATTTTCCATCACTTCATAACAAGTGATGTATGGATAAACAAAAACACGACTGGCAACCGGTGGAGAATAGATATCTTCCATGGTAATATCCAACAACTTATCGGTGCAATAATGAATGAATGATTCGTCGATTGCAACCGCATGCTTCTTATTAGTACAAGCACTAAGTCCAATTACAAAAAACAAAAAATAGAATAATCTATTCATCTTTTTATTTTTTTCGGATTTTAAATAATTTCGGCATAGCATTGTTTTCTGTCGCAATGATACATTTAGAGTCCCCTACTTCTAAGAATTTAATCCGACGGGCATTTCCGGGAACATAAAAACCAGATTTCAAAACAGAAACAGCTTGAAAATCTGGTTTCGAATCTTTTTGTTTTTGTAGGAGGAGGCAACCTATAGAAGCATCGTATCTGCCGAAATCGATGTCAGTATCATAAAAATTTCCACATGTAAGAATGTCTTTTTTCCCATCCATATCGATGTCTTGAATCAAAATCCCTTTGACCATTGAAACTTGAACTTCTGCAGGTAAAATTTGCTTTGTAAATTTATTTGATTCATTCCAAAAGATGCAACTCGACATTTCAAATGCTTTGAGATGATAGGATTTTTGCAATTTATCTTCATCAACAATTTTATTCATTGGGGTGATCCCATAACTTGCATATCTTAAATATTTTTTACGCAATGAAGTCATTTGTTCCAATAAGCGATCTCTGGAAACAACCGGATAAGAAGTCCCCATGACATAGGTGCTTAATATTGCGTCCATCGTTTTGCTGTTGTCAAAATCGGCAGCAAATACTTCTACCGGTTCTGTTGTGCTGGCTTTAAATTTTGAATTTTGACCTAAGTTGCCTGCAACAACATCCAGATCTCCATCGCCATCTAAATCTTCAAGCAGGACACTTTGCCACCAACCTTCTGTTCCTGTTAAATTAAATTCTTTGGTTTTGTTTTCAAATCGAGTTCCCGTATTGATCCAAATAGAAATAGGCATCCATTCCCCACAAAGGATTAAATCCAATTTTCCATCATTGTTAAAGTCTTTTGCAACCGCATCTTTGACAATACCCAATGAAGTATTCTCATTAAACCAGGATTTTGTTTCATTTATATATTTGCCATCTTTATTTATCAACAAGAATGATTCTTCTGCATAAGGATAGGCAGCAGGAGTCACCCCACCTCCAATGAATAAATCTTGCTTGCCATCTCCATTTACATCTAAAGGAATTGCAATAGATCCATTTTGATTTTCTTGTGGAATGAGTCCACTTGACTTTGAGAAATTTCCTTTTCCATCATTCACATATAAACGATCCTGATACATTTTATTTCCCTTTTCCCACAGGTAACCACCACTTGCCACATATAAATCCAAATCTTTATCTTGATCAATATCGATAAAAGTTGCTGACACGTCTTCATAACTGGAATCCTGTTTAAAGACAATTTGATTTGATAATTTAAAAGTTCCGTTAGACTGAATGTACAATTCGCTGGCCTGACCTACAGCCCCGCCTAAAAAAGCATCTTCGGTTCCGTCACCATTAACATCTCCGATTGCCAAAGCAGGTCCTTCCGTTGAGTTTTTCATGTGTATAATTGGCTCCCTCTTAAAATCTGTATAATAATCTTCATGATGAATAAAATGGATGCCTGCATCATAGGCTTGCAACAGTTCTGGTTCTTGAGCTGCTTGCTTTTTTGCATCTTGAATTGAAACACCTTCTTTGTAATCCAATGTATTGACTGCATTGATTTGTATTGACTGATAGCGCTTTTTAATTCCATCAGGCCAAAGAACTTCAACATTTTCAATTTGGCTAAGTTCTTTCAATCCGAAATGAATAACAGGATCAACGGAAGACATAAAACCACGAACCGGATTTACATATCTAAACTGTTGGCTTCCACCCACAGTATTTAAAATTACAGTAGCCCCAATTCCCTGGGTGTTTTTACCGGGACCTTTTAAATTAATTTTTAAATAATTGTGTTTGTATTTTTGATTGGCTTTATTTTCTAAAACAAATGCATGGTCATTGATATTATTTGTTACAATGTCAAGATCACCGTCGTTGTCCAGATCAACATAAGCGGCTCCATTTGAATAAGAATCTGGACCAGCGTTCCATTCATCACTGACTTTTGTGAAATTTAAATTTCCGTTATTTTTAAAAAAATAATTTTGAATTTTACCTTCCGGACAAACTTTCTTCCATTCTGGAAAAGAAATTGCGCCTCTTCCGTTGGTAGCTTTCATCAACGAATCGAGAGTGAATTTTTTGTAATCCATGTTGGTAACATATCGACGATAGCCATTTGTAATATAGAGATCTTCAAAACCATCGTTGTCGTAATCAGCAGCAATAGGTGCCCAGGACCAATCGGTATGTTCTATATTAAGCAAAAATGAAATGTCACTATATGATTTATTTCCATTGTTTAAATGGACGCAATTTTTTGAAAATTGAGCTTGTAAGTTATAATTTACCATTTTATAAAAGCGATCGTAATTCTGATCGTCCATCAATGTTTTTTGGCGAAGGTTGTCCTCTGGTTTCATATCAACCGTCATCAAATCAAACTTACCGTCATTGTTTAAATCAAAAATCTCCGAACCCATTGAAGAGTGCGATTGATGACTAAAATATTTTTCAAATGATTTTGTAAAAGTGTGATTCTTATTATTAATAAATAAGACATCCGGTTGCAAATAATCATTACACACATATAAATCCGGATAACCATCTTCATTAGCATCCAGAACGCATAGGCTTAAACCAAATGCTACATGTCCAATTCCTGCTTTTGCAGAAACATCTTTAAAATTTCCGTTGCCTAAATTTTCATAAAGTCTGTTGCTGATGTAAGTTCGATTGGTATCTTCCGGCACATAATAACGACCTTTTTCATCCTGGTAAATATAAATATTATTAATATCCTGCCAACTGACCGGATGGTTTACCATAAAAACATCCAAATCATTGTCAAGATCCATATCAAAAAAATAAGTCTGCGTGCAAAAACTTTGGTCATTTAAATGATATTCCGGAGCCCGATTTGTAAATGTTAAATTTCCATTATTGATGTAAATAATATTTTCACGATAGACCGGATCAAACAATCCGCTTTTGCAGACAAAAATATCCAACAAACCATCACCATTTAAATCAACCATAGAAACTCCAGTTTTTATACCAAGTCCTCCATCAACACCAGCTTCTTGAGTAATATCTTTAAATTTAAAATTGCCCAGATTCAAATAAAGTTTGTTAAATCCCATGGTTGAACTAAAATACAAATCAGCCAAACCATCTTGATTGATGTCACCAACAGCTACTCCGCCACCGTTGTAGAAATATTCATAATTAAACATATTGATCTCATTTCCATCTTCTACATAATTAATAAAATTGATGTTGGTTTGCGTGGAATCACGAAGTACAAACAAAGGATCTGAAACCGTTTTTTTTGGTTTTGTTGATTTGGAACAACTAGATAAAAGTGAACAAGCAACTAGAAATAGCAGAAAGGTTCCACTACATTTGGAATTAAAAGATGAGACGGGTGATTTATGCATTTCGAATAGGTTCATTCAGATTTTTAAGATCCAGTTTAATTAATCCATAAAAATCATTCTCTGGAACATGCATTTAAATAATTGTTCAGAAACTCCTTGCTCGCGCGGCATTTATTATTTAAATCCTGTATTTAATCAGATATGATAAATTTATTTAATATCAGGTTTAAAAAACAAAAGCCCACCCGGAGGCAAGCTTTTTATGGAGATGCAAAATTATTTATAAAATCTGAGATTCCTTATTTCTTTTCTTCCATTGCCGGAGAAGCCTCCTGTTCGGATTTCATCATACCTTCATCCGCCTTTGGAGCCTTTGGCTTAGAACGGTATAATTCAAATGCAAGTGTCAATTCGTGAGACCCATTGTTAAAATTTTGAAATTCTAAATATGATTGGTCGTATGAATACATAAAGCTAAACCTGTCAATTTTAACCCCACCTAGAAGTGCGATGCGATGCCATGAAGGGTTGTAACTGTAAGTAAATCCTGCAAACAGTCTGTCATCCAGCATTTTAGCCAAAACATTTAAGTCTGTTCCGAATGGAACATCTGAAATTTTACGCAAGCCAATAGAAGGTTCAATTACCATTCTATATTCAGGTAACCTCCAAATTGCTCCTAAAAAGCCGGTAAAACTTACTGGTTTATCTTCCTTAGGGCCTGTAGTGGTTTTGTTTGAATCATCCAAACGGGTTTCCACCAAATGTGGGATACTAATGCCAATTCTAAACTTATCCTGGATCTCAGCGTAAAAACCAAAATCGGCACCGAAGTATTTCTCTCCATTAACAGCACTATTTATATAAGGGTCAGGACTTTCGTGTAATGGATCGGTAATTGCTTCATTATCAAGATTGTATTGAATATATGCTCCAGACAATCCAAACGACATACGCATATTGTCACTTGGCCGAAAATTGTAAGCATAGTTTATCTGCCCCTGAAAACGATTGGCAACCCCGAAGTTCTCTGAATAGATCATCGCACCTAGTCCCATATTATCAGCCGGACTTGCATCAATTCCAAGCGTTAGGCCTTTAGGAGCGTCATCAAAGCCAGCCCACTGATTTCTGAAGTTAAACAGCAGATTGGAGGTCCCATTAAAACCAGTATTGGCTGGATTCACCAAAAATAAATTTGCGTAATAGTGGTTATAAACCGCTTGCGTTTTCAATGCTTTGGCATAATCCTGTGCATTGAGACTTCCAAATGCAAGAATAATGATTACAAGACTTAATATATTATTTTTTTTCATAATATTAACTTTGAATGCGTTTGAAATTAGCGTACGATGGTAACGGTTCCTTTAAAATAAGCGTCGTTCTTTCCTGGCTCTTTTACTTTCAAGACCCACATGTAGGTCCCTTCTGTGAGATTGTCTCCTTCGTCGTCTTTGCCATCCCAGTCGTTTACATAATTTACTTTTGAATAAACTTGATTTCCCCATCGATCGTAAATTGTCAGAACATTGTCATACAAATTGGCACAACTAATTTCCAGAACTTCATTGAAACCATCGCCATTTGGAGATATAGCCAGTCGACCTTTATAACAATCAGCAGGTTCTTTGCCAACGCAGACTGTAAATGTTTCTGTCGCAGAACAGCCATTCACATCAGTTATAGTGAGTGTACATGAACCGGCTACCAAATTATCTGCTCTGTTTAAGGTACTTCCACTGCACCAAGAATACGATACTGGATTAGAAGCACCGGTAACAACCGCCTCATAGATACCATCTGCAGATGTATTTGAGGATGCGCAACTGATGCGCTTGGCAGTCAAGTTAATGGAAGGAGCATCTTGAATAGTTATATTATTTGAAACTTTGGAATTAGCCGCTTCATCTGTAACCGTAACAGAATATGATCCAGGACACAATCCAGTTGCAACATTTGAATTTAGATTGGCATCGTGAGACCACTTATACCGATAGGTATGCGGTCTTGGATCGGAATGTGTAACGGTAACTACCAATTTACCATCGCATCTGCCTTTACAGCTGATCGCCTGGCCGTTTGCTTTGGCTTCTATTTTTAAATCCACCGTAATGGTAGGAGGAGTAGAATTTTCAGGATTGACATAGTATTTGGCACATTGTACACAATCATTTTTGTCAGTCACACACAAAGTAAACGTATCTGAAGGCACACCCGTCAAGTCTTCCACATTGCTAACAACATTGCCAGCAGAATTACGCCACTGGTAGGTTTTATAGGGCAATGTGCCACCTTTTATGGTAACAAAAATACCTCCATTGGTGCCGTTGGATTTTCTAATACTATCCAAGGTAATGTCTATTTTATCTGGCTCATTGACTGTTTTATAAGTTTCCACGATCGTAGTTCCGGAAGCATCAGTAACAGTCACGGTAACATCACCTTTGCAAATTGAATCTGCTGTGGCTGTTTTGTCTCCGTTACTCCATAAATAAGAGTAAGGAATTTTACCTCCACCAATAGATACAGTAACTTTTCCGCGACAATCACCAAAACAGCGATTGGAATCTAATAAAGTAAAACGATCTAAAAAGAGGGGTGCAGGATTAATAACAAAGGTATCTGTCTTGACGCAACCTCTTGAATCTGTGACCATTACCACATAGGTTCCAGCAGATCGGTTTGAAATGTCTTCATTGCTAGAAATTTTAGTTCCTGATTGGTTAAACCACATGTAGGTATAATTAGGAGTACCGCCTGATACTGTAATATCTATTTTACCTGATGTTGTTTGTGTAACATGCGTAATTGTTGCAGAACATTCTAATTTTTCCGGACTGGTAATTTCATATTCGGGAGTTGAAGTCGTATAATTGTTATCTCCTCTGTCGATTACAAAAAGTTTATACTTGCCAGCACAAAGGTCCGTGGGTGCCAATACAGTTGATACCACAACCCCAGATGGCTGCAATCTCCATTCATATTCAAATGGGCCTTTTCCGTCTTTGATGGATAGCCCGGTGACAGAACCATTGCAATCGTCAAAACATTTAACCGGTATTGTCGAACCTCCCCCAACGATTGAAACGTGGGTTACGGCTGTTTTACAAGCAACTGTCCAATCTGGTTCACCTTTAGTAACTCCAAAATTGTTGCTGTTGCAGTCTGAAAATTCCAAAGGACTCCCTGCCAAGTCTGTAAACAATAATCTGGTATCAAAAGGGCAGCTAGCTGCTATGGATTCAAAACACACAGAAAACAAAATGCCACCATTGGCAATGTCGACCGGCCCGGATTGCGCATCCCAGGTAACCCGGATTGAGTCTTTAACTATATTAAAATTGTTGCCTCCTAAATTTAATGGAGCGGTTCCAATTCCTGATATCTTATTGAATTTCAATCTAGTATTGTCAAATTTAATGCTGAACTGAAAGCTTTGAACGCATTTGAAGCCATCAACTCTGATGGGTATGCAAAATTCGCCACCCTCTTCAACAGTAGTATCGCGAACATGTAAATTAATGGTTGCAGCAGGCGGACTGGTGATTGTAAGTTTGCCTGTTGTGAATTTAGGGGCTACAACATTGCCATTTCCATCAGTAACTTCCACTAAAACAGGAGTCCCGTCAAACGTAACATTTGTACTTGAACCCGGAGCGCCTACAGGTTTAAGGCAAACTTCAAACAAGGTGACACCGTCGGCAAAAGTTACCGGATTGGCACCTGCATCCCAATTGATTCCCACTCCGGATCGATCCGGTAAAGCTGCATAATTTTGACCCCACGAAAGGGTCATTGCACCTGAATTTAGGGTATCGAAAGTTGCAACTGCCTTATCCCAGTGAATGGTAAATTGGGCAGTTTGAATGTTTTTAAAATTTTTGGCTGTAACCTTTAAACACTTGACAATACCTTGCGGTGTTGTTTCAGTTGAAGCGATTATTTGCAATCCAGAAGTATCTGGAGGTGGACCACCACCCTGACAACCTGCACCATTAATTTTAACTTTTCCATCTGGGGCGGTCAGGGTCAGGTTATTAAAATTGCCATCCAGAACTTCAATTGAGGTAGGTTTATTAGCCAATTTGATAAAAGAGGAATCGCATTCCTTCCCTATTAGTTTAAATTTAACCGTAAACAACAAGGTCCCATTGGCTAAGGATTTCCCAACTCCACCCGGGGCATCCCAAGTAAAGCCCAATTGGCCGTTTTTAACTGAAGCACTCCCTACATGTGATGCAAAATTCACGTCGTAATTGGCTGTTTTTACAACATCGACAAAAGCCAATACTGCAGAGTCATAATTCAGAGAATATTGTGTGGCCACTACATTGTTAAATCCTGTTGTGGAAACTGTTACTGAAACAGTGTCGTTTTTATTTCCTGAAACGCTCGCAATTTGAAAGTTTACCTGAGCTTGTACCAAGAACACTGTACAGAGAAAGATTGAAGAAATTATGTATTTTTTCATAGTTTACTGGATTTGGGCAGAAATTGGATTCCAAACCGGGAACAAATTTAGTATGTGTTTAATAATCTTTTTAATGAATATTAGCAATTTTTATAATACAATACCCCATTTTTAGGAGTTTTTAAGTTTTACCCGGATTTTTAATGCCGGACGCAATAAGTTTCGAGTGGCTTTGATTGAAAACTATTGAAATTTGTGGGTCTTCTTTGCAAATATACTATTATTTACGCGATTTACAGCAATAATTCGGCCAAAAAAAGAATGGCCGATTGTAAAGCTTTTCCTGTGTAGCAAAAGCTCTTGTCCCATGAAAGGCGGTCCCACAAAATTTACTAAGGTTTTAATTTTAGTCTTTTGGCTATTCTGGAAACTTTGGCTTTAAGACGCCGCTAAATCTGATTTGAAAAATTGGGATCGCAATGGCAGGTTACCAATGGCATGCTTACCAAAGTTGAAGGGGGGACCAATGCAAAGCGAAAATAAAAAAAGCCTGACCATGTTTCCATGATCAGGCAATAACACTGCATTTACTCAATCCTTATCATCGGATAAGAATTAATCGTTTTGTATCTGTAAAATCATTGGTATTCATCTGCATAAAGAAAACACCAAATGTATTTAATTCTGATTTTTTGATTTCAAATTCATGATACCCTTTGTTGTATGTACCGGTTTTACGATAAATTACTTTTCCATTGGTTTCATAGAAAATAAATTCAACTTCCTGTTTGCTTGCCAACTCAAATCCAATTTTGGTTGATTCGTTGAATGGATTTGGCATGTTTTGGTATAGCACTGTAGTAGTCTCTGTTGGTTTAACATTTGGATTTTTTGCATTAAACTGCAAACCATAAATATTCAAATCACTATCATACCATTCTGCTTTTAATAAATCTTCATTTAAGCGAATGTGATCCATGAAGCGCGCATTTTGTTTTGCCTTCACTATGATATAGAATAAGGGTTGTAAAGGATCAATAGCAACATTACTCTGCCCGCTTAAAGAAACCATGCACTGATTGTCTTTAATTGCATAGTTCTCAGCATTTACATTTAATTGCCCGGCTTCCAAATTTTCAATCCTTAAATAATCTTCATCAACATTGAAAGCAGCTTGCATACCTTCGAAACCAATCACTTCTGAAGCATACACCGGAATCCTTTGAACATTTTCGCTAGTCAACATAAGGTCTTCAACAATGAATTGAATTTTTTTATCGCTGCGTATGCTTGCATTCATAACGTTTCCAGCATCCACATCAATATTGATGTCTCCCATTTTGACTCCGTAGAAATCAGCATTCATGTGATCACGATTGATCAGGTTAAATTCAAGAATGTGTTCAAAGCCACAAGGTGTATTTGTAGGCAGAATACTGTTTTGCGGAACAAATTTCCATGATGGCGTTAGTGCAAAAGCATTGATCTTACCTAAAATCAATCTTCTGATTTCAGAAATATCTGCAGCTGTAATTGTACAACTAGCGTTCACATCAGCAGCCAGATATTTTAAAGGTGAATCAAAAATCTGAGTTCCAAGAATGTGCTTTTGAATCAAAACTATGTCATACGTACTTACCCCATTGATAAAACCAAAATTCTTTTCTGATTTAATGGTATAACTCATTCCAGATGTCAAACTTGTGAAATTAAATTCACCATTGTCATTCGTATATGTAGAATTACTACCAGCTGGATTTGAACGTTCCCAGGAAACATAAGCATCTTTAACCGGTTTATTGGTTATGGTTTGAATGGTTCCGTGAATTGTCAATCCTGTTGGGCACGCATGATTCGGATCTTGAACTTCCAAAGTTGCTTCACAGTAATCTGAATTACCCGCTTCATCCACTACATAAATTCTAAGTATATTTTTTCCAATGTTAGAACAATTGAAAACCATAGACGAATCGAATCTTCCATTTAAAAGGAAATAGTATTTTAGATTTTCCTTTTTAGTACAATTGTCTTCACTGTTTAAATTAAAATCTTTTGCCCATATTGTAATGCTTTGGGTACTTGGCATTACCGTTGTAACGATATGACCTAAACAATATGGAGTTGGTTTTTTACCATCGCGTACGGTTAACAAGAAAGAACAAACCGCTTCATTATTACAAGCATCTCTAACTCTAAAGGTTACTTTATGTGTACCGATAGGATAGGTACCGGATGCATCTTTTCCAGATTGATTGATATCAACAGAACCATCATTATTTAAATCAATTTGATAAGTCCATGCCAACAGTGTTGAATCTGTACAATCATCAATTGCAGACCCAACAAGGTTTATATAACCAGCGCAGCCTGGACCGTATACGTCAACTGTGCGGTTATTGCAATTGGATTGGAATGTAGGTGCAACCGTATTGATTACTTTTATTACCTGGGTCCAACTCCAGTAACCCGGAGAATTTTTAAGATTCGGATCGTATACGCACCAGTCAATTACAATCCACTTTCTTAAAATTTTAAGGCACGCATCAGGATCCAAAGTAAAAACTAAATCATCGTAGGTTTGAATAATGTTTGCACATTTATCAGCACCTGTAATTTTAGGTTTTCCTGTAATATCCGGTGTAAGATGTGGCTTGTCAAGACAAACTGTAGAACTATAATAATCTAATGGCCATTCAACTTTTACATTATCTGAAGTGGAATCCACAATGGTAATGTATTGGTCACAATACGAACTTAATCCACCCGGATCGGTTGCAGTAAATCGTCTTTGGATTACTCCTTTTCCACATTTTGTGTTGTTGGTTACTGTTTCGGTGATTGTAACACCGCATCCATCGTAAGCATACCCATCAATTGCTGGTCCACTGAATTTTTTATATTTATCATTAATAGTAATCGGTTTACGATTCGCTACATTGTCACGAACGGTACCAAATGCATCCAAGGTAGTATAGTCAAACTCACATGAAACTGTAATGTGTGGAGGACAGAAAATTACCGGAGGTAATTTATCTTGAACAACAATTTCAACCATACAGGTATTGTAATTTCCATGGATATCCCATACACGTAAAATTACCATTAACGTTTTGCCTATATCTGCACAACAGAAATAAACATAAGGACCAAATTCGCTTCCATTTTTTGTATTGCAAGGAACTCCATCGTCCATTCGTTTTACATCAAAATGGTCAATTCCACAATTATCATGTGATCGATCGTCAAATGTTTCTGCGGCAACTTTAGCAGTTCCATCAATCGTTAAAGTAACAACTGTTTTTTGATCGCACACAGGTGTTGGTGGTACTTTATCTTCAACTAATACTTCAGTAGCACAATCAGTATAATTACCGCACTCATCTGTGGTACGGAATACAACCCAGCTCAATCCAAGCGGTAAGCCTGAAACACTGTAAAATCCATTTCCCAGATTTGTAACCCCATTGGTAGAAGTTCCATCTAAACTTGCAGTATCTCCGTTTTTAACCAATTTGTAACCAACTTGTACTGTTGTTTTAGAACATTCTTTTATTACAGTTGGAATTGGAAGGACAACGGTACCGGTACAAGACCAGATATCGGTACTTATAGTAACATTAAGTCCACAAGCAACTACAGGTCCTCTTTCATCAAGAACTTTTATAATTTGAAAATGGGTATATACATTTTGACCTGAAGGTCTGCACCAATCGATGTAGGTCCATTTACGCAATACTTTAAAAGTGTAAGGACACACAGGAATTAATTGGTCTTCGTAGGTTACACCAATTTTACAAACAGACCAATCCGGATATAAAGGTTCACCTGCAACTGTAGGTACACCTGTTATATTTGGCAATGGAACGTCATTTAAACAAAGAATGGTGTCTTTACCAAAGATTGTATCCCGTGGCCATACTAAATTGACCAGTGGATCAACTTTTCTAAAATACACACATTGATTGCAGGTATCAGAGTGGTTTCCACTTGCATCTGTATAATAATAGCTGATAGTACGTTTTCCAGCTAATGCAGAATCGCAAGGGTACTTGGTAATCACATCTGAAAGCAAATGCCTGGTAACACCAGAGCAATTGTCAACGACACTTGGTTGTAATAAAGTGTATTTTGTTTGATTGCAAAAAACCGTATCGTTTGGTGGGCAATCAACTACAGGAGGAAATTTATCCTCAACATAAATTGAACCCCAGCAAGAATTGGTACCCAGATAAACTGCAACGGTCAATGTTTGACCGATGTGTGCACTGGTTACGGTTGCATTGGGAATAGGAAGCCCATTCGTTCCAAAAACAACTACGGTGTAAACACAAGGAGATTGACCCATGTCTTCCAGGATCATATCTGGTGTGATTACCGCTTTGCAATTTTCATCCACAGAAACCTGGACTAAATTGTCGCAGGCCAGTGGGCATTGCCCATAGCTGGATTGAACGAACGTCACCAACATCATCACGGAAGCCAATAGGATCCGTAAGAAGTCGTAACTTCCGTTTTTAAAATAATTTGTAAAAATTTCCTTTTTCATTTTTTTACTCGGTTTAAAGGATTGAAGTAATACATGTTTGTTATTTATAAATAGTGCATGCCTGCATAACAGGAATACAAGTTTTTATCAAAATCTTGTGGGGGTTAAATCAAATTAAATTCGTAGGCGACTTTGATTAAACCGGATGCATTTTTTACATTCAGTTTTCTCATCAGATTCTTTCTATGAACACTGACCGTGTCTTTGCTGATAAACAATAAAGCAGAAATATCTTTATTGGATTTACCTTTTGCAATGAGTTCAAGAATTTCCCGTTCGCGTTTTGTCAGTTGGTATTTTGCATTGAAGCGGTTGATACTCTGACTAGCCTGCACTGTTTTGCGTTCTGGATTGGTAATTCGGATATTTGATCCGAGAAACATTTCACCATCCATAACTGCATCAATTGCATTGGTTAATTCTTCTAAGTCTGTATTTTTAGAAAGATACCCGTCGGCACCTTTTCGCAACGCTTCCCGAACTACTTTATCATCGGTATACATACTGATGCATAAAATTTTCAGATTGCTATGCAATTCTTTGAGTTTAGGTATTAAAAGGGCGGCATCATTATCAGCCAGATTAAGATCGAGAAACAGTAAATCCACAGAATCCGGATTGATCAATCTCAGAAGTTCCTGACCATTGAATGCTTCGCCGATGCATTCTAAGGGGAATCTGGTTTTGATCCGTTGCAGGAGCAGGTTAAATCCTTTGACATAAAGTTGATGGTCATCTGCTACCACATATCGTATCCTATCCATGTGTACTTCCTGGTAATTCGTCGAACATATTATGATTAAGCAAAATAAGTGCCAAAAATGGCGAACCAGACCTTGTAAAACATTGAAAATCATGGAATTATATCTCAAATTATTCTCTTAAGGCGCTAAGAATAAACTTTTTATATATGGTGATTATATTTAATATGATACCATCAAAAAAAGTGGTATAAAATATATTTTGTTTTAAGCGCAGGTATAGATTAAGATTAAATCAATTGATTACATATTAAATATAATAATAATATGAAGTTGTTTTAAGGAAAGCTGTTAAGTTGAAAGTTGAAAATTTCAATTTAGTCTGTAGTCTTTAGGTAATTAGTGATAAGCTGCTGTTAAGCCGTTAAGCTGCAATCTTTCATCTCATTTTCTCCTGATTAGCCTTTCAGTCTTCTTTGCATCTTTTCATACTTGCATCTTTGCTCTTACTCTTCCTCTCTATTCCTCCAAATAAAAAAGCCTGACCATGTTTCCATGATCAGGCAATAACACTGCAAATACTCAATCTTTATTTTTGAATTCTAATAATTCGTTGGGTTTGGTTGGAATTCGATGTTTTCATCTGAATTATAAATATTCCTGAACCATTTAATTGATTTTGATTTAACTGAATTTCATGTTGTCCGGAGGTGAATCCCTTATTCATTGTGAATACCAATTCTGCTGCCAGGTTGTAAACATTCAATTGAACTTCATCTGCATTTTGTAACTCAAATCGAAGGGTCGTACTTTCATCAAATGGATTTGGTACATTCTGATATAGTTTTAAACCCGTTTGTTTATTTGAATTTGTTTCAAATTCAAGTTTAACCCTTTTACTTTGGACATTGCTATCATAAATTTCTGCTTCGATTCTGTTAGTATTTAGCGTGAATGCTTGATCTAAGTTTCCATTTTGATTGGCACGCATTAATATTGTAAATACCACATCACCAGAATTTATAAGCTGATCTTGTAAACATGCTAAACTAATTCGAATGCGATTGTTTTCGATCAAATAATTATCTTCAGCAATCTTAAAAGCAGCTTCTTCTATTCCAGTAAATGTTCCAATCGAATTTGCTTGAAATTCCATTTGCATTCCTGAAACCAACATTTGCTCTGTTGCATACACGGGTATTCTAACATTTTGGCCTTTTGTAAAGGATTGATCTGCTATTGCGATGGCATAGCTCTCATTGGATCTCGAATCAGATCCTTTAAAGCCTGTAGGTGTAGCATTTCCACTTAAGTCTCCAATTTTAATTGCATAAAAATCATCATTCTGTTTTGGAGTCAGCAATTCCTGATGTTTAATTTGTTCCGTATAAGGCCAAGGATTGTTTGGATCGTTGAATACAGTCTGTTTTGGAACAAATCTCCATGATTCATTTTTAGAAAATTGATTGGTAATACCTAATATCAATTTTCTGATCTCTGCTATGTCTGCAGCAGTTATGGTATTGCTATTATTTGCATCTGCTGCAATGTATTTATAAACATTGTCAAACAATTGAATACCTAAAATGTGTTTTTGTATGATCACAATATCTTGAGTGCTGACCCCATTGATATGATTTTGATTGTAACTGGCTTTGATCTGATAATCGGCTCCTTTGGTCAGATTGCTAAAACTATAGCCTCCTTGTGGATCTGTATAGCTTTGATTGATGCCAATAGGATTTGCACGTTCCATAATCACCGTTACATCTTTCATGCTGCGATTGTCGGTAGTTGTTATTTTTCCATTGATGCCTAAATTGCTTGTACCGCAAACATGATTTGGATCTTGCAAGTCCAGACTAACTTCGCAATAGTCTAAATTGCCTGCTTCATCCCGCACGTATACCCGCAATTTGTTTACTCCAATGTTAGAGCAATCCAATGTAAGTGATGGAACCAAAACATTGTTTACCAAGAAGAAATATTTTAAACTATCTTTTGGTGTACAATTATCCTCTGAATTGAGGTTGAAATCCTTTGCCCATATTGCAATGCTTTTTGTTGTTGGCATAATGGTCGTTACAATATTTCCAAGACAATAAGGTGTTGGCAATTTTCCATCCACTACTTTAACTAAGAACACACACCAACTTTCATTTCCACAAGCATCTTTTACTCTAAATGTAATTTTATGAGTACCAATTGGATAATATGAACTGGCATCTGATCCTGCACCTGAAAGTTTGTATTCATTTCCAGGAAACAAACCATCGTTGTATAAATCTACTTCATGATACCAAACCAAATCAGCAGAATCGGTACAATCATCTGTTGCCTGTGCTTTTATATCTACTTGTCCGCCACAGCCTGGTCCAAATACTGCTACTGTTCTGTCTTTACAAGAAGTAGTAAAATTTGGTGCGACAAAATTATTTACTTTAATGACCTGTATCCAACTCCAGTATCCCTTAGTTTGTGGGTTATTTGGTTGGTAGATGCACCAATCAATTACGGTCCATTTTCTCAATACTTTTATACACGCATCTGGTTCTAAAGTAAATATTTGGTCTGTATAGTTGATCATAATCGTGTTGCATTTATCAGCTCCATATACTTTTGGTTTTCCCAAATGGTCTGCATCAAAATCAGGTTTGCTTGTACAAATACTGGTACTGAATGTATCTCTTGGCCAAACAACGGTAACATTGTCCGGATTGTAATCATTGACTGTAATGATCTGACTACATCTTGTTTTAAGACCTCTTGGATCTGTTGCTTCCCAAGTTCTAGTTATTGTTCCTTTTCCGCATGGAAGTGCATAAACAGGTGGCAATTCAAGAACGGTTACTCCACATCCATCGTATGCATATCCATCAATAGCCTGGCCACTGAATTTTACTTTTGGATCTTTAATTACAATTGCTTTTTGCTTGCTGATGTCGGCTACTACCGTTCCAAAAACACTCAGGTCCGGATAGTCGTATTCACAACTGATGGTTATATGTGGTGGACAAAAAATTACAGGTGGTATTTTATCCTGTACTTCCACTTCTACCATACACGTGTTGCTATTTCCAGATCTGTCCCAAACTCTCATGGCAACCATGATAGTTTTACCTATGTCTTCACAACAAAAGTAAGCATACGCACCCCATTCTTTTCCTCGCACTGAATCACAAGGATATCCGTTATCCATTCGTTTTACTTCAAAATAATCGATGCCACAATTATCGTGTGATCCATCATCAAAAGTATATGCTTCAATTTTTGCAGTTCCATCTATCGTCAATGCAACCGTAGTTTTTTGATCGCATACAGCAACTGGTGGAATATGATCTTCTACGGTAACCTCAGTGATGCATGTATTTGTATTTCCACATTGATCTGTAACATAGAATATGATTAGATTTGATCCCATGGACAATCCAGTTACTGAGAAATATCCGTTGGGTAATTTTTTGATATTGTTCTTACTCGTTCCTTCAAAGGTCAATTGACCATTTCTTCCGGTAATTTTATATTCCAATGTTACAAATACACTATCCGAGCACTCCCAGCTTACTTGAGGGGGAGGAAGTATAACAGTTCCAGTGCAGCTCCATACATCCGTACTTACTGTGACATCCGGGGCACATTCCAATTGCGGACCTTTCTCGTCTAACACTTTTACTACTTGAAAATGTTTGTAAACATTTTCAGGAGAACGTTTGCACCAATCCAAAACAGTCCAGGTACGCAATACTTTAAATGTTTTTGGGCAGATTGGTATCAATTGATCTTCATAAGTCACGGCCATTTTGCATAAAAACCAATCCGGATACAATGGATATCCACCTGCCATTGGTACGCCCGAAACTTCAGGTGGAGGGATGGTATCCCAAAGTTCACAGCTAAATGCAGTGTCTTTTGGCCAAACAATGTCTTTGTACTCTATTTTCTTAAAACATATTTCTTTAACACACGTATCGCTGCGATTTCCATATTGATCCTGATAACAATAGGTAATCAAGCGACGTGCAATACAAAATGAATCACAGGGCAATTTGATGGTTTGGTCTGACAACACAATTGTTTTTACAATGCCGCCACAATTATCTACTCCAGGCGGAATCGTCCAATTGTATCCCGTATTGTTGCAAAATACTGTATCAGGAACTTGGCATTCAATCTTTGGACCTAATTTATCTTCAACGATTAAAGTACCCCAACATTTGTTTTTAGTACAGGTATCGATCAGTTCAAAAGTAATGGTCTGTCCAACATAAGGTCCACATATTTTTGGACTTGTTGGGATCACATTTCCGTATTTATCTTTTAATACTACTTTTAAGCAATTTGTAGGGTAGCTTCCTTCCAATACCATTGCTGGAGTAATAACTGCACAACAAGTACTGTCCAAAGAAACATTCACATGATCATCGCATGCTAAAGTAGGTAATGGACATCGATCAAAGCAAAAATTATCTACATAAATATTTTCTGCAGGATTCGCGCCTCCGGCAAAATCAACCGGAATTGAAATTCCATCAACGTTTTGAATCAAATTATCCCATTGTGCTGCGCTGGGTCCAACCCAAGTTCCATATGAATTGGATGGCAAATTTCCTCCACTTGATTTATCAATAGGAAGACAAATTCGCACCCAATTGTTTCCAATCCCTGCATTTACCTGAAACGTTGCAGCAATTGCTGCAGAACCAGGTACCGGATTTCCAATCGGTCCATTTTGAAAGATTGAAATGGGATTAAAGCCCAATCCAGGATTATTTGGACCCCCATCGTAACGGATGTCAAAGCAAAATTGGCATCCACCATAACGAGCATACCAGTTAAAATCATAATCCGTAATGTTACTAAAAATAGAAGCCCCGGAATCATCTGCGGCTCTTAACACCATACTTGATGTAAAGGGGTCTATTTGAAAATACAAAAAGGAATTGATTGATTGCCAGTTTCCAGCCTGGTTGACGGGTCCCAATGCAGATCGGTTGTTAAAATCTTCAATGCAGTTGGTCGGTTGGGCCATGCTGCTCAAAGGAATCATCATTGTACAAAAAAGGTAAACACCAATTTTTTGAGTAAAACGTTGCAGGTTCATAAGCTTAGTTTTGTCGGTTTATCGCGGATATTTTAGAATCCGCGATACTTACAACAAAACATATGCCATTTTTTTATAATATGTATATTATTGATTATGTTAATTTATCAAATAAGCATAATTATTTACTTATAATTATTTTATTATCAATATATAATATATATATTATTTTGTAATTTTTGATATTGAATAATTTTTTTGAAAACAGAAACTCACAGTTGAATTCCAAATCAGAATTTTTAGTTCATTGGAAATAGGAGTTCAAACCAGCTATTGATCAGACTGTAAAAATTCCTTTGGTAAAATTTTTGACCAAGTAAAATACTAATGCACGCTATAAGGATGCCCCTATTGTTGATTCAATTGCATATAACATTATAAATATATGGTAATCAAGCCAATAATTAATATAATAGGCTTATTCTACAACAATTAATTTTCCTCCAGAAAAAGAATTTGAATAAAAATTCAATCGATAAGCTGATGGAAAGAGCTCGGCTGGTAATTCTAGTTCAAGTATTTGATTGCTATTGGGTAGTGTTTTTAAAGACCAGTTTTTGACTAGTTTGCCTTCCAGCGTATATAATTTGATAAGCAGTTCTTCAGAAGGCTTAAATTTTGCTTGAACATTTAATGTATATCCCGGGTGAATTGGATTAGGCCAAAGTGCAACTTCTGAAGAAAGAACCGGTTCGATTTCTTTGCTATCGACGACAATACCCGGATTATAACGCACAGCCATGAAGCGATTCTGGTTTGAAAACATTGCATAACCGGCTACAACAATTTTATTATCCGGTTGTAACAACACCACTTCCCCATTAGCACGATTACCAATTTTAGAACTAATCTTGCCCAATCCGGCAAAATTCGGATCCAATTTACCATCTGTTTTAAAGCGAACCATGGCCACATTGCTGCCATTACCTTGTGTTAGCGTGGTGCCACAAACCAAGGCTCGACCATCTGCCTGAATGACCATATCTCTTGCTTCATCTTTTGTAGGATTAAATTGAACCAGGACTGAACCTGTAGAAGCAAAAGAAGTATCCAGGATTCCATCGGATAACAATCTTGCTACTATAAATTTCGTTTTTGCAGAATCCACATAATTTCCAGCTATAACAATTCGGCCATCTTTTTGCACGCGAATGGCATTTCCAACTTCGTCTGTACCTGCATTCCCTAAAGCCAAAACTACTTTACCCGTATTGTTAAATGAATTATCTAATGTTCCATTCTTTGTGAGTCTAATTGCAACCATATCATTTTTAGTTGCCGCATTATTTACACTTCCGGTCAATAATATTTTGCCATCGGTTTGAACGGTCATTCTGCTAAGTACAGAAATTGGACCCACATCAATGCAACTAAATCCGGCCATTCCAAAGCTTATTTCTTCCAATCCATTCTCATCGCGTTTGAATACACAAAACTGATCTGCTTTCTTTGCACAACCCACTATTTTTCCATCTTCCAATATAACTAAATCAATAATCCCGCTCAAACCATTATCAAAACTGAGTATCCCCGCTGTTCCAAAATTTCCAGATAACATTCCCGAATAATTCATTTTGATCAGAAGGGGTAAATTGTTAGATTTTCCAGCGATTAAAATGGACCCATCATTCAGAATTTGAACAACACTGGCTTCAACATTTGGATTAGTAAAAGGAATTAATACCTGACCGTTGATTCCAAAGCTGCTATCCGGCAAGCCTGCATTTGAAAAGCGTACCACCGCCAGGGTGGCTGTATTTCCGGTAGTATATTGACCGGCTAAAACCAATTTACCATCTGTTTGCAAAGCTGCTGCACTGCAAGTTGCGTTGGCTTGAGGAAATCCATAAGAAGTAAAACCAACTGTAGCAAAACTATTGTCTAAAGTACCTCCAGTTTGTGAATACGCTTTTGGTAAAAAGTGGCAAGTCAAAACTAAAACAAGGAGGTAGTTGATCTTATAAATGATCGAAAAAAAATGCTTCATAAATTAGAAATTTAATTTTTTAGGGGACCTAAATTAATTGAAAGGATAAATATACTTCCTTGTTTTGCCTTCAAGGCATCTGTGCAAAACTTTAACTAGAAAATTCAATAAATTTTATTGCACTCTGTGAATCAACAGTGTTTTAAAAAATCGAATTTGCTTTTATAAGCTGAAATCCATCTTGAGTAATTACAGCCGCTTCAAATCCAGGTCTAAGTGCCCAGGCTCCGAGTTCTCCTTTTTTATTTACTGCAATATAACCCACCTGAAATTCGTCTTTAGATTTAATAGTCAATAGCCTTTTTGCAGCAGCTTTACAGGCTTTTTCCGGGTGCATTCCTTGCCGCATCATTTCAACAATTGAAAACGATCCAACTTTTTTTATGACGGCTTCGCCCAATCCGGTCGCAGTTGCAGCGCCTACTTCATTATCGACATAAAGTCCAGCTCCAATAATGGGTGAATCTCCAACCCTGCCTCTCATTTTAAAAGCCAGACCACTGGTGGTACAGGCACCGGACAAATCACCATTTTGATCCAATCCTAAAATGCCAATAGTATCGTGTCGTTCTACATTTATTTTTGGCTTGTATTCTGATTTTATACGCCAGGCATCCAATGCTTTTTGAGCCTTTTCTGTCAATAAGTTTTCTTCTTTAAATCCTTGTTCGATTGCAAATTGATGTGCTCCTGCACCAGCAAGGATTACATGGGGTGTTTTTTCCATAACACGGCGCGCGACTGAGATGGGATGCATTATTTTTTCCAGGAATACAACAGATCCCGCATTTCCCAGTTCATCCATAATGCATGCATCCAAAGTAACAAATCCATCCCGATCGGGAAACCCACCATAGCCTACTGAAGTATCTTCCGGGTCGCTTTCAGGAATGCGTGCTCCGGCTTCAACAGCATCTAATGCCCTTCCTCCGGATTTCAATACGTCCCAAGCAGTTTCAACCGCTTTTTTATTATTCCAGGTTGCAATGACCAATGGTCTGCGAATTTTAGCAAATGCACTGAACCATTCTGACAGTTGATCCAGCGAAGTCAACGAACCCATTCCAATTGCAGTTGACCCTAAAAAAGTACGACGATCAAACATATTTATTTTATTACAATTTCATCAGTAAATAACCAAGATGCCCCACCAGCTCCCTGATGCCAATCCGGCAGTGGGCCTGCATTTTTTGCCTTAATCTGAACAAACCTACACCTAAATTTTTGATTGGTATTAAATTCATGGACTATTGCCCCTTCTTCTTTTTGGGAAATTTGATTGCGAATCAAATCGAGCGATTCAAAATGTTTTCCGTCTTCAGATATCTTAAATTCAACTTGAGTTGGCATTAAAATCCAGGGACCCTGATCTTGTAAAAACCGGATTCCCAAATAATTCAAATCGCGTTCTTCAGAAAATTCCAGAAGCAGTTGAATGTCTTTTCCCTGATAACCTTGCCAGAGTCCATCTCTGAAATCCATGCTTCCCTGCAATCCATCAATCAATGCATCATTTCCACTTGCCGGATATTGATTTGCATAACTTGTTTGCAATTTAAGTTGCATGCCTTGTGGTTTTCTTATAAAATCTGCATACAACCATTCCGCATTTTCCTGAGTCGATTGATTTCGAAAATATAATCGTGTCTCTGTCTTAAATACCAGATCATTTAAAAATTTAAAACGCCGATTTGTTGTTGTGTCAAAACAATATTCGATGGGATTGTTATACAAGGAAGCCAGGCGTACAATTGTAGAATCTTTAAAGACTCGATTTCCTAAACTCACATATGGTCTGACTAAATAATTTGTTTCGCTATTTTTTTGTTGTTCGCGATTGATTTTGTATGACTTCGCATCTAATTGAAAATGTAAATGATCGCCAGCCTTTAGTTTAAAATAGTTGGTGGTTGCCCGACCGTTTATTGAAAAACTGCTAACAAATTCTGGTTTTAATGCTGCAGTTGATTTTATTAAAATTGGTTTTTGATTTGGAATTTGAATTTTAACATTTTTAAAGCTAGGGAATCCGATGGTATAAGTTGCATTGAAAGGATTTAATGGATAAAATCCCAGCGCACTAAAGATAAACCACGATGACATTTGACCACAATCTTCATTTCCGATTAAGCCTTCTGGAGTGTCATTGTAAAACTCATTTTTAATCTTTTTGATTAAAATCTGTGTTTTCTCGGGAGCATTCGCATCATTGTACAAATAGGCCAGGTGATGACTGGGTTCATTCCCGTGAGCATATTGACCTATCAAGCCTGTAATATCCGGTTGAACCCTACCTGTCATTTCTGCTTTGTTGTAAAACAAGTCATCCAATCGTTTTATCAAAACCATTTCTTTATTGGTTTTCTTATCGGAAAGTAAAAACAGCGATTTCATGCCTTCAACATCATGATGTGCTCCAAAAAGATACTGGTATGCATTTGCTTCCGTATAATGGTGATTGACTTCAAGCGGATCAAAGGGTTGTATAAATTGATTGTTCCAACGAGCTTGATAATAACCAGATTCCGGGTTGTATAAATTTTTATAAGAATCCGGACTGTATTTTTCAAGACCCTTACAATGAATGGATGCTGCAGCGGCAAAATCCAAACTATTTTCTATAGTCTTTGAAACAGATTCAGATTCTTCATTGGATAAAATAAATCCTTTGGTCATAAATTTAATGCCTGTATTATTGCCATTGAGAATGGTATTTTGAATGGCCTCTTTAGCAAGGCTGGTATCAAAATCAAATACCCTGTGGTGAAAAGAATTTGCTATTACCGGAATTGAATGGTTTCCAATCATACACCAAGTTTCATTTGCTGCCAGCTCCCAAACAGGTAAATGTCCACATTCCTGATAGTGTCGCAAAAATGTGCGGATAAACTTAGAATTGTACTCTGGATAAATCCATTGGTATAATGGGTGGGTTGAACGGTAAGTATCCCACAATGAAAAAACAGTAAAATGATCCTCTGCTTGTGTTGAATGAATATTTAAATCCATCCCACGATATCGATTGTCAACATCTTGAAACAAACTTGGGTGAATTAAATTGTGGTACAAAGCTGTATAAAAAATACGTTTACCTTTTGAATCCGGATCTAAAACCTGCATTCTGCCAAGCATTTTATTCCATTGTGCTTTTGTTTCTGAATGCATTTTATTAAAATTGAATTGATTGTATTCACCCTCCAAATTTTTCGATGCACCCAATGCATCAACGGCTGAAATTGCGACATGGGCATACAAGTCTTTCGAAGAATTTTCAACAAAGTAAATAATCGCTTTTAAAGAGTCTGCACTGTATTGAATCGATTTAATATTTTTACTAAATACAGATTTAAAATAAACATATTGTTGTCTTGCCCAACCAATTGAAACTCTATTTCCTTCAATAAAATTTAAGCCAACATTAGTGAATCCAGCTTTCAATAATTTGTCTCTGTGTTTAAGATCAATAAGTAACCATTGATCAGATTTATTTTTAAATGTATAATGGTGAATTCCAGTCCGTTTTCCAACTGTAAATTCAGCCTGGACTTTATGCTTATCTAATAAGACGCTGTAGTATCCAGGACTTGCCTTTTCACTTTCTTTTCGAAAAGAGGAAGCAAAAGCTTGTTTATCCTCTGCAGCTATATTCAAATTGGCTGTTCCTGTTCCCGGCATAAATAAAACATCGCAATAATCAGGCACTCCGGTACCGGAAAGGTGCGTATGGCTAAACCCATAAATCAATGAATCCGAATAATGATAACCTGAACAACCATCCCAGCCATCCAATCTGGTATCCGGACTCAATTGCATCATTCCAAATGGGTACACAGCCCCGGGAAATGTATGCCCATGGCCGCCGGTTCCCACAAAAGGATTGACCAATGCAGTAAAATTTTGAATTGCATCAGATGATTTACCCTTGCTTTTATTCTTGTTTGTGCTGGTATCATTTACACAGGAATTGTTGTTAAAATTGATAAAAGCAGTGGAATAGGCATTCAAATCTGAAAAGACCAATAAAATAACCGCTAAAAACAATCTAAATTTCCAGGAGAAATTAAAAAATTCAAATACATTGAACATTCTATAAACGATTTATTTATCAAAAGGATTCTCAAATATATTCAATCCTGATTCCATTTTCAAATTGACCTCACATTTGCAAATTTTATAACCATTTCCAATTAAATAAAATGAATCAGAGACAAAAAACATTAGAATGCCTAAATTTACACCTGTATGCAACGACTTAGTTATTTATTGGTTAGATTACTCATCCAAATTTTTAGCCTCATACCATTTAAAGTTCTGTATTTTTTTAGTAAGTTCTTGTACGTCATTTTGTATTATCTTATTCAATATCGACGCAAAGTTGTGAATGATAATTTGAAAAATAGTTATCCCAACATTTCTGAAGGTAAACTCATTGAATTGACAAAGGCCTCGTATAAAAATTTAACTGAAATTACTGTTGAAGGCATCAAAGGCTTGAGTTTGGATGAATTTGAATTAAACAAGAGATTTCAATTTATACATCCCGAGCTCATTTTGCAATATATCAATAACAAACAATCGGTTATAGTAGCAAATGGACATATTGGAAATTGGGAATGGGCAGTTTTGCAATTTGGTTATTTTTTTAAAAGTAAAAGCATAGGCATTTACAAACAAATTAAAAATGACTATTTAAACAGATATATTAATTCACTTCGTGCTAAATCGAGTATTCAACTCTTATCCACTCGTGAAACCCGCTTGATTGCAGATGAAATTCCAAATGGAAAAATAATACTCTTAATGGGGGACCAAAATCCATCTAATATTAAGGATGCTATATGGACTCAATTTTTAAATCAAGACACTGCCTGTCTACATGGAATTGAAAAATATGCAAAACAATATAAATTACCCGTTGTATTTGGCACAATTCGACGGATAAAAAGAGGCTATTACACTATGAGCTTTTCCTTATTAACTGATCAGGCAGAATTTTTAGAACCCGGGCAATTGACAAACAAGTACATGCAAGCAGTGGAACAAAATATACTTGAATCACCTGGAAACTGGTTGTGGACGCATAGAAGGTGGAAGCATAGGAGGGAAACAAATTAAAAATTAAGAATTAAAAATTAATTTAATTCTTAATTCTTAATTTATCTGATTCTAGGCATTTTTCGTTTTCCGCCAGGTCGGAACATCATGCGTTGGTCCATTTGACCGGCCATTTTCATTCTTCCTTGTTGTTTCATTACATCATCGATCATTTTTATTTGATCCTTAAACATATCTGTAGTTAAGTTTAACTTTTTCAATTCCCGGTAAGTGTTGTTTGCTTGTGTAATTCTATTTTTTGACAAGTGAATATTGATCATTTGAATGAGAATCATTGCGCGTTCGTTATCAGAAGGCAATTTTAAACTTTGTGCTTTGTTAAACCATTGCTCTGCATCTTCTGCTTGATTGCGTTGCATGGCAATTGAACCTTTTATTAAATAAAAATATGCACGATTGGTTACATATAACCAATTCGGTTTGAATGTAAGTGCCAATCTTTGCTCGCAAGCGTCAAAATCCATTTTTTGCATCATCAATGCAGCCGACTGTATAGTTCCAAGAAAAATATAACTTGCTAATAAAACAAGACCAATAAGTATCAGCGGCAGAGCATACCAAAAGCCAATGGTAAAGGCCAACAAAATACCGCCTCCCAAAAACAAAGCAATCAATGCAAATTTCAAATAAATATTGATTGTAAACATGTCCTATTAAATTTAATTAGTTTGGCTTTACAAAGGTAAAGGCAAAATGCTTATCTAGTACAACAGGATTTTTCCAAGGTCGTTGCTTTAAACAAAATCAGATTCCAGGTCAAAGGAACAAAGCGAATCAAAATTTACCCATCAATGTGGCTGAAATCATGTTTGGTGGTAGCTTTCGGGCTTTTATTATTTAAAATCAGCTCAAAAAGCTTCGGATAATTCCGTTAAAAAATAAATCCAGCAAGCAGAAATACACAATAATTTGATTTTTCTTGAGTTGTAAGTCCTAATTTCGCAGTCCTATTTTTAAACATGAAATCTTTATTCGCATTATACTTTTTAGTAATTTGTAATAGTGTACTTGTCAATAGCCAAGCGATTCCTGTAAAAGAATTACCCCTTATTCCAAAACCAAAATCTGAACAAATTGTCGGAGGCTACTTTGAAGCTACGTCAATAAAGCAGCTGATCATACCTGCAAAATCAGAAAATGCACTTAAAATTGGCCGTGGAATTCAAAATTTATTGAGATTGCAGGATTTGCCTATAAAAAAAGTTAAGGGAAAAATTGTTCAAAAACCTAAAAGCATAACGCTTAGTTTGCTTGCAATGCCTGAAAAACCTGAATATTATAAAATTCACATAACAAAAAATGGAATTTGGATTCAGGCAAGTCAAGACCAGGGTTTATTTTACGCTTTGCAAACCTTGAGTCAAATTGTTCAACTGAACGAAAATTTAAAACGGGATGCGAATCTTTTACCGTATTGCATTATAGAAGATGAACCAAGATTTTCATATCGAGGATTGCACTTAGATGTATCCAGGCATTTTTTTTCAGTTTCATTTATAAAAAATTATTTGGACTTAATGTCCCGATTTAAATACAACTATTTTCATTGGCATTTGACAGATGATCAAGGGTGGCGAATTGAAATTAAGCAATTTCCAAAACTTACAGAAATAGGATCAATCCGCAAAGGAACTCTGATTGGCAAACCCGGAGATCAACCGCAAAAGTTTGACACCACCCAATATGGTGGATATTATACACAAGATGAAATCAAAGAAATTGTCAATTATGCAAATGAACGTTTTATAACAGTTATCCCCGAAATTGAAATGCCGGGACACAGCACTGCTGCTTTGGCTGCTTATCCTGAATATAGTTGCAAAGGCCAAGCATGTTCGGTTGCAAAATCCTGGGGTGTATTTGATACCGGAATATATTGTACCAAGGATACCAGTTTATGGTTTTTAAAAGAGATTTTAAATGAAGTTTGCAATTTATTTCCAGGAAAGTATATTCATATTGGAGGAGATGAATGTCCTAAAGAAAACTGGAAATCCTGTGATCAATGCCAAGCAGTTATGCGCAGGAATAATTTAAAATCCGAAGAAGAATTACAAAGTTATTTTATTCGCCAAATTGAAAAATTTATAAATTCAAAAGGCAAACAAATTATAGGCTGGGATGAAATTTTAGAAGGCGGACTCGCTCCAAATGCAACGGTTATGTCGTGGAGGGGTACCGAGGGTGGAATTGCAGCTGCAAGGCAAAAACACCCGGTAATCATGTGTCCCGGAAGTCATTGCTATTTTGATCATTATCAATCCATGCAAGCAAATGAACCTTTAGCCATTGGTGGCTATACTTCTTTAAAGAAAACCTATTCATTTCAAGTTATTCCTGACAGTCTTAAACCATCAGAACGCAATTACATTTTAGGAGCTCAAGGCAATTTATGGACAGAATACATGTCAACTGAAGAACAGCTCATGTATATGTGTTATCCAAGAGCACTTGCATTGGCTGAAGTTAATTGGACTGCTGAATCTTTAAAAGACTATGGCAGTTTTCTCAATCGATTGCAATATCATGTTCCATGGTTTAAGACTAAAAACATGAGTATTACACAAGGAGTTTTAGATATAGAATACACTACCCTGCCAACTGCAAACGGAATACTTTTGGTTTTTCAAAAACCACCTGTTGAAGGAAAAATATTGGTTGAATCTGATCGTGGAGGCGACAAAGTAGCTGAATATTTAACACAGGACAGTTTCGTATTGACGAAGGACATCCAATTTAAAGCCTGGTATCAATTGACCAACAAATCCCTTGGAAAACCTTTGTTGATAGATTATAAAAATCATAAAGCAAGTGGTAAAAAAATCCTACTAACCGAATCACCTGCCTTAAAATATTTTCAGGGAGGGGCAAACTGTTTGGTAAATGGAATAGAAGCACCACAAAAAAGGTATGGCGGACCAGAATGGGTTGGTTTGGATGGAAAGGACTTTACAGCTCAAATTGATTTGGAAAAAATTGATTCCATTAAATCTGTTAAAATTCAATTTTACCACGATCCTACAGCATGGATTTACAGACCCAAGGATCTTGAGATTTCAACTAGTTTGGATGGCGAAAATTATAGCGCTCCGATTTATTATCAAATCAATGAAACTGAATCGAAACACATTCAACCATTTATACCTTTGGAACATGTATTTGCACGATATGTAAAGATCAAAGTGAGAAATCATGGGATGATAGAAGGAAATCAAAATGGCAAAGGACATAAAGCCTGGTTATTTGTCGGTGAAATAGAAATTCGCTAGGAAATCTCAGGCAAATAATTTCAATTAAATACTAAGAACAGAAACGTCATTTTAATTTGAAAATTGGGTTTGCGGCAGGATATCGTCTGTGACCTTTAATATAAAAACTCTATTAATTCAGTAATCCGTTCGGTTTAACAACAAACATCCAATTGAAATCCAATTTAATAATACCAGCATTCGGAAAAACAATTTGGAATAATTTAAAAAATTCTTCATTTTTATCTTGATCCATTCCATTGTAATTGATCCTATTGTAGATCAAGATACCATTTTCCGCCAAGACATTTTTTAACAAGTTTAAAAAATCTTTGGTCTCAAATTTTTCCGGCACCGTCCGATCATTAAAAATATCCATACAAATCAGATCGTAAGATTTTTTATTTTCACTCATAAATTCCATTGCATCTTGATTGTATATAATACAATCACTGTTAGTAAACCAATGCTTATACTTTTCGAAAACTGATATGACTACCGGATCCAATTCCACAGCGTCGTAGGCTGCCTTTATTTTATACTTTTGTTCGAGGATTTGTATAATACTACCTGTACCCAATCCTAAAATTAAAACTTTTTTAATATTAATTTCGTCAAGTTTCAGAATTGAAAAGCTATCCCGAAAATTGTAGTAGTGATTTCCATATGAATAAACTGCATTGGATGAAACGAGTTTCAATTGACCTTGAGAAAGATAAAGTTTTAATATGGGATTTAATGGAGATTCATGCTGCTCAAGAAGTACATCAAACAAAAAACTTAAATAGTACTTGAGTTTAAACATGGTTGAAATTATTATGTCTTTCTTTGGATATGATTGAATATTAATAAAAGGAATGTCATTCTTGCTTATCCCAGGTTCTTGCAGATTGACTCAAAGCAAAGATTTGACGGGCAATTTCCTGATCCGTTTCAGAAAACAATTTTCCACGCCTTTTCAATACAGCATGTGCTGTTTGAAAAAACTTATCGAGTTTAAATGTTGAAAATCCGGAAGCCCCTCCCCACGAAAATTCCGGAATGTACTGTCTTGGAAATCCGTCTCCAAAAACATTTGCTCCGTATCCCACTACGGTTGCTGTATTAAACATGGTATTGATACCGCATTTAGCATGATCGCCCATCATTAATCCACAAAACAAAGAATTCGTAGGGATAAATCGTTTTGCTGCATAATCCCAGATTTTAACTTCTTCATAATTATTTTTCAAATTTGAATTGTTACTATCTGCACCTAAATTACACCATTCTCCGATGACGCTATTGCCTAAAAATCCATCATGAGCTTTATTGCTATTTGCCTGGATTACAACATTGTTTAATTCTCCTCCAACTTTTGAATCAGGTCCAACCGTGCTTGCTCCATAAATTTTTGCACCCATCTTTATCTGAGCATGATCCAACAGTGCCAATCCACCGCGAATCATACAGCCTTCCATTATTTTTGCTCCTTTTCCAATATATACCGGACCTGTTGTGGTGTTGATAACACTACATGAAATCACAGCGTCCTCTTCTATGAATATTGAATCGCCAATTAGTTTATTTGAACTGTTTAAAGGTTGGGATTTTCTGCCATGACACAGTAATTCAAAATCCATTTTCAACTCTGAATCATTCCATTGAAAAATCTCCCACAGATTCATCAACAATCTCAAAGACTTATTTGATAAAGAAAGTCCTGAAATATTGTAAGCATCGGGCCTATAGAAAAAATCTTCACATTGACTAGAAGACAATCTTGCAGCAATCCAATCGTTTCCATATTGAATAAATTCCCCGATTTTTAATTGATTGATGCATTCAACAAGATATTGATTTGGTAGGCAATGAGATTTTATTAATAAATTATCGGTTTCAATTCGTAGATTAAACTTAGATTTTAAATATTGTGGAACATGATTCGAAGAACTTGCATTCAATCTGCGTTCCCATTTTTCCTGGATGGTCAGAATGCCTATTCTAAAACTTGAAATCGGCCTGGCCCATGAAAAAGGTTTTAGACTTTCCCGGTGTCCGGGTTCAACAAATATTAAATTCCTGGCTTCCATAAATTATAAACCCCGCTTTTGGCGGGGTTTAAATTATTAACTTTTTGCGAATTTCGTGCTTGCAAATTTTTTGTTGAATTTGTCAATCCGTCCTGCGGTATCAATAAACTTCATTTTACCGGTAAAAAATGGATGGGATTTTGAGCTAATTTCCAAACGAATCAATGGGTATTCTTTGCCATCTTCCCATACAATGGTTTCTTTGGTAGCAGTACAAGAACGGGTTAAAAAGGCTTCATTGCATGAAAAATCCTTAAAAACCACAAATCGGTAACCAGCCGGATGTATATCTTTTTTCATTTTTTGAAAATTTGGAATGCAAAGTTACATTATTTCCAAGAATTTAAAGGGTGTTTTTAAATAATTGGGGGTATTTATTTTGTAACATATTGATAATCAGCTATAAATTATATAATTTTCAAATTGTATTAACTTGCGACTTGACAAGATTATGCGCATTTCCAGATCAGTTATTGGAATTTTAATAGCAGGGTCTTTGATTCTTATGGCTATTTCTGCCAATTATATGGTAGGTCATCCATTTTGGGGAAATTACCCTTTGATGTTACTCCTCCCATTTTGGCTCAGTGTTAATTTTGGGTACCTATTACTTAAAAGGTCCAATTTTCTAAGTTCCTCCCGAATCTGGTTGAGCATTATTACAGGGCTTATTTTAGGAAAAGCTTTTATCTATGACAGTCCCTTGCTTTTCATTGGATTCATTCCTTTGCTTCTTTTAAAGGCTGAATTAGAACGCCAAACTGAAAAAACAAAAATGTCAGTTCATTGGGTGTTTGCTTTTAATGCATTTGTCATCTGGAATATCGTTGCAACTTATTGGGTTGCTAATGCAGCTTTAATACCAGCTTGTGTAGCTATTTTATTGAACAGTTTTTTTATGACAATCCCATGGTGTAGTTCCATTTTGTTTGAGAGGTATTTTCCAAAAGTTCAGGGATTTTCATTGATTTTTTTTTGGATTGGTTTTGAATGGGTCCATCAAAGTTGGGAAATTTCATGGCCCTGGCTGACGCTCGGAAATGGTTTTGCATTTTATTCGAAATGGATCCAGTGGTATGATTGTACCGGTACATTTGGTGGGAGCTTATGGATTTTACTTGTAAACATACTTTTTTCCAAGACCTATCAAAATAGAAGATTCAATTGGGTTTACATACCTGTAAGCCTATTGATTGTTCTTGTTCCAATCTGGATTGGATATTATAAATACGATCGCGTTAATTTGTCAGGAAATTTGGTAGAAGTCGGTATCATCCAACCAAATTACGAACCGCATTTTGAAAAATTTTCCATTGATCAAAGAGAGCAAATGCAGCGTTTTGCGGCTTTATCAAAAAAAGCGCTCACTGCAAATACAAAATACTTATTATGGCCTGAAACCAGTTTCGAGTACATAGAGATTGATCAGTTTGATACCGATTGGCGGATCCAAACTATGAAAGATCTTATTGGTCCAGATTCAGAAATGTGTTTGGTATCTGGACTAACTACACTTAAAACATTTAAAGAAGGAGAACATCTGTCAGACGCTGCAAGAGAAAATAAACGTGGGGGTTTTCCCCGTTTTTATGAAATTCAAAACAGTGCAGTTCAAATTTCTTCTTATTCCAATGACATCCCAGTATATGTAAAATCTAAATTAGTCCCAGGAGTTGAAACATTTCCTTATCGAAAATTACTGCCTTTTCTCAAACCCATTGTAGATAAACTCGGTGGATCTGTACACGGATTGGGAAAGCAAAGCGAGCGCTCTGTTTTTCATTGCAATTCACTTTCAATTGCACCGGTGATTTGTTATGAATCCGTCTATGGTAATTATGTCGGTGATTATATCCGCAAGGGAGCGCAAGCAATTTTTATAATGACGAATGATGGATGGTGGGACGATAGTCCCGGACACAAACAGCACCTAGCTTTTGGCGCTTTGCGAGCGATTGAATTCCGAAGGCCTATTGCCCGATGTGCAAATACGGGAATTTCATGTTTTGTGAATGCTCGTGGCGATATCAGTCAAGCATTGGCATATGGAAAACAAGGAAGCATCACAGGCACAATTGCTTTTACAAATCAGGAAACATTTTATTCCAAATCAGGCGATTTTATTGCTTATGTGTGTTTAATATTTAGTCTTATCGCACTGTTGTTTTTGCTTACTATAATTTTGCAAGTTCGCTTTTTAAAAAGTCAATAACCCGCACTTCTACAGCATCAATTTTATTATAATCAGCCAGAAATACGCTGACATAATCCAAAAGGTGAACTAAATAAATCGAACGTTCTATAAATGAATCCCCTGAAGAATATATCTCAATTAAATTCTGTGTGTAATGAGAGACAATTTCTTTAGTTAATTCAATTCGCGCTTGAATTCGGGGATGATCATTGGTATTCCTGATAAAAACTGCAGCCAATGCATTTTGAGTCCATCGCCATCCAACCAATTCATTGTGATTCATTTCCGGAATTACATGATGCCAACAAAGGATCTTGCTGTTTTCATTCAGTTGTTGTCTAAATCTTACTGCAACAGGTTCAATGGAATCAGCACAATATATTACCGGAATTTTTCCTTCGAGATACGATGCAAGATGTTTTGCTTTTTCAAGGATCGAGTTGGATTCAATTTTCAATTTATTAATTGTACCTTTTAATTCATTAATAAATTGATCCGGGATGATGCCCAATTTATAAATTGCAAAAAGTTGTGCGACAATGGAAAAACCAAGGCAAGCCCTGGGTGAAGACCAACCTTGTGGCAACTGGATACGATCCAAATGATAATGTTCTGCCATGCGCATCACTTCCCCTCCTGAAGCAATGCAAATTATTTTAGAACCCTTAGTAATAATTTTCTTAAAGCATTCAATGGTTTCTTCAGTATTACCGGAATATGAAGAAATAATTACCAGAGTTTCATCATTTACAAAAGCCGGTACTTCATAACTTTTGCCGACGATATAAGGGAGTGTTGCATAGGGTTTTATAAATGAGCTGACAAAATCTGCACCGATGCCTGATCCCCCCATCCCGCTGACATATATTCTCTGAATTTTCTTTGAATGTGAGTTAATAGATACAGAGGCTCCAATTTGGATTGCTTGTTCCAATTGCGATGGGAACTCCCTGATCATTTCAAACATAGATTTCATAATAGAAATTAAAAATAAAACGCAAAATTACAAGATATCTTTTATAAAGGGCATTTAAATCAAGGGTTCTAAGAAAAATTCAAATTTAAGTTTTTGAGTATTTCTTCTCACAAGCAGCTTGATTTTCTTTCCAGACTTTTGTTGCAGTAAGTTGTTTATTTTTGACAGGGAATAAAAAGAAATTGGCCATGAATTAATCTTTAAGATCTGATCATTTTCTTTTAGCCCTGCATTTGCAGCAGGTGTTCCAGGTAAAACATGTGCAATGTAAAATGATTTCAGTTCAATTCCACCCGTAATTACAATCATTCCGGATTTATCATAATCAACTTTTTTACTATACGTTTTATTTGGTTTCAGATATACTTTTTCCTTACTGTAATCAAATATTATTTGAAACTTATCTAAAATGTGATTGCCAATTAAGCCTGATTTACTTTGACTCTCCGATCTGCCAATACTGGTTTGAATTCTTAAAAAATGGGTAATAACCTGCTGCATGTCAAATGTATCAAACTGAAGCCTGTTGATTTTGCCTACATATCCATTTAAAACTCCACCCAAACCACTTCCTAAATACCCTGGAATCATTCTGTCAGGCAATTGTAACTTCCCGGTTGTATCAGTGTACAACATTAAAGAAAGGCTTGCACCTGTATCTAGTAATAAATTAAACACCTTAGAACTTGTATCAGAAACATTGATTCGGGTACTTAGATATGGCTTGTTTTTGTAAATTTGAATGGGAACAACTGCAAATGAATTGCTTATTTTTTTTGAATTTGGATGCAGCATAATAAATCGGCGCTTAAAATTTATCTCAATTTGAAATGAATTAAATAAAGCAGCACTTAAAATACCATGTACAGGTTCACCAATTACTTGTGAAATGTCATTTATTTTTTCTTTTAATATAATTAGTGGTGTATTAATCGTATACTGATCCCCAAATGAAAGTCCCAAAGGACTGGTCACAAATGCCGGTATTTCTTGTTGTAAATCTGAACCGATCACTTTTATTTCCCTTTGATACACATTTGGAAATAAATCGGTCCATTTTTTCTCAAATAAAATTGTATGCTCCGCTCCGGTATCAAATATGAGATTCACAGGGATTACGTTCTCGAGCTTTAACTCAACAATGATAAAAGATTGAACATACTTAAATGGCAATCGAATGCTATTTCCGCTCAGCTGACCTATACTGAATACATTTACCGCATTTAGTACCAAGACGAGGCCAAGTACAATAATAGAATTCGATCGACTTAAAAATAAGTTTGAATTTAAGGTCATGTGCCTTGAAAGCAAATTGAAATTAAAAATACAAATAAAAGTTTAAACCTAAAAAGGAACTCGCTTTTGATACCTGCCATACAAGCCCAATTCATTTCCTTCACTATCTAAAAGTACTTTGAAATAGGAGCATTCCAAGCTCCTGGAATAAAAAATCTCATTGTTGGGGGTATTAAAAATACTGAGGGTTTTCGCATTTGAAATGCCTTCGTTATTATCTCTGCGACTTGCCATTAAACCGGTTTTTATTCTAAAATTTCGCAATTCACGGGACCAGGGCACCAAATTAAAATTGGCAGTTAATATCACATTCGGAAAATCTTTCTTGATTTTAGAGCACAAGGAGTCTAAAAATTGATTCATTTTGCTAAACGAGTTGGAAGTCTCAATTGGCAATGAATTGGAAACTAATATTTTAAAACTATCGTTTAATTGATTTTTCAAACCAAGATTCAAAATTGGATTGCCAAATATTCCAAAACTCGACTCTTCATAAAATGGAAATTTTGATAAAACAGCTTTTCCAAGTGGATCAATACGGGGCAACATGGTTTGATACGGATAACGGGATCTTGTACTTTGCAATTTTTCAATATTATCTGGCGATAATTCTTCTAATACCAATATGTCCGGGTCCAAACTATAAATTGACTGCAGCGAATGATCAATGGCATCGTTTGTAAATGTTAAATTCACAAATAGCAAACTAATTGAAGCCGGATTATTCAATTTCGTCAACCTTAGATCGGTGTTGAAGGAATTCATAAGAAAAAATGCAAGGATTCCGGTAGAGATGAAACAACTGTATAAAAATTTCTCATTACCAATAAACAAAGACACGATTCCAATCAAAAGACACAAAAGCATCCAATGAATAGCATAATCAGAAAATTTATACATTAATAAAAAAGAAGGAGGAAAAATAAACATTATAGAAACAGCCAGGATTATTACGATAAATATCCATTGAATTTTATCCGGAATGCTAAAATTAATATTTTTGATAAAAATTAGTATTATACTCTTAAATGCAAAATTAAGATTGCAAATTACAACCTGTACATTTAATAACAAAATTGCCATCATAAAGCAAGCTTGAATGAAATGGAAAACCATGAATTCTATATATTGTGTTCTTGCTTCAATTCCAGCATACCTAATAATCTACGACAATCCTGTTTTTAAATTGCAGGATATCACCATCCGGATGAAGCAACTCCAATCTAATTATATAATTTCCTGGTGCAATTTGACCGCCTTGATCTGAATCACCGTACCATATTACAAAATCGTCAGAAGCCAGTATTTGACTTTCTAATTTTTTAATTCTGTAGCCGGAAAGATCAAACACTTCAATCCTTGAATTAAAGCCTGATTTTGGCAAATGGAATTTAATCTCAAGGAAATCTTTCCAATTGTCACCATTTGGACTAATCCACAAGGAGGAAAAGCTTGGTTGGTAATGATCAGAATATTTTAAACTATCCTGCCATTGGCTGTTTTTCATTCCAGGAGTAGCATACAAATAAGTTCTTGAGGCTGATTGCCAGTTTTGTTTGTTGGCAGACGTTTGTTCCAAATGAATTTTTTCAAGCGATACCCCTTCCGGGTCTTTTAAAAATGGATGGTGCCAGGATTCATCAAACTGAAAACTATCCAGCAAATAGATCTCATTGTGCTGTCTTACTGCTAAAAGTAAAATTCCGCCTTCATCTGAAATTACAGGGAGATTCGTTTCAATTATTTTCAATGAATCGTGAAATGGGTATTGTAGAATCAAATTTTCGGGATCTGCTGTAAATGCAAGATAGGTACCTGGCAATATTACACGATCTGTATTTAAGCTGAACCAGGTATTGGACGACTTAGGGTTTGAAATCAATAAATCAGAACATTTTAAAGATTGATTGCTTTTATTGTAAATTTCAATAAAATCCTGGGTTCCGTTATATGGATTAAACAACACTTCCGAAAAACACAAATCAGCTAAACCCGGCTCTGCTGGCAAACTAAAAATTTGGGAATTGAATTGAAATTTTTGCTGCATACAATTTTGAATACCATTAAAATTCAAGGTGTAATTGATTCCTTTTTCCAATGGTTCATTCAACAGAATGAGCACTTCGTTATTTTTATCTTCGATAAAAGCTAAGGTTGCTAATGAACGAATGGGCAATACATTAAACCATTCAAGATGGTGAATTGTATTAAAATCCAAATTTCGGTTAAAAATGACTTTAATTTCCCATTCACTTATTGCATAAACAGCAGTCACAAGCAAGGCGGAATCAATAGATAATTTAGATGCTACTGAATTGTTGCGTCCCGGAGTACCTCCACTAAAATGCTGACTGGCAGTCCAATTTGACATGCCCAAACACAAATCTAGCTCGTTTATTAACTCCAATGAATAGCCTCCTTCTTTTTTTAAATTCGAACCATACCAATTATCATCAAACTTAACCTGGTCTATTAAATTAAAATCAGGATTGAATAGTTCCAATAAATCTGAAGCATTATTGATGGATGGAAAACCATTCAAACCATACACATGTCCATAGGATTTAAATAAATCTGTATCCTTGGCGGCACAAAGTATTAAAAACGAATCCGGTTTTATCTGGCATTTTCCAAAGTAAGATTCTGTGGAGCCATCTGAAAAGCTGCAATCTTGTAAATTGAGTTCGTAATTGCTTCTGTTTTTGATTTCAACATACTCTCTTTCCGGTAAACTGGCTGGTGGACTGGGATCTGCCATGATTTCAGTGATAATCAGATCATGATATCCGGGCTTTACTGAATAGTTTGCTTTAAATTCAAACATTGAACCTGAATTGATATTTGATTCCAGGTCCATTATATTTTTATATTTCAATAGATAATTGGAATCGAATTCAAATTTTTGGTTAAAATGCAACATGCAAGTTTGTGGATTTATTGTGAAAATTGAATCAGGAAAACCGATTTCGACAATTTCGAAATTTGTTTTAACAAAAGAATTTTGAATAGAAAGGACCTCGTTAAATTGAATTTCCAAACTTTGATCATCTAAGGTCTTAACTGTTTGAACAAAAGGAATGATTGAATCTTTTGCAAATTTAAAAACGCCAACATCATCAAAATAATATCGATCCTTTCGTGTATCTGTGTAGGTACAAATAAATCCAAAATAGCATGAATCCTTATTAAATGGAATTTGCTTAAACAAGGTACGTTCAAGATTCAATGAGTAATCACCATTATAGTTTACTTTAAATTCCCAAATTGAATCTCGATACAGCAAAACAGAAAATCGCGCCAAGGCTGGATCAGAAGCAAGTTGCATCAATTCACCAGAACCTAAAAGCTGCTTTACTGAAGCATCTTTATAAAATAATTTCCAGTTATCATTCGATCCATTTTCTCCAATTTCAATATAAAATGCTTTCGAAGAATCCCAGTTCATTTGATCGGCCATTAAAACGATTGCAAGTTTATTTGTTGCCGATGGACTAAAATCCATTTTAAAATAAAACGACCAAACCAAACTATCTTCAAATAAAAATGAACGAAATAAACCCGAATTACCAGCCGACGGGGCTGTTAACTGGAGTTGCCTTTGGGAATTAATCTTAAAATTTTGGACATCGCCTTTCCAGGCAGGGTCGAGGGATTGATTAAACGAATCACTCCATTGGGCGAATAGCCCAGAAATGCCATATAGGCATATAAGGGTCATATATGTTCTCATAGTAGCCCTAAGGTAAAAAAAATTTAAAATATTCGCCTTGTTTTTTGCAACGAACAAATCCTAAGAAATTATTAATACGCCAAAGAATCGCCATTCTCAAAAGCGAACATGTAACTTTGTGAAAAATTGCATATGCACTTAGCAGTTGTTGGCGTCACAGGTTTAGTTGGACAGGTAGTTCTGGATTTATTGAATGAAACCAAACTACCCTATGATAAAATTAGTTTTGTTGCCTCTGAGCGCTCTGTTGGCAAGATCATTCCATGGAATGGTATAGATCACACTGTCATTTCTATGGATGATGCAGTGGCTTCGAAACCTGATATTGCAATTTTCTCAGCAGGAGGCTCCACCTCATTGGAATGGGCCCCCCGATTTGCTAAATCTGGTTGCTTTGTGATTGACAATTCATCAGCCTGGCGAATGGATCCGGATTGTCCGTTGGTAGTGCCAGAAATCAATGCGGATGCAATTGATTCAAATACTAAAATAATTGCAAATCCTAATTGTTCCACCATTCAAATGGTGATGGCATTAAATCCATTGCATTTAAAATATGGATTGGACCGGCTTGTAATTTCAACATATCAATCCTTTACCGGAACTGGCATGAAAGCCGTCCGACAATATGAATCTGAGCGGGATGGAAAACCAGTTGAAGAACCGAGAGCCTATCATCACCCTATTTTCGAAAATTGCATTCCCCAATGTGATAGTTTTTTAGAAAACGCATATACCAAAGAAGAAATGAAGATGGTCCATGAGACGCGCAAAATATTAAGAGATCCTTCCATTCGAATTACAGCAACCGCAGTCCGAGTGCCTGTAAACGGAGGTCATTCCGAATCCATCAATGTCCAATTAAAAAATGAATTTGATTTAACAACGGTTTCAAATTTATTGGCCTCAACTCCAGGGATTATTTTAATGGATAATCCGGCAAATTTTGAGTATCCCACGCCCTTGCAATCCAAAAACAGAAATGAAGTTTTAGTGGGTCGAGTTCGCCGGGATGAATCTCAGGATAAAACGCTTAATTTATGGGTAACGGCTGATAATCTTCGCAAAGGAGCAGCTACCAATGCCGTGCAAATTGCAGCTTATCTGATTGACCAAAAATTGGTGAACCGCAATTAATTAATAAAAAATGATATTTGGATTGATTTTTGCATATTTCAAACGTTATTATATAGGAAATCATCATTTTACAAATCCCTCTGTTTGAGAGGAAAACAGATTTAAATAATTAAATAGTAGAACATGAGAACCAGATTAGTGGTTTGGGGAATTAACGAAAAGGAAGAAAGGGTCTTGATGGCCATTTCATTGAATGCAGAAGCAAACAAAGTTGAAATCTGGAGCATTCCGGAATCAGACATCCCTGAAGAATTTTACAACAAATTGATGAGTCAATGGCGGGAAGGTTTGGATTTAGATATGCCTTCCAGTGCAGTGCATCGGGTTACTGAACTGACCATGGCGGATGGTATTTTACCGGAAGATTTGAAAGTGGAAAAATCAGATGTGATCCAACGGGCTCAGATTGAATGGCATTTTATTGTTCTTTCCAATAAACTTTATAAAAACTATAAAACTGAATTGGAAGACCTTCATGATAAAATTAAGCGCCTGGAAGCATTTAGTCATCCACTTTGGGAAGAACTCAAGCAAACCTGGTCTAATATTCAACAACATATTTTTGAAAAAAATATATCACGGGATCATGCGGATTCTTTACGTGAAAAATCAAATGCGCTGTTTGATGAATTAAAAAAATTAAAGCAAAGTTTAGCATCAGAATTTAAATCAAAATCCAAAGAGCTTTACGACCAAATCATGAATTCGCTTTCTGAGATTGAACAAAAAATTGAAAGTGGATCTTTATTAAAACCCTTGTTTGATCAATTGGTGAAAATCCAGGCAGACTTAAAAACACAGTCAATTCATAAAGACCATCGGGAATCAATTTCCTCTAAGTTAAACGAATCCTTTAAAAGCATTCGCGAGAAAAGAGAAAAAAGAGAATCCGGAAATGACCAACAAGGTTCGGGTGCAGAACGTCTGATTAGAAGGTATGAAGGACTGTTGGTTGCAATTCAGAAATTTGAACAATCGATTAATTTTGAGAAAAAAAACATAGATTTTGAAAATCGGCGAATTGCAACTACCAGCGGACAATTAGAAGCCCAGATTCGTGTTGCCAAGATCAAAATGATTGAAGAACGAATGAAATCTAAGGAGGAGAAATTAAAAGAACTTTTAACTACCAAAGAAAAACTTGAAGTCATTATCGAAAAAGTCAAAAGACGTGATGAGAAACAAAAAAAACGTATAGAACGGAAAGAAAAAGTAGAAGAAGAAAAAGAAAAGATCAAAGCCAAGATTTCAGATTCCATTCATCAGGCACAAGAACATGTTCCTGCTGAATTGCAAGAAAAATTAGAGAAAGCTGCAGAAGAAATTAAAATTGCTAAAAAGCCACGAAAACCAAAAACAGAAGCCAAAAAATCTGAAGAAATTTCACAAAGTCCCGAATCGACAGAAGCAATACAAGCTAATGTAACCAATTTAATTCCTGATCCTGTTTCTGAATTTCCAACCGATCCAGCAAGTATAGATACTGAATCTGTGGATAAAACAGAAGAAGAATAAGAATTGGACAATTTCCAATATGAATGTCAAGAAAGAACTAACATTACAGCAGCATTTTGACACAGAAGGTAAAAAGGCTTCGCCATTATTGCCAGAACATATAAAGAATTTTCTTGTGGACATTGATGGAACTATATGCGATGATATTCCAAATGAAGAGCCAGAACGCATGGTTAACGTTGAACCCTATCCAGATGCGATTAAAGTAATTAATCAATGGTATGAAGAAGGTCACATCATAACATTTTTTACCTCCCGTACAGATGCTCACAAAACCATAACAGAAAATTGGCTCCGAAAATGCGGTTTTAAATATCATTTCCTCTTATTAAACAAGCCTCGCGGCGGAAATTATCATTGGATCGACAATCACATCGTACGGGCAACCCGTTATGAAGGGAATTTTACCAAAGAATTTGTTGAAGTAACCACCAAGGTCCAGGTATTTGAGAAATAGCATCCATACCGGTGTAAAATTTTCCTTAAGGGCCGATCAATAAACCAATCAATTTAGAAAAGCCGTTTTGGAATTCTTGAATTTCATACTCAAACAGAAAGATGTAAAGGACTTTCTATAGCACACATTACCATTAAAAAAAGTAAAGGCCATCCAAATGGATAGCCTTTACTTTTTGACTTAAAAAATTATTATGTTATTTGATAACAATTTTTGAGTAAGAATGGTTCCCTTTACCAAGAGCTTCCAGAATCACAATTCCTTTAGGCAATTCTTCGGTATTAATTTTAACAAAACTAAGATCCGAAGGCAATGTCACTCGCTTGATTTCCTGTCCATTGATTGACCGCATGATTAAGGTATGGATTGATTTTTCTGCATCCTGTCTGAATAGAAAATAATTACTGGCAGGATTTGGATACACCTTAAAGTTAGTTTTAGCTTTTTCTGAATTTGTTCCAATAATTTTATCTGAATCAGCCAACGTTCCTTTACCCGGAACAGAGGTACAGACCAGATCGCCTTCATTGGTTTGAACACAGACTTCTGCGTTGTAAAATTTTGGATAAATAAATTCAACATTGTCAATTACCCATCCAAGGATGGTATTGGTATTGGGACTTACATTCAAACTATCATTTCCAAATCGAAATCTAATTTGAATTTTATCAGTACCATAATCTTTAAGACTTAATACCGTTGGAATGAAATCATTACTTTGTCCTGAAAATGCAGAAGAATTTGGAATGACAAAAGTTTCATAATTAATTAAGCCGGTATATCCGTTAAGACTAAATTGCTCTGGTTTTACCGGTTGCCAGAAAAAGCCATCTTTTGATATTTCAATCATACCGCCGTCAAACGCTTTTTCAGTATTAAAAAAATGATAGAAATATAAAGATGGATCCGCGCCACTTAATTGAAATTGGTTTTTAGTAAAAAGGAAATAATCATTGGAAACGCCTTCTTTTTCTTCAGCAATCCAAGAATAAGATTGGTTGACACCCCAATCACGATCCCGATACCACAATTGGGTTCCTTTAGAAATATCTATGTCCCAATTGTCTTCTCCAGCTTCGATGTCGTCATACCAAAGGGTCGTTGACATGATGGAAGGATCTGATTTTACTTTGTAGGTAATTTGTTTAGATTCCAATGATTTCAATTGACTGTAAGTCCAAACCAATTGGTTTCCATTTACTGTTGGAGCAGGATTTCCAGATCCGGCAACATACGTACATCCGGTTGGTAAATTGTCTGTAACAACTACATTAGTAGCTGCCCCTGGTTTGTAGTTATTTATTTCCAGGGTGTAACTATACTGGTCACCTGGTTTTACGACATCATTTTTAATAAAGGTATTTGCATCTTTATAATATCCAGCTCTTTTAGTGACTAAGAGTTTATTAATACAAATTAAAGCCGGAAGGTAATCCTCCGTTTCATCTCCTACTGTATTGTTGGAACCTTGTTTGCTAAAAAATCCAAATCCGCGACGTGCAAAAACTTCCCAAATTAAACAGGCATTTGCAGCTGCATAATTTATTGTATCTGCTTTAAGTATAGCATTGCGACCATCAATAAAACCTGGAAGGCAAGGTTGCAATTTCATACCATCCATGACCAATTGAATCGCAATGTTATTGCCTGCAGTTTTATTTTTAAAATCCGGATCGTATCCATATTTATTGGCCAAAGCCCAATACAAATCCCATAATACGGTAGTCCAAACTTCACCTAAATTGTGTGATTCTGCATCAATATTTTTATAAGTAAATTCATTAAAACTAAAATCAGTTGAATACGGACGACGGCGAATACCTAATCCGTTGGGTGATTGGTTTAATGCATAGGTTCCGATGCCACGTGGATCTGGTCCTGCATCACCTTGCTTTGCAGTCATGATTAAAGCTAAAAAGTCACTCCAGCCTTCACCCATTTGTTCGGCATTATTTAAGCAATTTGCTCTTGAAGGACCTCCTGTTAAACGATTTGATACGCCATGCCCGTATTCGTGGGCAATGATTCCATTGTCAAAATCACCATCCAGACTATCCGGACCGGAAGTAGCTCCAGGTTCGCGAATTTCTACACGCAAGCCACCATTGGCAATTTGTACTTTCAATCGATTGCAAATGGTCTTGGTAGTAAAATAGGCCGGTATTGTGACTCGATTGCCAACTGCGCCTGCACCCATTGTAACGAATGCATCTTCAAAATTACAGATGATTACAGCTATTGCTCCCGAATCTTGGGCATTCAATGCTTTTACACCAAATTCACAGGTGCCGCGATCAATCAATACAATTTTACCTTGGATTTCACTTTTGCGCATACCTTTTGAACATGCTAAAGTAGGATTCGGAGAGTGATCGTTGGCTATAACAACTTCAGCCTCTCTCGGTGGAGGTGGCGCTCCACCCCAACCACTAGCACGACGCGATTCAAAAGCTCCTGCTAAAGAATCTGGTTTTGAGATATATGTTTCTACGCCTGAAGAAAGCCACAAAAACATTTGCATTCTTGGATTCCCACCGTCTGCAGGAGTGGCAAAATTTGCATTATCGGTCCCACTGCCATCTTGTGCTTCAGCCAAGACCTGGTCATTTGCAGCGCCTCCTTTACTGTAGTTATTTGATTGAAAATTTCCAGCAACTTCATTAAATCCAAAACCGTATAAATTGTCGTGCATCATGTTGTTCATGTAAAATAAATTGACAGTAGCTGCTTTTGTATATGCACCGGGTTCTGTATTTGGATCAAATGGAAAATCAAAAATCAGATCTGTACCACCATTTGGTTCTCCACCATCTGAAGCATTGTCTCCGTTGCGATCTAAATAAGCATGGACGTTATTTCCTCTTGTAATTTGATACTCGGCACCGTTTGCACCATTTGTATCATGCCATCCAAAGGGAGATGCAACCGTATTAGCTGGATTAATGGTCAGTTGTCTGGGTCCATGTTTCGGACTTTCTGCAGGTAATGGTATTACATTGTAAGTATTTGGTGCAGCCGGTGCTGCTTGATTCTTACTGAGAAGTGCTTTCTTTACCGGAATTGCATCCGGACTAAAAGCCTTTTGATGATCAATGCAGCGGCTGTGTCCCGGATGATCAAAACTACATTTTATAGCTAAATTCTGCTTATCGATAATTTCGCCGGTTTGAGCATCAACTCTTACGGACCAATAATCAGAGCCACTCGTTAAATCCATGGTTAAATCCCAGCTAAGCCTTAAAGAACCATTTTTATCCAAGCAATAAACTTGCTTTACAGGAATATTTATATTGGTAAAGTTGGTTTTGATGATCTCCATCTTACCATCTTTGGTCCTTGAAACATTTGACGGAATCAAGGCATTTGGAATATCTAATTGGACGACCGCTGAACTTAAAGCCTCAATAGCTGAAAGACGAGCTTTTGTTGTATTGACTTTAGAACTTATTTGATCCACAAACCGGGATGGGCTGTCGTAAATTTTGCCATTTGGAGCAATGTGGACAGAGGTTATCGCATTGTGAATCTCGATTCCACGATAACGTTGTACTAAATAAATATGGGTTAAGCCATTGTGATCTGAGGTATAAGAATCGGAAACTGCTAAATCAGAAATATCGCTTGGACTCAGTCCCCAGGCACTGGCATTCTGTTCGATAGCTCTTAATGCAAGGTCCAACTTTGATTGAACTTGACCAATAAGAGGAATAGAAAAACACAAAGCATTGATTACTAGTAAATTAAATAGTTTGATTTTCATAAATGTGGAAATAATTTGAATTTGCGAAATTAATAATAATTTTATTGGTGTAATGGACAAGAAAGATTTAATATTAGGAAAGAACGCTTTGAGAGAAGCTTTTGCTGCCGAAATCCGCATTCAAAAGATTTTTATTTCGGAAACACTTGACAAGGAGGACGCTAAAGAATTGGTAAAACTTGCGAATCAGCACAAAGTTCCAATTCTAAAAGTTGCTAAACAAAAACTTGATCGATTGACCCGGAGCAACCATCAGGGAGTCATTGGACTAAATTCAGCAATCCCATTTTATGATAGCCAAAGTCTGGTGGATAATTTATTATTTCACGGAAAGAATCCAGCTCTTTGTGTTTGTGATGGCATTACAGACGTCAGAAATTTTGGAGCTATTGCCCGTTCCGCAGAAATATTTGGAATTCATGGTATTGTCATCCCTCAAAAAGACAGCGCACCTGTAAATTCAGAATCCATCAAGGCATCTTCAGGCGCTTTATTGAGTTTACCAGTATGCCGCGAAAAAAACTTAGTTCATTCCATAAAACAATTTAAAAAAATGGGATTGAGTATTCTTTGTGCAAGTGAGAAAGCAGATAAAAACATCCGAGACATCGATTTAAATAAATCCATTGCAATTGTTTTGGGCTCTGAAGGAAGCGGAGTCAGCAAAGAAATTTTAAATGAAGCCAATGAATTAGCAAAGATTCCGCAAACGGGAAGCATTTCTTCACTAAATGTTTCGGTTGCTGCCGGCATTTTTTTCTACGAGTGGATGTTACAAAATCAAAACGATTAGTCAGTACAAATATGAACTACCTTGCTAAAAAATGTGTTTAATTAACTTAAGAAGACACAAATTTCTATGAAACACCTTATTCAAATCCTCTCTGTATTATTGGGTATACATTCCTTGCAGGCACAAGATGTTTACAAACCCCTCGAACATTCTTTGTTATGGAAAATAGAAGGCCCTAATTTGAAACAAGCATCTTATCTATTTGGGACCATACATTTAATTCCAGCAAATGATTTTTTTCTTCCTGAAAAACTTGAAAAACGACTTCAGGAAACTAAAAAAGTATTTATGGAAGTGGATATTGATGGCATGAACGATATGGGTAATTTAATGAGTGTTGGTGATAAATTATTTATGAAAAACGACACCAGTCTTGCCGATTTATTAAGTCCATTGGAATACAATCAACTAGATACGTTTTTTAACAATTTAGGAATTCCATTGAATTTCTTTGAACGATTGAAACCTATGTTTTTAAGTGTTTTGGTTGGAAGTGAAGGAAATCCTTTCGGATTGCAAAATGGCAGTTTAAAATCCTATGAATTTGAATTGGCAGAATTAGCAAAAAAATACAACATAGAAACCGATGGATTGGAAAGTTTGGATTTTCAAATTTCCATATTTGATAACATTCCTTATGGAGTTCAGGCAAAAATGTTGATGGCTTCTTTTAAATCAGCTCAGGCTGACGAACATGCAATGCAGGAAATGTATCAAAATTACAAATCACAAAATTTAGATGCCTTAGGTAAAACCATTTCCAATGAAGATGAACCCTTATCTGAACATTTAGATTTATTACTGTATAAAAGAAATGCAAGTTGGATCCCAAAAATGGAAACAGAAATGCAAAAAGGGCCTTGTTTTTTTGCAGTGGGAGCCGGACATCTCGCTGGTGAAAAAGGAGTCATTCACCTTTTAAGAAAGGCAGGATATCGGGTGGAGAAAGTCAATTAAAAATTACGGATTACGAATTACGAATTACGGATTAAAGGAACGTAGTGGACATCCCGCCTACTTCACGGGACGAATTACGAATTACGAAAGTGTAGAGAAAATCACTCGTATTTGAGAAACAAAATAATTACATCCTTTCGATTGAAAAATTACAGGATTGTAGAATTGGAAATTTATTTTTCAGTTTTTCTTTTAAAGACTGGCACTGTGGAGCAGGCTTCACCAAACATGATACTGGATGCATGTTTTTTTAAATGTTGTGTAATATCCAAATAAGCTGATGCAGGTACTTCTTTATCGCTGCATCCTTTGATGACCAACTTTGCATCTCGAAAATCTTCAGGATTTATTTGTTTTATTTTTTGGTGAAAGTAGCTTCGTAAAAATTCAGCTTTTGTACCAAAAACAACATCCAAAGCAAATCCACCGGCATGACTGGCAACCAACATGTATGCCCAAGTTGGAATGATGGCATCCGTTGAACAAAAAACAGTAAGGTAACAGTTTTGATAGGCTTCCCAGTTGTGCTCTTTCAAAGCTTTTCGGAAGTCCATTTCTTTTAATATCAAACCATGAAAAAGATAGTCTTTTAAATCAAATTCAACAATTTCCGAACCTGGATAGAAGTCTTCCAGTTTGAGCGTGATTAAACTGCTTTGGTTGACTCGATTTACCAGCAATTCTTCTTTACTCATGATCAGAATCAATATTTGGTGAATGGACTGATAAATCCAGGGTTGCGACTTCTTCAATAGGAGCAGGCTCACCAATTTCTTGTTCGGCTAAAGTAAAGTCTTTTAATTTTGGTAAATCCGAAAGATTTTTTAAACCAAAATATTCCATAAAGCGCTGTGAAGTCCCCAATAAAAATGGTTTTCCGGGACCTTCGGATCTGCCAACGATTTCGATCAATTCTTTTTCCATTAATTTTTGGACGGAGTGGTCAGAATTAACCCCACGAATCTGTTCAATTTCTGATTTTGAAATCGGTTGTTTGTATGCAACAATGGCCAATGATTCCATAGCAGCCTTCGACAATTTTTTCCGATTCGTCATTTTAATATGTTCGGCCACCACTTGAAAGTGTGCAGGTTTTGATAAAAATTGATAGCCCCCTGCAATTTCTTTTAATTCAATACCAAAATCATCACTCAGGTATCTGTTGGTAATTTGATCTATGGCTGATTCAATAATTTCAGGATCTAAACTCACCGAAAGACTATTTTCAATACAATATTTTATGTCTGCTTTAGTAATTGGTTGGGGAGAAACAAAAAGTAAACTCTCAACAGCTGGCAGGTATGGATTTGAATTCATATTGCAAAATTAGGAGAAAAATTGGCAGCTTTGTTTTTTGACAAGCCAATAAGCATGGAATAACAAGCCAATCTTTTAAAAGTTGGCAAAAACTGCTGCTGAATAACTGAATAAAACAAAGGATTACTCGAATTTAGAAGTAAAATTTAATAAGTCTTTTGAGGCAAACGAATGTAAATTAGATACATTAAATTAAATTTTAATATATTAATTTTTAACATTTAATTTTTTAAATATGAATTTTTTATTTAATATGTATTGGTTTTTACAGCTTACAGTCATTCAATAAATCGCGTTTAATCATCTCCCGCGAATTGTTATCTTGGCTTCCATAACATGAAATGAGCAAGTTAAAAACCATCTACATCTGTTCGAATTGCGGCGCCAACAGTCCCAAATGGATGGGCAAATGCCCTAGCTGCAATGAATGGAATAGTTACGTTGAAGAAGTGATCGCCCGGGATGAACCATCCACTAAAAATGAATGGAAAGAACTGGCCGCTGGATCGACAAAGCCCCAATCAACAATTTTAGAAGAAATTCAAATTGAGCAGATGGATCGCATCCGAACCGGAGATCCAGAATTAGACCGTGCTTTGGGTGGAGGTTTGGTAAGGGGATCTGTTACATTGCTTGCAGGGCAACCCGGAATCGGGAAGTCCACCTTATTGCTTCAAATGGCTTTGTCTGCATTGGTTGATAAGGTACTTTATGTTTCTGGAGAAGAAAGTGAACAACAAATCAAACTTCGTGCTGAAAGGCTTCAAAAAGGACAAAAGAATTGTTATTTGTATGCTGAATCACGAATCCTATTTATTCTGGCAGAAGCAGAAAGGCTTAAGCCCGGCTTGATTATAATAGATTCTGTTCAAACTTTGATTACCGATGAATTGGAATCCGCACCTGGCAGCATTTCTCAAATCAGAGAGTGCAGCCATCAAATTATTCGCTATGCAAAGGAACATGGGATACCGGTCTTTTTAATAGGTCATATCAATAAAGAAGGAGATATCGCAGGCCCCAAATTGCTGGAGCACATGGTAGACACCGTACTCCAATTTGAAGGAGATCGGTTGTACGCATACCGCATGCTTCGCACTTTAAAAAATCGATTTGGTTCTACAGACGAAATGAGTTTATATGAAATGCAATCCACCGGGATGCGGCCAATTACCAATCCATCTGAGTTGCTTTTATCCCAACACGAAGAAAAATTAAGTGGCTCGGCAATAGCGGCAAGTATGGAAGGACAAAGGCCTCTTTTAATTGAAGCCCAGGCATTGGTTGGTTCAGCTGTTTACGCAACACCGCAACGTGTGGCCAATGGATTTGATTCTAAAAGAATGTCCTTGTTATTAGCAGTTTTAGAAAAGCGATGTGGTTTTTTCTTTGGACAACAAGATGTTTTTTTAAATATGGCAGGAGGAATACGAATCAATGACCCGGCATTGGATCTTGCAGTGGTTGCAGCTTTGATTTCTTCATTAGAAGACAACGCTTTGCACCGGCAAATTTGTTTTGCAGGAGAAATAGGATTGTCCGGCGAAATCCGTGCTGTATCAAAAATCGAACAGCGAGTGCAGGAAGCCATGAGACTTGGATTTAAAGCCATCTGCATTTCAAAATACAATCTAAAAGGTTGGGATCCCCAGAAATATAAAATCAAAATAGTGCCTTTGGCAACATTAAATGAACTCTATGAGAAAGTTTTTTCAAAATAGTGCGATAGTTTCGATTGCTTAAAATCTCAAAAGCTCTTGTTTTAATTAGTTTTGCGCTTTAGTTTTCAATTGAAAACTACCGATATGGATTTAATTAAAAAATCATTTTCAACAGTGCAATTACTTTGGATTGGAATTGCACTGTCTGTTCCTGCCTTTTTATGGAATCTTGGTTCTGTAGCATTTATTGGAGATGAAGCCATTCGGTCCTTGGTTGCATTTGAAATGAAATTATCAGGTAATTTCATTGTTCCTACTTTAAATGGTGAAGCCTATTATAACAAACCACCCTTATACAATTGGTTTATTTATTTTGTTTCAGAAGCATTTGGTTCTTATGGTGAATGGCCTACCCGATTGGTAAATCTGTGTTTTCTTGGCTTATTTGCTTTTTCAGTTTACTATTTTACTCTAAAACAATTTGATCAAATTACAGCAGCATGTCTTTCTTTGATGTTGTTGACAAGTGGGCGAATACTTTTTTGGGATAGCATGGTTGGACTAATTGATATTTGCTTTTGTTGGATCGTTTATTTAAATTTCATGCTTCTATATTTTTGGGGGAAAGCAGGTAAATGGTTTTATCTTTTTATTGGTTCTTACTTTTTATGTGGCATTGCCTTTTTATTAAAAGGATTGCCTGCACTGGTATTTCAAGCAATTTCAATTACATGCTGTTTAATCCTACTTCGTCAATTTAAATTACGTATACTTTCGCTGCAACATATCGGAGCTGCATTGCTAGGTTTATTACCTGCCTTAAGTTACTACCTACTCTACGCATCCCAAGTTTCATTGTCAAAGGTATTTTCAGTTTTACTTGACCAATCTATGCAGCGGACCGGAACCCACCATGGCATTGGAAAAACTGCAATACATGTTTTTACTTTTCCATTCGAACAATTGTATCATTTTCTTCCTTGGTCAACTTTGGTTTTTGTGGTCTTCCATAAAAAATTTTGGTCCTGGATACAATCCAATGAATTTGTAAAATTTAATTTTTGGATGTTGATTGCCAATCTACCTGTTTATTGGCTTTCTGTACAAGTGTATCCCCGGTATTTATTAATGTTTATTCCGCTTTTTAATTTGTGTGGAGTCTATTGCTTATCACAATGGGAATTGCTAAACCAAAAACAAGTCCGGATTTTTAAACTAATATTTTTACTGGTAATTTGCCTTGCAACTGTATCCATTGCAATGTTTCCTGTATTTATTCAGGCACGATCTGTTTCAAATTGGTGGCTTCTTTGGATTTTTGGCACCCTATTGATGGTTTACATACTTTGGGCAGGAATTAAATTAAATCATCAACTTATTTTATGGACATGCATTTCATTGCTTGTATTTAGAATTATTTTTAATGGAATTTTAATACCGATTCGCGAAATAACGTTTGATGAAAATGCCTGCAAAAGAGATTGTAAAAGAACTGCCGCACTGTATGGCGATCAAAAATGGTGGATTTATGGCCAAACCCAAACCCATCAGGTTGCGCGATTTTATACTTCTGTATTTACGAATCAAATTATTTATAAAACTTTTCTCACCAACAAGCCTGAAGCAATCTATCTGGTGGATTTAAAACAGTATCCAGGTTTTCCTGGTAAGGTTGTTGACTCCCTTCAGTTAGAAAGAAGGCAAATTATTTATCTTATGAAAACGAATATTCGATGAGTAGAAAATTAAGTGTAGTCATTTGTGTATATAACGAAGCTGAAAATATACAGCCTTTGATTGAACGATTGCTAAACGCTTTACAAGGCATAGATTGTGAAATTGTATTTGTTGATGATGGATCCACGGATACGACCCTGGCAAAATTAAAAACATATAAAAATTCATCTATAAAAATTGTTGAATTCAGAAGAAACTATGGACAAAGTGCTGCACTTGCGGCAGGAATAGAATATGCTAATGCTGAGTGGATTGTAACGATGGATGGCGATTTACAAAATGATCCTGATGATATACCGCGCATGTTAAATTTGGCAGAAGATAAATCGTTGGATTTATTAGCTGGTATTCGTCAAAAGCGGCAAGATGGCTTTATACTTCGAAAAATACCCAGTAAAATTGCAAACTGGATGATTCGAAATGCATCCGGTGTTCATTTACATGATTATGGATGTACTTTAAAAGTGATGAAATCTGATCTTGCTAAAAGCTTGGGTATTTATGGTGAATTGCATCGATTTATACCAATCTTAGCTGATCTTGAAGGAGCCCGAATGGATGAAACTCCGGTCAAACATCATGCCCGTAGTTTTGGAAAATCGAAGTATGGTATAAATCGTACTATGCGTGTTTTTAGTGATTTGTTATTGATCCTTTATTTAAAAAAATTTCGAAACAAGCCTATGCATCTTTTTGGTGGCTGGGGTGTATTGCTTAGTGGATCGGGTGGATTAATTATGGCGTATTTATTATTTCAAAAAATTTTAGGACATGACATTTGGGGCAGACCCATTATTATCCTTGGTACCATTTTGGTAATGGCCGGATTGCAACTTATCGTATTAGGTATTTTATCTGAAATGCAGGTACGGACTTATTATGAATCGCAAGGTAAAAAAATCTATCGGGTGAGAAATTACTTTGAGTAGGCTTAATGTGTGCGGAGGCTAGAGGCTAGAGGCTAGAGGCTAGAGGCTAGAGGCTAGAGGAAAGTTGATAGTTGATAGCAGTTGATAGTAGGAAGTTGCGTCTTTTCTTCTTTTCTTCTTTGCGGCTTTGCGTCTCAGCGTGAAAAAAATTTGTTGCTAGTTGTAAGTTAACAGATCCCATTGATCTTAATTGTTTGTGAGTCAGGAGCTCTTTTCAAATTCAATATGTGGCATATATTTCTACCTTTTTTTAAACCACTTCACAAATTCTGCTACACCTTGTTTAAAACTAACTTTGGGTTGGTATCCGAAATAAACATTTGCTTTTGCGATGTCTGCGTGAGTTTGATCTACGTCCCCAGCTTGTTTTTCAATAAATTTAATTTCAATTTTGGTTTGAAGTGCATTTTGTAATTCTTCGACCATTTCAATCAACTTTACAGGTTTTCCATTTCCTAAGTTGAATATCTCGTAGTTGAGCTCCGGGTGAAAAGCAATTCCGCAGATTCCATCGACGATATCAGAAACAAAGGTATAATCTCTAATGCTGGAGCCATCTCCGTATAATTCGATTGGCTGTTGTTCGATTGCCAATTGAGTAAATTTATGAATAGCCAAATCTGGTCTTTGGCGAGGGCCGTATACCGTAAATAAACGCAAACAAGCTGATTCAATATTATATAAATGGTGGTAGGTATAACAAAGCAATTCTCCGCTTTTTTTAGTTGCGGCATAAGGTGAAATTGGAAAACTCACATCGTCGGATTCAGAAAAAGGCAATTTTTTTTGATTGCCGTAAACAGAAGAAGAGGAAATAAATATAAAGCGCCTCACATTGCAATTTCGGGAAGCTTCCAATAAAGTTACCAATCCATTTAAATTTACATCCATGTAATCAGATACATTGGAAATGGAAGGTCGAACGCCCGCTTTAGCTGCTAAATGTATTACAAGTTCTATTTGATTTGAAGCAAGGATTTCATTAACTAAAAATGAATTTCTAATATCTCCATAAATAAACCGAAATCCATTATTGCCTTCTAGAATTTTTAAATTTTCTTGTTTTTTTTGGACTTCATAAAATGGGTCTAAATTATCCAAACCGATTACTTTATGAGAAAGGCTGAGAAGCTGCTCACATAAATGCGAACCAATAAATCCGATGGCACCTGTAACAAGAATGTTCATTTGTTTATATTACTAAATTTGATTGGCTTAAAACTATAAAGAATTCCGAAAAAAGATACAAAAGTGGAGATTAAATAAAATAAAAAACCAATTGCAACTGCTTTTTCAAGCTCCGTTTGAAGGAATTGGCTTCCGTACAGAAATGTTAACTCTCTTGCACCAGCTCCTCCAAAAGTAAATGGCATCATAGCAGCCACAGAAGAAATTAAAAACAAAAAACTATATGAAATCCAATACGATTGCTGACCCATAGAAACAATTAAACAGACTGCACTTCCAGTTTGTAACAATTGTACTCCCAATGAAATTAAATTGAGTTTGCCATAGTATCTAGAGTTAATCCATCTAAAATACAAATTTAAATACCATGGTAGTGCAAAACTTGCAAGTAACAAAAGTACTATGAACCAATAATAACTATCGAACGGATTCAACAAGAGCAAAAAACCGAGAGCAATTTGACCTAACGCCCAAAGCCCTGAAAAACGATCCAGCAAAGTTAATTTTACCAGAACTTTCAAGTCCTTGTTAAAATTCTGAAAAAGTACTTTAATTTTATATGCATCTCCGCTGATACCACCTGGCAGCAATAAATTATAATACATGCCCAACCAATACAATTTAAGATTTTCCAGAGTATTCAATTGTATAGATTCTATTTGTAAAAATATTTTAAAACGAACCGCTGAAATTATTTTAGACAAAATAAATAAAAAACAGGCAATGGCTATAAAAATATAATTTGAATGTAAAACCAATGCTAACATTTTAGTTATGTCAACATTTTTTACAATAATGAAAATAATCAATATCGAAATAAGTATCTTAAGTATCAGCTTTACAGCAAAAGGTATTTTGTATGATTGGATTTTTGATAACATCCTATAGGGCATTGAACTAAATAGGAGAAATTGAATGGAAAAATAAAAAGCATGTTAATTTACAAGGCCAAAGTTAATTAAACTTTTTTAATAGACTCTTGCCTAGACATCAAATTCTTATATTATTTCTTCATGCTTTAATCTCCTTTTTTTAATCATACCTCCATGAGTATCTTTCACGCTGTTGATTACGACAAAAGCATTGGGGTCAATTTTTTTTATTTCTGTATTTAACTTATTCAGTTCAAGACGTGTTATAACCGAATATATAATATTGGTATCTTTAGTTTCTCCCTTTTTACCATATCCACGCTTTCCACTGTACACAGTTACACCACGCTCCATATCTGATATAATCATTTTAGCAATATCCTCACTGTGAGATGAAACAATAGTGACTCCCATATACTCTTCAATTCCCTCGACAACAAAATCAAGGGTCTTAGATGCAGAAAGGTATGTGATCATTGAATACAATGCAATTTCAATAGATAAGAAATAAGCAGCAACGCAAAAAATAGAAATATTAATGATACCAATGATGTCTCCAATTGTTGTCCCAAATTTTCGACTCAAATAAATTGCCAACACTTCTGTTCCATCTATTACTGCACCTCCTCTAACGGAAAGTCCAATTCCAGCACCAAGAAAAAAACCACCAAAAATTGCTACTAATAATTTATCATCTGTAACATTTGGAAATTCAACTGTCGCAATAACCAATGCGAAAACAGAAATAGCCATTGATGTCTTAATAGCAAATTCCCTCCCTACAATTTTTGAACCAAGTAAAATAAATGGAATATTGATAAGAATCAACATAATCCAAAGGGGAACTCCGGTAACAGCATTTGTCAAAAGAGAAATTCCAGTTGCACCTCCATCTATCAATTTGTTGGTCAACAAAAAACCTTTAACACCAAATGCAGCGGAGAAAATCCCTAATAAAATCAAACAAAAATCCCTAAAATAACTGATTGCGGTAATACGCAATTCTATCAAATATTTTGCAAGTTCATAACGATCACGTGTGGATGCTGTTCTTTGCTCTTTCTCTATACCTAAAAAATTATACTTTCTGACTATATTTTTCCAAAATTTCTTCATTTTGCTAAATTATTAAATTCTCATAATTTATGGAAAGTTTTTAAATAAAATTGTTTTCTGATAAAATATTACCTAAAATTGTAAAAAATAATGAACGGATGTTCAGAATAAACAAAATAGCTGTGTTGGGTTCAGGGTTAATGGGTTCGGCAATTGCTTGTCATTTAGCCGGATGTGGATTTGATGTGTTGCTATTAGACTTAACACATCAAAGTCAGGACCGAAACCAAATTACAAAAAAAGCACTTGACAAATGTCTTGCATCCAAGCCATCACCTCTTTATGATAAAAACTTTTTAAGTCGAATTCAAATTGGAAATTTTGACGACGACTTATCTAAATTACAATTATGTGATTGGATCGTGGAAGTGATTATTGAAAATATTGAAATTAAAAAGCAATTATATGCTAAAATAGAAAACCATCGCAAGCCTGGAACAATAGTAAGTACAAATACATCCGGAATTCCAATTCATATGCTATTGGAAGGTCGATCTGAAGATTTTAAACAACATTTTATTGGAACGCATTTTTTCAATCCCCCAAGATATTTGCGTTTACTTGAAATCATTCCTACAAAATCAACTAAGAAAGATGTTACAGAATTTTTATTGGCGTTTGGAAAAACATATCTAGGAAAGAAAACCGTGTTATGTAATGACACTCCAGCATTTATTGCCAACCGGATTGGTGTAGTTAGCATGGCTAAAATATTCAATTTGGCACACGAACTTAAATTGAGCATTTCAGATGTTGATAAATTGACAGGAACAGCTATTGGGCGGCCTAAATCAGGAACATTTCGACTGACTGATTTGGTCGGATTGGACACCGCAATTTTTGTTATAACTGATTTAAAAAAGAATTGCCTGAACGACGAAATCATTCAAGAATTACAATTGCCAACTTTTATTAATTTTCTGATAGACCACAAATGGTTTGGAAATAAGTCAGGTCAAGGTTTTTTTCTAAAAACAGATGAGAAGGACTCCACTGGTAAAACTAAATTTTTAAGTCTTGATTTACAAAATCATGAATATAATTTAGACACAAAAAGCAATTTGGAAAGCATTAAAATCGCAAAACAAATTGAAGATTTACCCAAACGATTAAAAGCATTAATTAAACTGCAAGATACTGGTGCAATATTAATCCGGAAATTACTGGGTTTCTTGTTTGCATATGCATCTCAAAGAATCCCGGAAAGTTCCAATTCAATTGAATCCATTGATGAAGCAATGCGGAATGGATTTGGCTGGGAACTTGGACCATTTGAAACATGGGATGTCATTGGATTTACTGAAGGCATTCAATTGATAGAAGCTGTTTCACAAAAGCCTGCAGCGTGGGTTATAAAAATGATTGAGACAGGTAAAAATCAATTTTATAAATTCGAAGAACAAATTTCGTATGTTTTAGATCCACTCAGTAGCACCTACAACAGACAAACAGGTCAAGAACATGAAATAAAATTAAATCATTACAATTCTGATAAATGTGTTTATAAAAATGACGAACTCCGTTTAATTGATATTGGAGATGGAGTGTTGTGTGCAGAATTTAAAAGCAAATACAATGCAATTGGTGAAGGAATATTAAAAGGGCTGCAAGAATCCATTCATATTGCTGAAAGTCAGAAATGGAATGGATTGGTTATCGGTAACAATGCGACAAATTTTACCGTAGGTGCAAATTTAATGTTGATTGGAATGCTTGCGTTTCAACAAGAATACGATCAACTGGATATGGCTGTCAGATTATTTCAACAAACTTCAATGCGATGTCGTTATTCATCAATACCAGTAATCGCAGCAACCCAAGGTTATGTAATTGGAGGGGGAGTTGAATTGTTGATGCATTGTGATGCCGCAATTTGTGCTGCTGAATCCTATATAGGTCTGGTAGAAATGGGCGTTGGCTTATTACCGGGTGGCGGTGGAACGAAAGAATTTACGATAAGGCTAAGTGATGAATTAAAAGAAACAGATGTACAAATTCCTCAATTAATTCAAAGATTTAAAACTCTTGCTACTGCAGCTGTTGCAACATCTGGATTCGAAGCATTTGATTTAGGCTATTTAAATAAAACCAGAGATGCGATTTGTATTTACAATGGATTTCAAATTCAACTAGCCAAGCAAAAAGTATTGTCGTTGGCAACAAACTATATCCAAGCCAATCAAAGAAGGGATATTCAAGTATTGGGTAGGTCCGGATTAGCAGCTTTATACGCAGCAGCAAATAGCATGAAGCTTGGCGGGTATGCTTCTGATCATGATGTCAAAATTGCGCATAAAATAGCCAATGTGTTGTGTGGAGGAGATTTAAGTTACCCTCAAAAGGTGAGTGAAAACTACCTGTTGGATTTAGAGCGCGAGGCATTTTTAAGTTTGTGCACTGAACCCAAAACAATGGAACGAATCCAATATATGTTGGAAAACAACAAACCATTGCGAAATTAAGTTACAGAGATTCAGGCTATACCAATCAAGCCTTTTTAGGGTTTTTAATATTATTTTAAGGCAAGAATATTGCCGGAGCTTTCTTACCATAGCATCCACGCTAAATAATCCTTATTTTTAATTAAATTTGTCATTCGGATCAAATGCTTTTTCTATGAAAACTGAATTTTTAACTCCCGACCTTTTTCAACAAACGGCTATTAAAACTGCCCAAATTAATGGAGAATCATTTGAAATTCATCCTGGAGAGACCATACTCAGTTTTACCAGAAGGTATTTTGACTATAAATTCATTCCCACCCTTTGTGATGCACCGAATTTAGAAGCTTTTGGTGCATGCCGAGTATGCAGTGTGGAGGTAGCTCGGCAGGGTCAAAGCCAATCCAGGGTGGTAGCAGCCTGCCATACTCCGGTAGAAGAAGGAATGATTATTACCACAGAATCCGAGTCCATTCAAAAACTTCGCAAAAATATTTTAGAATTGGTCTTGACAGACCATCCATTGGATTGTTTGACCTGTGAAGTCAATGGAAATTGCGAATTACAAGATGTTGCTGCTCGAGTTGGCATCCGAAAAGTTCGTTATCCAGATGGAAAAACCCACCTTGATCGCAAAAAAGATCTCAGTCATCCCTACATGACTTCAGACCTTTCAAAATGCATCATGTGCTATCGATGTGTACGCGCTTGTGATGAAGTACAAGGCCAATTGGTTTTGTCAGTAATGGGTCGCGGTTTTGACAGTCAGATCATAAAAGGCATGAACCAGTCCTTCATGGAATCTGATTGTGTTAGCTGTGGTGCATGTTCTCAGGCTTGTCCGACGTCTGCAATTTCAGATGTATTTCAATCAAAAGCCTTGGTAGGACAAGACAAAGTGCGCACAATCTGTACATATTGCGGAGTAGGTTGTAATTTGGAAGTCAGTGTAAAGTCAGGAAAAATATTAAGTATCCAAGCACCTTACAATGCTGAAGTAAATGGTGGACATACATGCTTAAAAGGTCGCTACGCATTTCGTTTTTACAATCATCCGGAACGCTTGCAGTATCCAATGATTCGAAAAAATGGTGAACTGGAACGTGTAAGTTGGGATGAAGCCTATGATTTCATCGTTCATAAATTTAAAGAAATTAAATCCCAATACGGACCCAATGCAATTGGCGGCGTTTCTTCAGCTCGTTGTACGAATGAAGAAAATTATTTAATGCAAAAATTTATTCGTGCAGTAATTGGTACCAACAATATTGATGGTTGTGCCCGTGTATGTCATTCACCAACAGCCCTGGGTATGCAACGTACTTTTGGTACAGGAGCTGCAACGAATTCAATTGAAGATTTAAAACTGACCTCAGCAATACTAATCATTGGAGCGAATCCCACCGAAGGACATCCTGTAACTGGATCCAAATTACGGCAACATGCAATGAAAGGTAAAACAACCATTGTAATTGATCCCCGACGTACCGAAATTGCAAAATATGCCACTCATCATTTGCAACTTCGGCCGGGCACAAATGTTGCAGTTTTAAATATGATGTTGTATTACATCGTAAAAGAAAATTTAATTGATAAAAATTTTATCGACACGCGCACAGAAGGATTTGAAGATTTTAAAGAGAACATATTAAAACTCCCCATTGACGAATTGGAGGCTGTTTCCGGAGTGCCTCGTGAACAAGCGCGATCTGCAGCAATTGCGTATGCAACAGCCCCACTTGCAATGGCATTTCATGGATTGGGAGTTACCGAACATTATCAAGGCACTTATACGGTTATGTTAATTGCAGATTTGGCAATGATTACCGGAAATGTTGGCAAACCAGGTTGCGGAGTAAATCCATTGCGTGGTCAAAATAATGTTCAGGGAATGGCAGATATGGGTGTTCAACCCTATCAGTCAGCAGGTTATTTTGATTTAACTCAACCCGATATCCAGGAACGATTCAGTAAATTTTATGGTGCTCCTGTCCCTTCTGAAATTGGTTTAAAAATTCCAGAAATGTACAATGCTGCATTAGCAGGTGAATTTAAAGCGCTTTGGATTATGGGAGATGACTTGGTTCAATCAGACCCAAATACAAATAAAGTTGTTGCAGCGATCAAATCCTTGGATTTATTAATTGTTCAGGAAATATTTATGACCGAAACTGCAAAATTGGCGCATGTAGTTTTACCAGGTGCTTCGTTTTTAGAAAAAGAAGGAACTTTTACAAATGGAGAGCGCAGAATTCAAAAAGTACAACAAGTTGTAAAACCAATAGGAGAAGCCAAAGTGGATGGACAAATAATTGTTGATCTTATGAATCGCATGGGTTATAAACAAGCAGATTACGCTGCTAAACCCTTGTTGGAAGAAATTTCTCAAATAGTACCTTTTTTCGCAGGTGTAAAATGGGATGAATTGGGAGAAAATGGCAAGCAATGGCCTGTAATGCCCGACGGCACGGATACTAAAATATTGCATATAGACTCTTTTAAAAGAGGGAAAGGTAAATTTGAATTTAAGGAATATGTAGAATCCCCTGAAATTATTGAAAACATGGATGAGTATCCATTAATTCTTACCACCAATCGGGTTTTGGAACATTACAATGCGGGAACTATGACCAGACGAACTGGGAATGTGGAAATTATACAGGAAGATTTGGTTTTAATTCATCCTCAGGATGCGGCTATGTATCAAATAAATGAACACGACCCTGTGCTTATTGAATCTGCACGTGGTAAAATAACAATAAAAGCACATTTGACTGATGAAGTAAAGCAAGGTGTCATTAGTACTACATTTCATTTTCCTGAACTGTTTGTAAACATTGTTACTTCAGATGTAAGCGATAGCATTGCAAAATGTCCTGAATTTAAAGTAGTGTGTGTTAAAATCAAAAAAGGAACCTAAACAAAAGCATTTAGATATTTAATCAGGTTGCATGCGAAAATACATGCTTTTATTTGCGCTGATAAGCTTAATTGAAAGTTCCTGTTTTCATGAAGATTGCCACAATCCAAGATTTGCTTTGGTTTTAATCAATTTTACAAATTCAGAAATGGACAGCATAATTTTCAAAACATATAAATCTGGTTCAAACTTTACCCTTCTTAAAGATTCCGTAAGGATTAAAAACAGAACTTGTTTTTTCTATCAAATAGGAAGAGACACTCAATATATATATTGTGATTCACTATTTACTTGTTCAGAATTAATAGACATGGAATGGCAAGTTGTCGGTACAAGTGCTAACAAACGAATTTCAAAAATTCATATTTCACAAGAACATCAAAAACACGGATTATTAGCTTTTGATCGATTTCCTTGTTATAATCCTATTTCTTATTTAGAAGACTCTGTAACAGTTAACTTGAACAAGTATGAATCAGGTCCAGAAATCGAAATTTATTTGAAAAAATAAACCATTTTTAATTATGTACTTTTTCAAAATTTACTGGCTCAATTTACTTTTAATATTAATTATTATGAATAGCAATCTTCATTCACAAAAAAAATTATCAGGAGTATATTCGCTTCGTGGCATTCACGACATGGCGGCAGCGTTTGAATTTAATCAAGAAGGCAGTTTTCGTTTCTATTATGCCTATGGCGCTGTAGATCGCAATGCAGAAGGAACGTATACAGTAGAAGGCACTAAAATCGTACTGAAAAGCACTAAAGAAGCGGGAAAAGATTTTACGATTAAAAGTCAAACACAAAATTCCAAAAATTACCGCATTCAAGTAATTGCACCTAACCCATATTTGCTTCAACATGTTCGCGCAGCGTGTTTTATCGGAAAGGAACAAACTGATTACTTTTCAGATAAATCCGGATTAATTGAAATCAATAATCCGGCCATAGATAGCATTTTTTTGCAACATACTTTGTACCCAGATATCTTTACTAAAATAAAGGATGCTGATAATAAAAATACAATTTTTGAAGTTGAATTAAATCCAAGTTTAGTCCAGGTAAGTTTTAAAGGAATTGATTTAGAAATTGATGGGGATGAGTTGCATTGTCTCCCCAATTATTTTTTACCTTTTGAAAATATTCGATTTGTGAAAGAGTAAATTCAATTACGAATTTTGTTTTACTAAATTTACAGAATGAATTAGAAATTCAGTATAAAACAACAAATGCAATACCTATAAAATTCTTAATTTTTAATTCTTAATTTCTAATATACTTATTGCGCAACCACCACCGGGAGCTAATTTAATTTTCATCTTGTCTCCTGATTTTACTTTCTTTTGATCAATTTCATATTCCATTGGATTGTATTTCCAATCGGCTTTATCTGCATCTCTGTAGAAAGTAGCTTGATATTTTTTTTCAGGATCTAAAAAATTTAAATTCAATAAAAATTCCCGTGGCTTTTCATCAGTTATGGCGCCTACAAACCAATTTGCCTGATCTCGTTCTTTGCGTGCCATGTATAAAAAATCACCTGGTTCAGCATCCAATACAATGCTTGTGTCCCAATTGGTCGGTACGTCTTTTATGAATTGAAATGCATCCATCCTTTGTTCATAATTTTCAATTAAATCAGCTGCCATTTGCAATGGACTGTACATCGTTACGTAAAGGGCTAGTTGTTTGCATAAAGTGGTATGAACCTGTTCAGATTTCTTTGGATCGTAGGCATTCATTTTAATTTGAAAAATTCCAGGAGTATAATCCATAGGGCCTCCCAACAATCTGGTAAATGGTAAGATGGTTTCATGGTCGGGTGGATTCCCAAGACTCCAGGCATTAAACTCATTGCCTCTGGCCGCTTCGCAAGCCATAAAATTAGGATAAGTTCGATGCAAACCTGTAGGTCGAACGGGTTCATGTACATCGATCATCAAATTGGATGCAGCTGCTTTTTCTAATACACGATTGTAATGATTGATCATCCATTGTCCATCGTGATGCTCTCCCCTTGGAATAATTTTACCTACATAACCTGATTTAATGGCTCCATAATTGAATTGAGCTATCAATTTAAATGCTGTATCCATTTGCCATTCATAATCAGTGACAGCTGCAGAGGTTTCATGGTGCATGATTAATTTTACATTTCGCGATTTTGCATAATCACTGATCCCTTGCATATCAAAATCAGGATAGGACTTTGTAAAACTAAATATACGTTCTAAACCAGAACCATACCAATTTTCCCATCCTCGATTCCATCCCTCAACCAATACATAATCCAACTTATTTTTTGATGCAAAATCTATGTAGCGTTTTACATTTTCGGTGGTTGCTCCATGTTTTCCGGATGGATTGGTAATATCGGAATCATGATTCCAATTTACTTTTTTTGAATACGCCCAGGTGCTTTTTCCAATATGCATCTCCCACCAAACTCCTACAAATTTTCCCGGTTTAATATAATCTGTATGCTTGAGTTTTGAATCTTCATTTAGATTTAATACGACGCGATTGGTTAATAATTCACCTGCTTTGCGAGCTACTAAAACAACTCTCCATGGACTTCGATCTCCACTATGCAAATACGCTTTATTGCCATGTGGATCCGGAACCAAATTACACTTTAAACTAAAATCAGTGCGATTTACATCCAGATTCATTGCAGGATAATTCACGAGTCCGGCTTCATGAATACTGATAAAATTGGAAGCTTTTGTTTTCATGGTAAACGGAGTTTGGACTGTACTGTCGCTGATAGGAGATTTAAATGAAATGTCATTCTCCTTTCTTTCTTTCAAACTGTGTATGTCACTGAGTTTTGTATAACTGTAAACAAATTCATTGGTATCATAATCACCGGGGATCCAAAATGCTTTGTGGTCAGCACTCAATGGAAAGCTGGTTAATTCGTCGCAAATAATAAAGTTAGTCAATACGGTAGTATCAGAAAAGAGATAACGAAATCCCATTCCGTTGTTAAACAATCTAAATTCTATCTGAAATAAGCGATTTTGAAATTTAGCCTGACGCAAACTCACCAACATTTGAATGTAATCGGAAGCAATGTGTTTTTCCTCTCCCCAAATCGGACTCCACGGTTCTGATTTGGAAATCGTATCAATTCGGTCCAATTCAAAATCCTGATCAAAAGAATCACCAGATGCAATTTGAAGTCCCAAGCGACCTCTTTTTAAGATGCTAGCATTATCCATATTTAAAGAATAGTAAGGAATGCCATCTCTTGATAAATAAAAATTTAATTGCAGTTTTTTATCCGGTGAAAAAACATTAAAGTATTGATCGGCTATTGCTTGTTGCTGAAAAACAAATAAGCCAATTAATAAATACAATAAATTACGCATGTATTATTCATTATGAAACTCACAAAAATAAAGCAATGATGCTATAAATAAGGGATAATCATGCAAAAATGCAGAAATTTAACTTTCATTTTTTGATTCAACGTAAATTAACAGCCAGGAGCCAGAGAATGCTATGGGTTTCTAGGTCTTAAGTCAAAATAAGGGTTCTGATTTACTAAACAATTAAGGCCTTTGAATCATTCCTATTATTTTAGTGCTTTAATTCGCAATCAGAAACAAAATTATTCATAAACCAACAGTTTGAAGAAAGATTTATATTAGACACAGCTTAACCAGATGAACTTTACTAAAACACCCATTAAATGAATTTAAAAGATTTTTGGATAGGAGATTCAGTCCGAATTATTTCACAGGATCTTATTGGAAAATTTGCTGGGGAAGATAATATGGGAAATGCAAAGGTAGATTATAACGGCGAACTCATTCAGGTGCTGATCGAAGATCTTGAATTGTACACAGAACCCGAACCTGTCATAGAACAAGTAGATATAGAACCTGAGCCGGTAAAGGGATTTCAAACATTGCAAAAACAAAAATTAATAAGCCACGTTATAGATTTACATTACAATGTACTTGCTCCAGATCGGTTTCGAATAAATCCACATGAAAACATTCTTGAATTTCAAATTCAAAAATGTAAAGAATTTATTGAATTTAATTTACAGAGACGGGTAAATTATATTCAAATAATACATGGCAAAGGGCAGGGAATTTTGAAAGCTGAAGTTGAAAAATTACTTAACGGTTTTGATCGTGTCCGATTTTCAAATTCAACTCCGGATGGTGGTGGATTAGAAGTATTTTTAAAATAATGTTTAAACTATGATTAACCGTTTAATGTATTTACTAATTTGTTGTTTGTTCTTGACTGCGTGTAAGCAACAAGGATATAGAATCAGTCAACCTACGATAGGTTCTGAACGACTGTTATGCGATCAGAATTTAAAATACATCATAAGTCAGGAGGAAGAAATATTTGAATTAAATTATAAATACGCCCATCTGGATATAAATTATTTCAATGAAACAGAAATTTTTAAAAAACTTGGAACAGACAGTATGTCTACCGCTATATCTTGCCGTCCTCTTTCAGAAAGCGAAACCAAATACTTTGTAAAGAATCAGGTGAATCCCCGACTTTTTCCATTTGCTGTGGGAGCCATTGCATTGTTAACAAATAAAAATGTAAAAGATAGCGGCATACTTTATGAATCCTTCGCTGCAATTTGCAAAGGAATACCTGTCAAAAATAGCTCGTTTCATTCAATCGTTATTGAGGACATCGGGTCAGGAATTGCAAGTTATTTACTTCAAAAATTTAATCTTGACAGCTTTGGCAAGCAGGTTTACACTTTGAAAGATAAAGAAACCCTATTTAATTATGTTTCCCAGGATCCTGGTATCATTGCCGTAGTGGATTGGTCAGAATTTTGTGATTCCGATGACCGGATGCAACAGCAGCGACTTAAAGGTTTAAAACGTTTAGCTATTAGCAGACCAATGGATTCATTACAAATGGGCTATTTATTACCCGACCAATATCTTTTCCAGGATCAAAAATACCCCTTAACACGGACCTTGTATTTTATCAGTGTTTCTGGAAAATCAGACCTTGGTATTGGATTCGCTTCGTTTGTAACTGGAGAAATAGGCCAAAAAATACTGTTGAAAGCAGGATTATTGCCTTTATACCAAACGGATCGTTGGATTGAATTAAAATCCAGTCCATTTAGAGTAATTGAGTAAGATTCTTAATCAAAATTTAACTAAGTCAATCGAACGATAGGACCTAAAATAACGTCAAACCAAATAAGAGGGAAATACATCCCTTAAAAATAGAAAAAACTGAAACAATGAAAAATCTTATTTTTGCGCTCATTTTTGAAAAAATCAGCTTGAACATGAGAAAGAGTCTGTCTCTTGTAATTACCCTATTTTGCCTGTTTGCAGTAGGAAAAGCCCAAAATCTGCAAGATGGGATCAAACAACTGGAAAACGAGAATTTCACAGCGGCTTTGACAACTTTTAATAAATTAGCAGTTGCTGACCCAAAAAATCCACTTTATTATTATTACATAGGTGAGGTTTATTACAATCTTGATAAAAAAGCTGATGCCCGGAAAGCCTATGATAAGGGTTTAAACATCAGTTCGAAATGCGATCAGTGCCACATTGGATTGGGACGCCTGGATATTGAGGAAAACAAAGCTGAGGCTGCAAAAAAACACTTTGAAACTGCATTAAAAGGAAATTCAAAAAATCATCAAATTCAAGCTTTGGTGGGTGCTGCTTACTTATACAACACCAAACCCAATGCGGAAACTGCCCTTAAATATTTGAGTCTGGCCAGAGATTTGAATCCTAAACAATCTAAATATTGGATTTATTTGGGCGATGCTTACCAATCCAAAGGCGATCTTGGTAATGCAATGACCTCCTATGAAACAGCCATTGAGAAAGATGTAAATGACCCTGAGATTTATGTAAAAATGGCAAGAATTTGGGCTTCAGGCCAACAAGTAGATTTGGCAACCCAAAGACTGGAAAACGCAATTAAATTAAAAGCTGATTATGCTTTGGCCTATAAAGATCTATATGAGTTGTATATCAGAACCCGAAAATTTGATAAAGTAGTCCCAATTCTTGAAAAATATGTTGCCTTATCAGGTTCTGATGTCGATGCAAAAGTTCGTTTGGTAAAATTTTTATGTTACACTGCGAAAGATTACAATCGGGCTATTGAAGAAGGTACTAAATTGATTGCAAGCAATCCTGAACAATATACCATCCATCGTTGGTTAGCATGGTCTTATTTCGAAATAAATGATTCGAAAAATTCTTTAACTCAAAGTTATTTGCTTTTTGATGACCTTAGCAAAGATCCAATTGAGCGCAAATCGTATCCGTCCGATTATGAATTTGCAGCTAAAGCTGCAGCAAAATTGAATTTAATGGATACAGCTGAGTTGTTTTACAACAAGTTAATAGAGCTTCAACCAGAACGCAAATTTGAAATTACAGGATTATTGGCAAAAGCTTTTTACGATGCAAAGAAATTTGACAAAGCGGAAGCCTGGTATCTTGAAAAAGCAAAACAAGCACCATTGACTGTCAGTGAATTGGTTTATTTAGGACTTACACAAAAAAATCAAAACAAACTCTTGAATGCGGATAGTACCTACGCAATGGTACTGAGCATGAGTCCTAAATATGATTTCGGTTGGTTAACCAGAGCACAAATCAATGATTTGATTGATACATCAACTACACAAAAAAAGTATCTAGCCAAACCTTATTATGAAAAATACATAGAACTCGCTTCTGCAGATCCTGTAAAAAATAAAACAAAGTTGATCTTTGCCTATACCTATCTGGCTGTATACAATGTTCAAATTTCTGAATACGAGATGGCAAAAAATTATTACAATCTGGTATTGAGTTTAGATCCAAAAGATGAAAAGGCAAACAACGATTTGAAAATATTGAGTGGGATAAAGAAATAGGAGTATAGTTGATAGTTGGGAGTTGATAGTTGGGAGTTGATAGTTGGGAGTTGATAGTCTTCTTCGATTTAGATTGCCCTCCTTTTGTCTGATCCAGGATTCTTAGGATTTTTAGATTAATAGGATTGCAGATTTGTAGTATTGTAGTATTTTCTAAAGACTTCTTCGTTAAAGACTACGGACCATATTATTTAATTTCTGTTTGGAACAATTCCACATTGTTTAGAAAGCCTTTTAATTGATCGCCGATTTGGACTGGACCAACTCCAGCGGGTGTTCCAGAATAAATAAGATCTCCCAGGCTGAGTGTAAAATATTGTGAGAGGTAGCTAATGATTTTTTGAATTGGAAATATCATTTCACTACTTGTTCCGTTTTGAACGGTAACTTCATTCTTTGAAAGGCTAAACTTAAGATTGTCAAGATCAAGTTCATGGATTGGAATCCATTTGCCGACAACTGCAGAATGATCAAAAGCCTTTGCAATTTCCCAAGGCAAACCTTTTTCCTTACATTTTTGTTGGAGGTCTCTTGCTGTAAAATCAATTCCAACTGTTATTTCAGAAATATAATTTAGTGCAAGATTTTCAGGAATGCTTCTTCCCTTTTTTCCTATTTTATAAACCAATTCAATTTCGTGATGAAGGTCTTTTGTGAAATTTGGGTAGTAAAAAGCTTTGTTGTTTTGCAATAGTGCGGTTACCGGTTTCATAAACACAACCGGTTCTTGTGGCACAGGATTGTTTAATTCTTTAGCGTGGTCTGAATAATTTCTACCAATGCAAAATATTTTCATAAATAAGTGTTCAATGTATTAATAGAAAGGAGCTATTAAAATTAAATTCAAGCCGTATTAATTGCTCAATCCAGTCAGCATTTTTACTTCCCGAACTGTTTCTGCGGCGCGTGCACGAATTCTACCTACTGATTGTTTTAATGAATCTTTAATCGCTTTACGATCCTCCAAAAGTTCTTTTTTTCGCTCTTGCAAAGGCAACACCAATTTTATTACCGAATCAGCAACTGCTTCTTTTAATTCACTATACTGCAAGGTATTTTCTTCATACCGCTTGAGCAGTGCATTATAGTCTGGGGATTTACTTGCTTTGAGGAGACTGAATAAATTACTGACACCAGGACTCATTTCACCTGATTTTGTTTCACCGGTATCGGTTACTGCTGATCGGATTTGTTTGCGAATTGTTTCCTCCGGACCAAACACATCAATGTAATGTTTGTCTCCTGCACTGGCACTCATTTTTCGTGAAGGATCTGCTGTTGAAAGAACTTTGGATACTTCTGTATAAAGAGGTTCCGGTAATTTAAAATATTCTTTACCACAGACTGTGTTGAATCGGTCGGCTATGTTTCTGGTTAATTCAAGATGTTGATCCTGATCTTTTCCAACAGGAACGTAATTTGCTCTATAAATTAAGATATCGGCAGCTTGCAAAACCGGATAGGTAAATAATCCGGCAGAAATAAATTCATCCTTTGCTTTTTCCTTAACCTGTGATGATTTGTCTTTAAATTGAGTCATGCGGCTGAGTTCACCATAACTGCAACTGCAACCAAGTATCCAGGCTAATTCCGCATGTTCAGGTACCATGGATTGGATGAAAAGGTTTTCAGGCAAAATCCCACATGCCAATAAATTGGTAGCCAGATCCCATACATTTTCTTTGAGTTTCACCGGATTGTAAGGCATGGTAATGGCATGGTAATCTACGATGCAATAGATGCAATCGTACTCCTGTTGTAAACGCACCCAATTTTCAATTGCACCAAAATACCTGCCTAAATGAAGTTTACCTGTTGGTTGAATACCGCTTAGAATAATTTTTTTAGAATCTGACATGATATAAATGGATTATAAAGAAGCAATACAAGAAATTTCTACATTCACCAAGCGTGGCAAATTTGAAACTTCAACCAATTCTCGTGCCGGAGGATCTGCTTTTGGAAAATAGGTTGCATAGACTGCATTGATTGCGCTAAACTGCTTGATGTCTTTTACAAAAACGCTGCACTTTACAACATGATTAAAATCCATTCCTGCTGCTATTAAAATAGCCTGAATGTTATCCAGTACACGATGAGTTTCTTCTTCAATGGTTCGCATTTGAAGCTCGCCACTTGTCGGATCTAAGGCGATCTGACCCGAAACATAAAGTGTTTGTCCTGCCAAAATGGCCTGACTGTAAGGGCCAATCGGTTTTGGTGCGTTTTCTGTAAAAATTACTTTTTTCATAAGTATCGGTTGATTGTAAAACACAAAAAGCTCCGCATCATTGAATGGGAGCTTTTTTAATTAATTTTTTAAAGGGATTAGGCTTCTGCTGATTCTTTGGCTGCTCCCTGAATAACCACATTGCCTTTATAATACAATGCCCCATCATACCAATGTGCGTGATGCATGATATGAGTAGCTCCCGTAGTTTTACAGGTAGTTAATTGAGGAGTTTCCGCTTTATAATGCGTTCTTCTCTTTCTTTTACGTTGTTTGGAGTGTCTCCATTTTGGATTTGGCATAATCCGATATTTTTAATCAATTAGTATTTAATTTTTTAAGGTCTTCCCAAACTGAATTATCAGAATGCAGTCCTTCTTCATGTTGAATTCTGTCGAGTACATCTTTGTTACAAGGTGGATTTTCCATTTTTTCGCAATCCAAGGCTTGTATCAAGGGAAGAGACAGAATCAAATAATCGTAAACAATAGGCGCCATGTTTAATTCATGATCTTCGGGATGAAGGAATATCAGTTCCGGATCTTCAGAATCTTCCGTCCCATTTTTTACATAAATCGTAAAAGATTTATCAATTGGAATTTCGATTTCTGCAAGACAACGATCACAATTTGATGCATATCCACCTGTAAAATGCAACACAATAACTGAAACATCGTCTCTATTATCAAGTTGCATATGTACGTTAAAATGTCCATCCGTAATGATACTTCCTTCAAATTGTTTTAAAAACTCGGAACCAACCGACCAATTATATTGGTGAGTTCCGCTTTGAAGGCTTCTCAAGGGGATAATATATTCTCTTAACGCACCCATAAAAGAACGTTTTCAAAAATGGAATGCAAATTTACACAGATTCCACAGATTATTAGGCTATTAACTAATTTTTTTGAAGCTTTCGTTCCAGGTATTGCCGCATTTTCCATCATACAAATCCATTTAATATTTATATATAATTATGTATAACATGTAATTAATTGATTTATTTGCGATTAGCTAAATTATTTTTTTAATCACCCTATTTGAGAGCAGCGAATGTCTATTTTCACTTACACTGATTAAGGTCTTATCACCCAATGTTTTATTATAATACCATGGTTTGGCGAAATCAATTTACTTTAATGAATTTTTGAACCTTGCATTGGTCCTTAGTTGGTAAAGAAATCCAATATACTCCTGCTTGATAAGGTCCAATCTCTAATTGGTTGCCCTTCCATATAATTGGCATATTTTCACCTAAGTAGTTATATATAAATATTTTATGTATATTAATTTTATTAATGTTTGAAATGCTGAGAAGATGACTTGCCGGATTTGGATACACTGCAAAGGGGTCTGACCGGATATCGTCTAGTGCAAGGGGTTGGCAATTTAATCGATTGATTCTGGACCACATCTGGTTGCATAGAACAATGGGAACATCGTCATTACCAGCTCCACCAGCTTCCCCCATGCGCAATACAACTAGATTTTGACTGGGTACTACACAGAGTATTTGTCCGTTTTTTCCAATAGCTGCAAACATATCCTTGGGTGCTTCCGGACAATAGGAACCTGGAAAAACCAATTGCAATCCCGGCAACATAAATGAGGCTTGTCCATTTAACCACCAGAGGTATCCGTACGATTTATTTATTGTTTGGGATGGATGTACCATTTCGCCAAAATAAACCGGATCGTGTAACAGATCATTTGTATCCCAAAAACCCTTATTTAAAATGAGCAATCCAAATCGAGCCATGCTCCGTGCATTGCTAAAATAAACATTGTCATAACCACTGGTAAGCCATAAACCATTCATTCCGGTTTTAGATTTTAATCTGGATTGAATGAACTGATTTTCATTCATTCCACTTGCTTTTTCCAATACATCGCGAATAAGTGTATAAGGCGCGTTGTGATAGGCCCAACGGGTGCCCGGATCGGCTTTAAAAGTCAGGCAGCTTGGTTTTGTGCAATGGTTATCTGGAACTCCATCATCCAATCCGCTGGTCATTGTCAATAAATTGCGGATGGTAATTTGTTGTTCTTGTGCTAAACTGCAGCTAGTCCAAGCTTTTCCCAAATAATCAGAAGCAGGATCTGACAAGTTCAAGCTTGCTTCTGATTGAGCTATACCTGTTAAAAATGCCGTAAGTGTTTTCCCTGCTGATGCCCAATACCAAAGTGAATCTTTGGTAAACTGATCAAAGTATTTTTCTAATACAATCTTACCATCCTTTAAAAGTATAAAAGCCTTCGATTCTTCTGCATCCAAATAATCATACAAGGAATTGATACTGTCTGTGCACCATCCCAGTGATTCGGGTTGAATGGTTTCCCAACGATCTCCGTTGACAGGTGGAAAATAAAGATTTTGAGAAAACCCAGTGGTTTTAATAAAAAGAAAACAACAAATAGCTAAAGCAAGAGAAAACTTCATCATTACAATTTTAAATAAGACTCCAGCTGCTTTAAAAAGTAAAAATAAAAACTATATTTGAGGATTGAATTTTATTAACTTAAAACTTTTATTATGGAAGCAAAATTCTATTATTTACTTCTCATTGGTTTTGTACTTGTTTTTGGCTCTTGCAGTAAATCCCGTGATTTGACCTGCCCGAGTTTTAAAGAAAAAAGAAACTTTGACATTAGTTTTGATTTTCTCAAATCACACAAATCACATTCCAAGCACAAACCAAGTACCCGCAATGTTGCTAAAAACAATGCAATTCAAGGTTTTTACAACGAGGCAATTGCTGTAGAAGGTATTGACAAAATAACTCCTTCCATCTCAGGTCTTACAGCTTCTGCGACAAATGAACTTGTACTTCCTGAATTTTCTCATGCAATTACTAAAGCTAAATCTGCAGAAAATCCTGCAACTGAAAACGCTCAAGTTCATAAAAAATTAAGCCTGAAAGACAAGGCCAAATTATATGTTGCAAAAAAAGTTGTTGAAAAGCAATTAAAAAAATTAGACCAACAACAAGCTCAACTTAGCAATGCGGATTTGGATGACCAACCAGCCGGCGGAGGAAAAAGTCAATTGATTGCTTTGTTATTATGCGTTTTTGTTGGTGGATTGGGTATTCACAGATTTTATTTGGGTTATACTACCATTGGAATCATTCAATTGTTAACTGCTGGAGGATGCGGAATCTGGGCTTTGATCGATTTGATCCGTATCATTACAGGGGATCTTAAACCAAAAAATGGCAATTATACTGAAACGCTATAATTGTAAATTTTGAATAAAAATTCGTACTTCATCAGTACGTTAAAATTGGCAGGTTTCAGCATTCTAATAATTACCTTGTTGCTGATGCCTGCCGATTTTTTTGATACCGGTACACCGGTTTGTCTTTTTACCCGTCTCTCGGGTTATTCATGTTATGGTTGTGGTATGACCCGCGCTATGATGCATCTCCTGCATCTAAATTTTGCAATTGCCTGGAACTACAACAAACTTTCTTTTATTGTTTTTCCTCTTTTAGTTTTTGTTTTTGGTAAATGGTATTGGAAAGAACTTAATCAATTAAGAATTAAACATTAATTAAGGATTTTGGAAAGTCAATTACGAATTAGGGAGTATACGAACTAGTTTGAATGAATAGAAAGTTTTGTTTGGAATGTTAGCTTATAATTGATTAGTTTGTAGAATGCTGTATAAACAATCAACAACAAAGCGATTAAAAATGGTGGGATTTCTTTTGGATACTCTTTATTCTCATTTAATTAGGAAGTTATAGCTGAGTCATTTAATTTTTTCTTCTGCATTTACTTAACTAATGTGCATGCAACCTATAATAAATAAAAAAGCCCTTCAGGAAACTGAAAGGCTTTTTTATTTCTTTAATTAAGTCCTAGAAATGATACCAAAGGCCGAAACCTAAAGAGCTCATATCAAGATTAAGTCCGAAAGAATTGGCAGCATCTCCACCATCTGGTTTTTGAGAAGAATATCCCAAACCACCAAAATAAGCATTGATTGACCATTTGTCAGCTAACATGTAAGATACACCTGGGCTAATACCAAGATCTAACTGAGTCCATTTTGTATCTGTGTTATTTGCTTCAGTTTTGTAAGAAGCGAAACTAACACCAGGAGCTAAGTAAACATACACATTGTCTCCAAAATGCCAGCCATAGCGGAATTCTGCACCAATACCAAAACCGGTATCTTTGATGTCATCCGTTTTGTTATCATGGCTGCTGAAATTGATACCAACGACGATTGCGCTGTTATCATTTAACCAATATCCTAAAGATGGACCTAAATTGAATTGGCTCACTTCATGACCTCCATTGTAACCAGCATCATTGCTGTTAAATCCTAAATCAAGACCTAGAAACAATTTGCCTTGTGCCTGAGCACCAGTGCTCATAAGACCTAAAAACAGAACGAACAGTAAAAGTAGTTTTTTCATACTTGCGTAAGTTTTTCGTGAATAAAAAGAGTTTAAACCCTGCAAGTTTAGTCCTTTCAATTTTAATAACAAAACTTTTATTAAACTTTTTTATGGATGTTTTGGACTGAATGTCAGGCAGTATGCTTCAAGACAGGCATTTTTTGTTCTAAAATATTGATAATTATTCAGTTAATTATTTGAAAATATTTAAAAAAGGAAAAACGAATTCAAAATATAATAATTAACTATAATATAGAAATGGATGCTCCCGGTCTAGAAACTTGTCTTTAATTGAGATTCCCGTTCAAAACGTTCGATTGCTAAACCAATCAGACGATCCAGTAATTCAGAATATGGAATGCCGCTGTATTCCCACATTTTAGGGTACATGCTGATTTTTGTAAATCCTGGCAATGTATTTATCTCATTGACTAACAATCGATTATCCGGAGTAAGAAATAAATCTACCCTTCCCAATCCTTCACAACACAATACTTTAAAGCTCTTAACAGCCAAATCTCGAACACGGGCAATGGTATCCGAGTCGAGCTTTGCAGGTATGTCGATACGGGCCCCTTGTGCATCCAGGTATTTTGCTTCATAAGAATAGAAATCCTTTTGAGCCACCACTTCCCCAGGAATAGAAGCAATTGGGTGTTGATTGCCCAAAACTGCGCATTCAATTTCACGAGCCTGAATAAATTCTTCCACAATCACTTTGGTATCAAACTGAAAGGCCAATTGAAGGGCTGCCTGGTATTCATTTTCCGTGCTTGCTTTAGAAATACCAACCGATGAACCCAGGTTGGCGGGTTTGATAAATAAAGGTGTACCCAGCTTGGTCTGTACTTCCATAAAGTTGGGAGCATTTTCCATACCCTGTATCGAAATGAAATTTCCAATAGGAATCCCAGCATCCCGTAACAACCTTTTCATTACATCTTTATCCATCCCTACGGCGGAACCCAACACACCAGCCCCTACAAACGGAATATTGGCTAGTTTTAGGAGACCCTGAACTGTTCCATCCTCTCCAAATGGTCCGTGCAAAATAGGAAATACAACATCCAGCTTGATGGCTTCAGGTCCGAATCCTGAAATAACACCTCCACTTTGAGGATTTAAAGCGACTTCTCTCAGTTCAGTTAAATTCAAATTAGGCAGGACTGCTTGTTGATCCAAAAGCCACATGGCGTCTTTGTGGCTGACCCACTTCCCACTCTTATCAATTGCCATAAGAACCGGTTCGTATTTACTCTTATCCAGTGCATGGTAAATGTTTTTTGCTGATTGAATGGAAATTTCATGTTCGGCTGATTTACCGCCAAAAAGAATTCCAACACGAATTTTATTTGAGCTCATACGATTGAATTTCGGGGTAAAGATAAAACATATTATAAAAATATTTAATTTGTACTTATATTACGAAAGATGATCAATTTGAATTTGTCAAACAATTTAACTCTGAAATTAGTTAAGCTGAGTAAAAGTTCCAATTATCTATACCTTTGCTATTGAATTATATTCCTGATCAAATAAATGTCAAAAGATACACCCCGGTTAAAATTTTCCGAACTTCCTGCTTTTCTTAAAAGCAAGCTGTTGCTGCATACATTGATTCGTTTGTTTCTTGTAGTTATAATTTTATGGATAATTCAGGCATTTTTTCTGAATCTCTATACCAATCATGGACAAAAACTAACCCTTCAAAAATATGTTGGGGTTACTTTGGCAAATGCTAAAAAACATGCGGAACCTAGAGGATACGAAATCATCGTATCCGATTCATTATATATAAAAGGAAGAGCAGGTGGATTGATTGTTTCACAAATCCCTTTACCTGGATCTCAGGTCAAGAGGGGTCGAAAAATTTATGTAACACTTACTAAATATCAAGCAGAATCCTTTCAAGCAGAATTGTTGCCCATATTGTATGGAAAAAAGTATGAATTTAAACGGACAGAATTATTCAATTTGTTTGAATTAAATTCTAAAATCAAAGGGGTAAAATTTGATCCGGGTCCAGAAAATCATATTTTAGAAGTTTATTACCACAATCAACTTTTAATTAATGGTTCTGAAAGGAAAACTAATGTAACTATTGCAAAAGGTGACACGCTTGAATTTGTTATTTCAACCAAGGTCGGTGGCGAAGTTCCCATTCCCAATTTAATATGTCAGACACTTGCAGAAGCTAAATTTTTATTAAGCTCATCAAAATTGGAACTAGGAACAATTGTTGAAGAAGGAGCTATAACCGATCCTGAAACAGCCTACATTGTCAAACAAATTCCTGAAGCTCAGGATGGACAAACTATTGAATTGGGCAGTTCATTTAAAATAACCATTGTACAACAAAAACCAGAAAACTGCAATTAATCAATTATGGAAGATATCACTGTTCAAGATCTTAGAAAAAAACTAGAACAAAAAGAAGATTTTATACTCATCGATGTTCGTGAACTGTTTGAACACAATGAATTTAATATTGGCGGAGAATTGGCTCCACTCCGAAGTGAGCTGGCAGCAAAAATTGAAAACCTGGCAGATCAAAAAAATAATGAGATCATTTTGTATTGTCGGAGTGGCAACCGAAGTGGCATTGCAAAACAATTGTTTGAACAGGCCGGTTTTACAAAAGTTAGAAATCTACTAGGAGGTATGTTAGCCTGGAGGGAGGCCTTTCCTTCGTAATGGTTTGGAAAAGAGGAAAAGAGGAGAAGAAGGCTAGAGACTAGAGGCAAGAGGGCTAGAGGGCTAGAGGGCTATAGGTTAGAGGAATGGACAAAAAATCAACTGACAACGACCAACTAACACCTAAATAAAATCTTGATAAGACTCCCAGACGCAAAGATTTACCATCTTTCACATTTACCATTAACAATTGATAATTTATCATTCCATCTTTACTACAAACACCTATGAATTCACCAAGATCAAATAAAGAAATTGGAATCCTGGGCGAACAAATTGCTAAAGACTATTTGATTTCAATCCAGTATAAAATTCTGGAACAAAATTATAGATACAGTAAATCTGAAATTGATTTGATTGCAATGGATGGTGACGTATTGGTTTTTATTGAAGTTAAAACGAGAAGCTATGATTATTTTGGTCCGCCAGAATCTTTTGTAAGTGAATACAAAGAAGTATTAATTCATGAAGCTGGATCCAATTACATGGAAACTATTAATCATGATTGGGAGTTTCGATTTGACATCATCGCTATTTTATTAAATAAAAATGGCAGTCATCATCTAGAGCATCACAAGGATGCATTTTAATTTTAAGGATCGTTCAATGCCCCTTATTCTAAATTAGTAATTTTAATTTAAAAACTCTGCAAGTTTTCTCTTCATGGTTTGGCATCCGTAAACCATGAAGCATACATCTGATAATTTTTTGCTGTCCGCTCAATATTAAATTGAAAGGTTTCATGATCCAATGCTTTAATTTTTTTTGCTGGTATGCCTCCATAAATAAAACCCGATTCCAATTTAGAATTTTCCAGAACTACAGCTCCAGCAGCTACCAAAACATGCTCCTCTATGATTGCATGGTCCAACACAATTGCACCCATTCCTATTAAAACATTGGAATGAATCGTACAGCCATGTACAATCGCTCTATGACCTATAGAAACACGATCCCCAATATAGGTTCCAGCCTTTTGATACGTGCAATGAATAACAGCCGCATCCTGAATATTAACTTCATTTCCAATTCGAATTTCATTGACATCACCTCTGATAATGGCTTGAAACCAAACGCTGCAATGATCTCCTATTTGAACATCCCCAACAATCGTTGCATTTTCAGCAATAAAACAATGCTTTCCAAAAACAGGATTTTTATCCAATACCGGTAAGATTAGAGGCATGAGTGTAAATATAAATTAAGAATTAAGAGTTAAGAATTAAGAATTGGGAATAAATAAATCTAATTTTCAAATTCAATTATTAATTATTAATTATTAATTCTTAATTGTTTTAACTATCGCCATCGAGGATATTACCAAGAGAGCCAAGGATGCTACCTTCTTCTTTGCGATTCATTCCACCATACTGCATGATTCGGGCTGCAAGTCGACTGATAGGAAGACTTTGTATCCAAACTTTACCAGGACCGCGTAAAACTGCATAGAATAATCCTTCACCTCCAAAAACCATATTTTTCACACCACGAATAAATTCGATGTCAAAATCAATGCGGGATGTATATGCTACCACACAACCGGTGTCTATTCGAAGGGTTTCACCTACACCGAGCTCTAATTCTTTTACAAATCCACCGGCATGGACAAAAGCCATCCCGTCCCCTTCCAATTTTTGCATAATAAATCCTTCACCTCCAAAAATACCGGTACCCAGTTTACGTTGTAGTTCGATGCCAACTGAAACTCCCATTGCAGCGCATAAAAATGCATCTTTTTGAGCAATTACTTTGCCATCCAATTCCATAAGATTTAAGGGAATGATTTTCCCAGCATACGGAGAAGCAAAACTTACCCGGGCCTTACCGCCACCATTGTTTGTATAGGTGGTCATAAACAAGGATTCGCCTGTCAATAAGCGTTTTCCTGCTGAAAAGAGTTTACCCATGAATCCACTGGCCTGGTTGGTTCCATCCCCAAAAATGGTTGCCATTTGAATGCCATCTTCCATCATCAGGAAAGAACCGGCTTCCGCAATCGCAGTTTCACCCGGATCGAGCTCAACTTCCACATATTGCATTTCTTCACCAAAAATTCTATAGTCTATTTCATGACTTTGTGCCATAAGGAATTGATTTTAGGGCAAATGTATAGAAACTTTGGTTTTATAAGCCTTGAAAATTGCATATTTTGATGGATTCAAATGGGTATCAATTTTCCAATCTAAATCATTGAAAATCGATGAATTAATTAACGATCAAGCTCCTGTTGATAAGGAATTAGGCATTTAAACTTAAGTTAAAATCCTATTGTAAAGACGCTTATCCATTAACATTTTATATATATTGGAAAAGAAATTATAATAACTACCCTTGAATTGCAAATATTTTTAAGCGCTGCAATCTTGTGCATAAAAGCGTCTTAGCTTTACGATGCTTTTGCCATGGATAAGAAATAATCCTATCTGTGGAGCCAAGGGGTACCAGTGAACGGGGTACCCCTTTTTTATTACAAACTTATTCCTTGGCTAATCCATTGCTGAAATTTTGGCATTATTGTTTAGCCAATTTTAGCGCAATAATTTTAAAGTATCTTTTATAATTCATAAGTTGGTGAAATAAGTTTCTTTTAAGCATTTTATAAAATGTTCAAAAAGCCTTTTATATTTATCTGAAATTGTTTTGTTGACCATAGGATCATCCCTGTGATTTTAATGAGTCGATTTTATACTTGTTTAAATATTCCATTTTGTGAAATCATACTTTTATTTAGTTTTCTTACTCAGCATTCCTTTTTTGATTTCTTTTTCTTCAACTGCTCAGAATATTTCTGCCGGAGGCCGTCATACATTAATAATTTGTGAGGATAGCACTGTACAATCATGGGGTTATAATGGATTTGGTCAACTAGGTAATGGCAATTTTATAGAGCAATTCAGCGGTGTGAAAGTATTTGGACTTTCAGATGTTGTTTTTGTAGCGGGAGGTCTTTTTCATTCTATTTTCATTAAACATGACGGAACTGCTTGGACTTGTGGAAGAAATAAACTTGGACCATTAGGAGATGGTTCGACCACCGATCGCAACATCCCAGTTCAAGTAAATACTTTAACAGATATCATTCAAGCTGCAGGAGGTGGAGAACACTCCCTGTTTCTAAAAAAGGATCATACCGTATGGGGCTGCGGGGCAAATGCATCGGGACAATTAGGTGATGGTTCCACATTAAACAAAATGGAACCGATTGCTGTCAAGGGATTATCAGATATCATTCAAGTTGCAGCAGGTGCTGAATTCTCATTATTCTTAAAAAGGGACGGAAGTGTCTGGGCTTGTGGTCATAACGGTTTTGGTCAGTTTGGGAATGGTACGAATAGCTCAAGCAAAATACCAATTCAAATAAATGGTCTTACAGATATTATTTCTATAACTGCTGGAGAATGGCACTCGCTTTTTGTAAAAAAAGATGGTACTGTGTTTTCTAGTGGAAGAAATCAATATGGGCAATTAGGAAATGGAACACAAATTGATAATTGGCTTGCCTCACCCATTCCTGATTTAGGCAATATAGTACAAGCTGAAGCAGGCGGCATTCACTCTGTATTTGTAAATGCTGATGGCAATGTTTTTGCTTGTGGATTAAACAGTGGAGGCAACAATGACGGCCAATTAGGTGATGGAACTTTAATGGACCAAAACAAACCTGTACCAGTAATTTCATCGTGGGGACTGCTTAAAATTATTCATGCAGAAGCCTGTAGAGAACATTCACTTTTTTTAACTGACAACGGACAAATATGGGCCAGTGGCAGAAACAATTATGGTCAGCTTGGTATCGGAACAAGCACCATCACTAATTTTTCAACTCCCATACATTCCAATACCATATGCTCTTCGTTTTCAGTAAACCATGATCAGTTCGAGACGTATTCAAATAACATTCTTCTTTACCCAAATCCAATGATTAACTCAAGTATTTTAAAATTGAATTTCAAAATTGATGCCGCTACTATTTTAATTTACAATTCATTTGGTGGCTTATGTAAACATTTGAATATAAACAATGCTAATGAAATTAAATTGAATTTAGCAGAGCTTAATCCAGGTTTCTATGTGCTTGTATTAGAACAAAATCATAAAATAATTTACAGTCATAAAATAATATTAAATTGTGAATAAAATGAATTCAAAATAATAAACATCTTATTATTTAGAATTCATTTATAAATCTATTTTTATTAAGAAAGTCTCAATTGCTTAAACAATTTTTTTTTAAAAATTAAATACACCAGGGATAAATGCCTTATTTTTACCATTAAATATCAGATCTTGAAAACAAAAATTAGCATTTTATTCATCCTGGTCCTCACAATAATAATCAAGGATAACACTTTCAGCCAAGGTTGCAGTGATGCCGGATTTTGTTCGGTGTCAGGGATTAAACCTGGAAAATTTGATACACTTTCAGGCTTTAAAAACAGCCTAGCAATTGGTGGGACACTTGCAAAAGCGGATCATGATATTTCAATTATTGGAAATTACTTAGAATACAGTCGGCGCATTAACGGTAAATTTTCAATACACAGTAAAATCACAAGCATTCGACAAGAAGGAAATAAAATATCAAATTTTAATTTATCGGATATTTATTTTACTTCAAATTTCTTACTAAATAATTATACTAAATTTATTGCAGGAATCAAAATTCCTCTTTCAAATGCAAATAAAATAAGAGAAAATTATTCATTACCTATGGACTATCAGTCTAGCTTAGGTACTTTTGATTTAATCCTGGGATTGAATTTCGAAATAAAAAAATTTCAATTAGCAATAGCTTATGAACAAGCGCTAACCAAAAACAAGAATGAATTCCTAGCAGAAAACCATCCAACATGGGATGTATTAAACGATTTTCAATCTACGAATCAATACAGACGCAAAGGAGATGTATTGTTGAGGATAGCATACCCTTATACACTCATAAATAAATTAAAAATTACACCTGCTATTTTATCAATATATCATTTAGCAAATGATGAATACAACAACGCATTTAACAACACCTTAGAAATAGACGGATCAAAAGGATTGACTTTAAACGGAAATTTATTTATTGACTACGAACTATTCCCAAAACATTATTTTCAACTTAGCGGCGGCGTCCCTTTTGTAGTGAGAGACAATCGGCCAGATGGTTTGACCCGCAAATTTGTCTTGAATCTGGAATATGGCTTCAAATTTTAATATCAGTTTTTTAGTAATTTTTGAACACTAAATGAGTAAAAATGAATACTGATTTTAAAACTGTGGATGAATACATTGCTTCCTTTCCCAAAAGCACCCAAGAAATACTTAAAAAAATACGGAAGACTGTTAAAACGAAGGCAAGCGGAGCCATAGAAGGCATCAGTTATGGAATGCCGGCTTATAAATTGAATGGAAAGCCTTTGGTTTACTTTGGTGGATATAAAAATCACATTGGCTTCTATGCTACTCCCAGTGGCCACGCATCCTTTCAAAAAGAGCTTGCAAATTATAAACAAGGGAAAGGTTCAGTACAATTTCCTTTAGATCAAATCATTCCATACGATTTAATTGGACAAATGGTAGAATTTAGAGTTGAAGAAGTGAACTTGAACACAACCCATGGCAAAAAAAACAGATCCAAATAATACAGATCCATTAGCTAATTATTTAGATAATTTGGAACATCCATTAAAAAATGTATTGTTAGAATTACAACTACAAATTTTATCTAAATTTCCAGAAATCAGCGCCCAATTAAAATGGAATTCTTTGAGTTTGTATTATAATGGCGAAATGAAACCGTTTAATCCGAAAGAGTATAAACGGGATCTGGTTGTATTTAATTTAAATAAAAGAGAATATATCTTGTTAGTCTTCCCGACCGGATCGAAAATCAAGGATAACAATCAAGTTTTGGAAGGGGATTATCCAGACGGCAGACGCATGTTAAAAATCAATTCAATAGAAGACCTTAATAATAAAATGACTGACTTACAACTTCTTATTCAATTTTGGATTGCTCAAATAGAATAAACTGCAGTTTGTTATTTGCACCTTGTTTTAAATAATAAAAAATTTTACAAATTTTAATCTTACCTGGCATTCTTTAAATAAAAAAGGATTTTGCTTATTGCTTTCATATAGATTCAGATGCTAACACTTAGCTGAGTTAATAAACTATTTGGTAAAAAGCTGCAACATTTGTATCTTAAGTCGATTTTATAAAATTCAGCATACATGAAATTCACATTTTTAATGTTGTTAAATTGCATTGGCAGTATTAATTTATTTTCGACAAGTTTCTATGTTTCAGATGCAGCTAAAATGACTGGTGATGGCAGTTTCAACAATCCCTGGAACCTTCAAAAAGCATTTGACCATCCGGCAGCTCTCAAACCGGGCGATACGGTTTGGATCCGTGGTGGTATCTACAGAAATGATTACGATGCACAGACATCGTTTAATTGCAAAACAAACGGAACATCGAATGCACCAATAATATTTAGAAATTATAAAGACGAACGCGTTCTGATTGATGGTGCCAAATCTTATACAATATTTGCAGGCTTGGGCAATTGTAGTTATACCTGGTTTTGGGGACTTGAAGTAATCAATTTAAGTTCTACGGACCGGAATCATGATATTTTAGGAGGCATAACATGTACCGCTGAGAACATCAAATTTATAAATATGATTGTCCACGATACTGGCAGCGGCATTGATGCCTGGAAAACTGCCAAGAATACTGAGATCTACGGCTGCCTAATCTATCACATTGGAAACAACTTATTGAATGGGATCAATTGGGAAGGCCATGGACATGGTATGTATCTGCAAAATGATACGTTTGGAACCAAAAAGATTCATAACAATATCGTTTTCAGCACATTTGGAAATGGGATTAAAATATGGCAAACTACCACCACTGCACCGATAGGTAATTTTGATATCCAAAATAATATTTTATTTAATGGCGGGTCAGCATCTGAAAATCTTGGAGGAGTAGGAAACAATTCCAGAACACACAATTTTTTTGTATTATCAAATGGGCCTAATAATCCATTGGTAAATACTATTATTAAACACAATTATACCTATTCCGGATTGAACATGCCTCGTCCACCTGTTAATGCCTTTGGCCTGAATTACGGTGTAAATAATTTTACATTGGACAGCAATTATTTAAGCTGTCAGACACGACTGGGTTTTAACAATACACCAATTTTTAATGCCTCCATTCATGGAAATCATTTCCTTGGTGGTATTCCAGCTGTATATGGTTATTACTTGTGGGGATTTACACCTTCGGTTTATCCTGACAACTTATTTATTCCTGAATTGCCGACTACCGGACTCGAATATTTCATTGTGCCCAATAAATACGAAATTGGAAGAGCTCATATCGTCATTTATAATTGGGATAGTTTGGCTACTGTTCATATCAACCTTCACAATTCCGGACTGAGACCAGGAGAAGATTACGAGTTAATCAATGTAATGGATTACCGGGCTGATGTGATTCCGGGAAAAGTTCCAACAGATGGTATGATTGAAATTCCAATGACGCAACATACTTATGAAAAACCAATAGGATCGAATCAACTACCGGCATCACAGTTTCCAAAATTTGGAGTATTTATAATTCGAAAAAAAGAAACACAGTTACCAAACACACTTTCAAACGACTACCTATTCAATTCGATTCAAATTGACCCCAATCCTTCATCGGGATTTTTTAAAATCTCTAATTTAAATGAGATAGATGCTTTGATAATTTATAATAGTCATGGGAAGGCTATTTTTTCAAAAAAATTAAATGCAGCATTTGCATCTATTGAATTAGATTTTTCAGTATTTACAAAAGGATGCTATTATTTAAAATTTCAATCCAAGACAAAGCCAGAGCGATCAAAAATACTGATATTGGATTAGATTAGCTCGTGTTTTAAAATTTGATTCAGACTGAAAATATTTCTGAGCCTAAATAATTTACATTTAATAAAATTAATATTCTACATCTTAAAACATCCATTAAACTAATTTCGTAAATAATAGAAATTTATTTACTTTTTAATTTTTTCAAAAGATATTTGCAAATAATATTAAAATTAAAAAAATAATGACAAGGGTTACGACTTATTTAAATTTTCCAGGAACCACGGAAGAAGCGTTTGCTTTCTATCAAAGAGTTTTCAACGGCAGTTATACTGGACATGGCATCCAACGATTTGGAGATTTTGATATTCCTGAAGGAGATACTCCATTGAGTGAGGAAGACAAAAATTTAATCCTGCATGCAGAGCTCAGCATTTTAGGCGGACATGCATTGATGGCAACGGATGCTCCTGAAAGCATGGGCTTCCAGATGTTTTATGGAAATAATATGCACATTCACATCGAACCGGAATCCAGAGAAGAAACAAAACGGATATTTGATGAACTCTCAGAAGGAGGTCACATCAACATGCCCCTTGAAGATATGTTTTGGGGAGCTTATTATGGTTCATTTACGGATAAATTTGGAATAAACTGGATGTTAAATTTTCAGCATGTCGAATGATAAATATAATGGTGGATATTAACTAAAGCAAAATAAAACCTCATATACTAATTTATTTTTTATAATTAAAACATTTCAATTAATTAGAAAACCATTGAATTTTAGAACAAAAAAATCAATCAGTCAAAAACTAAAAGCCAAGGAATTGGTTGCAGAAATAAATTATTGTTACGGCGAATTTGATAAAATAATTACCAACTATAGGATTGAAAAAATTATTTCAATCGGTGACAGTAATAAGTGTGTTGGCAGATTGCCTACACCCCATGAATCACATCCCATTGATATGGTTGGATCAGGCATCGCATTTCAAGAATGTATCAGCAAAAAAAAAAAGAACTAAAAATCAAGCAAAACAAATCCTATTTTGAATTGAGATCGGGAATTTATATCTGTCCAGATGTTGCTGGAATAGTAGGTATTATAAAATTTGCATACGATATTTGGGCTGATACCGTAAATACCGCTTTAAGATTGCAAACCAGCGGCACAGTTGAGAAAGTAAATATTTCAGGTGCAACTCATCATTACATAAAAGATTATTTTGAATGTACTTATCGAGCAAAAATTTAAGTGAAATACAAAGGCGAAATCTATATGTATTTTATTGAAGGATAAAAATTATATTGAATTATGAATTATACGGTCAATTCCCATTTAAATTAATCATTCATGGATACACTAAATAAATATAATTACTGGAGTTTATTACTAGTGATCTTAATTCAAATAAATTCCACATACAGCCAGTGTTTCAATTGCAAACAAGCACCGGTTGGAACCATCTTTTGTGATGACTTTGAAGAAGACATCCCATTTAATCAAAAGTATTTTGAATACAACAACAATGGAGGTGATTTCATTCGTTTAGCCTATACCGGTCGTGACAGCAGTTTTGGAATGCGGGTCAAATGGCAAGCTGGCGAAGTTGGTGCAGGATCTCTTTCTAAATCATTTGGCAAAACTCCGGATACGTATATTGGTAAAAATGCGTCTAGACCAGGTGAAAATTTCGATGAAATTTATTGGCGAATGGATGTTAAAGCACAAGCCGGCTGGATTGGTGGCGGACCTGCTAAATTAAGCAGAGCATTGTGTCTCGCAAATAGCAATTGGGCAGAAGGCATGATGGCTCATCTTTGGTCTGGTGGCATGAATGATTACTTTCTAGGCATGGATCCTGCTAGTGGTATTGGATTAGATGGAAAATTAAAATCTACTAAATACAATGACTTTAATAATTTACGCTGGCTTGGGTTTAAAGCAGGAAAAACTGCAATTTTTAATGATGCCTATGCTGGCACATGGTCTTGCATTGTGGGTCATGTAAAATTAAATACCCCAGGACAAAAAGACGGCATTTTTGAATTTTGGATCAACGACACGCTGCAAGCAAGCTCATCTAATTTAGATTGGCACAGTACCTGGAATAATGATCCCAATACCATGCACATCAATGCAATTTTCTTTGAAAATTATTGGAATAATGGTTCACCGGTTGAGCAAGAACGCTATATGGATAATTTACTTATCAGTACAAAACCCATTAAATGCGCTTGCGATGTTACAACACAAACAGAATCAGCGGCATTAAACGCATCTATGCATGTTGTTCCTTTCGGCTCAAACAAAATACGAATTCAAGGTAATCTAACTCAATTCCCATTGCATATACTAATTTACAATATCAACCATCAAATTGTCAAGGAAGAAACAATCTCCAGTCCCCAGGAATTCATTGACTTGGAAGCATTAAGTCTGGGCCTCTATATTTTGTATTCAAAGCAAACCGGTCCAGTTAAATTAACAATTTCAAAATAAATTCCAGTAAAAGCAATCAATTTAATGAGTAAATTAATGAATTAATAAAAATGCTGTTTTCTCAAAAGAAGGAATTTAATATTTATCAAATTAACGATTCAAAGAATCTGATTACTTTGCTCATTAAAAATTACTTGTAATGGATAGTTCGCAAAATAATATTTTAGGTTGGGATCAGCTGGCTCAAAAATACCAAGACAAATTTATGGACCTAAGTATCTACAACGATAGTTATGATCAATTTTGCAATTTAATTACAAAAAATAATCCATCCATTTTCGAAGTTGCTTGTGGACCTGGAAATGTAACAAAATACATTTATTCAAAAAGACCAGATTGTATTCTGGAAGCAATCGATGCATCTCCCAAAATGATAGAGTTGGCCGTTCAGAATAATCCAGGAGTCCGGTTTGGAGTGATGGATTGCAGGTCAATGGATTCAATTAAAAGTACATACGATGCTGTCATGATCGGCTTTTGTTTACCCTATTTATCTTATTTAGAATGCTCGAAACTAGTTTCAGACATCGGTAACATGCTCAATGAAAATGGAATCATTTATTTAAGTTTTATAGAAGGACCCTATTCTCAATCCAAAATTGAGAGCAGCAGCGATGGATTGACAAGTTTGTTTGTATATTATTATCAAGAAAAAGATCTTGTTGAACTGCTTGAAAAAAAAAGATTTACAATAATCAAATCGATTAAGGTTCCATTTAAAAAGAGCGATGGAAAGCTAGAAACCCATTTGATTATATTGGCTCAATACGGCGCTTTCAATAATAAATAATTGAGAATATTTTACCAATAAATTAAATCCATTTTTGGATTACCTTTGCCGCAATTATTGGAAATGTGATTATTTAGATCCTGGCACCATGCAAATATTTAAAAAATTTACCTTTGATTCAGCCCATTTCTTGCCAAATGTTCCAGAAGGTCATAAATGCCGGAATATACACGGTCACACCTATCATTTAAGCGTATTTATTGACGATAAATTGGACCCACACTTAAATTGGGTCATGGATTTTTCTGCAATCTATAAAGCCATTGATCCAATTATAAAATCCATTGATCATAAATTGATGAATGATATTCCTGGCTTGGAAAACCCAACTTGTGAGCAAATTGCTATTTGGTTATGGGATCAGATCAAACCACAAATTCCCCAATTAATAAAAATCGAACTAAATGAGACTCCAACTTCCGGAGTAATTTATACAGGCAAAGTTTAGAATTAAAGATAGCTTTCTTTCGAATTTACAATAGATAAATTTAATTAATCTATGAATTCATGTTGGTGCCGGTTTGAAACGTAATTAATACATTTAAAACGTACAGAAAGAAAAGCTTTTGGACTTAAATTTTATACTTTAAAACGTCCGGCCATTTCCAATACATTCAATTAAATTATTATTAATTCCACTTTCCTCCGGAAGATATCATTATAATTAAAAACCAACAAACAAACAAACCAATTGCAATTAGTGGTAACAATGCGATAAAGTTTCCGGCTTTTTGATAAGCTGGTTGTCGAACAAGAAACCAAGACAAACCAGCAATCAAAGCGAATACCAAACCCAGTCCTAAATTTCTCCCTGCAGGTAAAAAGGGTTCATAAAAACCTTTGGATCTATTTGCAAAATAAACAAACATATTTATTGCAGCTAAATACAAAAAATAAACTGCCGCTAATCCATATACAATTAATAGAACCTTTATATACGTTTTCATCTAAAAGAATTAATGATTAATCACAAAGAACCATTTACAAATGTAAAAATCTTTGCCAGAAATTTATCCATTTTCAACAGTAAGCCAAATTTGTTACAATTTATGACTAACAGATTGATTTATTTCTTTTGTAGCGAATTTATTGATTTAATAATTACATTTGTCAAATTAATTCAGGAACTATGGAAAACCAGAATACAGCCTCATTTTTACCTTATAAAAATGACGCCATCAATCAGGTGTATGAAATGTTGTTTTGCGATAAGCTTGAATACTTTAATAATGCAACCAAAGAAAATACACAGTATCCATGGGATCTGTTGTTTGCTGAGCCATTAAATCCGGACGACTTAACAAAAGTTTCCGAAGATCGGTCCCTGGAAAGTCGTGTGAGATTAATAGCATACAATCAATTGCGAAAACTTGGAAAAAAAATCACAACGAAGGAACTATTGGCAGTTGTCATAGAGGTTGGCCTGGAAGAAGGACTTGATGTTTTAGCAGCTTACAATGACGGCTCAGCCCGCTATATAAATTATTCTGAAAGAATAATCATGCTAGAAGAAGCACGCGATCAATCCAATACATTAATTCAAGATTTACTTGATAAAAGCATTCAGGTTGTCAACCAAATTGGTCCCTGGAATCAGGATCGATTGCCATTTCCAGATACCGGTCAGGTTCGATTGAGTTTTTTAGTTTCCGACGGACTTTACTTTGGTCAGGGTCCCATCAATCAATTATTCCAAGATCCCATGGGTGGGCCTGTACTGGAATCAGCCAGCCAATTAATGAGCTATTTAATTGAATTAAACGAAGGTCACTCTTAAAAAAATCAAATCCCAGGTTCTATTGGACTTCCCATCCTGACGCTATAAGTTTAAATAAACCGTCTTTAAAAATCAGGACCAAAATCCACTTGTTTCATTGTGCCATTCACACAGACAGGATCCTTTTTCACAAAAGCAACAGCCACAAAGCATGTTGGTTTTAAAAACAGCACCCCCTAAACAGATTTCGTGACGCTCGCAAGGTTTTAACTCCATCTTTATCAATGGAATTTCTACATTTGTTTGTATTTCCATGATGGTTCTGATTAAAATGTAAAAAATTTAAATCGCTCTTTTCAAATTTACTACATAATATTTAATTAAGAATTTAATTTTAAAATAATTTAATAGCCGGTAAATATTCAATTGAATACTAAGAAAAAACAATTAAATGGAAGCTGCATATTCAATCCGACCCATTTTAGCTTCAGATGCTGCAGGATGCCTGGAAATTTACAAAAACTATGTGGAAACCGGATCCATTACCTTTGATTATACGACCCCGACAATTCAGGAATTTCAAAATAAAATTACAGATACCATTCGCGAATACCCCTGGTTGGTTTGTCTAAAAAATAACCAGATAGCTGGATATGCCTATGCGAGCAAATACCGTTACAAAACTGCCTATCAATGGTCTGCAGAATCTACGATTTACTTGTCAGGTCAAATACATGGTAGAGGCCTTGGGAGCTTGCTTTATGAAACCTTACTAAAAATCTTGAGTTTACAAGGCTTTTATAACATTTACGCCGCAGTTACTATCCCAAATACACAAAGTGAAATGCTTCATGCCAAATTGGGTTTTTATGAAATCGGAATATTTAAAAACAATGGTTTTAAATTAGGCAAATGGCATGATGTAAAATGGTTTCAAAAAACACTCAAAGACTATAAAATAAATCCGAAAATTCCATTGAATCCAGATGAATTGATGCTTTCAGAGGCTTTCCAAAATCTTATCAAGCAAGCAAATAATAAATTGCCCAAAACTTAAAATAATTACCCGAAAAACATGTTATACATTTATCTAAATTTAAACAATGAATCTAGCTCACGTTCATTTGCTTATAACGCACCTTCCTGTATTTGGTAGCATACTTGGTGCTATCGTACTGGCTTATGGGCTTTTTAGCAAAAGCAATCACACTATTTCGGCTTCTTACCTGGTTTTAATTTTATCCGCTCTTGGAGCCGTAATTTCATACTTCACCGGAGAATCTGCTGAAGAGTTGGTTGAGCAAATACCGGGCGTACTAAAAAAACGAATTCACGAGCATGAGGAAGCGGCACTTTTTGCACTTATTAGCCAGATTGCATTAGGACTAAATGCATTGGTTGGTTTAATATTTAATCTTAAAAACTTAAACAAAGCAAGATTAATCGCTCAAATAGCATTATTTATTTCCTTGTTTTGTTTTACAGTGATTGTACGAGTTGGTTATCTCGGCGGACAAATCCGACATACTGAAATTTATGAAACCAGTGCGCTCCCAAATAATGGGGGATCACAATCGGAGGATCGAGATTGAACGGCATTGCAGATTTTCTAATACCAGTGCTATGCCTACAAAAAATAAATTTAGCTTTTTTAAATAATTCATAGAAGCTAAATTGTGCTAAATTGAAATTCATTAAACCTTTCAAACCAGATTTTTTCGTCTTTCTTTTTATAGCAGCTGTATTTCTAATTATTGCCTCACCGCATATACTTTCGGAAGGTATGTTTATGGATGGGTTGTTTTATGCCTGTATTTCTAAAAACCTGTCTTGTGGTATGGGTAGTTTCTGGCACTCCCATTTTAGCAAAACTTTGTTTCCCGTATTTTATGAACACCCTCCATTAGCATTGGGCATACAGTCTCTTTTTTTCAAATATTTTGGAACAGCACATTTTGTTGAAAAAGCATATTCTTTGGCTTGCATTTTTTTAACAGGATTTCTGATTTGTCGAATCTGGATTCTATTATCTCTCAAGCATGCTTGGTTTCCATTGGTATTGTGGTTAAGCATACCTTTAGTCCATTGGTCCAGTACCAATAACTTACTGGAAAACACCGTCGGAGTATTTACCACCCTTAGTTTATTTTTTTACTTAAAAAGCCGCATACATACATACATACATACAATATACATTCTCTTGGCAGGATTTTTTTTGGCAATGGGTTTTTTAACAAAAGGATTTGTTGCATTTTTTCCTTGGACTTGCCCAATTTTTTTTTACTTTTTCTCAGAAACAAATAAATTAAAACAATGCATCAAAGAATCTGTGTTGCTGATTCTGTCAACAAGCATTCCATTGGTTGCTTTGGTTATTTTAAATCAGCAAGCACTTCATTGCCTAAAAAACTACATTCATTTTCAGGTATTAAATAGCATTATCCATATCCAATCCGTTGAATCAAGAGGGTATATTTTACAAAGGTGCATTTATGAATTAATACCCGCCCTTGCATTTTGCTTGTTGTTGTATTTGATTGGCTTACAAAATCATTTTAAAAAAACCTTTGATTGGATAAAAGCAATGCCCTTTCTTTTAATTGGAGCAGCCGGAGTATTGCCAATGACTATCAGTTTAAAGCAAAGTGGATTTTACATTTTACCCAGTTTTCCTTTTTTTGCTATTGGATTGGGAATTCTCGCATATCCACATTTAACGGACTTGATGAGCCGGATAAAAATCCATAAGCTTGCTTTAAAATGCCAAATTGCAATGAGTATCATGTTATTTTGTTCAGGCATCTACCTTTCTATTTCCAATGTAAATTCGATTAGTCGAGATGTTGAAAAACTTGAAGACATCCATCGAATTATGAATTACTTGGAAGACGGAAGCACCATTTGCATTCCAGAGCGTTTGTGGCCCGACTGGAGTTTGCATGGATATTTGATGCGTTATAAAAACATCAGTTTAGATACAAGTTCAAATTCTAATGCCCGGTTTTATCTGACAACTCTTAAACAACCAGAAAAAGAAGCTAATCCCAATATGGAACTCATTCTATTGCCGACTACGAAATATCAACTGTATAAAAACTGCTTTAAAAACTAATAGAAAAAAACAAATTTGCTGAATTAATATATTGTAACTTTATACATATAAATATTTATAATTGCGTTTAACCAGCCTATTTCTTGTAATTTTTTTTATTGAAGTTAAAGCTCAGGATGCAGGGATGAATAGCTCGAATCGTCCATTAAATAGCATTGCGTTAAATTTTGGCGAGGGTTCATCGATTGCACTTGTGTATGAGCGCCTTAAAATTTTGGACGGGAAATCATTTCTGGCAAGTAAAATAGGAATTGGATACAATAAAGAATTTCAGCTTTGTTTATTTGGACCTTGTTCAACGCCTCCAAATAAGTTTGCAACCATTCCATTTTCAATAAGTGCTAATGTGGGCAAACTAAAAAGTTACCTTGAGATAGGAATATGCCATTTATTTGTTTTTGGAAAAACCGACAGGCCCTCCGTATTTTCCATTCTTGGAGGATATCGCTTTCAGGTCCTTCATTCTAACAAATTTAATTTTAGAGTTTATCTCAACTTCCCTTTGGGAGGTTATAATGATATTGAACTGATATTTTTACCAATCGGGTTTAGTACAGGACTTTGTTTTTAAAATACATCTATTGAACTTGTAAATTAAGATTAGACAGAAATTTTGAAATAATAACAAAAAACACTGATCACAAGAATACTAATTAGGTTTAAAACAAAACCAGCCCTCAACATTTCCTTCAATGGAATTTTACCACTGGAATATGCAATTGCGTTTGGTGGAGTTCCCATCGGCAACATGCCTGCACAACTTGCAGCAAGGGTCATCGGTAAGCAAATGATAATCGGAGAAATTCCCATTGCAATTGCAACAGAGCTTAATATAGGTGCCATCACAATTACTTGCGCAATATTACTCATGATTTCACTCAAGAATATCGAAATTGTCGTTACCAACAAGATTAAAAAAATAAGTTGTTGGGGTGCATAATTCGCAATTCCCTCCCCGATCATTTTCATAACTCCGGAAGATTCCATTGATTTCGCCAATGCCAATCCACCTCCAAACATCAACAAAATGCCCCATGCCATTTTATGGGTATCGTTCCATTCCAGCAATCTGGAACCAGGAACTTTCGAAGCATCTAATTCCAAATCACTGCTATCGGTTGATTCCGTTTTTTTCTTGCCGGAAGGAAATACAAACAGTGCTAAAGCACCAATCAATGCAATTTGAGCATCATTTAATGTGATCCCGGTAAACTTTACCCAAACATCTTTTGAAATCCATAAAAAGGCTGTAGCTAAAAAAATATATAAGACATATCGTTCTGGTTTAGACCAGCTTTTCAATTTGCTATATTCCATTTCAATAAAGGTTCTGGTCGTTTCATCCTTATCCATTTTATTAACAAATAAAACTCTTGTAAATATCCAGTATAAAAGTGATAGAATCGTTAATGCCAATGGGAAACAAACCAGAAACCAATCTGAAAAACTGATGTTCATGTTGTATTCTTCATTCATTAGACCTACCAATGCAATATTTGGAGGCGTGCCAATTATCGTTGCCAATCCACCGATATTTGAAGCATAAGCAATGCTTAACAAGACTGAGTATGAAAATTTATTAAATCCCTTGCCTTTAAAATTTGAACCCATTACATGCAAAACGGAAAGTGCAATTGGAAACATCATCATGGTTGTTGCAGTATTGCTTAACCACATGCTGATCAAAAAACTCGAAACCATAAATCCAAGTAGAATGTGATTTCCCTTTCCACCTGATTTTTTTAAAATACTCAAAGCAATTCGCTGGTGTAAGTTCCACTTCTCTATAGCAAGTGCTATAAAAAATCCTCCCATAAATAAAAAAATAATTGGATCCGCATAATTTTTCGCCGTATCGGCTAGACTGTCAATGCCCCAAATTGGAAAAATTATCAATGGCAATAATGCAACAACTGGCATTGGAATCAATTCCAAAATCCAAAGGGATATCATAGCAAGTCCTGCACTGACTACTTTTAAAGCATTGGCTTGCATTTCAAATGGATTAAGCAAATAATGCAAACCCAGCAATAACAGAATTAAATAAAAAATTATATCATTCCGAAATGACTTCATGCTGTAAATATAGGAGAAAGTCTGGTGTCAGTCTGAAGCCTGCAGGCTAATGGTTGAAAAGAGGAAAAGAGGCTTAAGCTATTAGACTGTTAGGCTATTAAGCTATTGGACTGTTTTTTCGTTAGGCTTATAAATTTTCCCTTTAGGCTCCAGACTAGAGACTAATTAAATCTTATCAGCTTAACTTACTACAATAAACTATCAACTAAAAGTCTACAGACTAATTCACCTACCTTACTTTCATCATTGACTTGACTTGTTGTAAAACGCCATTTTGCAATCTTACATAATAGATTCCTGCGGCCGCATCTTCAAGATCACAATCCAGTGTATATTTTCCAGATTGCATATCTTGATCCAGAAGGGTTTTAATTACCGAACCTTCATTGTTGATTATTTGAATTTGCGTATGCCCTCCTTTCGTTTCAAATTTAATTTTTGTGGATTGTACGAATGGATTTGGATACGCATAAACCAGGTTTTCGCCCAATCGATTGTTTTGATCATGTACAGAGGTTGGGATGCAATTTCCAGGATCAAGGATTGGCAACTTTTGATAATTGCGCAATAATATTTGTTGTAAATCCGGATCAGGCACGCAGAACCAATCGCTTAAAATAGAAGCGTACACTGAACGAAAATCATATTGCATCGGCAAATTTGAACCTACTGTTGATTTCGGATCAATGATTGGGTTTGCGCCTACAACGCCTCCAACTACTTTTTTACCGAAAACAAACATAGGTTGCGCGGCTCCATGATCCGTTCCTCCGGAAGCGTTTGAAATGATACGTCTTCCAAATTCTGAAAAGGTCATACCAATTACCCGATCTTCCAATCCCAACAATTTAATATCATTCATAAATGCACCAACGGCATCTGACAAGCCTTTTAATAAATTGGCGTGAGTTCCTGTTGTATGATCTGCACTTGCTACTTGTCCGGCATGGGTATCATATCCACCTGTGCTCAGCCAAAAGATTCTGGTCTTAATTCCACCTGAAATTAATTTTGCAACGATGGACAACTGTTGTCCTAATGTATATCCTAAATCTGTAGTTGCCTTAGGATACATGGTAGATAAATTGGTTCCTTTATCAGCAGAGTTTTTTACTGAATCTCCAAATTTATCGGTTTGTCTTTGTACCTCCCGAACATAGGCCAATTCTTTTCCCATGTAATTTGCAGAAGCAGGATCCTGAAATAAACTACCGGTTAAATTTAATGGATCATTTGTGTTGGATATTGAGATTGCCATGGGTACTCCTTGATTCTGTAATCCCAAAACAATATTACCGCCAACCCGGATTGATAATGGATCCGGCATTACTGTGTTTGGAAATCCAACTGGATAATTAGGATATTCGTAAGCCAGATATCTACCAGCCCATCCGGAATTAATGTATTCTGTTGCATCAGATCCAGTCATCCAAATATCGGTAGCTCTAAAATGTGAATAACTAAATTTTGGATAACCCACACTTTGTATGACAGCCATTTTACCTTCATTGTATAAATCGTACAATCGATTCATCGAAGGATGCAATCCGGTGGCATTGTTGGTACCTCCAAATTTCAAGACCTTATCTTCCGGTAAAAGTATGTTTTGACGAATTGTAGCCTGTGAAAGGGATGCATATTGGTCTAAAGGAATTACCATGTTTAATCCATCGTTGCCTCCATTTAATTGAATGATAACTAAAACCCGATCGGTATCGCCCAATGCATTGGTCAATGCTGCCAATAGTGGACTTGCACCATGCGCTGTAACGGTCATACCGCCCACTGCAACCGGGACAGATTGTATAAATGATCTTCTTTTCATATGATTTAAATTAAAAGAGATTAAAATGAATTAACAAATATGGAATTCTGCTGCGGACATTAAGTACACAAAAAGATCTTGCAACATTTGTGGAACCTTTTTTGATTCCGGATCTGATGTATTCGGATTGGCAATGTATACATCCCAAGCATCCGTCCAATAATAATCTGTTGCTTGTCCCAATAATAAATAATTGGTTTTCAACTGATCTTTTGTGGCTTGTGAAAGAGGTGGACCAAATAACAATTCAACCGCTTCACGAATCAATTCATTTGGGTCAGATGGATTATCAAACTGTTTAACAAAATCAACAAAATTCATCTTATTTAAAAAGCCCGACTTTCCATCGTAGGTATTGGCTGCTTTAAGCGTGAAATTAGATCTTCCGATGGCTTCATAGGCCCCTTTCCGAAATGGATAAGTGGCTGTATCAATCCAGATTTCATGAAAAGAAGGCGTTTGATAATAGGCTGCCCATCCAGCAACATTGGGTGGATCGTTGACATCCTGACCAGCATTGACATTATACGTTCTGAAAATATTCCACATATAATATTGTGCCTCCAGATTTGTAAAATCTTTTGAAGGATCTGCACTTTGTCTTGGAATTGGAAAATCAAAAGTACGGGCCATTCCAATATGAAAATCGGCGGGACTTTTTATCATACAGCCCCTATGTTCCGGTTTGAAAAAATATTCAGAGCCCAACAATGCTTTTACAACAATTTGCATTTGATCCTGATGATCAACATTTGCTCTAAACAATTCTGCCAACGGTTCGATAACTTCAGATTCAATTTCCGGAGTTATATCATAATAAACGAAATAATTCCACAACCTTCGGCAGATGTATCTTGAAAGTTCATCTGTATTAAAAATCATGGTAATTAATTGCTCAACTTCATCAAAGGCACGGCGCTCATCAATTGTTGCAAATGGAGCAGGATTTGTAATCTTCAAATCTGGTTGAATCACTGCATCCTTATAAAATGCAGAAAAAACTTTTGGATTTGTATCGTGATTGTTTTTATTAAAAGCCTTCCGAGGAATCACATTGGTTGTAACATTATTTATTTTTTCATTGTAAATTACATACCAACCGGTCATAACTTTTGCTGCAGCTTTTACATCATCTTCAGTATATCCTGAGCCAGGGCCCTTTCCTATACAAAATAATTCCTGCAATTCTCTACCATAATTTTCATCTGGTGCTGACTTTGTATTGCGCTCTCCATTTAAATAACGAAGCATCCCTGCATCCAGTGTAATATCTTTAATCAATTGCTTGTAATTGCCCATTGCATATTTTCGATACAAGCTTTGGGTATTATACATAGCATGGGAATTTTCAACAACAGCATCCTCCGTTACTAGCAATGTTTGATAAAACATGATCATTTTTTCATAAACCGAACGATCCTGATGCAATTGCAAACCAGTCAACCATTGTTTAAGACTATTCCTTCTGCTACCCGATGGATTTGCAGGCTGTGAAGCTTGTGCGGGGGTATCAACCCATGTTGTTCCAAATTTCACGAGGCTATCTAATGTATCCTTAGTTGGATCGACATTATTGTAATACGCTCTTAATGGAGGATCTGGCAATGCCGGGGTTTTTGGAACCAACACTTGCAATACTTCATCCAGATTTTTAGATTTGAAGAAATTGAGATCTGATTTTTTAACCCCAAACATGGTTCTTCGAAGAAGGTGAATTAATTCGGGCTTTCCAAATGGCCCAGAAAATGGTTTTATGCTTCCCATAAATTGGATTTTTTGTAAATGTAGGAAATATTAACAATGCATTAAAACTTGATACGGGTAAAATTCCCTCCTGGTTGCTTCTTAAAACACAATTATATTTTATCATCTCGATTATCTTTGCCCTTTAATTGATCAAAACTCAAATATGTCCTACTTATTTACCTCTGAATCCGTATCTGAAGGCCATCCGGATAAAATCGCGGATCAAATCTCTGATGCGCTTATTGACCATTTTTTAGCTTATGATAAGGATTCTAAAGTTGCATGTGAAACACTAGTAACTACCGGTCAGGTGGTTTTAGCAGGAGAAGTAAAATCTAAAGCTTACCTGGATGTCCAGGAAATTGCCCGGGAAGTGATTCGGAAAATTGGATATACCCGTTCTGAATACATGTTTGAAGCAAACAGTTGCGGTGTTTTTTCAGCCATCCACGAACAATCGGCAGATATCAACCGGGGTGTTGATCGCAAAGTAAAATTACAGAGTTTTGAAGCTAAAGCAAGAGCCCAAGGTGCAGGAGACCAAGGTATGATGTTTGGTTTTGCAAGCAATGAAACTGATAATTACATGCCACTCGCCCTGAGTTTGGCTCATTTGCTATTAGAAGAATTGTCAAAAATCAGAAAAGAGGGCCGTGTAATGAGCTACTTAAGACCCGATGCTAAAAGTCAGGTCACCATTGAATATGGAGATAATAACAAACCGATCCGTATTGATACCATTGTAATTTCTACCCAACACGACGAATTTATCAAACCGAGCCGAACTTCTAAAAATCAAGAAAAAGCGGATATTCAAATGTTGGATCAGATCAAAAGCGATGTAATCAATATATTAATTCCACGTGTAAAAAGGAAATTACCGCTTCATATTAAAAAGTTGTTTAACAACGAAATTACTTATCATGTAAATCCAACAGGAAAATTTGTTATTGGCGGACCACATGGAGATACCGGATTGACAGGACGTAAAATTATTGTGGACACCTATGGTGGAAAAGGAGCTCATGGAGGTGGTGCCTTCAGTGGTAAAGATCCATCCAAAGTGGACCGTTCAGCAGCTTATGCAACCCGTCACATCGCTAAAAATATGGTTGCAGCGGGATTGTGTGATGAAGTTCTGGTTCAGGTTTCCTATGCAATCGGAGTTGCCAAACCCTGCAACATTTTTGTTGATACCAAAGGAACTGCCAAAGTAAAATTGAGCGATGGGCAGATTGCTAAAAAAATTGAAAAGTTATTTGATATGCGTCCCTATGCAATCGAACAACGATTGAAATTAAGATCTCCTATGTATTCTGAAACTGCATCCTATGGTCACATGGGACGGACCAATGAAACTGTAACAAAAACCTTCAATGCGGGTAAACCCAATGAAAAAACCATGCAGGTAGAGTTGTTTACCTGGGAAAAATTGGATTATGTTTCAAAAATCAGAAAGGAATTCGGCTTAAAAAAATAAGAACAATTTTGATACGGCTCTTATCCATTGTAATGAGGCGGAATTACTGAAAATTAGTTAATTTTCCAGTAATTTAAAATTGATTCGTTGGCCAGAAATAAAATTAAACAACAGGTTTGTGCCAATTGTGGTCATTATTTTGGCCAGGATGAAAATTTTTGTCCAAAATGTGGTCAAGAAAATCATTCACCCAATCAACCTATTAAGCACTATATCTTCGAGCTGATCGAAGCATTTCTTCATCTGGATTCTAAGTTTTTTCATACGATTTGGGTTATTCTGAGATATCCTGGTTTGATCACAAAAGAATACAACGAAAACAAACGAGCCCGATACATGCCTCCCATTCGATTGTATGTATTTGTGAGTTTGGTATTTTTTATTAGTCTGCAGGCACCCCATGTTTATGACGCCAAAAATAAAAAGGAGCAGGAAAAACTTGAATTGGAAGAATATTTTGAAAAACCTAAAAGAGAATTGCAACTTTATCGCGACTCTTTAAACAAGGGGATGCAAGAGTTTCAAACAGATTCGCTGAAAGAAGCAAATCTCAATGGTGTAAACGGTGATTCTTTGAAAACCATTGGCTTGATTCAGCGGAGTCTAATGGATTCAGTGCAAAGAAGAATGGACTCACTTGAAAACAAACTCCTTGAATTGAGAGCTCATCCGATTCGTATGGATTCACTCTTCAAGAACTTTCAAAATATGGAAGATTCGGCAAATATTCACGTTGGAAGCATTAAATTGGATCTAAGCAGAAATGAATTTAACCGATTAATATCCGGTACAGATGAAGTAATTGATTCGTTTATTATTAGTGAAAATCAAAAACCAAATTTCATAAATCGAACATTCACTAAACAAATACTTAAATTAGCAAATGGCGGAGATGATTATTTGCATCGGATATCTGAAAAAATAATAAAATTTGCCTCCGGTTCTTTCTTCTTTTTAATGCCTATTTTTGGCTTTTTACTTTATTTGTTATATATTCGGAGAAAGCGCAATTATTACGAATACCTAATATTTTCCTTGCATTTACACATCGTTGTGTTTTTGGTTTTAGGTATTATTTTTTTAATAAATATTTTTATTGAATTAGACCCTAGATATTTTTTATTAGGAACTTTGTTGCTGTATTTTTATTTATTCAAATCACTTCGTTTAAATTTTAACCAAAGCAGGAAACGCACCTTTGTAAAATCTATTCTTTTAACGTTTTCATATTTTATATTTTTAATAATCGCATTAGCAATCACAATAATATTGGGATTTTTAACTGTTTAATGCTAAATTAATTAATGTCTTTAAAATCAACACATGCTCAAACACATCGAACATATAGGAATCGCAGTAAAAAATTTAGATGCTGCTAGCGCCCTGTATGAAATTCTACTGGATCAAAAAGCATACAAAATTGAGCATGTATTGTCTGAACATGTTGTCACTGCTTTTTTTAAAACCGGGATCAATAAAATTGAATTATTGGAAGCCAGCCATCCTGACAGTGCAATTGCAAAATTTATTGATAAAAAAGGGGAAGGCATTCATCACATTGCTTTTTTAGTAGATGACATTTACGCTGAAATGGCGCGATTGCAACAAGAAGGATTTGTCCTTTTAAATGATCAACCTAAACAAGGTGCTGATAACAAACTCGTTTGTTTTGTTCATCCTAAATCAGCTCACGGTGTTTTAATCGAACTTTGTCAGGAAATACCTATCGATGAGTCCATTTGAAATCAGCTATGCTATTGTAGGTGGCTTTATTGCGGGTTGTGTAAACACATTGGCAGGAAATGGTTCTGTAATCACTCTTGGATTTTTAACTGAAATTTTGGGCATCCCTGTGAATTTAGCAAACGGTACTAACCGGGTTGGCATTGTCATACAAGGATTAAGCAGTCTGCCTTCTTTTTACAAAGCCAAACGCCTTCCATTGGAAAGTTCATGGCGTTTTTTAATTTGGGGAGTTGCCGGAGCAATCATAGGTACTTTTTTTGCAATTTACCTATCAGCACAATCCTTTTATTCCGTTTATAAATTTTTAATGCTGGCTTTGTTTGTATTTATGATATTGCGTGGACATAAACCTTGGAACAATGCCATTGAAACCAATCCTTTAGCCCCCTGGATTTATAGTTTGGTATTTTTTTGCTTTGGTTTTTATGGTGGCTTTATTCAAATGGGAATGGGTATTTTTCTTTTAGCATTTATGATGTTGTATATGAAATACAACATACTTGAGGCCAATGCATTAAAAATTATCATGGTGTCCGGTTATACTTTGATAGCATTGATTATTTTTCATTTTTACGGAATGGTAAATTGGACCATTGGATTGACAATTGCAATCGGACAAGGGCTGGGAGGATGGATGACCGCACATTATGCAAATAAAATTCCAAATGCAGAAAGCTGGGCCTATCGGTTTTTGTATTTTATCATGGCGGTTACCTTGCTAAAATTGTTTGGATTGTTAAATTTTAATACTTTGTTCATGCATTAAATTTCATTATTTAGGGGCCCTAATTATTGATTACATCCCATGACAAATTGCAGCTAAAAACACCGCGATATTTAAAAAACCATATTGTATTTAATTTTACATTTTTATCGATGACACAATACATAAAAAGCAATCCTTCCTTTGAGGCAGCCTATCAAAAACTAAATACCAAACAAAAGGAAGCTGTGGATACTTTGGAAGGACCTTTGTTGGTAATTGCAGGACCGGGGACCGGCAAAACCCAAATACTCGCTATCCGTATTGGAAATATCCTGTTGAATACCGATCTCAATCCGAGGAATATATTATGTCTAACATTTACGGATTCAGGAGCCATCAACATGCGGGATCGATTGTTAGAATTTATTGGACCTACAGCCTATGAAATTGCCATACATACCTTTCATTCATTTTGCAACATGGTAATCCGGGAGAACCCGGAATCCTTTGAGCAATACAGTAGCTATGAAATCATCTCCGATTTAGAAAAAAGCCAGTTGCTCTTAAAAATGTTGGATTCATTGGATCGAAATCACATTTTTTACCGCTACAATAGAAATTATAAGCGCGAATTATATGCTCTTCCCAATCTATTTGAAAAAATTAAAAAAGAAAACTGGAATCCCGACCAGATGTTAAATGATATTGACGCATTTCTAGAAAAAGAAAAAGACAATCCGGATTACATTTACAAAAAGAAATCAGGAAATAATAAGCAAGGAGATTTTAAACAAGCAGCCTACGATAAAGAAAAATTAAAATTTGAAAAAACCAAAGCGGCCATAGGGCTTTACACTAAATACCAGGAAGCCCTGGATGAAATAGAACGGTACGAATTTGAAGACATGATCCGTTGGGTTCTCAATAAATTTCAAACCGATGATTTTTTATTGGCTAAATACCAGGAATTGTATCAGTACATTTTAGTGGATGAATTTCAGGATACCAATGGTGCTCAAAATCAAATCCTTAGTCAACTTCTTTCATATTTTGACACTCCAAATGTATTTGCAGTTGGAGATGACGACCAGGCTATATACCGTTTTCAAGGTGCCAATGTTGAAAACATGAGTTCATTTGACCGGAAATATACTCCTGCTAAAATTGTACTTACGGAAAATTACCGCTCATCACAATTGATATTAAATGCAGCAGATGCTCTGATTAAAAACAATACCGAACGTCTGGTAAATCTGGATGTCAGTTTAAGTAAAAATTTAATTGCTTCCGGAACTTCAAAACAATATACTGCGCTGCCACATTTTTATGAATTTGAATTTGAAGAACATGAAATTCTTTACGTCTGCCAGCAGGTAAAATTTTTATTGGATCAAAATATTCCAGGAAATCAAATTGCCATTTTGTTTTTAAAAAACAACGATGCTGAAGCTTTTATTAAATGGTTTGAAGTCAATAAAATTCCCTATCAAACAAGTAAACAGCTGAATGTACTTCATGAACCGCTGATCAAGCATCTGATTAACATCCTGAATTACATTTGCCAATCATTTCGAGATCCAATAAAAAACGACGAACTTCTCTATAAAATTTTGCACGCACCTTTTATTCCAATTCCATCTGAAAGCATCTCAAAGTTAGCCTGGTTCCTCCAGGAAAAAAGAAGTGAAATAAAAGATGATGCATTAAAGGAAATCAAACTATCGCTCCTGGAGCTCATGGGAAATGAAAACGAATTAGCGAAAACAGGTATTGAAGATTTTAAAACAATACTTGAAATTGCTGCTAAAATTCAAATCCTACAAAAAGAAGTATTGGATTTAAGTCCACAAACTGCATTGGAAAAAATTCTCCAGGAATTTAATGTTTTACCATTCTTATTAGAGAGCCATGATAAAATTCAATACTTGCAAATTTTAAACAGCTTTTTTGAATTTTTAAAATCGGAAACTCAAAAACATCCGGAATCAAGTTTATTGGATTTTACAAATCTACTTGCAGAATATATAAAAAACAACATTTCACTTCCGTTAAATCAATTTATTGGCAGCCGTCAAGGGGTGGTGCTTTCAACAATATACAAAGCCAAGGGATTAGAATACGAACACGTGTTTATGATTCACAATTCTGAAGAGTATTGGAGTCCAACACGTCAAAATAATTTTAAACTCATGGAAGGATATGTCAACGAAAAAATAGATTCTGAAGAAGATCGCCGTCGACTTTTTTATGTTGGAGTGACACGAGCAAAACTGCATTTGTATCTCAGTTATTACAAATACAAAAGCAAAGACAAAAAACAAACCACACTTTCTAAGTTTGTTACAGAGATGTTGCATGAAGAAACATTGCATTCTCAAAAGTTGCAAGTAGAAGAATCAGACTTGTTGAATAAATTGATAATCGATATGAGTCCGATGAAAAAGGATTATAAACTATTGGAAGATCAATTGTTTGAAAAATTCATCCTTAAATTCAGATTAAATCCAACAGCTTTATCAAAATACCTGGATTGTCCGCTTGCTTTTTATTATGAAAAGGTATTGCAAATTCCAAGTGCCCGTACACCATCCCTCGGCTTTGGAAATGCGGTGCATACTGCTTTAGAATATTATATGAACAACCGACCTTTGCTTAAGCAGGGGGCCTATAATGCCGTATTGAAATATTTTGAAAAAGGCATGGAAAAATACCGTTCACATTTCACGACGTTTGAATACGAAAACTACCTGATAGAAGGAAATAAAATATTGCCAAAGTTTATTGAATTCCATGCTGAATCCTGGTTGCAATCTTTGGATTTTAAAACAGAATTTAAAATCCCTACAGAATTTCAAGGAGTGCCATTGTCAGGAAAACTAGATCGCATAGATTGGATTCAGTCCGGTATCCGAGTTATGGATTACAAAACAGGCAAGGCGGACATCAAAAGAGTAAAGCCACCTTCCGACAAAATACCCAATGGTTCCGATTACTGGCAGCAGCTTGTATTTTATGCAATTTTACTTAAAAATTACAGTCCTACCGCCAATGCAAGATGCAATTCAACTTTATACTTTGTAATGCCTGATGAAAATGAAACATTTCAACATGTTGAAATTATACCTACTGAAGCAGATTTGGATTTTTTAAGCGGGCTCATTAAAGATACTTATTCAAAAATAGTAAATCGGAAATTTACACCGGGATGTGGCAAGAAAGAATGTGAATGGTGCAATTATATAAACGCAGGAAAGGTCTTTCATTTGACTTCGAATGAAGAAGAAGAAGAGGAAATTTAGGTGTTTTTGATAGGGGTTAAGCTATTAAGTTGTTAAGTTAATAAGCTATTAAGATGATAAGATGAAGGTTTTAATTTTTTGCTTTCAGACTGAAATCCTCTCTTCAGACTTCCTCTTTCTTAAAACGCTTTGTGTAAATTCCACCATTTGCTATTGATATCGCGGAATGCTACCACTCCTTTGCCGGATTTAAAATAGAAAACAGCGGTATCGCGATATTTGAATTCATAGACATCCTGATAAACAGAATCCTGAATTTTAACTTGAGGCAATAAGGCAAATCGTTGAACGCGCGCTTTCAAGGAATCGCTAAAGTTTGCTGCATTGCCCCGATCGGAGGCTACAAATTCTGTTGTGGCAACGCCGGAACTGATGCTTGGATTTGTGCGATGTACTGTCAATTTTAATTCATCGTACAATACCGGATTGGCTGGTGTTGAATTTTTGGACAAGAAGTCTTCATTGATATTTAAATTGCCAATTATTCTGAATTTACGAGCCGTGTCTGAATCCAAATAATCGGCGGTTCTGTGTTCTGATAAATAATATCGATCTGCACGTACTTCATCTTCAACACAAATATTTTCCACCACTGTCCAACTGCTGTCAAACACCAGTGCTTTTGGATTTATTAGGAAAGCCGTATCGATGGCTGCACTATCAATATATACTAAATAGTGAATGTTTTCAAATGGCAAAAAAGGTTTTGATTCCTGACTGAGAGAAAGTCTTCCCAATAATTGGTTCGGGGGACAATCCTCCTTTGAATTGCATGAAGTTAATAAAATAAAAACCAGGCAACTAAAACCTAAACTTATCGGATGTAAAAATGGTCGAATCATACGTTGGATACTATTATTGCAGCTCAAAAAACAAGGATATTACAATGAAAGGCAAAAATACAGCATTGCTAGATCATATCAATTTCTGTATTATCCCCAATGTTAAAGCTTTGGGTACGCCCTTTCACAACAGCATCGTTGCCAATGATTGAATGCTGTAATACAACGTCATCTAAACTGGTAAAATTGCCAATAATGGCATCTTTCAAAATACTATTATTGACCTGACTGTTATCGCCAATAGAGACATTTGGTCCTATGATGGAATGATTTATTTTGCAGTTTTGGCCAATGCTTACAGGCGGGATAACAATCGATCCAGGCAAATTGTATTCCAAGGACTTTAGTCTCCTGTTCAACATGGTGGCATTTGTAGATAAAAGAATTTCTTTTTTACCACAGTCGTACCAGTTTTTAACCTCCATGATTTCAAATCGGCTGTTGTTTTCCAACATACACATCAGTCCGTCGGTAAGATGGAAAGCGCCTTTTGTTTTTCTGCCGGTTTTAATATTGGTTTCAAGGCAATGTATCAATTTAGGCCATTCTTTAACCAGGTACAAGCCAACGATTGCAAGATTGGATACCGGAATCTGTGGCTTCTCTACCAGCCGGCGTACAATCCCTTGTTCATCCAGTTCAACAACTCCAAATTCCCTAGGATCCTGAACTTTACGAATGGCGAGAGTATTATACTTTGAATGCATGAAAACCTGAATGTCAATATCAAGAATGGTGTCTCCCAATTGTATTAAGACCTCCGAATCATCCTTTATGAACTCTCCACACAAATAAATGGCCTGACCCAGTCCTTCCCGTTCAGATTGAATCACATATTGTTTTTTGATTTTAGGGTATGAATCTTCTAAAAACTCTTTGATTTTCTCACCCAAATAGCCCAAAATGAATACAAATTCTTCTATGCCCGATTCCACCAACTGATCTAAAATATAACCAATAATAGGCTTTCCCGCCACCGGAATCAGGGGTTTCGGTTGGGTATAAGTAAGCGGTCGGAGCTTGGTACCTGCTCCGGCTACTGGTATGATGGCTTTCATATACTGGTATTCATGCAAAAAACAGGCCGAATTGCTATTCGCTCAACCCTTCAGCTGATTTAATCGTATAGTTTAGAATCATACAGTTTGAAAAAACAGATTGTTTACCTTTAACTTAAAATACAAGAAAATGTACCAATACAAAAAGACAATGTACATATTGACTTTATGTCAATTAATGCTTGCCTCTATATATGCTCAAGACATCAATTGGTCAACAGAACAAAAAATTTTCACAGGATCTTCAGGTTCAAACATTCGGCCGCGAATATTGGCATTGGATCAACAGCATGGAATTATTGTTTGGGGAAATGACAGAAGTCAGAGCATTCATTATGCAAGCTGGGAAAGAGATTCACTTTCAAGTATTCAAAATGTTAATATGAATCAATCAAGGGCCTTTATAACAAGTTGGGCCAGTACTGAAATCGCAGGAAAAAATAATGTGGTGTATCTGATTTTCAAAGAAGATCCGGCTGAAACGGGAAACATATATTTAGTACGTTCGTTGGACTACGGCCATACATTTAGTGATCCCATTCCGGTAGTCATACCCAATGGATTTTACAGTCGCTTTCCAGGCGTTGCCATTGATAAAGATTTACAGCCCATCGTTAGTTACATGCGATTTAAAACAGATTGGTCACAAGCCGAATACGTAAGCATTCGATCCAAGGATTTTGGTGATCATTTCGACAGCTTTACGGAGGTAACTGATAAAACCAAAGGGGAAGCATGCGATTGTTGTCCGGTATCCATGGAAACTGAAGATGATAAGATTGTAGTATTTTTTAGAAACAACCGGAATAACATTCGCAACATGACTGCTTCTATTTCTATCAACAATGGCATAAGCTATGATTTAACTCAGGAATTGGATACCGCAGATTGGTTTTTACAATCTTGTCCATCAACCGGTGGCGATGGCTTTTTTAATGGCGATCAATTACACAGTGTTTGGTCGAGTGGGCGCAGCGGAATTTCTAAAGTGTATTATTCAAGTTACAATTTAAAGAGCAATCAAATTGATGGATTTCAAATCATGAACCACAATCAGGGGCGCAACTTCCAACAAAATTATCCGAGAATGGCAGGAAAAAATGATACCGTCGGTATTGTCTGGAATGAATTGGTTAATAACATGGATATTTTTTTTAGTTATTTCATTGGAAGCAATCCGGCAGATTTAATTACACATACTGTTAGGATAAATAAAGATCTGAATGGAACTCAAACTACTGCGGATGTCGCTTATCATTCGGGTAATTTTTACCTGTGCTGGCAGGATCAAAATGACAATACCATCCGTTTTAAAAAAGGCAGTATCAAAACAATAAGTTCTAATAAATCTGAGTTTAAACATTCTGTAAAATTGTTTAATACAAAGCAAGGATTCGAAATACAATCAGAAAAAATAATTGATTTATGTACTGTTTACAATTTGGAAGGACGATTCATCAATCAATTTAAAAAATTCAAAACACTAGAAGTACCACTTCCAGAAAAAGGTATTTATTTATTAAACATTACACAAGAAAAATCGGAGCATAGCTTTGTTGTTTATAGGTAATAGGTGGTAGGTGATAGTTGTTAGTTGATAGGTGGTAGGTGGTAGTTGTTAGTTGATAGGTGATAGTTGTTAGTTGATAGGTGGTAGTTGTTAGTTGATAGGTGATAGTTGTTAGTTGATAGGTGGTAGGTGTAAACTTTGCGTCTTTGCGAGAAATGATTCACTAATAAGCATTGCTCATTGAGCATTTCCTAGTCTCTTCAAAGTATTAAATACAATCTCAATTGTAGTTTTTGAGCATTGCAGTGTTGCAACATTGTAGCATGGAAGTATTGCAGGATTATCTCCTTTTCTTAGCCTGCTAAAGCAGCGGCGCCTCCAACGATTTCGGAAAGCTCTTTAGTAATTGCTTCCTGGCGAGCTTTGTTGTAGTTTATTTTTAATTCACCCAACATTTCTTCGGCATTTTCAGTGGCCTTGTCCATGGCGGTCATACGAGATCCATGTTCTGATGCCTGGGTATCGAGAATGCATTTGTATAATTGCGATTGCAAAATGGAAGGAATCAATTCTTCCAGCAATTGTTGTTGATCGGGTTCAAAAATATAATCAGCCTTTGTCTTAGAAGGAGTTTCAGTACTGCTTACTAATTTTGCTACAGGTAAATATTGCTCACGTTCCGGAAATTGAGTTGCAGCATTTTTAAAACGGCTGTAATACAATTCGATCTGATCAAATGTGCCCTGATTAAAATCGATCATCAGGCGATCTGCAAGACGAGATACCAATTCAAAATCGGTATTGGCATATAAATGCTGGTACTCCGTAATAAACCTTGCATTGGGAAAACGTCTTTTGTAAAATTCAAAACCCTTTTTCCCTATACATAAAAAACTAACATTTCCAGCTGCCAGCTGGTTGCTGTAATTTTCATTCAAATAAGCGTATCCGGTTTTTAAAATGTTTGAATTGAATGCACCGCACAAACCTCTGTCTGAGGTTACCACAACATACAATACTTTGTTTTTATCGGTTGCTTTTCCCAAAGCCATTCCTGCACCGGCATCTCCGCCTGACATAATGTGACTTAAAGTTACATTCAATCGATTTGCATAAGGTCTGAATTGCTGAATTGCCTGTTGCGCTCTTCTCAATTTAGCAGCAGATACCATCTTCATAGCTTTTGTAATCTGCTGTGTTGAGATTACAGACTTAATTCTATTTCTGACTTCTTTTAAATTGGCTGCCATTATTTACAATTCTGCTTTATAATTATTAATTATGCATTTCGATATTGCGAACTCATTTCAGTTGCAATGCCACGAAGTGTTTTGATATCTTCATCATTCATCAAGCCCTTGCGGAAATTAGCTAATACGGCAGGATGTCTTTGTTCCAATTCTGTTAAAATAACATTTTCAAAATCTTTTACTTTTTCTACAGGCACATCTTTCAATAAATTATTGGTACCCAAATAAATGATTGCAACTTGTTTTTCAACAGAAACCGGACTGTATTGCGCTTGTTTCAAAACCTCTACGTTGCGTTTACCTTTATCCAATACAGCTTTCGTTGCAGCATCGAGATCCGAACCAAATTTTGAAAAAGCTTCCAATTCACGGAATTGAGCCTGATCCAATTTTAAGGTACCGGCAACTTTTTTCATCGATTTAATTTGAGCATTTCCCCCTACCCTGGATACGGAAATCCCTACGTTGATCGCTGGACGAATGCCCGCATTGAATAAATTGGATTCCAAAAATATCTGGCCGTCCGTAATTGAAATCACATTGGTTGGAATGTATGCAGATACGTCACCAGCTTGTGTTTCAATTATAGGTAAAGCAGTTAATGAACCACCACCTTTTACAATGCCAGCTTTCTTTAAGGAATCCGGCAAGTCATTCATGTTTCTCGCAATTTCATCGTTATTGATAACCTTAGCGGCACGTTCCAATAATCGTGAATGCAAATAGAATACGTCCCCAGGATATGCTTCACGGCCTGGTGGACGACGCAACAACAAGGAAACTTCACGATAAGCAACTGCTTGTTTTGATAAATCATCATAAATTACCAAAGCAGGTCTTCCGGTATCGCGGAAAAATTCGCCAATCGCAGCACCTGCAAACGGTGCGAAAAACTGTAAAGGAGCTGGATCCGAAGCAGAAGCTGAGACAATGACCGTGTAAGGCATGGCGCCATACTCTTCCAATGTTCTGGCAACTTTAGCAACAGTCGATGATTTTTGACCGGAAGCAACATAAATGCAATAAACCGGTTCGCCACGATCGTAAAATTCTTTTTGATTGATAATGGTATCCAATGCAATGGCTGTTTTACCGGTTTGACGGTCGCCAATGATTAATTCACGTTGACCCCTTCCAATTGGAATCATAGAGTCGATCGCTTTGATACCCGTTTGAAGTGGTTCATTTACCGGTTGACGGAAAATTACACCGGGTGCTTTACGCTCCAAGGGCATTTCGTATTTAGTACCACTTATTGGACCCCGTCCATCGATGGCTTGACCCAAAGAGTTTACTACCCTACCAACCATTCCTTCACCAACATCTATGGATGCAATTTTTCCAGTTCTTCTGACTTTAGAACCTTCTTTAATACCATCCCATGGGCCCATCAATACGACCCCAACGTTATCGACTTCCAGGTTTAATACAATGGCCTGCACTCCCGTTTCGAATTCCACCAATTCACCGGCTTGTGCATTTGCTAAACCGTAAACACGTGCAATTCCATCACCGACTTGAAGTACGGTTCCAACTTCTTCTAAAGAAGCTGCGCTGTTTGCTCCGGAAATTTGTTGTTTAAGTATTGCTGAAATTTCCTCTGGTCTTATTGATACCATATTGTTAGTTGTTAGTTGTTAGTTGATTGTCTTTTATAATTATCTTTTTTCTACTAAGCTAATGTAACTCTTGTCGTAAAGACTTTCTTTCATTTCCTCCAATTGCCTTTTGATGCTGGCATCGCAATTCTGGTCGCCCATTTCAAATACAAATCCACCAATTAATGAAGTATCGAGTTTTTGATGAAGTTCCATGGTTTCGCCAGGTTTTAACCAGCCGGAAAAGCGTTTTTTAATAGCATCCAATTCAGCATCATTTAAAACTGTTGCTGAAAGGACCCGTGCGATTCTGATTTTGCGGATGGTTCGGTATTGACGAATAAAGGCGTTACAGATTGCTGGAATTAATGATTCACGTCCTTTTGAAATGAGCAATTGGATGAATTGAAAACTCAAGTTTTCCAATTTATCAGAAAACAGTTGTTTAAAAATAGCAGATTTCTTATCGGAGTTGATCACTGGACTTTGCAACATAGCCGCAAATTCTTTATGATTGCAAACGGCTTCAAGAGACAATACATCCTCACTGACTTGAACCAGTTTGTTTTGTTCCTGAGCCAATTCAATCAAAGATTTGGCATAACGTTCGGCTATTTGAATTTGCGACATAATTGAATTCGTTTAGATGAGGACTAGTTTAATTTAATCTCGTCCACCAATTTTTCAACATACTCCACATTGGCTTTCTGATCTGCAAGTTGTTTGCGGATAATCTTTTCTGCGATTTGCAAAGACATGACCCCAATTTCATTTTTAACATCGACCATAGCAGCTTTTTTAGCCGTTTCAATGTCCATTTTTGCCTGTTGCAATAAACGTTGAGCTTCTTCTTTTGCTTTATCGCGAGCTTCTGCTACTAAAACGGTAGCAGATTCTTTTGCTTCTTTGATAATATTCATTTTTTCTTCACGTGCTTCGGCCAAGATGCGCTCGTTTTCTGCCTTTAAGTTAGACATTTCCGAACGAGCCGTTTTAGCTGCATCCAATGAATTTTGAATTTCATCCTGGCGATCTTTCAATGCTTTTACGATTGGCTTAAATGCAAATTTTCCAATCAGTGTCCAGAATAAAATAAAAAACAAACTGGACCAAAACAGTAAACCAAAATCAGGTTTAAGAGGAGAAAAATCTACCAGAAAAAAACCAGGCAATGTATTTAGCATTTTCTTTCATTTAAAATTTAAAAGAAAGGTACCCAAGCCAACCGCCGGATACCATTCAAATTCGTTTAGGCTACGAGGTATGCAAACAGAATAGCAATCAATGCAGCACCTTCAACCAATGCAGCAGTCAAAATCATGTTGGCGCGAATATCGCCTAATGCTTCTGGCTGACGTGCAATAGCTTCCAATGCTTTTCCACCAATTGTTCCTACTCCGATTCCGGCGCCGATAGCGGCCAAACCCATACCAATTGCAGCAATTGAACCTCCCATAATAAAAAATTTATATAGTTACTCTTTACAATCTCTTTTTTGGTTCCTGTTTATTTCAATCTGCATTCATTAAAAAATTAAATGCGAATTAAAAATTAATGATGTGCTTCTTCGGTAGCAGCTCCTATGTAAGAAGCTGTCAATAAAGTAAACACAAATGCTTGTATGACAGCTACCAATAATTCGATAGACATCATAAAAACCGTTAATAAACCGGAACCGATTGATGCCCCAAGACCTGCGCCCAGGTTCGCACCGGAATTTCCAAATATGAAAATCAAACTTATAAAAATCAAAATGGCCATGTGACCTGCTGTTATGTTTGCAAACAATCGCAGCATCAAAGTCAATGGTTTAATAAATACGCCTAAAATTTCCACTGGAGTCAAAATTGTTTTAACCCAGGCCGGAATCCCTGGCATCCACAATATATGTTGCCAGTAATGTTTATTTCCGTTGAGATTGACCACAACGAAAGCGATCAAGGCAATTACCATGGTGAACGATAAATTACCCGTAACATTTGAACCTCCTAAAAAAGGAATTTGTCCAAATAAATTTAGTGCCAGCACAAAAAAGAAAATAGCCAGCAACATGGGCAAAAAGCGCTGCCACTTATGTCCCAAAAACGGTTTGGCCACTTCATCCTGAATAAACAGGATCATGGGTTCAAATAACAATTGAGCCCCTTTGGGAGCAGTACCTGGAGCACTTTTGTATTGACGCGCCATGGAAATAAATACCCAACTTAGGAGTATAAATACCAAGATCATGCTCATTACATTTTTGGTAATGGAAAAATCGTAAAACGAACTGATCCCACCTTGAAATAAACCCCCATCGGCTGTGCTGGGTTTATCCAGAGCATAAGCTACCCCATTGATGACTGCAAAATCGCGATCTTTTTCTTTGCCATCGACCGTTTCCTTTTTAGTAATAATTTCCTGGATGCTTGCTTCTTTTTCGGTAAAAGCCGGATCGGCAATATGATTAACACGTCCATGATTGAGCACATAGCCTTCAATGGCTAAATGGCCGGAACCGTGGTGGGCATTGTCGATATGGAATTTAGAAGAAGAAAAAACAGACCATCCTTTAGCAGGAGCGTATAAAATGCAGGGCAATGGAAAATTCCATGGGCCGATGCTGTAGACATTTAGATCAGAAATATGGTGAAAAGCAGTTGCTTTCGGATCAAATTTGGCAGTGCCATGCTCTTCTGAATGCCCGGAAGCCTCCGCAGTTGGAGTCCCAACTGGAGCCTCCGCAGCATGATTGTGACCATCCCCCGGCGCATGTTCATGTCCAACAGCAGAAGAATTAGTCCCACTATGGCCATTTTCCTGACAATTAATTTTGCCAATGCCAATAAATACCAATAAAAACAAAATAATAATCTGCTTCATAAGCCAATTTGAAAGGCCTTTTTAAAATCGCTGCAAAGGTAAGCGGTGGAGATCATATTTTAAAAACGGTATATTAAATAAAACGTGAATGATTTGAAAAGAGAGGGGTGCAGTAAGCCGAATGCGTCGGTAGAAAGGGAGCCTAAGGGTTGGACCTACTCAAAAAGCCGGACAATAAGTTAAGTCTTTGGTCATAAACCAGTATTTTTATAATTATGAAAATCAGAAGAAGTTATGACAGGCAATTCAAGCTTGAGGTTGTAAATCGTAGCCTAGAAGGGATAAGCA
>JAEUUO010000017.1 GCA_016787575.1 Saprospiraceae bacterium | reverse complement strand
ACTTTTATAAAAAAATCCATTTATTTGAAATTGGGATGCAAATATAAACTAAATCCTCAAACAATTAAACCAATTGAAGCTTTCTCTGTAATTTTATGCAACATTTTGGAACCCAATTCATTATATATTTTCAAACCATTTGATGCCAAACCGAATTCTGCAAACGATCCTGTTAAGCCTTTTTGGATTGACCCTCCTTTTCACGGATAAAAGCTCTGAAGACTGCCTTTGGTATATCATCCCTACTGGCGTTTTGGCAATAGCAAGCTTCGTATTTGGTAAATTAATTAACAGCTATTGGTTTGCTAAATTCCATCCCGTTTTGGATGATTATGAAATTAACTGGGTCCGTAAATTTATTCCCTATTTTACTCAACTGGATGATGCTAAAAAGGTAAAATTTTTAACGCAATTAGCTATGGAATTGAAGCAAAGAGAATTTGTTTCAATGACCGATAAAAAATTGCCGGAAGAATTAAAATTAATGGCACTGGCTCCTGCTGTTCGATTGGGTTTGGATCTCAACAACCCATTGGCGGTTAAGTATCACAAAATCGTTTTTTATCATGCGGCATTTCCTTCGCCGCAATACCAGTATTTACATCTTTCTGAAACCTTTCATGAAGACGGCGTTTTAATTTTTGCCAGCGATGCCTTGCAATCTGCCCACGTCCAGCCGGATGCATTTTTTAATACAGCACTCTATGAATGGGCTTCTATCTTTGTTGAACTCAATAAATTAAAATCCAATTTTTCGATTTCGGATTTTGATTCATGGGTTTATATTGAAAAAATCTTGCAAACTGAAAGAAAACGCCTGCACGATTACATGGGCATCCCGGAATTAAATGTTCCGGCAATTTTTATTTATATCTACATAATGTATCCTAAAAATCTCCTGGAATTGTTGCCGGAATATTACTACAAATTAAAGAGCATCCTAAATTGATACGCAGCATTTTTTTATTGATTGGTTTAACTATGTTTTTTGACTGCAAGCCGCAGCCACTTTCGCATCAATTGTGGAGCCAGTTATTAAAATCCAATGTGGATGCTATTGGACAGGTTGATTACAAAAACTTGCTGAAAGACAGCACTCAATTAAATGAATATCTGAAAATTCTGTCTGCCAACCCACCAACCAAATCCTGGACAATCAATGAAACTAAAGCTTATTGGATCAATGCTTACAATGCCTTTACAGTTCAATTGATATTGCGAAATTATCCCCTTCATTCAATAAAAGATATTGGGAGTCGCATCCCTTTTATTAATTCAAGCTGGGATATTCCTTTTATAAGCATTGGAACGGAAAGATTGAGTCTCAATACTATCGAGCATCTAATCCTTCGAAAAAAATACAAAGATCCCCGCATTCACATGGCTTTGGTCTGTGCTTCCAGGTCTTGTCCGGTTTTAAAAAATGAGGCCTATACAGCAGGATCACTGGATGTTCAACTGGACGAACAATGTTATAAATTTTTAACGGATCCAGCTAGAAATAAAATAGATGCATCAACCCCAAAGATTTCGCAACTTTTTAAATGGTATGCAACAGATTTTAAGAAAAGCGGCGGGATCATTCACTTCATCAATAAATACAGTACAGTAAAACTTCACAAGCATGCCCAACTCGATTATTTAGATTATGATTGGTCTTTGAATGAAAAACAATGAAAGATTAAACCAATTCTTTATTTTAAAGTCTTAATTTAGTACCAACAAAATAATAAGAATATGAAAAATCTATTAAAAGCCATTCAAATCCCTTTCATCTTGATGTTGACCTTGGTTGTCAGCAATGCTTCGAATCCTAATTGGATAAATTCTTTTCAGGGTCGCTGGGAGCAATTGGGAAGTCGCACGGTAAAATTCGGCATGGACCGCGATGAAATCATGGTCACAGCGACTGAAGGATTTTTTACTGGTTTGAAGATCCGGGTCACCAATTCTGCCTTAAACATGCACAAAATGGTCATTCATTTTGGTGATGGAACCACGCAAGATGTAGAATTGAAAAACAATTTCAGAGCTGGCCAGGAAAGTCGTGTAATTGATTTAGCAGGCAACCGAAGAGTAATTACCAAAGTCGTATTTTGGTACGATACCAAGAATGCACGTCAGACAAAGGCCGTTGTTGAGTTGTGGGGAAAACATTAGGAAATTAAAAATTAGGAATTAAGAATTAAAAGATCTTATCAAAAGTCGAGATGACAGGTGTTTCCTAATACATTTAAAGAACATTGTATATTAAAAAAAAAGTCAGTTCAATTTTGAACTGACTTTTTTTTTAATTTGATAAACCTAGCTTTTAAATTTAATTTACTCGAAAAGCTAAGCAGTTAAACAGCGAATCTTAATTAGTATGATAAGCTGGATTGTGGGTAAGTGGATTTCCACATTTTGCGCAATTACCTTGTGCACCGGCACCACCAGGGCAACCTTTGCTGCAGGTAAAATGCCATACTCCAGCTGCATTTTGAGCTGGTTCAGCACCAGTTGGAGCGGGTGGGGTCACAGTAGTTCCACCGGTCGGTTGAGTAGCAGGAGCCGCGCCAGCATTAGGATCTGCAGCT
>JAEUUO010000032.1 GCA_016787575.1 Saprospiraceae bacterium | reverse complement strand
ATGCTTATCCCTTCTAGGCTACGATTTACAACCTCAAGCTTGAATTGCCTGTCATAACTTCTTCTGATTTTCATAATTATAAAAATACTGGTTTATGACCAAAGACTTAACTTATTGTCCGGCTTTTTGAGTAGGTCCAGTCCAACAGTCTAACAGCCTGACAGTCTAACAACCTATCAGCTTTTATTCCATGCTTCCATTTCCATCCGAAATTTTTGCATTTATGACTTCGATTATTGTTCATAAAAAATTGAAATTCAATAACTTAATTTATGTTATTGATCAAAGTAAGCTCTTTTTTGATAAAAATTTAGTACCTTTGCACTCCTTTTGAAGAATTAAGCTTATTGTATGAGTAAAAACAGGATTCTCTTTATTACCCAGGAAATGGAGCCTTATCTGGATCTTTCAGGAATTGGCTCTTTAATCCAGAAGTTACCTGCTTATGCGCAGGATAGTGGGATGGAGATCCGGATCTTAATGCCGCGCTTTGGCACCATCAATGAGCGAAGACACCGATTGCATGAAGTAGTCAGACTTTCAGGAATGAATATCATCATCAACGACGATGATTTTGCCTTGATCATTAAAGTTGCTTCGTTGCCGGGTTCCAGAATCCAGGTTTACTTTTTGGACAACGACGAGTTTTTTAAACGCAAAACCGTTTTTGAAGATGAACAAGGCAAATTGTACGATGACAATCAGGATCGTATGATTTTCTTTTGCAAAGGAGCCCTTGAAACTGTTAAAAAATTTGGATGGCCACCGGATGTAGTTCATTGCCACGGTTGGATGACCAGTTTAATCCCATTTTATTTAAAAACCAGTTATAAAAACGATCCGGTTTTTAAGCATTCAAAAGTAGTACTTTCTGTTTACGATCAAATCATTGAAAAGAGTTTTACCGAAGACTTTTTGACCAAAGCAGCGATCAATAATTTGAAACCGGAACAATTACTTGCTTTTAAGAACGGTACCGGAATTACTCTAGACAAAGGGGGAATTCAATATGCTGATGGAATCATTCAAGGCAGCAAATCAATCAGTGATGCACTGAGCAGCTCAATTCAGAGTACAGAAAAACCTTTTATTAAAACAACGGAAGAAGAATTTTTACCTTCTTACATCGATTTTTACAAGAATCTGATTCATTAATCCGTTAATTCAGAATAGCTTTTAATAATGACCGGTAAATTATCTCAAGTATTCATACTTTTTTCCGGAGTATGGCTCCTTTTAACATCCTGCAATGAAATTGATCCTTTTGGTTCCGAACTATTGAATTCAGGTTGGATTCATGCAAAAGGGATCGACACCTTTCACATTCAGGCAGGTCCGGCAGATCCGGATTCAATTATCAGCTACAAGGTAATGACCACCCTTGGATTATCAGGTTTTCAGGATGTTTCGTTTCCCCTCGGAGTTATGAATGATCCCCTCTTTGGAAAAGTTGAAGCTGGATTTGGAAGTCAATTGCGAATCATTGCCAGTAAAAATCTTGATTTTTTAACCAGCAATATTGATTCAGTCGTTCTTTCATTGCGATACGATACCAGTTCATTTTACGGTTACAATACAACACCTGCAACAGTCAGGGTATATCCGCTTTCACAGGCGTATTCTACCTCAAGCAGTTATTACAGCAATTATGTACCAGGTTATGATAAGACCAATTTATTAGGGGAGCTCAAAGATTTTATTCCCAATAAAAAAGACAGCCTTCAGATTTTAGAAGATACGTTTAAACTCCAGCTATATCCACAACTTCGTTTTCAAATGGATACGGGGGCATTTATGAAAATCTTGAGATCCTTTGCAGATACCATTTACTTTACAACCGACAGTTTTAGCAAAGCATTTAATGGCATTGCAGTAGTTTGTGAGTCCGGCGATGGAATTATGTCTGTCTTACCTCAGCATGCCGACAGTAAAATTACCGTTTATTACCACTATTCAACTGATACCGTTCAGTCCAAGCGGGAATTTTACATGAGCAGTTTTGCAGCAAAAACCCCATTCTATAAAATCGATAATCAAACGACCGTGGCTGCCAATTGTTTGAATGGAAGTATCCTGGGAGATAGTTTGCTGTGTATGCAAGGATTTACAGGCAGGGACATCCGTTTGAAAATACCCTACGACAGTGCCTGGAAAAGTAAATTTATCAATTATGCTGTTTTGCATTTGACTGTTGACGATCTACCTGGGAATGATCAAACCAACTTTCCGCTGCCAAAATTGTTAGAAGTCTTTGATGTCAGCAGTGGAACAAAGGTAGCCATTGATGATGTTGCACTTGGATTGATGACAAACACAACGTACACGCGGATTTTTGGCGGAAACCCATTAGCGACCGTTCAGGATGGAAAGACCGTTTATAGTTACAAAATGAATATCACCAGACATTTTCAAAAAGCTTTAAAAGCAAAAAAAGATCTGGATCTGGTTATCAGCCCATTGTTTAAACTGGAATCTCCGGCACGCCTTTTCTTTAAAGGACCCGGAGCAACCAAAAATCCTGCTAAATTAATTTTAACCTATTCTGAATAAGATTAAAACACATTATATTTACATGTAATATGTGTGGAATTATTGCATATCTGGGAGATAAAAATTCCTATCCAATCCTCTTGGAAGGATTGCGCCGGCTTGAATACAGGGGTTACGACTCTGCCGGCATTGCACTTTTAAATGGCGAACTTTCAGTTTATAAGAAAAAAGGGAAGGTGCAGGAATTGGCAGACCTTACCGAAAACAAAGGCTTGTTCGCAACCATCGGTATGGGGCATACCCGTTGGGCAACACATGGAAAACCAGATGATATCAATGCGCATCCGCATTTTTCCGGCAATAATCGATTGGCCATCATACACAATGGTATTATTGAAAATTATGCAACTCTTAAAGAGGCACTCACTCGTTTGGGTCACCAATTTGAAAGTGAAACAGATACAGAGGTTCTCATTCACCTAATTGAAGAATTTCAAAATCGCGACAAACTGCCTTTGGAGGAAGCTGTTCGAAAAGCTTTGAATAAAGTAGTAGGTGCTTATGCAATCGTAGTTATTGATAAAAATGATCCTAATAAATTGGTCGGTGCCCGCAAATCCAGTCCCCTGGTTATTGGGCTTGGAGATAAAGATTTATTCATTGCTTCTGACGCGACGCCCATCATTCAATATACAAATAAAGTAGTTTATCTTAATGATGAGGAAATAGCTGTATTAACACGCGACAAAGGTTTGGAAATTTCAACCATCAGCAATGATGAATTGCAAGAGCCAGTAATCCATGAACTTGATATGAGTATGGATCAACTGGAAAAAGGTGGCTATGAGCATTTTATGCTTAAGGAAATCTACCAGCAATCTCAAACAATCTCAGATTGCATGCGCGGGCGATTAAATGCCATTGAAGGTTGGGTACGATTGGGAGGATTGGAAGAACACATCAATCGCATCAATAAAGCCAATCGCATAATCATTGCAGCTTGCGGTACTTCCTGGCACAGCGCATTGATTGGTGAATACCTTATTGAAGATTTAGCACGCATTCCGGTAGAAGTTGAATATGCTTCGGAGTTTCGATACAGAAATCCAATTCTGACTGATAAAGATGTGGTTCTGGTAATTTCACAATCCGGTGAAACAGCAGACACATTGGCTGCAGCTGAACTTGCAAAAGAAAAAGGGGCACTGGTATATGGAATTGTCAATGTCGTTGGTTCGTCCATTGCCCGTATGACGCATGCGGGTTCATACATTCACTGTGGTCCGGAAATTGGAGTTGCATCAACCAAAGCATTTACCGGACAAGTAACCCTACTTACCTTAATGTCATTGGTTTTAGGTCAACGCAATGGGAGTTTATCCAATTCCTATTACCACCAATTAATTGCTGAGTTGGCCAGCATTCCTGATAAAGTAGAAAAAGTATTGGCTTCCAATGAAAAAATTAAATACCTCGCAGGAGAAATTAAAAATACCAACAATACCCTTTACTTAGGTCGTGGGTATAATTTTCCAGTTGCACTCGAAGGAGCTTTGAAGTTGAAAGAAATTTCTTACATTCATGCAGAAGGTTACCCGGCTGCTGAAATGAAACATGGTCCAATTGCCTTGATTGATGAAAACATGCCGGTCATTGTCATTGCAACCAATGTCAGTGCTTATGAAAAAATTGTTTCCAACATCATGGAAGTCAAAGCACGCAAAGGCATCGTCATTGCTATAGTTACTGAAGGTGATGTGGAAATTAAACGCATCGCAGATCATTGTATTGAAATCCCCAGCACCATTGATCCTTTGACACCCCTGCTTTCTGTAATCCCCTTGCAATTATTATCGTATCATGTGGCGGTTATGCGTCAATGCGATGTTGACCAACCTAGAAACTTAGCAAAATCAGTTACTGTCGAATAAAATTTTATGACGAATCCTAATATTCAGTTTGCCTACAATACCTCACAGACCGAACTCATCATGCCCGAGTATGGGCGTAATGTACAAGATCTCATTGTGCATTGTAAAAAAATTGAGGATCCTGTTTATCGGCAATCGTTTGCAGAAGAAATTATCAATCTTATGCAAATCATGACTCCTTACAACCGCAATTTTGATGAACACCGCCGCAAATTGTGGCATCATTTTTTTAGAATTGCAGGTTATGAAATTGATGTAACAACACCTTATGGAGACAAGCCAACGGCCGATCTTGATAAGTTAAGACCTCAAAAAGTACCCTATCCCATTCCGGCAGACCGCTACAGACATTATGGTAATTACGTAAACATGCTGATTAAAAAAGCCATGCAGATGGAAGCCGGCCCAAAGCGCGATGAGTTTTCACAAATCATCGGTTCGTATATGAAAATGGCTTTCAAAAATTGGAACCGCGAACATTATGTCAGCGACGAATTAATTAAAAGTGATTTGTTAAACATGTCAAATGGCCAATTGACTATTGACGAGAGTGTGCAGTTTAATACGCTAGCAAATACTGCGATTAAAAGCCAACGCAGGGTTTATAAAGGAATGAATAAGCAGAATTACCGGAATAAGAAAAACAACAATTATCGAGGAAAATCTAACAATAACAACAACAACAAGCGAAGGCCTTGATTCTAAATCATGTTGAATCCTTTCCAACACGATATCGTCCTGCAAGCCGCCCGCAATTGCATTGAGATAGAAGCACAAGTTGTTGCAGATTTAAAAAATCAAATTCAGGAATCTTTTGTAAAATGCGTTCAACTTATCTATGAATGCAAAGGCCGTTTGGTAGTTACCGGGATTGGTAAATCTGCAATCGTCGGACAAAAGATGGTGGCAACTTTTAATTCTACCGGGACCCCATCCTTGTTTATGCATGCTGCAGATGCCATACACGGCGACCTTGGAATGATTCGTCCGGAGGACATTGTCTTGTGCATTTCTAAAAGCGGCGAAACTCCAGAAATTAAAGTATTGTTGCCCTTGGTTAAAAATTTAGGTTCTCAATTAATAGCCATGGTTTCAAATTCTAAATCAAGTTTAGCCCAACAAGCCAATCAAGTGATTTGGATTCCGGTTGACAAAGAGGCTGAACCCAACAACCTGGCACCCACAGCAAGTACTACCGCGCAAATGGTAATGGGTGATGCACTGGCTGTTTCATTACTTGCATTGCGAGGATTTACACCTATGGATTTTGCTCAATTTCATCCTGGAGGTTCTTTGGGAAAGCAATTGTATCTGAAAGTAAAAGACATTTACCCAATGCATGAAAAACCAGCTGTAAATGAGCAAGCAAGCTTAAAAGAAGTAATCCTAGAAATGACCAGTAAACGATTGGGGATGACTGCAGTATTGAATACTGAAAAAAAATTGCAGGGAATTATTACTGATGGAGATTTAAGACGAATGCTTCAACAATCAAATTCAATAGAATCTTTAAAAGCAAATGAAATTATGACACAAAATCCGGTAACAATTTCCGGAGATGCCATGGCTGTTGAAGCATTTAAAATATTAAAAGATAAAAACATCACCCAGGTTATTGTGGTTGATGGCAATGATTATTTAGGAGTGATCCATATTCATGATTTAATAAAAGAAGGTATCATCTAATGTTTTTTCCAATAGGCGATGACAATGTTCAGGGCGGATACAAGCCTTTGTTTTCTTATACACTGATTTTGGTCAATGTGTTGGTTTTTTTATTTGAGTTTAGCTTGCCACAGGATGAAGCAGAGGCAATGGTTGTTGCTTATGGTTCCATTCCTGTTGAAATCAGTTCGGGACAGGATTTATTTACATTACTGACGTCTATGTTTATGCATGGAGGATGGATGCATTTAATTGGCAACATGCTTTTTCTTTGGGTTTTTGCTGACAACATTGAAGCGGTAGTTGGTACATTTAATTTTATATTATTTTATATATTAGGAGGAATCGCAGCAGCCCTCATCCATGTATTGACCAATCCATACAGTGAATTGCCAATGGTTGGTGCAAGTGGTGCGATCTCAGCGGTTATGGGCGCTTACCTGGTTATGTTTCCTGCATCCCGCATTCGGGTATGGATTTTATTTTTATTTACTTCAGCTTATGTACCGGCCTTATTTTTTCTTGGCATATGGATAGCACAACAAATGGTTGCCGGATTTGGCTCTTTAGGACTCAACACCGAAGAAGGCGGCACTGCCTGGTTTGCCCACATCGGAGGATTTGCATTTGGATTGGTAGTCGGATTATTCGCGCGGAGGAATTATAGGAATCGGTATAAATATCAGGAAGAAAATTGAAATTTAAACTTAGGTATTGGTAATGAATTTTAGAATTTGGGATTGTTTATTTTAAAATAAAATAGCTTGCTCTTGGGGTAAGATTTTAAAATGTTTATTTATCAATAATATATTACAACCTATAAATATTTTTTATCAATGCCGATTTCCAATTCCCACAATCCAAACCATGCATTATACATCAGAAGAAATTAAAAATTTAGTTCAACAAACAAAGGAATTCTTAACTTCAAATATCGTTTCAGATTTTACTGAATTGGAATCCCTTCGAGCAGTCATCCGTTTTCATGAATGGCAGTATTATGTGCAGGACAATCCACTGATTTCTGATTATGAATACGATCTGCTTTATAAATTATTAGAACATACAGAAGCCAAGCATCCAGATTGGCAGACTTCGGATTCACCCACTCAAAGAGTTTCGAGTGATTTAGTTGATCAATTCCAATCGGTAGAACATTTAAATCCGATGCTGTCATTGGAAAATTCTTACAATTCAGATGATCTTCAGGATTTTGATACGCGTGTTCGCAAATTGTGTAACTTAGATGCAGACGCAACTCTTGCCTACTTTGCAGAACCAAAATTTGATGGTGGAAGTATTGCGGTTATTTATGAAAACGATTATTTGATCAGGGCTGCAACGAGGGGAGATGGAAGTAAAGGAGAAGAAATTACAAACAATGCTCGGACGATTCGTTCACTTCCATTAAAGGCTGCTTTTTCAAAATACGGAATTTATAAAGCAGAATTGCGCGGGGAAGCAGTTATCAGTAAGTCAAAATTTGAAAAAATAAATGCAGCACGTGAAACAGAAGGACTGGCCTTGTTGGCTAATCCCCGTAATGCTGCAACCGGCGTACTTCGTGTAAAAGATGCATCTGAAACTGCCAATCGCGGATTGGATGTATTTATATTTCAAATGGCTTTTGCAGTGGATGCAAACAATGAGAATGTTTTGTTTAATCAAAAGAATCATTCTGATTGGATGCAGATTTTAGATGCACTTGGTTTTAAAGTTTCTTTGCATGAACGGAAAGTTTGCAATCATATTTCTGATGTAATTACATACATCAATGATTGGACAGCACAACGGGATGCATATGCTTATGACATTGACGGGGTGGTCGTAAAAGTAAATGAGTTGAAATTTCAGGAACAATGTGGGGCAACCTCCCACCATCCGCGATGGGCTGTTGCTCATAAATTTCAAGCCAAGCAAGCAACATCCCGATTACTAACAATAGAATTTCAAGTTGGAAAAATTGGCAGCATTACACCAGTTGCAAAAATTGAACCTGTGCAATTAGCAGGCGTGACGGTTTCCTCTGTGTCGCTACACAATGAAGATTTTATTACCGCAAGAGATATCCGCTATGGAGACCAGGTACTTGTTGAGCGAGCCGGTGATGTCATTCCTTATATTGTTAAAGCATTTCCAGAACTGCGCAACGGAACAGAGAAAGTCATAGAATTTCCAAAAGAATGTCCTTCGTGTAAAACATCATTAATAAGAGAAGAGGAAGAGGCAGCCTGGCGCTGCCCGAATTTTTTCTGCGAGGCTCAAGTCGTTCAGCGATTAATTCATCATGTTTCTAAAGATGCAATGGATATAGACGGATTGGGAAAATCACTGATAGAACGATTTTATGATTTGGGCTGGATCCACCAAATGGATGATATTTATAAATTGGATTACCAGGCCATTGCACAACTGGATGGCATGGGGGAAAAATCTGCTGAAAAACTGCGCAAATCCATTGAGAAAGCAAAGCACAATCCAATTCACAGACTTCTCCATGGATTGTGCATTCATCATTTGGGAAAGAAAGTCAGTAAATTGATTGCAGAGCACCTTCCTTATGTTTTGGACCTTCAAAACTGGAAAATCGATCGATATACAGCAATCAAAGATGTTGGTCCGGTTGTAGGACAAAATATCATAGGCTTTTTTGAAAACCCAAAGAATGTGGAAATGCTCCGGGAAATGGAACGACTGGGTGTAAATATGATGCAGTTAGAAGAAGACCGGCCGCGACAATTTACTGCTGACTCAGCATTTGCTGGAAAAACCATCTTGTTTACTGGAACCTTGAGTCAGATGGACCGCAAAGAAGCCCAGAATTTGGCAGAACAAGCGGGAGCCAAAACCTTGTCAGCCGTAAGTTCAAATCTGAATATCCTGGTAGTTGGAGAAAATGCAGGTTCAAAGTTGGCAAAAGCCAAATCACTGGGTACGGTTGAAATTTTAAGTGAAGCTGAATTTTTAGAAAAAATCCGTTCAAACTAAGCTGTTTTTTACTATAAATTGAAAATCAGCGCCAACGTTTCCCTAATTTGTGCGTTATATTATACCATACAGTAGGTAATCCTTCAACAATGAAAACAAGATTTTTACTTAGCGCAGCCTTAATGGCACTGGCTTGTTTTAGCCAAGCTCAAAATGCTTTTTGGAATGTTTCAAATCAAAAGCCAGATTTCAAAAGTGGATCTGACTGGAATAAGTTGGAACATGTACAATTTTTTCAATTAAATCATGCTGCTTTCAGAGACTTTCTAATCAAACATGTTGGTTTGGAGTCAAGCAACAACCATGCAACGCCTGTACAATTGCCTTTTCCGGATGGAAGTTTACATACATTTTATGTGCAGGAATCTCCAGTTATGGAGCAAGGGCTTGCTGATAAGTATCCGGAAATTAAAACGTATAAGGGCAGTGATGGCAGCCATTACATGCGAATGTCCATTTCTCCATACAGCTTCCAAGCATACATTTTGACTGAACAGGGGGATGTTGTAATTGAAGCTTATGATCGGAATAATTTAAATGGGTATGGTGTTTTCTTTTCAAGCGATCTGAGATTGAACGATCCCGTACAATTGAGTTGTGGGACAAAAGACATTACAGAGGTAAAAACACCTGTAGATCCTCAAGTTCAGCAGAAAATGCAATCCCGAACCGGAGGAATTCTAGGGACACCTGTAGAACTGCGTACGTATAGATTGGCATTGACCTGTACGGGAGATTGGGGTGGACGTGGAGATTTAGGAGGCGGAACCCTCGCATTGGCTTTAGATAAGATGGTTGCTTCTTTATCGTTAATAAATGCAGTTTACGAAAAAGATGTGGCAGTCCACTTAAATTTAATTACTGGAAATGACCGATTGATTTATCTGGATGGAAATGCAGATCCTTATCCGCAACCTACTGTGGGAGGTGCGACCCTAGGGATTAATACAAGCATCATCAATGCAAAAATTCCAAGATCTGCTTATGACATAGGTCATATTTATACCATTGGTTGTTCGGATGTTGGGGGAATTGCATATTTAGGATGTGTTTGCAATGATAACAAAGGTGGTGGCGTAACATGTTGGTACACCTCAGACATTGCCTATGTAAGTCAACGGATTACCTGTCATGAAATGGGCCATCAATTTAATGCTTCTCATACTTTTTCAAATTGCAATGGCAATGAATCGGGCACTTCATACGAACCAGGCAGTGGTACAACAATCATGTCATACAGTGGTCTGTGTGGAGCTGGATTAAATGTTGAGCCTGGAAATGGCCCGCATCCAAATTATTTTCATGTCAACAGTGTTAATCGAATTTATGATTTTACAAGAAATGATATTGTGAGTTGTGGTAGTTCTACTCCGACAAACAATACATTTCCTGTGCCTGAAATATTATTCCCATCCGGATTGTACATACCAATACGGACTCCATTTAAATTGACTGGAAGAGCAACGGATATGGAAAATGATGCCATGACTTACAATTGGGAACAATACGACGCTGGTGGTTATGGTCCTATGTTGGGTGAACCTTCACTAACTGAAGAAGGACCCTTGTTCAAATCTATTTTCCCTAACAACAATCCAGTGAGGATAGTACCGGTTTGGAATACAATTCTTACAAAAGCAAATTTTGAACGTACTGAAGTATTGCCTACCGTAGACAGACAAATTACATTTCGATTTACAGCAAGAGACAATCATCCGGGAGCAGGAGGTACTGCCTGGAAGCAAATAGGATTTAGAGCATTGGAATCTGCCGGACCATTTGCAGTAGTATTTCCAAATGAATCTACTTTAGATACTTTATTTACAGATTTGTGTAATAAAATTACATGGGATGTAGCCAATACAGATAAATCTCTGGTAAATTGTAAAAAAGTTAATGTCTATTTGATGCCTAACAGGACCAATCCCGATAATTTAATACCATTGGCTTTAAATACAGAAAATGACGGTGAAGAATTGGTCACAATTCCGGATAGTTTAAATGGAAGTTCACGAGCAAGAATACTGGTGGAAGCAGTTGGAAATATTTTCTTTGATGTATCTGATCAAGATATCCGGATTCGGAGCTCCGTTTCGCCAAAACTTTTATTTGGTGTTGCACCTAGTTCGTTGCGAGTTTGTGTTCCTACCAAAACAGATATTCAAATTCAATCATGCGCAGCAAAAATTACCGGCAACATGCAAGTTTATGTAGAAAGTGGTTTACCGGATAATGCAAGTTACCGTTTTGATCAAAATGCTTTTGATGTAAATGGTTCGAATGTGTTGCACCTTGATTTTACAAATGTGGTTACATCAGGAATCAACACCTTGGTGATTACAGCAATAACACCTAATGGAGATACCTTAAGAGAATCTATTGAATTAGACTTAGTCAGTGTTGATTACTCTTCAGTAAAAACAGTTTATCCTGCGGATGGACTTTCAGGGCTGGCTCAATCCATTGAATTTAAATGGAATCCAAGCATTAATGCTGAAAGCTATAATTTAGAAATAGCTACTTCACCGGTGTTTGGAAATACAATTGTTTATACATTGAAAGGAATCAAAGGCTCAACATTTAAGCCAAATTTTTTCTTTGAAGAAAATAAATTATATTACTGGAGAATTATCCCAGTAAACCGTTGCGGTGAAGGTGGTCCAACAACACCGGCTGCATTTCACACCATCAATAAAGCATGCATTGAAACAGATTATATTGGAAATGTGATTAGCTTAAAATCAAATAGAACTGGTTCCATGATGCTTACCATACCCAATGCGGGATTTATCAGCGATGTCAATGTGAAAAATTTTGAAGCCACTGCAGTAGGTATAAATAGTGTGAGCCTCACCCTGGTAAGCCCTTCGGGCACTAAAGTAAAATTATTTGATAAAAATTGCGGTGTTACCAGCAATTTTGATTGCAGCTTTGATGACGATGCTTCAGTTACTTTATTGGCAGGAGGCTGTCCGCCTATTCAAGGAAAACTGATCCAGCCTTTAGAATCCTTAAGTAAGTTTATTGGTGAAAATAAAAAAGGAGATTGGCGGATTGAACTGGCAACTGATAATTTTCTATCCGGCTTTGCAGAATTTAATAATTTTAAATTAGACATTTGCTCGGATCTCATAGTAAACAATCCCTTTAATTTAAACAATTTGGGTTTGTATATGAATGCAGGTGAAACCAAAGGGATCGGTCTCGATTTGTTGCAATCACAAGACATTGACAATACTGCAGATCAATTGGTTTATACCATTGTTGCAAAAACACAACGGGGTGATTTATTATTAAGTGGACAAGTTTTGGATTATGGTTCGAAATTTACACAGAAAGATATTGACGATGGAAAATTGAGTTATCACCATACGGGTTCTGATATGGAAATTGATGGGTTTTTATTTACCGTTGAAGATGGAGCCGGAGGCTGGTATGGAACCGAATATTTTAAAATACAAATTGGTGCTGTTGCAACAGATGATCAAACTCAAGATCCAGGATTGGAAGTGTATCCAAATCCTACACAAGGTCAATTGCAGATTTCTACCAATGAAATTATGGATAAATCTGCAAGACTGCGATTGATCAATTTGCAAGGACAGGTAATTCTACATCGTTCGATGGCCAATTCTAAAGCGGAGCAAATAAATATTCAAAATTTAGCCGATGGCATTTACATTTTGGAAATAAAATCCGAGAAGTATTTTGCTGCTAAAAAAGTGGTATTGAAAAAGTAAATAACAAATCGTTTTTAATAGATTTAGAATACAAGGAGAATTTTACTCCTTGTATTTTTTTTGATCAATTGTATTCCTGCTTTTTATAGGGTGGACTTCGAGTTTCAATCCATTTACATTTGCCAAATCTGCCATCAGTTGAATCATTTCATTGCGTTTTATTGAACAGCGATTCAATAAATCACTTTGCATTGCTTTTTGACGAATAAATGATGTTGCCCGTTCCTCCAATCCACTAAGTTCTTCCGGCTTAAAATAATTGAAACTGCCTTGTTGAAGGTCAAAGTAATCCATGCTATGTTCTATACTGTGAATTACTGGAGTTGTATCTAAATAAAAATTCAATGTTTTGCTGCGTTCATCCATTTCCAATCTGGATGAATCCATATCGATGCCGGCATGAACGGTTGCTTGAACCCGAATGATTGCTGTTTTGCGAAAAGGACTTAAATCAAACCAGGTATAATCTTTGTGATTGATGATCTCATTAAACTGAGCTTCTACATAAACCACTTTAAACACATCTTTGATGCGTTCCAACAAAATGCTTTGATCTGTTTTTGAAATGTTGTTGGAGCTGGAGTAATTTTTTCCAAAATAAAAACCCAGTCCGGCAAGACTACAGGCTATTAAAATGTAAAACAGGTATTTCAATTACTTGAGTTTCGCAGAAAATGGATATTTCAAATTTTCATAGGAAGCTAAAATACCTTTAACGGATCCAACTACAAGTGGAGATTCCATAAGCACAGGCAATTTATTGGAATCATTAGCAACCCAAAAGTTCATTTGTACACCGGCATCAAAAACATTTCCGGATATCACATCTCCAATTGCATGGATAGTTTTATAGGTTCCGCTTTCTTTAACTTTAAAATCAGAATCCTCTTTTTGATATTTCAGGTTTAATTCATATTTGGTATTGTCCAATATAATTTTAAAAGCGGTGGATTTGGTATCTTGAAAAGATTTGAGATCAATATTCCTTAAATAATACATACTGGAAATCATATCGTAATAGTTTCCATCCAAATCAATTTCAGTCGTTTTCGTTTTATTGAAACTGCGCCCAGTTGAGCTGTATGCTTTGTGGTTAGGGTAATCGAAAACTATTTTTTCGTAATGACGGTAGTTGCCTTGGTGGATTTCACGTATGTATAATTTTGGAAGCCCTGTGGTCTTATCAATATACGAGTGGTATTTATCGCGGACTTTATAAAACCATTCATATGAAGCATATGTTTTTCCTGTCACTTCAATGTGATAGGCATCTGGCTCGTCTTTAATTTCAAAAATAACTTCTCCGGCTGAAAGCCAAACAAAATTCCAGTTGTAGAAAACTTTATAAACCAGTTTTTCACCGGTACTAAATGCAAAGCCAGAAGTATCCGGAGACGGTCTAAAGGACCAAAATCCGATGGCACTGAATACAAAGAGACTTATGATGATTCGTAGCTTCATATTTGTCCGGGCTATAAACTAATAACAAAACCTGACTGCAATAATTGCTTGCGCTATCAAATTTAACAAAAAATAAATGAAAAAGCTTTGGAAAAGCTGAAAATAAATATAAAGTATTAACGGATCAGGCTTACTCGTTGCTCATGCTGAGTTCAGCATTTGAGATTTTAGTATTGGCAGGTTTGATTTTAATAACCGTTCCAGCTAAAAGTTCTTTTGCAGGATTTAATTCGTTCCAACTGAGCAGCTCTTCTAAATCAACTTGGTAGCGATCTGCAATTTCAGACAGGGATTCCCGAGTTTTAACTAAGTGTCGAATTATTTTATGGTCTTCAACTGCCTTATAATCTGTCTGCGTTTTGATATCTTTAATGGAAGCAGATTCAAATGCCAGATTGATCGTACTGGTATTCTGAATGGATATATTGTCAGGCGCAAAAATAAAGGGTCTGTTGAATGATATCACTTCGTGATCCGGCATTGCATCATCCATGACACGCGCCTCATCAAGAACCGGATTAAATTTATTTTGAAAGCGGTAATAATCCACAAATTCAACCATGAGACTGTCCGGCAAACTAACCGAAGAACCACTTGATAAGCCAGGAATCACAAAACGCTTGTATGATGGATTGAGGCTAAGAAAAAGTTCTTTCTTAATACCCGTTTTTTTAAACAAATCCCGAAGATTTACTTCCTTGTAGATTTTCGCAAATGTTATTTTTTGGTCCGGGAATTCCTCAACAACTGGAATGATGTTGTGGTCCGGATGGTATTTCATAAAATAGCTGGCACCGATAAAAGCAGGCACAAATAATTGGGTTTGGCGCGGAAGCAATTTTTTAATTCCCCAAAAATCCGTGGCTTTACTGGATTCGATTAAATCTTTCACCCGATATTCACCACAATTGTATGCAGCAATGACCAAAGACCAGTCATTAAACATGGCATACAAGTTTTTAAAATACAATGCCGCAGCCTGAGTTGCCAATACGGGATCCAGGCGTTGATCAACCTTAGAATCCACACGCAATTTAAGGATTCGGGCAGTTGCAGGCATTAATTGCCAGATACCGGCAGCACCGACATGGGATTTTGCATCCAATTGAAGTGCAGATTCAACAATGGTCAGGTATTTAAGATCTGTTGGAAGGTTGTTTTCAGTAAATATGCGATCAATGAGTGGAAAGTAGTTTTCGGTACGCTTGAGGATTTCAAGAGTTGCTGTTTTATTCCTGCCTACAAAGCGTTTGACCTGGTCGATGACATCGTCTTCAATCTTAAGGGTCACCAGACAGTCCATGGATTCCAATCGGGACCGAACTTCCTCTTCGTAAAATTCAGGTTTGTTTCCAAGCCAATTCATCAGCATTCCGGTAGCCCGCAATCCCTGATGGGAGTTGGCATTGTGCGACAATAGCACAAGTAGGAATACGACGAAAATGGACGAAAGCTTGTTCATGGAAAAACACCGTAATTTCTTAAATCGAACCGTAGTCCCTTCTTCGATCTTATACAAATATAATCAAATACATATACTTAATCGTAGAAGGATCACAAAGGTACAAATAAAAATGAAAATGAAACGTTAACACGCTAAATATAATGTTAATATATATTACAATTATATTTAATATGTTTTATTTCCGCTCTTATAAACCTCAAAATCAATGGTTTTAGTGTGCAGATGGGAGACTTTAAGAAAATTTTTAAATATAGGAATTGGTAATCCAAGGAGTCCCCTGCCAGGATAAAATCAGACTCAAATTAAAAGCTAAAGCAATAGTGGGGCTAAAAGTTCAAACCAAGCTCTATCAGGAAATGTATTTGGCCAGCGAATCAAAAGCCACGCGTTCTTGTTCGCCGTTGCTTTGATTTTTAACAAGGGCTGTTTGACTGTTTATTTCTTCTTCGCCAAGAATAATGGCAAAGGGGACTGCCAGTTTTTCAGCATGTGAAAATTGTTTTTTAATCTTAGCAGATTCGGGATACACTTCAACTGCTATTCCGGATTTTCGAATGGTTCCTGCCAATTCAAAAGCTTTTTGCAAACACTGCTCATCCAGGCTGATAAAAAGTGCGCGAACCGCTTGTGTGATTTCTGTTGGAAATAAATTTTGTTCTTCCAAAACGTCGTAAATCCGATCTGCACCAAATGAAATACCAACGCCGGAAACGCCGGATAAACCAAATACTTCTGTTAAATTGTCATAGCGTCCGCCGCCTCCTAGACTTCCCATTTTGATAGAAGTTGGAAGCACTTCAAAAATGCAACCGGTGTAATAACTTAAGCCACGTGCAAGCGATGCAGAAAATTTAATAACTTGATGGTATTGATAGTTTGAATTAAATGCTGCAATTTTTTGGAGTTCGTTTTTTCCTTGAACAGCCAGTTCGTTAAAATTAAAATCTTCTAAATTTTCGGATGCGGTAATTTTTAAAATCCATTCAGCTTTATCTTCAGCAATGCCAAGTTGTATCAGATTTTTTTTGACTTCTTCAGTTCCAATTTTATCCAATTTATCCAATTCCAAAGTCATATTCATAAATTGATCAGCGCATCCGGCTTCCTTGGCAACTCCTTCCAATATTTTGCGATGATTAAAAACGATGACAACAGGAATTTTCAATGTAGTAAAAACCTGATCGTAGATTTGAATCAATTCGGCTTCATACATCAAAGAGCTTGATCCAACGACATCTGCATCGCATTGATAAAATTCACGATAACGTCCGCGTTGAGGCCGATCGGCTCTCCAAACCGGTTGAATCTGGTAGCGTTTGAATGGAAAATGAATGCTGTTTTGATTCATGGCAACCACTCTGGCAAACGGTACCGTTAAATCGTATCGAAGTCCCTTTTCGGCAATGAATGGAATGAGTTTTGTTCCGTTTTTATCTTTTATAAGTTCTTCCGGTGCTTCTTTTAAAAACTCCCCGCTATTCAAAATCTTAAACAATAATTTATCCCCTTCATCGCCATATTTTCCGGTCAATGTACTTAAATTTTCCATTGCCGGAGTTTCAAGAGCCTGATAGGCATAATTTTTAAAAACGGATTCAATCGTTTGAAAAATATACTTCCTTCGATTGACCTGTAAGGGTAAAAAATCGCGGGTACCTTTTGCTAATGAAGGTTTTTTCATAGAAAATAAAACTTAGTTAAAACTGATTTAGAAAACGTTGATCATTTTCAAAGAAATATCGGATGTCGGCTATCTTGTGGAGTAACATAGCTTGTCTTTCAATTCCCATTCCAAATGCAAATCCGGAATAAACCTCCGGATCAATGCCACAATTGCTCAAAACCGCCGGATCGACCATACCACAACCTAGAATTTCCAACCAGCCGGTACCTTTTGTAATCCGATAATCGGTTTCGTCTTTAAGTCCCCAATAAATATCCATTTCGGCAGAAGGTTCTGTAAAAGGAAAATAGGAAGGGCGAAGTCGCATGCGAACCTCTGTTCCATACATTTCTTTTGCAAAAAACAGCAAGGTCTGTTTTAAGTCTGCCATGCTGATGTTTTTATCTATATACAAACCTTCAACCTGGTGAAACTGGCAATGCGATCGTGCTGAAATGGTTTCATTCCGATAGACCCTCCCGGGAGCTAGAATGCGAATTGGAGGTTTATTCAGCTCCATATACCGGGTTTGGACAGAAGAAGTATGCGTGCGAAGAAGCATATTCCCAAAATCACGGAGGTAGTAGGTATCCTGCATGTCTCTTGCAGGGTGATCGTCTGGTGTATTGAGGGCAGTAAAATTATGCCAGTCATCTTCAATTTCACGGTCTTCGACAACTTCAAAACCGATTTTACTAAAAATACCAACGATGCGCTCTAAAACCTGAGATATTGGGTGTCGGGTGCCTTCAGATCTCAACCGGACTGGCAAACTCAGGTCTAAATGGTTTGCATTGGATTTATTGGCAGATTCCTTGAGCTCTTTAAAGGATTCAAATCGTTCTTCAGCAAGGATTTTAGCCTCATTGACCAATTGTCCGTATTCCTTTTTTAATTCGTTGGGGATTTTACCAATGGCCGCAAATAAAGGTTTGATGAGATTTTTTGTACCAAGAAACTGAAGGCGAAATTGCTCGAGGCTGGTCGCATCCTTTATTTCAAAAGACTGAATTTCTACGATCATCCGTTTAATTTCTGCAAACCAATCCTGCGACATTGTAATTACATTTGTCGCGCAAAGGTAACTGATAAGCAAGACAATCAAAAGTTTAGACCTTCGAATGCAAATCCTCAAGCACTTTTATAAAAATTCCCGGTCCATTTCATACGTATTTACCCTGGGTTTAATCTTATTTTCAATTGGAATCATCTGGTCACCGGCATTGCTTTCAGTTGCTGTCATGATCTTAGGTCTTTTGATTTTATTTCGATACGATGACCGTAAATCAAAAAATTCCTGGAATCATTCGTTGTTTAAACAAATAGAACTGGTCTTGAATGATCCTTACTTGCTTTGTTATATCCTTTTTTTTGGAAGTTGTTTATTTTCTGGATTGTGGTCTGAATCTTTAAAAGAATGGTATTGGTTTTCAAGAATGCTTTTGCCATTTTTAATTTTGCCTATTGCATTTTTCATTCATTCCAATCTTAGCAGAGCGCAATGGTATTTGATTGGTTCTGTTTTTGTGTTTTCTGTTTGGGTTTATTCATGCACAATCTGTTTTGATTATTTCAGTCATTTCGAATCCTATAATTTAGACTTATTAAAAGGCAAACCGATTGTACAGAAGATTTCGCACATCCGATTCAGCATGTTGATTGCAATAAATGCGGTGTTGTGTTTTCATATCTATGTAAAATCTGCAGTTTACCGGTATCGGTTTGAAAAATATCTAGCTCTTGTATTGTTTATTTATTTTTTCATTTTTATACATTTGATTTCTGTTAAAACAGGTATTGCAGGATTGTATCTGGCACTCAGTTATTATCTATACAGAGAATTAAAAAATTCGAATCGCTGGCATTCGATATTCATGATTCTTGGAATTGCATCCTTGATTGCAATGGCATTTGTTTTTATTCCAAGTTTGCAAAATAAATTATCATACAGCATTTGGCAAATTGGAGAGTGGACTCGCGGAAAATGGATTTTATATTCTGATTTAGAACGACTGGTATCCATGCAAATTGGATGGGAACTGATAAAGCACGATCCGTTTTTTGGAAGTGGAATCGGAGATTTGTACCTGGCAACTAAAAATACCTATTTAGAATGTTTCGGATTTGAAATTGGAAAATTGCCTCACAACCAATTTTTATTTAGTTGGGCCTTTACAGGCATTTTTGGATTGATACCTTTGCTTGGAATTATTTACTACAGCATCCTTCAAAAATCATGGCGTAGCAAAATCCTGGTGATGAGCGTGCAGCTTATTTTTATTTTTTCTTTTCTGTTTGAATACACTCTAGGCACGCAAATGGGTTGTGGGATGTTTGTTTTTATAAGTCTTGTTTGCTGGAAGTTTTGCAGGAGCGATCCATTTCAAAATGCGATTGCTATTGAAAATAAAAATGGGACCCAAAAGTCCCATTGATCGTCATAATGATTGCTGAAAATTTGTTTCAAATTTATTTCGGAACATTCATTAGTCCTCTTTGAAGTTCTTCCTGATTCATTACCGGTTGAAATTCAACTTTTGCATTAAAGTTTGAAAACATGAGTTCACCAATTGGAGGAATCTCTGATGAATCTTTCATATCAAAGAAAACGTAAATCGTACGTTGACCACCATCGGCTGTAAAATAAGCAGCTTCAGGTTTCGTCAATTCCATGAGTTTTCCAACAATTGTGGGTAAGCGACCTTCGGTCAGAGCTTTATTGGAAGCATTTACTTCCAAACTGCAACGTAGCATTGTGCGCATGATGATTTGATTTTAAAAGTTTAAGAAATTATTTTTTGGAATTCATTTTTGGCTTCTGAAGTTGTTCGTTAAATGCAGCAGTATCAAACTCAACCCTGCCGGATTCAATTTTATTATTCTCATCAAAGGTGTAAAGCCCAAGCCATCCAATTTTAATTGAATTATTGGTAGCGGGTTTTCCCATGAATTTTCCGGTGTTTTTTCCAGTTAATGTACCACGAATCGTTAAGTGATTGCCGGAAATTAAAATCTCATCAATTGTTCGATGCACATCAGGTATTCCAACTTTGAAAGCCGCAATTCGTTGTTTTGTTTCTTCCATGGAATTTTCATGATTTCCAAAATAACTTTTAGCTTTTGGATTCCAATAACTTTCAAATGTTTTTAGATCTGCAGCATCTGCAGCTTTCATTAATTCCCGGATGATTTTTTCTTTTTCAGCATTTGGATTGATTCCAACCATTAACTGGGCATCAAATGATTTTCCATCAAATTGTACAAATCGGTTTTTTAGTTTACCCATGGCATCCAATTCATCCAATACTAAGAATGGTATAAGTACTTTATTGCCTGATGGGCGGTTTCCCATCATACTTCCTGTGTTGGTTCCTTTAAAGATTCCTTTTGTAGTTACATATTTACCGTCCGTAATGAGTTCGGTGATTTCATGTTTCATATCCGGGAAAGCCGTTTTTTGAGCCTGTAGAATGCCTTTAAATGCCTCAATAGAAGATGGCTCTGAAAGAAACGGATTCATAATTTTAAAATCCGAAGAACAGTAATTGCTAAATTGTGCTGTATTTCCTGCATCCATTAGTGTATACAATTCTCGAACTGTTTTTTCAGCTCTAATTCTGGGATCAGCTGTTCCTGCCATTAGCTGTTCTTCCAAAAGTTTTTGATCAAATTGAGTAGTCAGCGATTTAATTTTACCTTTTCCATTTAATTCAAATAGTACTGTTATAGGTACACGCACTTTGTTGTTAGTTGCCTCTTTTCCAAACATAGCTCCCTTATTCGTTCCTGTAAATTCCCCGCGGATTGCTACCCAGTTGTCATCAGCAAACCAATAGTTAATTTCATGTTTCATATCAGGGTAGGCAGCTTTTAGTGTTTGACCTACTGCTTTCCAGGCTTTTTTTACAAATGGATTTGGAGAAAAAGGAGCAATAGCCTGAAAATCGTCTGTTAATAAATTTTCTACTCCATCAAAATTTCCCGCATCTAAAAGTGCAAAATAATCGCTTGTAATTTTACCTGCTTTCTTTTCCTGTGCAACTAAATTACCGATGCAAATTAGAAGCACCAAAATCATTTTTGTTAATTTAATTTTCATAATTATTTAATTTGAATTTATCTGATTACAATTATTTTATTTCAATTCAAGGGACATTCCATCCATTCCTTTAAAATAACTCAATTTACCATTTAAAGCTTTGAACTGATGCGCATAACTATTGCTGTAGTTTTTCTTATTTGCGTTTTGCATAAACTCCACGTCAACTTTAATAAAAACGTCATCGCCGTCAGCTAAAAATCGAACCGGTTGAAATTTGGAATATTTTATTTTATTGTTTAATTCTGTAAAAAACTTTGTAACTTCTTCCTTGCCTTTAAAGGTCCAGATTTTAGTGTCGAAACTACGGTCGTGTATTTCAAAAATTATATCTTCATTGCAAAGGGAGAGCAACCCGGGGATGTCTCCTTTTCCAAAGGCTTCATAAGCTGATATTACAAGAGCTGTATTTGCATTGTTTATGGAACCATATCCAATTTGACTCAATGCAGCTCCTGGATTTGCACTCCAATGTGAAGTGCATTTTCCTTCTGCATTTAGTGTAATAATATCAATATCCTGAACATTGATTTGTTTGTTGGTTGCTTGTAAATTCATAAAGTTTCCGGTATTTGTTCCGGTTAAATTAATTTGTAAGAAATATCGATTTGGTCCCGCTGGAACAATCGACTGAATTTCAAATTTTAAATCGGGAATGGCATCCAGAAATACTTTGTATTGAGCAATGCAAGCTTCAATCCCTTTTATAGGTTGTGGTGCTAATGCCAGTTCTGCAAAATCTGGTGTACACAATGCTGCAAAAGCAGTATAATCTTTTTGCATCAACGCCGAATAGGCTTTTCGAATATTGGCCTCATCTCTGGAATTATTTGCTGGACTCTTGCATGCTTCATTCAAGAGCAATCCGAATATCAAAAGCATTAAGAATGTAAAATTTTTCATTTTTTTTATTTTAAATGGTTTAAAATTCTATTTCCAAGGCATGTCTGAAATTTGTCATCATGCGTTGAATTGAATCTACATACGCACAAAATGGGATCCTGGATTTTGGAATTGATTTTTTTTAATACCTTCCTGTTTACTACTTAAATAAGGTCGCGGGATGTAGATTCCCATGTTTATGGGATGGATGTATTATATTAGCCAATTAATTTTATCATAAAAAAATAGCATGATTCGAATTGTATTTTTTTTAGCAATCCTATGTTGGTCCTGTCGAATGAATCAAGTTGATAAATCACCAGGCAAATTCCCCACTGCACCTGTGATGTGTGCTCCTAAGACTACGGATGCAGCCTGGTATCAAGGCGATAACAAAGCTCCGCTTTTTGATGGCCTTGGAAATCTAAGTTACCCAATATCAAGTCAAAATCCAGAGGCCCAATCTTACTTTAATCAAGGATTGATTTTGTCTTATGCATTTAATCATGCTGAAGCAGCCCGATCCTTTTATTATGCTACCAAGCTTGATAGCGCATGTGCAATGTGTTATTGGGGATTTGCATATGTATTAGGTCCAAACTATAATGGTGGAATGGAACCGGACAATTATCAAAGGGCCTTTAATGCGGTGCAAAAAGCATTGCTATTGGTTTCAAATGGTACACAAAAAGAAAAAGACCTTGTAGAAGCATTGTCCACTCGATATGTAAAAGAGTCGCCGGAAGTGAGAACAGCTTTGGATAGTATTTATTCCATTCGAATGAAAGCCGTTTATGAACGGTATCCAGACGACCCTGAAATCGCTGCGTTGTATGCCGAATCTATTATGGATCTGCATCCATGGGACTTGTGGGATAAGCAAGGAAATCCCAAAGCATGGACACCTGAAATAATCCTTATTTTAGAGAAACTTTTAAAAAAGTACCCCGATCATCCGGGACTCAACCACTTTTACATTCATGCTGTTGAAGCATCTTTCAATCCGGAACGAGGATTGAAAAGTGCAAAATTATTTGATGATGGATTGGTTCCAAATGCAGGTCACTTAGTGCACATGCCGTCACATATTTATATAAGAACAGGGGATTATCATTTGGGTTCGTTGGCAAATATCCGGGCAGTTGAAATTGACAGTCAATACGTAGGGGCATGCAATGCACAAGGAGTTTATCCTTTAGGCTACTATCCTCACAATTATCATTTTTTAGCAGCAACTGCTACCATGGAAGGAAATAAGGAATGGGCGATTAAAGCGGCTAACAAAGTGAGTGATCAGGCGGATCGGGAATTAATGAAGGACCCAGTATGGGGTACCTTACAGCATTATTACAGCATTCCATATTTTGTAAATGTAAAATTTGGACAATGGGATCAAATCTTGCAAATGCAAAATGAAAATAAAGAATTAAAATATCCTGAAGCCATTCGACATTATGCAAGGGGATTTGCATTTATTGCAAAAAAGGATTTTGTAAATGCAGTCAAGGAATTAGATACGCTTTCGATTTTAGCAAAAGATAGCAGCCTCAAAGAAATTACAATTTGGTATATAAACTCAGTTCATTCAATCGTACAAATTGCAGAGAACGTACTCCGAGCAGAACTGTATGCCACTGAAAAAAAATATGAAAAGAGCATTTCACTTTTAAATGAAGCAGTTGTATTGGAGGATGCCTTGAATTACAACGAACCACCAGATTGGTTTTTTTCCATTCGTCATCATCTTGGAGCTGTATTAATTGAAGCCGGTAATCCGGAAGAAGCAATCCAGGTTTATAAAAAAGATTTATCCTGGTGGCCAAAGAATGGCTGGGCTTTGCACGGATTGAAACTAGCGTATGAACAAACAAAAGATGCAAAAGCATTAAAACAAGTGAACGAACAAATAAAAAATGTCTGGGCAAATGCTGATACCAAATTAGTTGGTTCAAGAATTAAATACTAAAATCCAAATAAGCAATCAAATTTTATACTTTAGTATTAACTGGTAGGAATTTTGATAAATCCGAATTTAAAAAACTGTATTTAGTTTTATTGGAATCATTCAATTCTTATTAGTATTCTTGCAACATGTCAGCACAAAAAATTGAATTATTAAAAGAATTGCAATCAAATACATTTGTTCGGATCATGCCTTCTGCAATTCATGGTATAGGTGTATTTGCTATCAGAACGATTCCCAAGGCCAGCAGGGATTTCTTCTCGAAGGAAGAGGGAGAATGGGTCGAATTAAGCTTTGAAGAAGTGAAAGAACTGCCGGAATCATCCAGAAGCTTGATTGAAACCTACTGCCTTTTTAATGAAAGTCATTATTATGTACCAGCCAAAGGGTTTAAAGCTATGGATTTAAGCTTATTTTTAAATCACAGTGCAGACCCTAATGTAAAATCTGTATCAGATGGCCTCGAATTTGAATCACTTCGCACCATAGAAGTTGGAGAAGAACTGTTGATCGATTACGGAAGCATTGTAAATTCTGACGAATGATTCGATTCATAAGATGGATGGTGAAATTTGAATACTTATCAATGTTAAGAAATAATTTACCGGCTTCTACAAATTAAATTATTTTTGCATATGAATAATCACATGCATGAACCAAAACAAGGCCCAGAGCCAGGCATCTGACTACAGTACCTTCAAAGACCTTGTTGTAAATATCCGAGGATATTGGGATGAAATGCGTACACAAAAGAATATTTGTTATGCCTTTTTAACTGCCGGGTTGCTTTATGGTTTATGGTTTTACATTTCAAATCCAAAAATTTACGAGGCCGAAGTAAGTTTTATGTTGAATGAAGACCAGAATCAGGCAGGTGGCCTCAGCGCTGTATTGAGTGAATTTGGTGGCTTGTTGGGCTCGCATGGTGATGAAGTCAATCTTCAGAAAATTCTGGAGCTTGGTAAATCGAGGAATATTTCAGAAAAAGTCTTTTTTGATTCATGTAATTTGTCAGGCAAGTCAGATTTTATTGCAAATCACCTCATCAAGGAATTGGAATCGCGAGGCATATGGGGAGCTAAAGCCTATTTTTTGATTGACAATCCTTTGAAAGGATTTCAATTTAAACATCAGCAACTGGAAACTTTTTCAAGGCTTGAAAATGCTGCTTTAAAACAATTGCATTCTCTGTTTTTAGGAATGCTCACAACAGGGGTAAGTGAAAAAACAAGCATCATGAAATTGACTGTCCAGTGCACCGATGAAACATTGGCATATGAATTGGCAAATCGGTTGTTTTCTAAAATGAGTCAGTTTTATATCAACAAAACAATTGAAAAGCAAAAGCAGACCTATGATGATTTGGTTTCAAAAACCGATTCTCTCCGTAAGCTCATTCACAATAAGCAATATGGACTTGCAGACTTAAAAGATAGTTACCGGGCAACCTGGTTGCTTAAAGAAGAAGTACCAAAAACGATTTTAGACCAGGATATTAAAATGCTTCAGCTCATTTATGGGGAAGCAGTAAAAAACAAAGAAATTGCATCTTATGCCCTAGATCACAAGACTCCTTTTATACAAGCTATTGATTTACCCATTTTGCCCTTGAAGGGAAGTCGTTTGATTTTAGTTAAATCCTTGATATTAGGTGCATTATATGGAATCTTCTTGGCTTCCTTGTTCATTTTTACCAAGAAATTCTACAGGGATAGTATCCAAAATTAGGCAATAATGAGTAATTTTGTTGCTCAAATATGATTGAGGTTTTAATATCTTCGAAAACCAGAATTAAGCTATTGTTGAAATTTTTTCTCAACAGTAAAACAACTACATATTTAAGAAGTCTCGAGTCAGAATTTGGAGAATCCAGCAATGGCATCCGATTGGAGTTAAATCGACTCGAAAAGGCAGGTTTGTTATCCAGTGAGCATATGGGTAACCGCAAATACTTTAAAGCAAATACCGGTCATCCATTGTTTGATGAAATTCACAATATCTTATTGAAACATTTGGGTATAGACCAAATCACAGAAAAAGTGATAGAACGATTGGGTGCAGTTGAGGAAGTTTACTTAACCGGAGATTTTAGTAAAGGCAAGGATAGTGAAATTATTGATTTAATAATAATGGGTCGTCCCGACAAAGAATATTTGGTTCATTTAGTCGATAAAGTAGAACAATTGATTCATCGTAAAATTCGTTTTTTGCTTTTTGAAAACAGAAGTGATAAAGCCATGCTCAAAATTTTAAAAGATGATGCACCTTTATTGTTATGGTCAGCAAAAGTTTAGATATGTATCAGGAATTATTAAATAAGGAAAAGAAATTAGCAGTTATTGGACTTGGATATGTAGGATTGCCATTGGCATTAAGCTTTGCAAAAAAATTCAAGGTAATCGGATTTGATATCAACGAAGAACGGATTGGGATGATGAAGCAACACCTGGATCCTTCACGTGAGTTAAACGCAGATGCTTTTAAAAATGCAGATATTGAATTTACAAATTCATTAGATGTTTTACGGCAGGCCCATTTTTATATTGTAGCTGTCCCTACACCGGTAGATGAACACAAAGTACCAGATCTAAAACCAATTCTTGGTGCATCTAAAACCATTGGCAAAGTTTTAAAGAAAGGAGATTATGTAATTTACGAATCTACCGTGTATCCCGGTTGTACAGAAGAAGATTGTTTACCTCTTTTGGAGTATGAATCTCAATTAAAATGTGGACAAGATTTTAAATTGGGCTACTCACCAGAACGCATCAATCCGGGCGATAAATCAAGAACACTTGAATCTATTTTAAAAATTGTATCTGGAAATGATAAGGAGGCTTTGGAAGAAATCGCAAAAGTTTATGGTGAAATAATTCATGCTGGAATTTACAAAGCATCCAGCATTAAAGTAGCTGAGGCTGCAAAAGTCATAGAAAACAGCCAGCGCGATTTAAATATTTCATTTATGAATGAGCTGGCAATGATTTTTGACAGAATGGGAATAGATACCCACGAAGTGCTTGAAGCTGCCGGAACCAAATGGAATTTCCTGAAATTTTCTCCCGGTTTGGTTGGCGGGCATTGTATTGGAGTTGATCCTTATTATCTGTTGCATAAATCAAAACAACTGGGCTACGATCCCGAAGTAATTTTAAGCGGACGAAGAATCAATGACCGAATGCCTGCATTTATAGCAAAAAAACTTGTGCAGCTTTTAATTGGAAAAGGTAAAAACCCAAGCAATTGCAAAGTACTGATTAGTGGCATTACATTTAAAGAAAACGTATCGGATATTCGCAATTCGAAAGTGGCTGATTTATACGACGAATTGCGCGGTTACTCGGTGCAAGTAGATGTAAATGATCCCTACGCTGATCCGGAGGAAGTAAGACACGAATACGGTATTCAAATTAAAAAAACTCCCGATGTAGATTATGATGCGGTTGTAGTTGCTGTTGCACACCAGGATTACAAAAATCTGGATATCAATTTTTTTAAAAATTTAATGAAATCGGATCCTGTTTTGGTTGACCTCAAAGGGCTCTATCAAAATCCGGAAAATGGCATGACCTATTGGAGATTGTGATAAACTTATGAAATGAATATTAGCATTATTGGAACTGGATATGTAGGCTTAGTAACCGGCACTTGTTTTTCTGAAACAGGAAATCAGGTTATATGCGTAGATATCAATGCAAAAAAAGTTGAGGACCTAAAAAATGGAAAAATTCCAATATTTGAACCAGGCCTAGAAACATTATTTGAACGAAACGCAGAAGAAGGTCGATTAAAATTTACTACAAATCTTCATGAAGCTGTACAACACGCAGAAATTATCTTTCTAGCCCTACCAACTCCTCAGGGTGCAGACGGAGCTGCTGATTTAAGTTATGTATTGCAAGCTTGTTCAGACATTGCCAAACTTATTACAAAATACACCCTGCTTGTAAACAAAAGTACGGTTCCAGTGGGTACTGCTGAAAAAGTAAGTGAGCTATTGGCTTCACAATTGGATCGAAATTTATTTGATGTTGTTTCAAACCCTGAATTTTTACGTGAAGGTGTAGCTGTGGAAGATTTTATGAAGCCAGATCGAGTAGTGATTGGCACAAATTCATTAAAAGCCAGTGAAAAGATGACGGAATTGTACGAACCATTTGTTCGACAGGGCAATCCTATTTATCACATGGACCTGCGAAGTGCAGAATTGACCAAATATGCTGCTAATGCTTATTTGGCAACGCGCATCAGCTTTATGAACGAGATTGCCAATTTATGTGAAAAAACCGGTGCCAATGTTGATATGGTTCGAATAGGTATGGGAAGTGACAGCAGGATTGGAAAACGCTTTTTATTTCCGGGTGTTGGATACGGTGGATCTTGTTTTCCAAAAGATGTTACTGCATTGCATCAAACAGCTGAGCAACATCAGTATGAATTCAGGATATTGCAAGCTGTCATGGATGTAAATAAAACGCAAAAGAAAATTCTAAGTTTAAAAATTAAAAATCATTTTAAAAATAATTTAAATGGATTAAAAATAGCATTTTGGGGATTGGCATTTAAACCCAATACCGATGATATCAGGGAAGCCCCGGCGTTGGAAATGATTAGTGATTTATTGGATTCAGGTGCCAGTATCCGTGTTTATGATCCGGAAGCAAGCCAACACGTAAGACAAGTATTCGGTGACGTACTTTATTATGCTAAGGACATGTATGATGCAATACAGGATGCAGACGCCTTGGCCCTGGTTACTGAATGGAATGTATTTCGATCTCCAGATTTTGATAAAATGAAAAAAGGAATGAAACAAGCATTAATTTTTGATGGCCGAAATGTTTTTGAACATCATAAAATGGCAGAATTGGGATTTATTTATTATAGTATAGGAAGACATTAAAATTTAAACAATAAAATTTCGATTGTATGAAATTGCACATGGTAGATTTGGGAACGCAGTATCAAAAAATAAAGCAGGAAATTGATACTTCTATTCAAGAAGTATTGGATTCCAGCATTTTTATTGGAGGACCGGTTGTAAATGCTTTTAAAAATCATCTTGAAACATATTTAAATGTAAAACACGTAATCCCATGTGCAAATGGTACGGATGCTTTGCAAATTGCTTTGATGGCGCTTGATTTACAACCAGGTGACGAGGTCATTCTTCCTGCATTTACTTATGTTGCAACTGCTGAAGTGATTGCATTGTTGCGCTTGGTGCCCATTATGGTAGATGTTAATCCGGACGATTTTAATGTAAATCTGGATGAAATCAGAAAAAACATTGGACCAAAAACGAAAGCAATCGTTCCAGTACATCTTTTTGGCCAGTCAAGTCAGATGGAAGAAATCATGTCGATCGCTAAAGAATATAACTTATTTGTAGTTGAAGACAATGCACAAGCAATTGGATCAGATTATTATTTCGCAGACGGCAGAGTACAAAAGGCAGGGACAATTGGAGATATTGGTTGTACTTCTTTTTTTCCTTCAAAAAATCTTGGATGTTATGGAGATGGAGGTGCTTTATTTACCAACGATGACAGATTGGCTGATCAAATTCGCATGATTGCAAATCATGGTCAGGGATCCGTACGTTATTACCACGATGTCGTAGGTGTAAATTCCAGATTGGATGCCATACAGGCGGCAATATTAAATGTAAAACTCAAACATTTAGATTCCTATGCCAAAGCAAGGAAATCAGTTGCTGATTTTTACGATTCAGCTTTTAAGGAAATGTCTATGATTGTTACTCCATACCGGAATCAACATTCAAATCATGTTTTCCATCAATACACGATGCGAATTACAAATGGAAGACGGGATGTATTAAAAGCATATTTAGATTCTGTTGGAATACCGAATGCCATTTATTATCCGGTTCCACTTTATGAGCAAAAGGCATATAATTCATTCAAAGGTTCTGTTCAACAACTAGCCGTTACAGAATTATTGTGCAAAGAGGTTTTGTCTTTACCCATGCATACAGAGTTAACACATGAAATGATGGATTTTATTGTCAACCACGTTAAAGGTTTTTTAGCTTCCTAAATTATGTCAAACTATTTTGCTCATCCAACGGCAGTAATTGATCCTGATTGTCAAATTGGTGAAGGAACCAAGATTTGGCATTTTTCTCATATAATGTCAAATTGTATTATTGGGAATAATTGCAATCTTGGACAAAATGTAGTGATTTCACCTGGTGTAGAATTGGGTCAAAATGTTAAAGTGCAAAACAATGTTTCTATTTATACTGGGGTTATTTGTGAAGAAGATGTTTTTTTAGGACCTTCAATGGTTTTTACAAATGTGATCAATCCCAGGTCGGCTGTAAATCGTCGCGATCAGTATCTAAAAACCAGAGTAAAAAAAGGAGCTTCCATAGGAGCCAATGCAACCATAGTGTGTGGAAATGATATTGGCATGTATGCATTCATAGGTGCTGGTGCAGTAGTAACCAAAGAAGTACCCGATTATGCATTGGTTATTGGAAATCCTGCCAGGCAAACTGGATGGATGAGTTCTTTTGGACACAAATTGCAATTTAATAATGATGGAATCGCTGTATGTCCGGAGTCGGGCGAACGGTATAAATTAGAAGAACGAAAAGTTATAAAAATATCATGAAACGTTTTGCATTGATAGGGGCCGGTGGATATGTTGCGCCAAGGCATATGAAGGCAATCAGAGAGACCGGTAACCATCTGATTGCTGCTATGGACAAAAATGATTCCGTTGGAATTATGGATTCCTATTTTCCGGATGCAGATTTTTTTACAGAATTTGAACGTTTTGATCGACATCTCTATAAATTGAAACGAAAGGGAGAAGGAATGGATTATTTATCTGTTTGTTCACCCAATTATTTGCACGATGCACACATCCGTTTTGGACTTCGTATGGATGCCGATGTCATTTGTGAAAAACCATTGGTTTTGAATCCCTGGAATATTGATGCCTTAAAAGAAATGGAATCGGAAACGGGACATAAAGTCAATACCATATTGCAGTTGCGTGTGCACCCGAAAGTAATTGAATTGAGAACTAAAATTTTAAATGAATCCACACACAAAAAACACCAGGTGGATTTAATTTATATTACTTCACGTGGAAAATGGTATCACTCCTCCTGGAAAGGTGATGTTAGTAAATCAGGTGGAATTGCAACAAATATTGGGGTTCATTTTTATGATTTGTTGTCCTGGTTATTTGGAGAGGTCAAGCAAAATATTGTTCATCTAATTACAGAAGACCGAGTTGCAGGATTGATTGAATACGAACGAGCAAACGTCAGGTATTTTTTAAGCATTAATGAAAATGCCTTGCCGGATTCCATTCGCTTAGCTGGTAAAAAAACTTATCGCTGTCTTGAAATTGACGGAGCCGAATTTGAATTTAGTGAAGGCTTTACTGATTTACATACATTATCCTATCAGCACATATTAAATGGACAGGGTTTTGGACTGGAAGAATCCAGAGCATCTATTCAAACGGTGTATGAGATAAGAAACAAACAAGCCATAGGCTTAATTGGAGATTATCATCCTTTAGCAAAGTAGAAAAACATGAAGACCCAACTCATTGCAGAAATCGCTCAAGCACACGATGGTAGTTTGGGAATTTTGCATTCATTTATAGATGCACTGGCAGATTCGGGTGTTCAAACAATAAAATTCCAAATTCATAATGCGGAGGCTGAAAGCAGTGAGTTTGAAAAATTTCGTATTCCATTTTCTTATGTTGATAAGACCAGAAAGGCTTATTGGAAGCGAATGGAATTTAGTTTCGAACAATGGAAGGATGTTAAAAGACATGTGGAAGAAAATGATATGGAATTTTTAGCTAGTCCATTTTCAATTGCTGCAGTTGATTTGCTTGAATCACTGGATGTTAAACGCTATAAAGTTGGATCTGGAGATGTTGGGAATTTATTATTACTGGATAAAATAGCACAAACCGGAAAACCCATTCTGCTTTCCAGTGGGATGAGTGATTGGAATGAATTGGAAAAATCTATAAAATTTTTAAAAGCACATCAATCTCCCTTGTCCATCTTCCAATGCACTAGTTTATATCCTTGTCCACCGGATAAAACAGGTTTAAGTTTAATTCCGGAAATGAAAAAACGCTTTGGTATACCGGTTGGATATTCTGATCATTCCGGAACGATAACAGCGGGAACCTGTGCAGTTGCCTTAGGAGCTGAATTGCTGGAATTCCACGTCTGTTTTGATAAACGCATGTTTGGTCCAGATGCCATTGCTTCTTTAACTATTGAAGAGGTGAAGCAATTGGTAGAATCTGTTGAGTTTGCTGAGAACGCATGCGGACAAACTGAATTAAAGGAATCATCAGAACGATTTGATGAAATGAGGACTCTGTTTGGAAAATCACTTTCAGCAAAACATCCATTGTCTATCGGCCATTCGATTCAAAAAGAAGATTTGGAAACTAAAAAACCTGCAGGTTATGGAATACCAGCTGCTGATTTTCAAAAACTTCTGGGAAAAAAATTAATTCATGCCTTGCCTGCAAATCATTTTATAAACTGGTCTGATGTTGAGTAAACCCATACGTAAAATTTGTGTAGTCATCACCGCCAGGCCAAGTTATAGCCGGATTAAGTCGGCTTTAACAGCTATAAATATGCATCCACAATTGGAATTGCAATTGGTGGTTGCTGCATCTGCACTTTTAGATCGTTATGGGAAAGCATTTGAATACATTGAACAAGATGGATTCCATATTGCAGCTAAAGTTTTTAATGTACTGGAAGGAGAAAATTTAACTGCACAAGCAAAAACTACGGGTTTGGGAATCCTTGAATTGGCAACCGTATTTGAAAATCTTAAACCAGACGCAGTAGTAACAATTGCAGATCGATTTGAGACGATGGCTACAGCTGTTGCCGCAAGCTATATGAATATTCCATTGGTGCACATACAGGGTGGTGAAGTGACAGGAAGTATCGATGAAAAAGTCAGACATGCAATTACAAAACTGGCAGACTTACACCTGGTTGCTTCGGAAGACGCCTATCAGCGAGTTATTAAATTGGGAGAAACAGAGGCATCCGTTGTTATTACCGGATGTCCTTCTCTGGATATTGCATTGGAGGTGATTCAAAAAGACATGCCTCGTTTTGATCCATTGAGTAAATACGGTGGAGTTGGTACAGATCGATTTGATCCTGATGATTTTGTAGTGGTATTGCAGCATCCTGTTACAACTGAATATTATGAGGCGCGCAAACAAATTGAAATCAGCTTACAGGCTATCAAAGAATTAGATAAATCTTGTTTATGGTTTTGGCCGAATGTAGATGCCGGATCTGATGGTACATCAAAAGGTATTCGTGCTTTTAGAGAAAATAATCCGACTTCTAAAATTCATTTTTTTAAAAACATGGAGCCTTCTGATTTTTTAAGACTTCTACTAAATTCTAAATGCCTTATTGGCAATTCAAGTGTTGGCATCCGTGAAAGTTCATTTTTAGGCATTCCTGTTGTCGATATTGGAAGCAGACAAGCCGGACGATCTCGTGGAGCCAACGTATTGCATGTAGCCTACAATCAGGAGGACATTTTATCAGCAATACGCTATCAGCTAAATCATGGAAAATACAATCCGGAGAATATTTATGGAGATGGAAAAGCTGGAGTTCGGATTGCAGATGCATTGGCAAACCAACCACTTACATTTGACAAAAAAATCAGCTATTGAAATTAAAGACTAAACCGGTGGTATGGGTAGCTGAACCCGATGGAATGGCAAATGCAAACAAACAAGTTTTGGAATTGCATTTCGATGTAATTTATCAAAGCGTTCCGGACACAGAATTAAAAAATGTATTTGCACAATGTGATGTTTTTTTATTTAACTTGGCATACACCATCCAATCCAGTGATTTAGTAAATGAACAACGTTGTAAAATAATTGCCACTCCGGTTACTGGATTGGACCGAATCGATTTGAAAGCATGTTCAGATCATAACATTCAGGTGATCAGTTTAAAAGGAGCAGCGGATTTTTTAAAAGACGTGCGTGCAACAGCAGAGCATACAATGGCATTGATGTTATGCTTGATGCGATCTATCGTTCCGGCAGTAAATCATGTGCGAGCAGGTCATTTTAATAGAAATTTATTTAAGGGTTCTGAATTGTATCAAAAAACCCTGGGAGTGATAGGTTACGGCAGATTGGGAAAAATTGTAGCTGATTATGCCATCGCATTTGGAATGAAGATTTTAGTTTATGAAATGGATGAAACTAAAAAAGTGCATCACAAGCAAATTCAGTTTGTTAATTTAGATGAATTGGTATCAATGGCTGATATAATTAGTTTACACGTTGATTTGAATAAAGGAAACGAAGGATTTATAAATAAAGATTTTTTTAGCAAAGTAAAAGATGGAACATTTTTAATCAATACCTCGAGAGGCAACCTGATCATTGAAGATGATTTAGTAGAGGCATTGCAATCTGGAAAACTTGCCGGAGCCGCTTTGGATGTTGTTCGAAATGAATCATCAATTCAACACAACGATGCCTTATATCAATATCTTGAGCAACACAATAATTTAATGATCACTCCTCATATCGGAGGCTTGACCACTGAATCTACATATAAAACGGAAGCCTATATTATTAATCAAATAGTAGCTGCGTTTAACTATGGATAAAATTTTGGGTATAATTCCGGCACGTGCAGGATCTAAGCGGATCCCAGGCAAAAACATGCGCTTGCTTAATGGAAAGCCTTTGGTTGCATATGCTTTGGAAGCTGCTTTGAATTCTGAGAAATTGACTTCAATCGCAGTGAGTTCAGATGATGATTCTGTTTTAAATTTAGCATCGCAGTTAAAAGATCGCTTGTACTGTATTCGTAGACCGCAACAGCTTTCTGCCGATCAATCAACTGCGCTGGAATACGTGCAGCATTCTTTGGAATATTTAGCACAACACCATTCACTGCATTTTGATAGAATTGTTATTGTTCAAGCTACCAGCCCATTTACAAGCGGAGCAGACATAGATGCAGTCATTCAATGCCTGATTCAAACCAAAGCTGATTGTGCAGTAAGTGTCAGAAAGGTCCCACATGATTTGCACCCTCTAAAATTTAAACGCATTGAAAATGGTATATTGGTTCCTTTAATTGAATCAGAAAACGGACGGATGGCATCGCATCAATTGGATCCGGTATATGTAAGGAATGGAGCTGTTTATGCAATCAATATTGAATTGATTCGAAAAAATCAATTGCTTAACGATCGTTGTGCTGCTTATGAAATGCCTGAAGAACGTTCGCTTGATATAAACACAGAAATGGATTTGCAATTTGCTCAATTTTTAATGCAGGCTTCATGAAACTATTAATGCAAAGTTTAAAATCCGGTGAAACGTTTTTTGAAGAAATCCCTATTCCGGTAGTTGGCAGAAATTTTGTTTTAGTGGAATCTTTGTGTTCGCTGGTTTCACCAGGTACCGAAAAAATGTTGGTTCAATTTGGCAAATCAAACTGGATACAAAAAATCGCACAGCAGCCGGAAAAATTTAAACAGCTGGTTCAAAAAATTCAAACAGATGGATTGGTAAATACATATAAAACAGTTGCAAGCAAATTGGATCAAGCTATTCCCTTAGGATATTCAAATGTTGGAATTATAAAAGAACTAGGTCCGGGCGTACATGAATTTAATATTGGCGATCGCGTGGTTTGCAATGGGTTTCATTCAGAATATAATCTGGTTTCAAAAAATTTATGCGCCAAAATACCGGATCCTGTGTCTAATGAAGAGGCTACCATGACACTTCTTGCTGCAATTGCATTGCAAGGAATCCGATTAGCCAAAGTTGAATTAGGGGAGCGAGTTGTAGTAATGGGATTGGGTTTAATAGGTTTACTGACTTGCCAGATTTTAAAAGCAAATGGTTGCGAAGTGGTCGGATTGGACGTTTCAGAGCAATCGCTTGAATTAGCGTCGCGTCTGGGCATACGTGCATTAAATAGTAACATTCATAAATCGGATGCATTATTCCAATCAGAATTTAATGGAATTGGAGCAGATGCAGTTATTATTGCAGCTAGTACTAAACAAACTTTGATTAATGATGCTGCAGAATTATCCAGAGTACGAGGCCGCATCATTTTAATTGGTCAGGTTGGAAATGAAGTCAGTCGCGATTTATTTTATAAAAAGGAACTTTCATTTCAAGTGGCATGCAGTTATGGACCAGGAAGATATGATCCGGATTATGAAGATAAAGCCATCGATTATCCGATTGGTTTTGTAAGATGGACAGAGAAGCGAAATATGGAAGCTGTGTTGCAATTAATGGCAAACAGTGCATTGCAGTTAAGTTTATTAATTCAGCAAAGAATATCTTTTGATCAGGTAATATCTGCTTATTACAATAATCTGGATAAATTGTACTATGCAAATATTATTAATTATAAAAGTCAAAAATCCGTTAACGAAGGACGGACTCTATTTTTAAAATCAGATCAAGATCGAAAAGGAGCTTTCAGAGTCGGACTTATTGGTTCTGGAAATTTCTGTTCAACAATTATTTTACCTGAGCTTAAGAAGTTTCCAATTGAATTGATTACTTTATGTAGCAGCAGACCAAATGCCGGACAACTTGCAAAAAAATATGGTTTTCAAAATGTCAGTTCGGATCAGGACGAGGTTATTCACAATCGAGATATAAATTTAGTAATTATTGCCAACAGACATCATGCACATGCCAATTTGATAGTAAAATGTCTGGAAGCAGGCAAACAGGTATTTGTAGAAAAACCAATCTGTATCTTAAAAGATGATTTAATCAGAATAAAAACTGCATTCAACAATAAGAGCAGACTGGCAGTCGGATACAACAGACGATTCGCACCCTCAATTTATAAAATTTGCAATTTGATCAAAGGGTTTGAACACCAGTTGAGTATTCATTATGTTATAAATGCAGGATATGTTGATCCTAAACATTGGATACAAGACCCTGAAATTGGAGGAGGCAGAATTCTGGGCGAAGTTTGTCATTTTATTGATTTGTGTAATTTTCTAACAAAATCAAAAGCAGTCAAAGTTCAGGCAATTGCCATGGGAAGTCAATCAAGCTCCCAATTGAGCGACACACTGAGTATTCAAATTAAATATGCCAATGGAAGCATTGCAAGTATTCAATATTTTAGCAATGGTTCAAAAAAAATGGAAAAGGAATGCATTCAGTTGTTTTTTAACAGCAAGATCTTAGAACTTCATAATTTTAAAAAAATTCAGGGATTTGGAATCCATACATCAAACGATTTATTTTTAACACAAGACAAAGGCTATAAAATTCAATTTAAAGAATTATTCAATCCTGATTCAGATTATTTTAATGAATCTTATTTTGATGAAATTTGTCATGTAAGTGATATTTGTTTTGAAATCATTGATCAACTCCAGGAATCAAAATTATAAATGCAAGCAATGAAAATTATTCAAGTAGTTGGTGCAAGACCAAATTTTATGAAGGTAGCACCTTTACACAAAGCCTTGCAAAATTACCGGGGGATAGATTCCATTGTAGTACATACCGGTCAACATTTTGATTCACAGATGAGTACCGTTTTTTTTGAACAATTGGCTTTGCCCAAACCCGATTATTTTTTAGGAATATCCGGTGGTTCTCATACAAAAATGACCGCTGAGATTATGCTGGCTTTTGAACAGGTATTGGAAAAAATCCGTCCTGATTTAGTATGTGTGGTTGGCGATGTCAATTCAACCCTTGCCTGCGCCCTGACTGCTGTAAGATTGGGAATCCCGGTTGCTCATGTAGAGGCAGGGCTTCGAAGCAATGATCTTAATATGCCAGAAGAAATAAATAGAATCCTTACAGATCGTTTGAGTCGTTTATTATTTACCACGGAAACATCTGCAAACCAGAATCTCTTGCTGGAAAACGTAGCGCAATCTAAAATACACTTTGTTGGTAATTGTATGATTGATTCTTTGGTAAGTTATTTACCAAAAGCAGAGGCCATGCAAATTGCAAAATCATATGGCTTAAAAAACCGGGAGTTTGCAGTTATGACAATGCACCGACCCTCCAATGTGGATGAACCAATCGGACTTCAAACGATGCTTGAATTAATTCAGGAGTTGTGCAAGCGATTGCCTTTGGTCTTTCCGGTTCATCCCAGAACACGTAAAAATTTGGAACGCTTTCAACTTTGGGATCAATTAAATGCCAACTCAAACCTGTTCATCACCGAACCACTTGCCTATTTGGAGTTTATAAGTTTGATGAATGCATGTAAATTAATTTTGACAGATTCAGGTGGAATTCAGGAAGAATCAACCTATATGCAAATTCCATGTTTGACTTTTAGAAATACAACAGAACGTCCGGTGACGGTGGAGCAGGGAACAAATATCCTAATAGACGATCTGAACGTGCAAAATGCACTTTTTTATGTGGATCAAATTCTATCCGGTAATTTAAAAAAAGGCCTGGTTCCGGAGTTATGGGATGGACATGCAGCGCAACGAATTGCAGAGATTATTGTGAGTGTTTAAAATCAATCAGTGATACAACCCCTGCTTCTATATTTCTATACCCTCCGATTTTTAAAATTCAAACAAGTATATTATCAGATTTATTATCGCATCAAATGGAGGTTTTTTTATAATATAAATTACTATAAAGCCCGGGATCATTTCAAATTGCAGCTTAAATCAATTGCATATCCCTATTTATATGCAGGAAATCAATCCATTCGACATTTGAGTTTTGATTTACTCAATCAAACCAAAGAATTTGAATCTTTCGTTGATTGGAATTTTAACGGTTATGGAAAACTGTGGAATTACCATTTGCAATACATGGAATTTTTATTGGACGAAGCCATTCCACTTACTCAGCGAAACGACTTATTCAGGGATGCCTCAAGACAAATACTTAGTGGGTGTCTGAAATTGGAGCCATATCCAGTTTCTAGACGGATTTTTAGTAGTTTACTCTTTATAAACACATTCAATCAAGTACCCGATAATTTTTGTGAGCTTGCATTGAAACGCCAATTGCATTTTCTAGAAAAGAATCTTGAATATCATTTAGATGCCAATCATTTATTGGAAAATTTTATGGCACTGTGTTTCGGATATTGTTATTTCAATGACTTAAATAATTTTTCGTATTATTTGAGTAAATTAGAAGCACAGTTAAATACACAAATTTTGGATGATGGAGCACATTTTGAAAAATGTCCAAGCTATCATTTAAATATTTTGTATCGACTTTTATTGATTTTCCAAACGGCTGATGTTTATTTTAGGTCCAATGTTTATTTGGACTCATTAAAGCATTCGATCTCTAAAATGTTTTCTTGGGCTGATCAAATGTTGCTAATTCAGGCTAATTTTCCTTTGTTCAATGATTCTGTATATGGACAGAATCCGGACTATGGTCAATTGCAATCCATTGGCAAATTACTTTCTATTTCTATCAATGAAATCCCATTGGGAGCAAGCGGTTACAAAAAATTGTGTCAAGGAGATTTTTACTTGATTCTTAATTGTGGAAATATTATGCCATCCTATCAGCCAGGTCATTTACATGCAGATATGTTGCATATGGTTCTCTATTACAAAAACAATGCAATTCTTGTAGACACGGGTATTTCGACCTATGAGAATAATCCTTCAAGACTTCATGAAAAAGCAACTGCATCTCACAATACCGTTTGTTTTGAAAATGAAAATCAATCACAAATATGGAGTGTATTCAGAATGGCAAAACGAGCAAAAGTACAGCTTATTTCTTTTTCAAATAATTCACTTGAAGCTTGTGTAACATGGCACAATGGATTTCAACATAAACGCAGCATATTGTTAACTGGAAATTGTTTGCGTATTGAAGATTGTATTGTACCTTTGAGAGGAAAATTAAAATCAACAATAGCCAATTTTCATTTTGATGCTAGCATTCAATTAGAGCCATCCGAAAATGAATGGCACATCCATAAACCGGGATTGAAAATAAAGTTTGAAAATTCACATCAGATTGAATTAGCAAATTATGAGCAAGCTGTTGATTTTAATTCCAAGTTGGATAGTACTAAATTGACTGTTCATTTTGAAAAAACACTGATAACATATTTTAAACTGATTTCTTGAAGCATATACTTTATTTAAGTTATTTCTATGAACCAGATCTAAGTGCTGGTTCATTCCGAAATACCTATCTTGCCAAAACGCTTTCAAAAAGTCTTACAGAGTTTACACACATTCATCTTATTTGTACCCATCCAAACAGATATGCTAGTCATGGAAAGAAAGTTCCTGATATGGAGGATCATGGAAATTTAACGATTTACCGAATTCGTGTACCGCAACATCACAACAAATTTTTTAAGCAGCTTATTTCATTTTATTATTACCAGCGAGGCGTTTGGCGAATTATACGAAAAATAAAATTCCATACCATATTTGTTTCCTCTTCTAAATTGTTTACTGCACATTTGGCGTATAGAATTTCTAAGAAAACCATGGCACCTTATTATTTGGATTTAAGGGATTTGTTTTCTGAAAATTTGGCAGAATTTATCCCGTATCCTCGTATCGCACAAGTTGTTAGTAAGTTTGTAAGAAAGTATTTTGAAATACCAACTTTTCTGAATGCAAAACACATCAGCATTAATTCAGAAGGATTTAGGGATAGTATTCCCAAGAATTATCGGGGTAAGGTAAGTTTTTTTCCAAATGGTATTGATGACCTATTTTATGGATGGTCACAAAACCCTGAGCTTACTACACAAAGAATGATTGTGACATATGCCGGAAATATTGGAGAGGCTCAGGCATTGCATAAAATCATTCCACCACTTGCAGATTACTTAAAACGCAGTCATACCTTTCAGATTATTGGTGCAGGTTCGGCAAAACACAAATTGGAAGCTGAAATTGAAAGGTATTCTTTAACCAATATTTTAATTATAGATCCAGTTGAGCGGGAGCAGTTATTGAAATATTATTGCAATTCTCATTATTTATTTTTACATTTAAATGATTATAAATCACTGGAAAAAGTTCTTCCTTCAAAATTGTTTGAATATGGCGGTGGCAACATACCGATACTTGCAGGGGTTGCTGGTGCTGCTAAAAAATTTATGGAAGACGAATTGAAGGAAAATATATTCATTTTCGAACCATGTAACTTTGAAATGCTTAAGGAATATATGGAATTGCATCCTTATACAATTAAATTCAGGATGGACTTTATTAAAAAATACAACAGGCAATACATTACTTATATGATGACTGAATCTATTTTATCTGAATTTTATGGCCACCGATGAACGATTGTGTGTAGCAGTTTTGGCTAATTCATCATGGAATGTATTTAATTTTCGTAAAACGCTGATTCAATTTTTAATTGATCAAAACCATCGCGTGTTGGTGATTGCACCGGAAGATGCGTATACTTCTAAGCTATTAATCTGGGAACACATTGAATTCATTCCAGTCAGAAATCTAAGTGCTACTTCATTAAATCCGTTGAAGGATTTTCTTTTGATGCTTGAGTATTGTAGAATTTTCAAGAATTTTAAAACCAATTTGATTTTAGCCCATACCATTAAGCCAAATATTTATGCAAGCTTGGTAGGGCGATGGCTCCGGATCCCAGTTGTTTCAAGTTTAACCGGTTTGGGCAGCGTATTTATACATGATACCTTAATAAATAAGGTATTGAGAAAATTTTATCAATGGGCAGTTACTAGAAATAGCTTCATTTTATTTCACAATCACAGTGATAGAAATGATTGGATCGAAAGATGTTCTTTTCCAATCAGTAAAACCGGGATTATCCCCGGGAGCGGTGTAGATATAAACAGGTATAAACAAAACGCAAAACAAGAGCAATCCCATACTGCGATTTTTTTATTTTTAGGGAGGCTGCATCCAGATAAAGGAATCAAAGAATTTTTACATGCTGCTAAAGCTCTAATGCATGACTTTCCAGATTTTAACTTTTGGATTGCTGGTGAGATACAACAATCGGATTTTAAAGGTGATTATGAGGAAGTCATGGACTTGTTAAATTCGATTCATCGGCTGTCGTATTTCGGAAAACAGTCTGCAATACATGACTTGCTTGAAAAAGTAACTGCTGTGGTATTGCCTTCTTACCGGGAAGGCATGTCAAGGGCATTGATGGAGGCTATGTCCATGAGCAAGCCAGTAATTGCCACATCTGTTGCAGGAAATAGTGAGTTGATTGTAAATGGAGTTGAAGGAATCCTTGTTCCGGCAAGAGATGCTCATGCACTTGCGAAGGCGATGATAAAGCTTTCCAAAATGCCATTTGATCAACTGCAAGAAATGGGAGCAGCAGGCAGGCTTCGAATTGAATCTTATTATTCTACCCAAAAAGTATATCTTGCTTACCAGGAAATTTTTTTGAAGCTATTGAAATAAATACAATCCATTGAATCGGAACATTTATTTAAAAAATCGGAACTATTATCAAAATCGAATCAGGCATATATTGAAGTATGTTTCTGTTGAAAACGCATCAGTGCTTGATGTCGCTTGTGGTGAAATGTTACTTTATAAAATGGAAGGATCTCGAATGAAATCCTATTTAGGGATAGACCAAATTGATTATCAGAATCATCCGCTATTTATTCATGGCGACATACTCGATTTTCAATTGGAAAATCAAGTACCCGTAGATTTTATTTTTCTATTAGGGATATTGGATCATCTGAATTACCCCCAAAAAATTAAATTGCTTGATACTTACAAAAATTTGTTTTCAAAAAAGATGGTCGTTAGTCAATTTAATGAAGCGGCATGGTATTACAATAAAGATTTAGAAAAATACAAGGCCGTTAATTTGAACTCTTATTTTCAGAAGGATGCAATTCAGTGGATTTATTTATTAAAACTCCCACTTTTACCTTATGTATGGAATCTTACAAATGCACCAAAATGGATTCAAAAAGCAAGTACTGAAACAATTGCCCTTATTTCAAAGGCGACGCTATGAAATTGGTTACAATTTGTTTAATAAGTGATTGGGCCAAATCCAATTCATCATTAGAGATGACATAATCAAAGTATTTGGCGTATTCTAGTTCATCCAATGCTTTCACCAATCGTTTCTCCAGGCTCTCGGCTGTTTCTGTTCCTCTTAGTATCAATCGTTGCTTTAACGTTTCCAGACTGGAAGCTTTGACATAAATAGAGAGGATGTTTTCTTTAAAGTTGGATTCAATAACATGGGCACCTTTCACATCAATGTCAAAAAGCGCAATTTTATTTAAAGACCAGATTCGTTCTACTTCTGACAGCAAAGTGCCATAATATTGGCCGGGGTAAACTTCCTGAAACTCTAAAAAGGACTGATTTTGAATCGCATTTTGGAATTCCTGTTGTGAATAGAAGTAATAATTTACACCATTTTTTTCATCGCTTCTTGGATTTCGGGTAGTTGCTGATACTGAAAAGGATAATTCTTGAAATTGATGCAGCAAATATTTAGCTATGGTTGTTTTACCAGATCCGGATGGTGCCGTAAGGATGATAATTTTGCCAGCTAATTTTGAAATCATAAAACATTTGCCATTTGTTCTTTTATTTTTTCCAGTTCATCCTTCATATTCACTACTAATTTCTGAATGGGTGAAAATTGAGCTTTAGAACCCAGGGTATTTATTTCTCTGCCTATTTCCTGGGTAATAAAATTAAGTTTTCTGGATTTTTGCGTACTTTCCTTGTTTATTTCTTCCAGGAAATAATCACAATGTTGACGAAGGCGAACTTTTTCTTCGGTTATATCCAGGCGTTCGATATAGTAAAGCAATTCTTGTTCAAAACGATTCATATCAATATTTTCACCTTCAAAATTATTGCGAAGTGATTTGAGCAATTTTTCTTTTAAGAGAACAAAACGCTTAGGATCTTCTTTTTCAACAGCTTCTAATTGATCTAAAATACTTTTAATCCGAAAAACCATGTCGTTGGCAATGATGGTACCTTCAATAGATCGGAAATCATTGAGTTTTTCTATGGCTTCGTATAGCAGATCTAAAACGAATTGATACTCTTCTTTACTGATCAGGGTATCCTGAGACATAATGACATTTGGAAACTTCATAATGGCATTCAGAATATCAGAATGACTCAGATCAATTTCTCCCGAAAGAGCCTTGATTTGATTGTAAAAATTAAGAAACAGATTTTTATTGATGGCAAATTCTTCGTCACCACCCTTTGAATCAACAGAAATACTCAGGTCCATTTTGCCACGAATGACCCGGTCATTGAGTATTTTACGTAATTCCAGTTCATGTTGCCGGTAACTGTTGGGAATTTTAAGTCTAAAATCGTTTACTTTGGAATTGACACAGCGGATTTCAATAATAATTTCTTTGCCTTGTAAATGGCCTTTCGAATTTCCAAAACCGGTCATAGACATTAACATAGGCAAAATTTGATGGGCAAAGGTAGACATATATTTAAAAATACCCCATTTACGGCCCAATTGCCTGATAACAAGCTGCTATCTGATTGATATAGAAAAAGTTACAAAATATTTTTGTGAAAATAAACGGGATAAATGTTTCTAAAACCGAAAAAATTGCGAAATTTGCCACGCTCTTTGAGAGCCATTATTCATAACTGTCTAAATATCAAGCAAATGAGAAAAGCTGATCTGGTAGCATTAATCTCTGAAAAATCAGGTGTTCCAAAGGTGGACGTATTAGTTTCACTGGAAATGTTTTTTAAAGAAGTAAAACAGTCATTGGCTCAGGGAGAAAATGTCTATATCAGAGGTTTTGGTTCTTTTGTAGTTAAAAAAAGAGCGAAAAAGATAGGTCGTCACATAAAAAAGAATGTTGCGATCGAAATACCAGAACATTTCATCCCGTCATTCAAACCTGCCAAAATCTTTGTTGACCATGTTAAATTGGGCAAAGAGCCGGAGGGTCATGAATACGAAGAAGACGAAAACGAAGATCATTAATGATCAATACACCGTTTAGACTGGGAGCTCTGTTTGCAATGTTGCTACTCCTGGTTTATTTTGGATTCCATACTGTTTCGCCGGATATCCGGCAAGCGTCGGAATCCAGAGACGGTAAACTTGAAATAACAGGATTTGAAAATATCGAGCGTACGGTTTTTCAAAAACTAAATGCCAATCAGAAAGCTGAATTGGAACAACTAAATAAACAATTGGGTGCATCTGCTAACCAAACCGAAAAACTGGATATTCTCAAAAAAATTTCAGGTTTTTGGTATGATTTGAATGAATTTTCATTGGCGGGTTCCTATGCTCAAAAAGTAGCAGTTCTGGAAAAAACTGATACGGCCTGGCAAATTGCAGGAACTACCTTCCTTTATGGTTTGGAGGGGGATTCGGACCTTAAGACGAAGCAGTTTTGTCAGCAGTCCGCATTGCATTGTTTGGAGCAGGCCATTTCCATTAAACCGGATGAGCCAGCTTATCAAATCTACCAAGCCATGGCGTATGTTAAGCTTCCTGGCGAGGAACCCATGAAAGGGATTAAGATGTTGTTAAGTTTGGAATCAAAATTTCCGGATTATGATCCACTACAGTTGCAATTGGTGGAATTGGGAATGCAAACCGGACAATTTGAAAAAGCAAAAAGCAGGTTGGAAAAAGTTTTGGCTAAAACGCCGGATCATCCAAAAGCGAATTGCCTAATGATAGCTGTACTTCAACAATTACAGCAAATAGAATTAATAGATAAATATAAAATATACTGTAAATAAATAATTATGCCTTGCGGTAAAAAAAGAAAAAGACATAAAATCGCTACTCACAAAAGGAAAAAGCGATTGAGAAAGAACAGGCACAAGAAGAAGAACAGGTAGATTTTTACTCTGCGGGACTTAGGTATTTTCTTGAGAAAGAATTTATTGGATTCTGCGAATCCCATTCCCTATAATTAAAAATTTACTCTTGTAAAATCTTTTGATTTTAGAGATTACCTGTTTTATTAACCCTTGAACCGAAAATTATTCTTATTGCTATTCATTTAGCTCCTAATTTTTGTATCATGCATGTAAATCATGCCATGAACTAAAGAATTAGCAATAATTATGGGATTCTAATTTGCCACTTCTTCTCTTGTAATCCACCGGGGTTTCGCATCATTGATAGAATGATGGAAAAAGAATTAATTATCTCCGCCCAACAGGGATCGGTAGAAATTGCGCTTGTTGAAGATAAAAAATTGGTTGAACTTCACAAGCAAAAATCAAATACCCAATACAATGTAGGGGATATATTCCTTGGGCAAATTAAAAAACTTATGCCCGGGCTCAATGCTGCATTTGTTGATATCGGTCACAAAAAAGAATCGTTTCTGCATTACACAGACATGGGGCCACTGTTTAATTCTGTAGTCAGTTATACCAAAGATGCAGTTGAAGGAAAATACACTGCAAATCTTTTGGATAGCTTCGAATTGAAGCCTGAAATTTTAAAAAATGGAAAGGTTTCTCAAATTACAGACAAGCGGGTAAATATGCTCGTCCAAATATTGAAAGAACCCATTTCAACAAAAGGGCACCGCTTGACGTGTGAAATTACCATTCCCGGAAGATTTCTGGTTTTAACACCTTTCAATAATTCCATAGCCATTTCCAAGAAAATTGCCAATCCGGATGAACGGAATCGTCTGTTTCATGTAATAGAATCCATTCGACCTAAAAATTTTGGAGTGGTGGTTCGTACAGCCGCTGAAGGCAAGAAAGTTGCCGAAATGCATGAAGAAATCAACATGCTCTGCGAAAAGTGGAAAACCCTTCACAGTCAATTGCTCCATGCAAAAGCACCGATGAAATTATTGAGCGAATTGGATAAAGCCACCAGCATCATTCGAGATTTACTCAATACCAGCTTTACTAAAATTGTTGTAAACGATCGGGATATTTATGAAGGCATTAAAATGTATCTTGAAAATAATCTTCCCGAAAAAGCTGAAATTGTTCAATTATACAAAGGGAGTAAACCCATATTTGATCATTACGGAATAAAGCGACAAATAAAAGCGGCATTTGGTACAACTGCCACTTTAAGCAGTGGGGCTTACATTGTCATTGAGCATACAGAAGCCATGCATGTCATTGATGTAAACAGCGGACCTAAATCACAACGATTGGATCAGGAGACCGCTGCCATCCAGGTCAATTTGGAAGCTGCAGAGGAAATTGCCCGCCAGTTGCGCCTCCGAGACATAGGTGGATTGATTGTTATCGATTTTATCGATATGAAGAGCAATGAAAATAAAACCGAACTGTACAATGCCATGCGAAAATGCATGGAGTCTGATCGATCGCAACATACCATTTTGCCTTTGAGTAAATTTGGATTAATGCAAATTACCCGGCAGCGTGAACGCCAAGAACTCAAATTAGATACCTCAGAGACCTGTCCATCGTGTGGAGGCTCTGGAAAAGTCAATGCTTCTATTTTTGTGGTCGATTCAATTGAAAAAGATTTGAATTTTATTTTAACTACCCGGCCAACCAAGCAATTGGTTTTGGAAGTACATCCTTATGTAGCAGCTTATTTGAAACGTGGTTTGTGGAATTATAAAATGAAATGGTATTTTAAATATTACCGGAATATTAAAATAATGGAAAATCAGGATTTGCCAATGATCGCATTTAAATTTTACGATGGTCCGGACGAAGAAATCCGCTTGAAAGGTTAAAATTGAATTTATAAGATTCCACGTCGATCCTGTTATATTTACAGTTCATTCATTCTAAATGGCCACCAACCAAACGGTATTAATTTGTCCACAACATTGGGGTTTAGGCCATGTTACTCGCACAATACCGGTAATTCAATATTTTATTAACAATAACTACAAGGTCATCCTGGCTTGTTCAGGTGCAGGATCAGAATTACTTCGAATGGAGTTTCCTGAACACAAAGTATTGGAATTACCTGATTATGGCATTCGCTATCCGTTTAAAAGCATGTATTTAAACATTGGCTATCAAATGGTGCAAATGCATTGGGCAATAGTAAGGGAACACCTGGTAATTAAAAAAATTTGTAAGCGCGAGCACATAGATCTCATTGTATCGGATGCCAGATTGGGTGCTTTTCAATTTGGAATCCCTTCAGTAATTATAGCTCACCATTTGCATTTTTCATTGGGATATAAATTTATCGAGTGGTGTTGCGATACCTGGATGAAATTTTTTTACGATCGATTTGACCAACTCTGGATTCCGGATGTGGAAGGACCTGTAAATCTTTCAGGTGAATTGGCACACCTTTATCGTGGTAAAAACAAACATTTTGTTGGTCTCCTAAGTAGATTTAAAAAATTAGAAATTGAAAAATTGTACGACCTTGTATTTATGCTCTCCGGACCTGAGCCTCAACGTACGCTCTTGGAAGAACGAATTTTAAATCAACTCGAACATGTTGATTTTCAAAAAGCCATTTTAATTCGAGGTACCAATGAAGGTCCTGAAATAAATAAACAGCTTTTAAATAAATTTCCAAATCTTAGTATTAGATCTTTGGTAAGCGGTTCAGAATTAAATAAAATTATGTGTGCTTCAAAATTATTGGTCTGCAGATCCGGATATTCAACACTATTGGACTTAAGTGTCATTCAATCCAGGGCCATTTTAATTCCAACTCCCGGACAACCGGAGCAAGAGTATTTATCGCTGGAGTTGATGAATAAAAAATTGTATTATTCTGTTCAACAAGATGCATTAAATTTTGAAGTAGATCTTAAGCAAGCTGAGAAATATACATGCAGCTTGCATTTTGAAGAAGTGTTGACTTTGGAAGAGAGAATTAAACCCTTGTTAAAAAAACTGGAAAGCAATCGATGATTTATTTTTATTTTACATAGGATTCTAAAATTTATTCGGATTCCATTAATTTTAAACAATTGTAAATTCTTAAATATGAGTTTTAAAGAAGTAAAAGATAAGAACATAGCATTGGTTACAGGTGCAACCGGAGGATTGGGCACTGCCATGTGTCAAAAATTATTGGATGATGGTTATTTTGTAGTAGCCAATTATCGGAATGAGGATACTGCTGCCCGATGGCATGAAAAGAATTTAGAATTAGGCTATGATTGTGCGATGGTCAAGGGGGATGTAACTTCTTTTGATGAAGTTGGAGAAATGGTGCGATCTATAAAGGAAAAATATGGTCCGGTAGCTGTATTGATTAATAATGCTGGAATTACGCGCGATACACCTATCTGGAAAATGCAATTAAATCAATGGCAGGAAGTAATTAACACCAATTTAAACAGTGCTTTTTATTGTGTTCGACATGTTATTGAAGATATGATTGCAAAGGGATTTGGAAGAATCATTAATATTTCTTCAGTAAACGGACAACGTGGACAATTTGGACAAACCAATTATTCAGCTGCAAAAGCAGGCATGCACGGATTTACGAAATCACTGGCTATGGAAGTAGCAAAAAAAGGAATTACTGTAAATACCATATCTCCTGGATATATTGCAACGGATATGGTCATGGCTGTACGTGAAGAAGTGCGTAATAAAATTGTCGAACAAATTCCAATGGGTCGATTGGGAGGTACCGAAGAAATTGCACATTTGGTTTCATTTCTTGCATCTGAAAAATCAGCATACATTACTGGGGCAAATTATGCAATCAATGGAGGGCAACATGTTTATTAATTAAGAATATAAAAATTGGATTGATCCAATGAAAGCATGATTTTTAGTACGAAAATATAACTCAAATTTCCTTCTTCCTCGCCCTTATCATTTCAGGATATCCTTGTTTTTGATGCAAAGCATTGATAGCTTCTGCTATTCGTTGATGACGCGTATTGTTAGTTTTAGCGCTTTCAATCCATTTGCTAAAATAATTTTGATGAGAACGAGTCAATGTTTTAAAAAAAGTAAGCGCTTTTGGTTCAGTTTCGAGACATTCTTGAAATTCTGCATTCAAGGAATATTCTGTTGGATCAAGTTCGATAGCTAGATTTAAAAGATCGCCCTGCTTTTTATTTATTGCTTTTCTGATATTCGTGTTGAGTGCTAGTATAAAATCGCCCTCACCCATAGGAAGAAGATTGAGTCCTTCAAATGCAACTTGATCTAATTTACCTTTGATGCGAAATGATTTGCGTACACCCGGATTTATTTTTTCGGCTATTGCGTGGGGTATTCTAATATAAGTCCAGCCGGTTTTTTCGCCTTGTTTTTTGAATTTTTCGATGGTGGCTTTAAAGCGATGCATGCATAGGAATTTTTCGAAGCAGTAAATTTTTAATGATTACTTCTTCATCTTTAGTACAAAGGTAGGCAAAGTCATAACAAACAAAATAATTGTGTATCCGACGAATTTGTTTAATTTGAGTAAAGAAATTAAAATTAAATCCCAATTCAGTAAGCTGCTCCTTTTTTACTTTAATTGTTGGCTTCATAAAGTATAAATCTTCCAGGATTTTGCGATTTTTAAATAGAATACGATTTATATGACGAACAGTTTGATGAGTTTGGGCATAGTGTTGATTGTTAAAACTACTCCGGCAATGGTCATCGCAATATTTTTTATCGGGTCTTCCCAATAAGGTGGCTCCACATTGGAGACAGGATCTCGGTGTGCTCATAGGTGTTTATTTAAAACAAATATACAGGTTCGCTTGAAACCTTGCAATTTTATCCGATTGTAATCGGGTATTATCGTAAATAACTGCTTTTTATGATGATTGGATTCATCGAGCTTCACATTTTTACAGCTGGTACCGGACCAATTTTATTTTTATTTATTACCAAAAAAATTTCAACTATGAACAACCTAAGAAACAGCGTCAGGCTGATTGGAAATCTGGGTTCCAACCCGGAAGTTAAATCCCTGGAAAAGGGAAACAAAGTAGCGCGTTTTGCGATTGCTACCAACGAATCATATACCGATAAGGACGGTAAGAAAGTTACAGACACTCAATGGCACAACATAGTTGCCTGGGGAAAAACAGCCGAACTGGTCGAGGAATATCTGAGCAAAGGCAGTGAAATTGCATTAGAGGGTAAATTAACTTCGCGTTCTTATGAAGGAAAAGATGGCGAAAAAAAGTATTTTACTGAAATAGTTATGGCGGATATGCTAATGTTGGGGAAAAAGCCATCTGCCTGATTGGATTAAACTGATTATTCCTGAATTTTAGAAACTTCTAATTTAAATGAAGCAATTCCGTTTACTGATTGATCTCTACTAAATTGTTCAAGCGAAAGTTGGTATTTCCCTAATTGTGGAAATTTAAATTTTGGCAACAAACTAATTTCAGTAGTACAAGATGTTGATCCACAAGTTCCGGTAGGTTTCCCTGAATTGTCAAATAACTCGAAACTTAAAATTTGCTCTTTTTGACTTTGATCAGGAAATTCTGTAATGCTTTTAACATAAAGGTTTTGGTATTCCAATTCCAACGCATGTTTAAGCTTGAGATTGAGTTGATACCAGACAGCAGTGTCTTGTACCTCCCAATTGAAACGTATGATTTGAGAACTATCCCACTGCATGTTGGTAATCGGAATTTCATTTTTATAAATGAAGGATTGTTTGCAGGATATAAACAAACTTAAAATTGCAATTACAAGTATAGCTTTGTTTTTCAAATGATTTTCTGTTTAGCATTCATGAATGGAATCCTGAATTGAAATTATTTAAACTGAATTTTTTGCAATTGCCTTATTGTTTACAATGCATGAATTGGATCACTAACTGAAATACTCTTTCATTCGTTCATAAAAACTTTTTTCGTCCTTCCCTGGATGTGGTTTAAAGTTCGAATGACTGCGGAGTTTTTCAAGGATAGCTTTTTCTTCCGAAGTAAGATCCTTCGGTGTCCATATAGTTACGTGAATCAGTTCGTCCCCTTTTTCATAGGATTGTACGGATGGGAGTCCCAGATCTTTGAGTCTGAATATCTTACCCGCCTGTGTACCAGCTGGAACTTTGATTTTAGCAGCACTCTGGAGTGTGGGTACTTCCATCTGGCAACCCAATGCAGCATCTGCAAAATTTAAATACAAATCGTAATGAATATTATTTCCTTCCCGACTAAAATATTCATGAGGCTTTTGTTCGATGCTTATTAATAAATCACCGGCAGGTCCACCTTTACTTCCCGCATTTCCTTTGCCTCTTAATGACAATTGCATGCCATCTTCAACACCAGCTGGAATTTGGATATCAATGGTTTCTTCCCCTACTTCCATTCCAGAGCCCCTGCAAGAAGTACAGGCTGCAGAAATCATTTGTCCTGTACCATTGCATGTCGGACAAGTTGTCGTCGTTTGCATTTGACCCAGAAAGGTATTTTTTACTTGTCGGACATAACCTTGTCCATTGCACGTAGTGCAGGTTTTGACCGATTTTGCATCTTTTGCACCAGAACCATTGCAGGTTTTGCAATTGACCTGTTTTTTTACTTTTATTTTCTTTGTGATTCCACTCGCAATTTCTTCCAAAGTCATACTGACTTTAATTCGCAGATTGCTTCCTTTTGAACCACCTTGTGCTCTGCCTCCTCTACTGCTTCGTCCTCCAAAAAAGGATTCAAATGGTGAACCCGAATCTCCAAAAATATCACCAAAATGACTAAAGATGTCATCCATAGTCATGCCATTGCCTCCATGGCCTCCAAAACCTGCATTTGGATCAACTCCTGCATGCCCATAGCGATCATAACGTGCTTTTTTATCCGGATCACTCAATATTTCATAGGCTTCTGCAGCTTCTTTAAATTTTTCCTCAGATGATTTATCTCCTGGGTTACGGTCAGGATGATATTGCATCGCTACTTTACGGTATGCTTTTTTAATAGCATCCGCATCCGCAGTTTTACTTACTCCCAGTATTTCGTAAAAATCTTTTTTTGCCATTTAATTAGTACTAATTTGAAAATCAGCTTATTTGCAAACCACGACTTTTGCAAATCGAATTATTTTGTGGTTTAATAAATAACCTTTTTCAAGCGTATCGAATATTTTTCCTTTATGTTGTTCATCCGGTCCTGGAATTTCAGTTATTGCTTCATGAAATTCCGGGTTAAACGCTTTGCCTTGCGTATCCATAATTTCCAATCCTTTGGATTGCAACAATCCTAATAATTTGTGATGCACCAACCGCATTCCTTCCGGAAAAATTTGCTCATTTTCTTGTTCCTCTGATAATTTCTTGGCACGATCAAAATCATCCAATACCACCAATAAATCCTGGATCAGTTCTTGAGATGCATTCCGAATCGTTTCAATTTTTTCTTTAATACTCCGTTTCTTGTAATTATCAAATTCAGCAAATAAGCGAAGGTATTTGTCCTTCTGTTCTGCTAATTCTGCTTTTAAATTTTCTACAGGATCTGGAGTGGATTCTACCTGCTGCTGCTCGGTTTGTTGTTGCTCATGGCCATTTTCTGCCTCTTCCTGAATAGGTATTTGCTGCTCTTCTGTCATAATAATTGCTTCTGTTTCACAGGAAAATCTAAGGTCAATTATACTGCCAGATGTAAAATCAGGTCAAATTGTCAGTTTTTTAGGATCTGGAACGCCAAAAAATCATCCAATTCGCGAATACTGGGATCAGCCAGCATGATAATTTGATCAGGGCCAATGAGGTATTTCATAGGAATTGATCGAATCCTATATGTTTTAGCCAGTTCACTGTCAAACATATTTGGCTCAATCACATGATGAGGCCAGACCAAACCATCTTTTTCAATGGCATTTTTAGCTGCGTCTGGATCTTGATCAAAAGCAATGCTTAAAAACTGGATTCCAGCTGCTTTTCTAAATTTTTGATCCTTATAGTGGGCATACATCATGGTAAGAATCTTATTTTCCTGACGACACGGTCCACACCAGGATCCCCAAAAATCAATCAAAACATATTGTCCCTTAAAACTATCTAGGTTAATTTTATTTTTTCGCAAATTTTCAATTTCAAAAGGAGGAGCTGGTTGTCCTAATACCAACATTTGATTGAAAAAAAAGTAATAAATCAAATAGCTAAAAAATAAAACGCCTGCAAGGCCAAATAGGTATTTCTGCATAATTATTAAAAGAGGCTGCAATATTACTTAATTTTGTGCTGCGGCTAATCAAGGCAAACCAATTAATTAAAATTATGAAACGAATTGTAACACCTGGGACATTGCCAACAGCCGATTTACATCAATATCTGTTGGGTGCGGTTGCACCTCGTCCCATTGCTTTTGTAAGTACCATTGATGCTGAGGGTCGGGTCAATCTGGCTCCCTATAGCTTCTTTAATGCTTTTAGCAGCAATCCACCCATTTTAGTTTTTTCGTCCAACAGGCGTGTTGAAAATAATACTACCAAAGACACCTTACACAACATAATGGAATCCCGGGAATGCGTGGTCAATGTCGTGTCTTATCCCATAGTCCATCAGATGATGGTGTGTTCAGTTGATTTCCCAAATGACATCAGTGAATTTGAACAAACTGGCTTGACACCTATACCAGCTTCTCAAGTAAAAGCACCCTTAGTAAAAGAATCACCGGTAAATATGGAATGCCGCGTTACCGATATTTTAACACTTGGAGACCAAGGAGGTGCGGGTCATTTGATCATCTGCAACGTGGTCTGTATGCATATTGATGAATCGGTTTTAGATGAAAACCAACGGATTGATCCGCATAAAATAGATCTTATGGGTCGGATGGGTCGTGCTTTTTATGTGCGTGCAAGTGGTGCGGCTGTAATGAGTATGCCACAATCACATAAATTACCAATTGTGGGCTATCCCAATTTACCGGAACACATTCGGCAGAGTAAATTTATTACAGCCAACCTGATTGGTGCATTGGCAGGAATGAAAGAATTGCCAAAAAATCAAGATGCTATCACAAACATTTTAAGCTGGGAATCCGGTGATCAAATTGTATCATTAGATCCAGATACAAAACACCAGATGGCACAAGAGTATTTTAATGGAAATCATTTGGAAAAAGCTGCTGCGTTGTTAATGAGTATTGAAGCTAAAACAAAATAGGCTCAATAAAAGTGATGTTTAAATTCATTTTATATTAATTACTATTTTTTTAAAAAGCCTTTTGAATAATTGTTGTTAAATTGATCTGAAACTTTAATATATAATTTGTAGTAATTGAAGAGGATTGAATAAATTCAAATCAAATATTAAAATATAATTTAAATATTTCAATTCTTAAATTTTAATAAGCGAATATTTTTTTAAATTTATAATATTGATTGAATTTAAGAATTACAAAATTTATAACCATTTGAATTAAAATTTGATGAGCTTTTTACATAACATCGTTTTATTTTTAAAAAATATTTGTAAAATATATGAACCACAAGGTAGCGAAGTGGTATTTATAGAAGTAAAATTATTATCCCCAAAAAGTAACTCCATCCCTTCAATACTGAAAATTTTATAATTGGTTACCTGATCCATTTGACCAATTAACTGAATATAGTCTGAAAAGGGATTTGGAAACAAAGAAATTGAATGCTTCTCACTTTGAACTGTTTGAGTATGAATACTGTTCGTTCTGGTTTTAATCAAAGTGGCATCTTCATGTAATTTTCTATTTGTTGCCCAATTTGGCGGACTATATTCAGTATAACCAAAAGTGAGGAGTGAATTGTCTTTTAGTTTTATTATTTTATCACCTCCATAATCATGAAAATATCCTCTAGTAGAAGAAGTCCCAAAGTTGTTTTTAAAATTGTATGAAGTATCCCAAAGTATTTTGCCAAAAGTATCAAGTTGATAAATAATAACATCAGATCCACTGGAATCACTTGTAGAATTTAAATAACCTGAAATATTGTAATTACGATTAGCATCAATTATTAAACTTGAGAATTCTAAACTCCCCTTTTTTGAATTTATTTTTAGTTCATTTATTAGATTTCCTTGTGCTGAAAATTCCAAAATTATACCATAAGGTAAATCTTGATTAGGGAAATTAAAATTGCTTTTAATAGACCCAATAGCAATATAATTTTCTCCTTTCTTTAAGAATTGCCTTATGGTGCCAAATCTATTTCCATATGGTAACAAATTCCATTCTAAATTGAATGCAGTATCATATTTTGAAATGTTTGCAGTAGCGTTAGATTCACTATATGTACATATAATAAATTTATTATCTTCAGTTGCAATTATGGAACGTATAGGGTCTAAAGATACATTTTGTAATTTGTACCTAGCATTAAAAGCTCCATCTAAAAAATAGATAGCATTAATTTGTTGTTGATAATCTTGTAAGAAAAGACAATAATTAGTTTCGCTAAATTTCACTAGTGTTTGAGCATATAATTGATATTCATTTTGAGAAACCATTAATTTCGAAAAGTTAAGAATATTGCCCTCGTAATCAATTTCAACAATAGAGTAAAATCCAATTTTGTTTAAAGTGTCTATTAAAGGTAAAACCAAATGAAATGAATGAGGATTAAATTGAAAGACTCTATGAGCTGTGGATTCATAAAAATAGACTGGATTATATTGAAAATTCCTATGATCTATTTTAAAGCTATCAATATATTGAAAAATTTTACTACTCAATAAATTCCCACAGTAATCAAATTTATAAAAAATGGGTGCATTAAAGATACTATCAGGATTATTTAATTCCTTTCTCACATGCCTTGACCCAAATACTACAATTTGTTCATTTATATTGTCATCAAAAACATTTTGAATTCTATCCTGAAAAATAGTGTCATTGGATAAAATTGCAAACTCACATTGGCTATAAGTATTCAATTGAATAAAATATATTAGTATTATAGTAAGTTTAATTTTCATAATAGTTATTTTGTTTTAAAAACGGCAAGACGAAATTTATGTAAAAATAATTTGTTCGTCTTGCCAATTAATTAAATAAATTATCAACTAAGGTTTGTATAACTTAATGGTTTCATTAGTCACTTCATTTATAAATTGGACCAGATAAATTCCAGACACAATTTCATTTGGCCAATTCAAACTTGAAACATTCTTACTTATAAATTCTAAATTTCCTTTAAAAACGAGTTCCCCGTTTAGATTCTAAAAGACTAAGTTGGTTTGAATACCAGCATACTTTTCTAAAAGCTTCAAGTCTGTATTTAATGAATTTTTAGGAAGTTTATCCACCACTTTTCCTTTTAACCAATTTGATCCTTTAGTTTCGCCTCTAAAACAAGAAATAGAAGGTACGCTACTTCCTGATAAATCTATATCATTTTGATTTTCATTACATGGAATATTGAATTGAGTACATCGGTATGTGCAAATACCAAAAGTTGGATCAGGATCATAGATACCTGGTGAATTATTAGGTATTGGTTGCCATTCAAAACCTCTTTTATAATTTGCAGGCAGACAACAATGATTTGCTTCAGCTACAATTTTTATTTTTTTGTTGAGTCTTGCAAAAATGCAGTAGGTAACACCAGGATATAATTGATGGCAGGTTAAGGTGCTGTCACTGCAAGTGCCTAAATCATAATATTCAATTTTAAAATTAAATATTTCGCAATTGTATTGATTCGCAGGAATTTTAATAGCCCAATGCCAGCCACAAGAATTAGCATAAACCCAAGACATAGTAGATGAATTATAACTGGAATCATACATGCAACCTAAAATTGGTGCATTCGTAATATTACATGATGCCGGATCAATATAGGTAATCTCAACGACTGGTACTGGTTTGGTACCAGTTGATGGATCAGGATCACACAACAATGCATTAGAGCAAGTAACATAAATAGTTTTTTCAACTTTACAGGGTAATCCGCTGGTAAAATGAATGATCATGGTTACTTTGTGATATCCATAAAAGCAAAACGTGTAATAAAGCGGATTTCCATCGAGTCGATCACACTCAACGCCATAAGTTCCAGTGCTAGAAATCACCCACTCAAACCATGCAATGGATGGTGCACCGCCTGGAATTACTGGAGTAAATGTGTAATCGCAACCACCTGCAGTTGTGGAATAATTAAAATCATATCCTAAACCACAAACGGTTTGTGAGTTCAATCGCCCTACAAGCAATAAAAATAATACAAATTGTTTAATTTCAAAATTAATTTATTTTATTCCTTACATTTTTGACCAAAATATCATTAAGCGTGCACTCCTAAAGATAAATAAGGCATAGCAAGGCTAACTTGCTATGCAATTTGGTTCAAAGGCTGAAAGGAAATAGCCTTTAATTTAAATCTTGTTAAATTTGGACAAGTTTGTAAAAAAAAATCAAATATGGATTGAAAATATCAATCCGTTGGTCTTATAAATCTTTGTAAAGGTTGAAAAAAAAAAAAACATTTCCAAATTCTTGAGGAAATATTTTGAAACTTTAACATATATAAAATAATTTAATATAAATCTAAAGTATACAATTAATGGTTAGTTGTTATAGCGGGTTTGTAAAATAAATATTATTAAAATCAAGTTTCAACTAGATTGCGATTGTTTCATTTCAATTTTAAAAGTTAAATTTGAATTAAAATACAATCGTTGACAACCATTTCAAATTATATTTTTTGAATTATTGAAGTATGGTTAATGGATAATTCCAAAGTTTGATTTAATCTATTTAATATTAAGAAAATTTTATTCATTCAATCTAAATGATTCTAAGATTCGTCGTTTTATTTTTTTTATAAACCAAGGTCCTTCATAAATCATTCCGGTATAAATTTGAATCCATTGTGCGCCAGCGTTTATTCGCTCAACAGCATCTTTTGGATTCATAATTCCGCCCACTCCAATCAATTGAATTTTAGAATCGGCTTTTGATTTTAAGTATTGCAATACTTCCATTGATTTTAAATGCAATGCTTCACCACTAAGTCCACCGTTTTCTTTTGAGAGGTACTTTTCTATTAAAAAATCCGGTCGATCTATGGTTGTATTTGAAATAATAATACCGGAAAAATGATTGGCCTCCACAACTTTTAAAATATCATCCAACGCTTCCTTACTTAGATCTGGTGCTATTTTTAAAAATAAGGGTTTTGGTTTGGAACGTTTGGTGTTTTCAGTTTGTATGGCAGATAACAAAGCATCCAAGGGTTCTTTATCTTGCAGAGCTCTGAGTCCGGGTGTATTTGGAGAACTCACATTAATTGTAAAATAATCTACATAATCAAACAATGCTTGAAAGCAATACAAATAATCACTTAGGATTTGCCCATCGACACTGTCTTTATTTTTACCAATATTTCCACCCACAATAAATCCTTCCGGTTTATCGAATTGTTTTAATCGCTCAACCAATGCATCTACGCCTTGATTATTAAATCCCATCCGGTTAATAATCGATCGATCTTTAATAAGTCTGAACAATCGGGGTTTTGGATTTCCGGGTTGAGGTCTTTTGGTTACAGTACCCAATTCGATGTGACCAAATCCTAAATACTTCAATACATTTAACCAAGTTCCGTCTTTATCAAAGCCCGCTGCCAATCCAATCGGATTGGTTGCTTTCATTCCACAAATTTCAGATTGCAATGCGTCCGATTCAAATTTAAAAGATCGTTTCAGTAAGGAAGCAATTACAGGTATTTTTAAAGAAAAAGCCAATAAATCCATAGCGAGGTAATGTGCCCGCTCAGCGTCCAATAAGAAAAAAAAGGATTTTAGAAATTTCCACATGAAACCTGGATTAGTCTTCATCCATTTTTAATGAAAACACCTCTTTTAAATCTGCAATTTTAGGATTGCTTGCCACCATCATTTCCCATTTTTCATTGGCTGACAATTTTTTTATTACTTTCTTTTCTTCGAGTGCAGCCAATTCAGGATCTATTTCAATTTTACAACTAATATTTTTTGTTGAAAAGGTATTTCGGATTTTTTCATCAAGTTTCAATTCCATTCGGATTGAATCTCTCACAATACTTGAGCCGGTTAGTATCGTAATCGTATGAGTATCCCATTTTACTTGAGTACTGTTTAACATGACTTTAAACGATGCAGATTTTTCATTCCGTTTACAAGCTTCCCAAAATTCTAAGAAATTTTCTTCAGTAAATTCAATTAATTTTTCTTGTTTTTGTTTTTCATCGGCTTCAATTTTTTGCTTTAAAGTATCCAGATTTCCCAATTTGGGAATTTTAAATGGATCTTTCATAATTTGTGAAGCGGCAATGCTTACTTTTTTAACAACAGCTGGGTTATCACCGATGGTTTGTTCTGTTTTGCTGACAGTTGAACCTAAAGGAGTGCCTGCCATTTCTTTTTGTGGACCATCGACTAAGTTTAGTTCAGTTTTTTTTCTCGATGAATAACAAATTTTAATGAGTACTATTTCAATATGTAATCTTTTGTTGCGACTTCGAATCAGATTTACATCGGATTCATGTACCAGATCCAACCAGTTTATCAAATCGGATAATCTACATGCTTCTGCTTGCTGGATGTATTTTTTTCGCAGTCCATCACTGCCTTCAAACAAGTTTTGTAATTTGGGCTCTTTAACAATCATCAGATTGCGAAAATGTGAAGCCATACCTTCCAATACAATTTCCGGATCAAAACCAAGGGCCATAAGTTGATTTAACAAAATCAAAGCAGCCTCCACATTTTCTGTTAAAAACGCATCAGAAAATTTGAAAAAATAATCGTAATCCAATACGTTTAAATTTTCAACTACATCCTTGTATAAAATACTTTTATCTGAAAAACTTTTAATCCGGTCAAATATGGACAATGCATCCCGCAATGCACCATCTGCTTTTTGGGCAATTAAATGCAAAGCTTCTTCTTCTGCTTGTATCGATTCTTGTTTGCAAATTTTTTCAAGCTGAAATACGATGTCTTTTTCCTGAATTCTCCGAAAATCATAAATCTGACATCGGCTTAATATGGTGGGTATGATTTTATGCTTCTCAGTGGTGGCCAAAATAAATTTTGCATACGGTGGTGGTTCTTCCAGGGTTTTCAAGAATGCATTAAATGCCTGTGTAGACAACATATGCACCTCATCCACAATGTAAATTTTATATTTCCCGGCTTGAGGTTGGTAACGCACCTGTTCAACCAATTCTCTTATGTCTTCAACAGAATTGTTTGATGCTGCATCCAGCTCAAATATATTGAAGGATGCATTTTCCATAAAAGCCCGACAATTATCACAGCTATTGCAAGGTTCCCAATCCGCGCTGGGATTGGTGCAATTTAGAACCTTTGCCAGGATTCGGGCGCAGGTTGTTTTGCCAACCCCTCTGGGACCACAAAATAGAAAGGCATGGGCTATTTGCCCTTTTGCCAAAGCATTCTTAAGGGTGTGAGCAACGTGCTCCTGACCAATGACATCTGTCCATTTTAAGGGACGGTATTTTCGGGCTGATACTATAAATGAATCCATGAGTTTTGTGGTCGGCAAAAGTAGGCAATTTTTAGGCAATCTGAATCTGAAGAATTATTTGTATCTTTAAAAGCCTTTGAACCTATAAGCTAAGTATTTAATCCTGCCCGATTTGTCTTGAAAATCGATCGCATTGAAATCAATTATACAAATGCAGTCCGTATTTTTTTTTGTTAATTTTAAATGGGTACTTATGAAAAATTTAAACTTAAAAGCAATTTTAAATTATTTAAAATCAAACTTTTTAAGATTTATTTTAATACTTGCATTTGCAGAATTTTGCGAGCACCTGTCTGCTCAATTCCAAACTGCAATTGGGTTTACATTTCCATCAAATGAACGTGCAGTGCGTGGATTGCAGGCAAATAATGGAAATTATTTTGTACTAGCAGATAATACCAATCATCCAAACAGTCTGTTTAATCTTAATGGAGATTTGCAATACCTTAATTTAAATGCAAACGGATTTTTATTGAATCCTGCAAAATTATTGGGCCAGGATGGGAAGGAATCAGCAGCCTGGATGGAAAAAACCAATTGTGGAAATGGAGCTTACATCCTTGCAGCCAATGAGGATTTTGGAACCGGTAAAAACATGTTGGCAATTCTTCTTGATAACAATGGCAACCCAATCTGGTCAAAGAGCATCGGTTCCAATTTAAGCATAGAAGAAGCCAGCTGCATTAAAGAAGATGGAAATGGCGATTTTATCATGGTTGGTTCAAGAGAAAATAATGGATTTTACAACATTCAAGCTGTAAAATTGGATTGCAATGGAAATCAAATTTGGTATCGAAATTACGAAACAGTTAATTCTTCAATCGCAACTTCTGTAACCAGTTTTGCTACACAAACAAGCTCTTGTAATAGTTCTAATAATTATTACGTGACCGGAGTAGTTCTTGGTCCAAATGGCAATGATGAAGTATTTATACTAAACATAGATGCAACTACTGGCAATTTGGTATGGATTACTTCCTATGACATTGCTCCAAATGCAGCTGAATATGCAACTTGTATTCAAGGTTCTTGTCTTTTTAATTTGGCTTTAGCTGGCGAGCTTTGGGTTTCAGGATATTCTACTGATTTAAGCTCTGGTTTGTCTCAGTTATTTATGATGAAAACCGATCTAAATGGCAGCCCATTGTGGGCAAATAATTATGAAGTAATAGGAGATGTTGAAGTTGCTTCTCATTTTGAATTTACTAACATCGGTGATTTTATGATCACCGGTCGAGCAGAAAGTTTGATTTCACCTCCAAGACCTGCTACCAGAACTGGAAATTGCATGTTGATGAAATTAGCCCATTCAGGAAATCAAGTAATTTGGAATCGCGCATACGATCAAGGTTTTGCATCTCAGGGAAATAGTGTAGAGGTTTTAAATTACAATTCGTGTTTTCTTACCGGTTATAGTTATGAAGCCGATCCACCTTCCGGTTTTGACTTCAATGTATTGGCAATTAAAACAGACAGCTTAGGGCGAACCGGAAGCAATTGTTATCATAATTTAACCACCAGCATTATTAATAGAAATCCAATTCCTACTCTCTTAACTTCCATGATATCAAGTCCAATTGATTTTAATGCGTTGCCTTTAGTAAACAAAACATATCAAGACACCCAAGTTTTTTGTTTGATTACTCCTCAATCCAAATGCGATTCATTATTTACAATAGTTAATCCATTTAACAATGGTCAAGCCATATGTTGTTTTGATTTGTTTGTAAACAATCCGACAGCTAATTGCTTTAATCAGATTTTATTAAATCTGAGTTCGGGTTCGTTTAGTAATTCCATTGCAAATCTAAATTGGATGATTAATACAAATGGAAATCAAATGACCATCACGCACAGCTCTGGTTTTATTCCGGCAGGATATGTAAATCCTGGTAATTTTTGTATAAGCAATGTTGTAAATCCAGTATCTTTAAATATAAGTTATACCTATAACAGTGGCGGTGCTGCAGGTCGCTGTGATGATCAATTGGTTTTACAATGTCCTGCTCCTCCATTCCAATCTTGTCGTTGTGATTCAAATGCGATTGCAGGTCCGAATTTGGTTCAAAACGGCGATTTTAGTTTGGGGAATGTTGGTTTTATTTCAAATTATATTTACATGCCTCCTAATTTAGGTTTAAGCAATGGAAGATATTCTGTAAAGAATTCTACCAACCTAGTCAATTTGGCATGGGCTTGTGTGGATCATACGCTGGGTACTCCAACGGGTAATTTTTTAGCGGTTGATGCAACAACGTTTGCTGGATCTGTATGTTGGAGAGAAATTGTAAATGTCAATGCCGGAGTAAATTATTCATTCTGTGCATTTGTAAACAATCTGGTAAATACCTCCAATAATTTTACAAATCCTACCGTCGAACTTTGGATTCTCAATACCCTGCAAGCTAGTGTCACTTTACCTGAAATTCCAGATAATTGGGTCAATCTCAGTGCAACTTGGACAAGCTTTGTCACAGGTGCTGTGCCCATTGAAATAAGAGTAGGTGCTCCGGTTCATCCATCGGGTTCCGGTTGTGATTTTGCAGTCGATGATATTGCTTTCCATGAATGCAGACCCATCGTATTTAACCCAGATACCTGTTGTACAGTATGTACACCTGGTAATTTGAATTGGAACAGTGTATCCAACCAGTTTTTTATAACTGACATGACTGTTTATGATAATAAATTAATAATTGGAGGTCAATTTTCTATAGGAGGATTTAATGCAATTGCTGCATGGGATGGTGCAAATTGGTTAACACTTGGCACAGGCTTTAATGGAACTCTTGAAGCACTGGAAGTACACAATGGAAAACTTTATGCAGGAGGTGCGTTTTCCAACAATGGAAACAACATTGCAGAATGGAGCGGCACCATTCCTGGAGGTTCCTGGAATGCTTCATTCCCGGGTTTAACAGGCGGCGCTTTCAATCGGGTTACGTCTTTATTGTCAACACCACAAGGATTGGTTGCTGGAGGTGCTTTTCAAATTCCAGCCAATAACATTGCCCGTTGGAATGGAGTCAATTGGACGAATCTTGGAAGTTCTGGAATCAACGTTCCAAACACCAAATCGGGAGGGGTCCACGGTTTGGGATTATTTAATGGAAATGTAATTGCAGGCGGCGTGTTTAGTCCGCCTCTCAACAACATAGCTCAATTAAATAGCAATGTGTGGCAGAACCTTGGCAATGGCATTAATTTATTTAGTGGAAATAATGGAGAAGGCATTAAATCCATTTTACAATTTGAAAACAACAAATTGGCCGTTGCTGGTCGTTTTCAGGAAGCGGTAAACACAGGAAACACAGTCGTTGCAAATACCCAATTTATAGCACAATGGGACGGAACAAACTGGTCAGCAATGAATACCGGAGTGAATACCAGTTTTGAAGGAATTTATGATTTAATAATCCATTGCGGCGATTTGTATGCAGGAGGTTTGTTTACACAAATTGGAAGCAACCCGATTACAGGAGTAGCACATTGGGATGCCAGTACAAATTCCTGGTTAAGCGCAAACAATCATCCCAATGAATTGATCAGGGCACTGGAAAATTTTAAACATTTTTCTTCAAATAAATGTGAGCTTTATTCAGCTGGTGAAATTAGTTTAAACCAATTAAGTTGTATGACCAATATAAATAGTTCTTCTTCGGGATTGTTTGAAATTTATCCAAATCCGGTTAAAAATTTACTTCATGTAGCTGTTTCTGAAAGTACTTCAGAGGAAATTTATTTTTCTATTTATGACTTATTAGGAAAGAAGAAACTAAATCCACATTCTTTTAAAGAAAATTCAAGTCTTAATATAGATTTTAGCCAATTTCCAAATGGTGTTTATTTTCTGGAGCTTAGAATTTTAGGTTATGGAGTAAAGTATACTAAAATTGTTAAGAATTGAAATTTGATTGAACTTATCAGATTTAAAACTGATCTAAGGTTAACCCATTCCGCAATTATTATAAATATAAAGTGCTCAAATTTATATATAACATTGTTAATTAACATGTTAGATTTTAGCGAATGCAATTATCTATTTAGATATAGTTTACAATTATAAACTTTAATTGCCATCTGATGAATCTTTGTACTTTTGGGTATATTTTTTTCCAGAGACAAGCATATAATAGTATTTATGGAGTTTCAAATTTTACTAAGTAATTTAACAAATCCTACTTTATTGTTTTTTGTATTGGGAATTATTGCGGTATGGTTGAAAAGTGATTTGCAGATACCGGAATCGTCAAGTAAATTCATATCGCTCTATTTGTTGTTTTCAATTGGTTTTAAAGGAGGACAGGAGTTGGCTCATGGTGGAATTAACCAGGAGATTGTGTATTCACTTTTTTTCGGATTGCTTATTGCTTCTATTATACCACTTTATACTTTTTTTATTCTTAAAATGAAACTAAGTATAAGTGATGCTGGAGCAATTGCTGCAACTTATGGATCTGTAAGTGCAGTGACGTTTGTTGCAGCTGTATCTTTTTTGGATTCCCAAAGCATAACCTCCGATGGGCATATGGTTGCAGTAATGGCTTTAATGGAATCTCCAGCAATTATTGTAGGAGTGATTTTGATGATGAAATTTGATAAAGAAGGCAGTCAAAGTCAAGAAACGGATTTAAAAACAGTAATACATCATTCATTTACAAATGGAAGTGTATTGATGGTCCTTGGTAGTTTAATTATTGGCTTGATAGCCGATACGAAACAAGCTGAAGGTATCAAACCTTTTACAACAGATATTTTTAAGGGATTTCTTGCGATCTTTTTATTGGAAATGGGAATGGTAACAGCGACCAGATTTTCATCATTTTTGAAGTACGGTTGGTTTGTAACTGTCTTTTCTCTGGCTATACCAATTTGCAATGGATGTGTCGTTTCTTATTTGAGTCAATTTGTTACAAATGAAATTGGCAACCGTTTTATATTTGCAATACTCGCTGCAAGTGCTTCATATATTGCAGTTCCGGCAGCTATGCGCTTGGCAGCTCCAAAAGCAGACCCAGGTCTATATGTGCCAATGGCTTTGGGTGTAACTTTTCCCTTTAACATTACAGTTGGAATGCCTTTGTATTTTTTCATAGTAAATTATTTCTCTTAATAGTTTTTATTTGCTGGTTTAGACTAATATAAATGGTTTCCACTCACTAAATTTAATTTATTTCTATATGTATTATTGGCAATACCGGTTTAGCAGTATGTATTTACTATCAATTAAATGCGCTGAACGATCTATTATCAATAATATTACTGGTTTGTAATTGTGATTTTTTACATTACTATTAGTTTCAATTTTAGTTATTTTGCATAATTTATCAGAAAATGAAAATTGCACTCGCCCAACTCAACTACCATATTGGAAATTTTGAAGGAAATTTTGCTAAGATGCAGGATGCAATCCTGAAAGCAAAAAAAAATCAGGCAGATTTAATTTGTTTTAGCGAACTAGCCAGTTGTGGGTATCCGCCGCGTGATTTTTTGGAATTTCGTGATTTTATATCCCAGTCAATGAACTTGGTAAATAAACTTTGTGAATTAAGTCATGACATCGCAATTGTAGTTGGTGCGCCTAGTGTGAATCCAAATTTAGAAGGCAAAGATTTGTTTAATTCAGCCTTCTTTTTATATGAAGGTAAAGTACAATCCATTACCCACAAGGCGCTTTTACCAAACTATGATATTTTTGATGAATACCGTTACTTTGAACCCAATCGCAAATTTGAAATGGTTCATTTTAAATCGAAAAAAATTGCAGTAACAATTTGTGAAGATATTTGGAATCTTGGAAATGAAAATCCAATGTACACCATATGTCCATTGGATGAAGTGATCGATCAAAAACCGGATTTTATACTCAATCTTTCGGCTTCTCCATTTAGCTACGAACATGCTAAGGATCGCTTAAATGTTTTACGCGCCAATGTACTAAAATACAAGATCCCCATTTTTTATGTGAATTGCATTGGCGCTCAAACAGACATTTTGTTTGATGGGGGCTCGGCAGTATTGTCCGGAGATGGTTTGTGTTATGAAGAACTTCCATTTTTTATTGAGGACCTCCAATATTATGATTTGGATTCTGTGACAGCTGGAGGAATCAATCGGGAACAAGAAAAAAATGAAATCGAATTGATTTACCAAGCACTGGTTTTAGGCATTAGGGATTATTTCAATAAAATGGGTTTTAGCAAAGCCATTCTTGGTTTGTCGGGCGGTATAGATTCTGCACTTACAGCATGTCTTGCAGTGGCTGCACTTGGTAAAGATCAGGTACGTGTACTTCTTATGCCGTCCCAATATTCTTCTGAGGGTTCCGTGTTGGATGCAATTGCATTGGCAGATAATCTTGGAATTCAATATGACACCATTCCGATTGGGAGTGTTTTTAATGAATATAAATCTACCTTAGATCCATATTTTAAAAATTTACCGGAAAATGTAACTGAAGAAAATATCCAGGCTCGAATTCGTGGTATGCTCTTGATGGCATTTTCTAATAAATTTTCGGCCATACTCTTGAACACAACCAACAAAAGTGAAATGGCTGTTGGCTACGGAACCCTCTACGGTGATTTATGTGGAGGTTTAGCTGTATTAGCTGATGTTTATAAGACACAAGTATATCAATTAGCAAATTATATCAATCGCCAAAATGAAATTATTCCGGAAAACACCATTCAAAAACCACCATCAGCAGAATTGAAACCCGGTCAAAAGGATTCTGATTCATTACCGGATTATTCAATTCTCGATAAAATTTTATACCAATACATTGAAAAATCACTCGGCCCTAAGGAATTGATTCAAATGGGTTTTGATCCAGCAATCGTAATGCAAACGCTTAAGATGGTTAACAGAGCAGAATTCAAAAGATATCAATCTCCTCCGGTGATTCGGGTTTCGTCCAAATCATTTGGCTTAGGCAGAAGGATGCCCATTGAAGCAAAATATTTAAATTAGTTCTATAAAGAAAAACAGAATTGAATTTATTCTGCTTCGGCAACTACTTCCTGTACTTCAGGAACCATCCTTTTTAACAATCCTTCAATACCTGCTTTTAAGGTTACGGTAGAAGAAGGGCAGCCACTGCAAGAACCTTGCATAGATACCGTAACAATTCCATCCCGATAAGATTTAAACTCAATATTACCGCCATCCATTTCAACAGCTGGTTTGACATACATTTGGATCATGTCTTTAATTCGGAGTACCAATTCGGCATCTTTTTCATCAAAATTACCTTCAGAAGAATCCGCCTCCTGTTGCATACGAAAAGCCTCAAATCCTTCTTTTATCAGCACAGACTCCTGCTCAATAATTTTTTTAAGGGTTTCTTTTGCAGAAATCATGATTTCTTGCCAATCATAACCCGGTTTCTTTGTTATGGTTACAAAATTATTTGAGATATATACAGATTGAACAAAGTCTTCCTTATACAAGCTGCTTGCTAAAGGAGACCATGCTTCTGCCAATTCTTTATCTTTGAAATCAGCTATGCCCTGATAGAGCATTCGGTTACTTACAAATTTTAAGGATTCCGGATTGGGTGTTTGTTCGGTATAAAGTAAAATACCGGGTTTTGTTGGTTGTACAGTTTCCATAAGCAATTTATTCAATCAAAATACAATTAAAAATCCGGAAAGTTCAAAACAATTCTTAGAGATTGTAATGCGCTTCAAGCGGGCAATGATCTGAAAATCGAATTTCCCGCAAATGTCTGAAGGCTTTGACTTTGTCTTTCATTGGTTTTGAAACCGATTGGTAATCGATGCGCCAGCCTTTGTCTTTTCCATAGGAGCCGGCGCGATAACTCCACCAACTGTATTCTTTTTTATCCGGATATAACAATCTGAAGCTGTCGTGAAACATTTCTGAAAACCAACGATCCAACCATGCTCGTTCTTCGGGTCTATAGCCTGATGGATTGTCCGTTCGTTCCGGATTGTGAATGTCTAAACCTTGGTGTACGATGTTGTAATCTCCTACAACTATAAAATTATTTTTTTGCTCATTCATTTTTTTAAATACAGGATACATGTCATCTAAAAATTGCATTTTAAACTGATGCCGTTCTTCACCGGATGAACCCGATGGAAAATAACAGTTTGCCAAACTGAATCCTGGATAATCCAAAACGATCAATCTCCCTTCCCGATCATATATATCATTGCCGGTACCCATTTGTACTTGAGTCGCTTTTTCTTTTGCTAATATTAAAACACCACTGTATCCTTTCTTTTCTGCACAATGCCAATAAGAATGATAATTCAAATCCTTAAAATAGTCAGGATCAGCATGGGATGCATCCATCTTTGTCTCCTGCAAGCAAATAAAATCAAAATCATTTTCTGCAACCCATTCTTTAAATCCCTTTGTAATTGCAGACCGCAAACCATTGACATTATAACTGATAATTTTTTTCATAAGATCATTTAAGCGGATGTAAAATTAATCTGCATTTTAATTTAATTATGAATTGCATTAAAAACCATGGGTTTAAACCCATGGTTTTTGAATTCTTAATCTCAAGCCTGGGTTTTAAGCCTCAGGTTTGTATTGTGAATTTTACATAACAAATTAAATTAATGGGTTAATCTACCTGATTCTAGTATTTATCTAAAGTTCAAGGCATTCATATTAGAATAAAATGAATCATGAGAAGCTGAAAGCCTGTAAAATCAGTCATATTATAGATTTATGCTATGGTATGGTTTTTGGAATTCTTTAAATACCCGTTAGCCGATTAAAGATTACTACAAATTCACTCACACCGTTTAAAAAAACTATTGAAATCAAATTAAATGCAAATCTGAATCTTATTTAAAAAGCAGAACATTTAAATTGATAAGTACAAGTTAACTTGTTAACGAACAAGGCGAAACGAATTTTTCTCATTATATTAATTTCTGAAAGCGTATGAAGGCAAACCAGACCCCAGCTGTGTTGTACAAGGATATGCGTTTTTGGCTGGTAATTACACTTACTTGCATTCTTGTTGGAATGCTTTTAGGAACGTATCCTGCTTAAAAACTCAGCCTTGTATCTTTAAGCTTAAATCGAGGCTTCCGGCACTGTGTGTTAAGGCTCCAACGGAGATAAAATCTACCCCGGTAAGGGCAATTTTACGAACCGTTTCGAGACTGACCCCTCCGGAAGCTTCGGTTTCATGTTTTTTTGAAACCATGGCTACAGCTTCTTCCAGCAGTGGGAGCTCAAAATTATCCATCATGATTCGCTGTACATTTCCAACACGAAGCACTTCTTCCAGTTCTACTAAATTTTTTACTTCAATGGTGATACCCAGATTTTCCAAATGATTGGATTTTTGGTATTTATTTACAGCTTTGATAGCTTTTGATATGGATCCGCATGCAGCAATGTGATTGTCTTTGATCATAAACCAATCATAAAGGCCATCCCGGTAATTGTGACAACCCCCCAAGCGAACTGCCCATTTTTCAAGATAACGGTTTAAGGGAGTTGTTTTTCTGGTATCTAATAATTTAACTTGCAAATCAGACACTTCCAATAAAAAACGATTGCTCAAACTAGCTATTCCACTCATGCGTTGCATCGAATTTAAAACCAAGCGTTCTGCCATTAATAAATTTCGAGTTCCTGTTTCTACTTCAAATGCCACTTCACCCAAATGAACATATGAACCATCCGGTTTAAATACATCCATCTTTACTTCATCGTCTAAATATTTGAAAATCGATTTTGCCAATTCAACACCGGCAATAATTCCATCTTCTTTTATTTTTAGGATTGCTTTGCTTTGACTTTCAAAAGGAATGCATGCCAAAGAAGTAATGTCTCCGGTTTGCACATCTTCCTGCAAAGCCTGTTGAATAAATTTTTTTAAATCAAACGAAATCATAACTAAAAAATCACTCCGAATCTTAAATCCAAACTCGATAAGATGCCTTTTGAATCTTCTCTCTTTCCATCAGTATAACGACCACTGTCATCCGTAATGTCTGTAAAGCTTTGATAAAAGCGCAGACCCCCCACTAAAGAAACATCTTCTGAAATTCGCATTTCTCCACCCAGTCCGATTCCGTAAAACAAACCAAAGAAACTGACCATTTTGCGTATGTCTTCTCCTTCAGTATCCGGCAATGGAGCTGCTTCAATGCTACCTCTGGCCCGTGTTCGCAAGCTGATACTAAATTCAGGTGCATGAACGTAGAATCTGAATTTTCCAAATTCATTGGTACGTAGTTTAAATCCAAAGGGAATGTCAATGTAATTCATGCGATATCCCAAAGTGGCATTGTCCGGTAAATTTTTGTATTTAGTATCACTCAATTCTGCTTCTTTCCACAGATCACCACCTTTAAGAAATTCAAGATGGCCACCCTGTCCAAGCGATAAACCGATGCCACCAGTTGCAGCATAGCGATCATTAAACCAATATTCAGCTTGCACATGTGCTTTGTAAGCCAATTTAAATCCGGAAGATGAAATCTGATTGTCATTGGATGCAATCCAACTGATTCCTGGACCTGTCAATACACTAAACTTAATCTCCTGACACATCAACATACCAGGCAATAGGATTGTAATTATAAGTTTTAGGATTTTCATAATTTTGTTTTTAGGACTTTCATTTTATTGAAAATAGACCTGTAAAGCTAAAATAATTCAATCTTTGCAGAAATAAAAATGCCCAATAAAACAGCTCTCTATTCGTTTAAAGAAAAACTAATTTATTTTTCCTTAAGTGTCCGCTTGTTATCTATTAAAACTAATTATAAGATATTGAATAAACTATTTTTAATATTTGAAAAATTCCAAGAATCCGGCTCCAAGTTGAAGGTTTATGTTATTTTTTTGATCCTCTTTTGTTTTGCTTTGAATGCATGTCAAAATTCAAATCGTGATCCGGTTCCCGACATTTCTAATATTTCGGTTAATTTAAAATGGATTCGATTTGAAAAAGAATTGTTTTCATTGGATACGATGAATTTAAAGAATGAGTTGTTCAAACTAATACAAAAGTATCCTGAATTTTGTCGATTGTATTTTACTCAAATTGTACCGATGACAAATCAGATTGACAGCTTATCACCAGAATTTACGGATGGCTTACGTACGTTTTTAAATGAGCCCTCTACGAGAGCATTGTATCAAAAAACAACAGCGGTTTTTAAAAATGATGAGGATTTGATTAAGGCATTAAAACGTTCAACACAATTGATGAAATATTATTTTCCTAATGAAAAGGAACCTGTATTCTATAGTTTAATTAGCAATTTTAATTATGCTAATTTTATTTTCATTGATAATAACAATACAAATGGCATAGGAATAAGTTTGGATTATTTTTTAGGATCTGAAATGGATTATAAAAAGCTGGATCCTAAAAATCCAGTTTTTTCAGATTACCTCACCCGTTGTTTTAACAAAGATCATTTATTAAAAAAGACGTGGGAAAGTTATATTTCAGATAAATTGACCGAGCCTCAATCCGGCCAATTTATCGATTACATCATTCACAGAGGAAAGAAATTATACATATTGCAAAAATTAGTTCCTGAAATTGAAGATACCGTATTGTTTGAATATTCACCAAAGCAATTGGATTGGTGTAATAAAAACCGATTGGAAATTTGGTCGTATTTTCTTTCTGGTTCCATGTTGTATTCAACAGAATTTTTAAAATTTAATAAATTTATTAATCCAAGTCCGGATTCACCTGGAATGCCTGCAGATGCTCCGGGTCAAACAGGATCTTATATTGGGTATTATTTGGTACAGGCCTATATGAGCAAGCATCCGAAAATGACGCTTTCTGATTTAATCGGACAACAAAATGCTCAATTGATTCTAAAAGAATCTCGCTTTAAACCACTCAGTGATAAATGAGTCTAAAAATTTAGCTTTCCACTTATATTGGATTGATTTTTGATTGTGAAATGCTAAACAATTTTATGGAACGGATTATACCATTAGTTGATTTGGATTTATTTAAAAAGGGGGATGCTGTCCAACGGAATCTATTTGTCGATCAATTGGGTAAAGCGTTTCATCAAATCGGTTTTGTTGGTGTAGTAAATCATGGAGTACCTAAAGAATTGGTGGATGGTTTTTACACTGCATCTAAAGCATTTTTCTCATTGCCTGAAACTGAAAAACTTCGCTATGAAATACCAGGCTTGGCCGGACAGAGAGGCTATACTTCTTTTGGAAAAGAGCACGCTAAACATTCAGAAGTGGGTGATTTGAAAGAATTTTTTCAAATCGGGCAAACTGTTTTAGACGGAGACGCTATTCTATCTGAATATCCTGAAAATGTCAAAGTTGAATTTCCGGAAACATTTACAGAATTGGGTTTTAAATTGTATAAGGCATTTGAAGAAAGCGGTGCTTATTTATTGCGTGCAATCGCATTGTATTTGAAATTGGGGGAAGATTATTTCGATTCCAAAATTCACAATGGCAATAGTATTCTTCGTGCCATTCATTATCCTCCCATAATAAGTGAACCCAAATCGGCTATACGGGCAGAACAACATGAAGATATCAACCTGATTACCTTGTTGGTGGGTGCCTCATCTGGAGGACTTCAAGTTTTAACAAAATCAGGAGAATGGATGGATGCAATACCCGGTGAACAAGAAATAGTGGTCAATGTGGGGGATATGCTCCAAAGATTAACAAATAATTATTTGGTGTCAACAACACACCGCGTTGTCAACCCTCCAAGGCAGGAATGGCACATTCCAAGGCTTTCCATCCCCTTTTTTCTGCATCCTAGGAGTGAAATGGACCTAAGTTGTCTGGAATCTTGCATTGAGCCTGGAGCGCAAGCAGGGTATGGACCCATCACTGCTGGAGCATATTTAGACGAACGATTGCGAGAAATCGGATTAAAAAAATAACTTTGAACCTTAAATACATCAATATGAACTTATTATTTTTAGGCAATCTGGGTTCTACAGAAGTACTGGTAATCCTGCTTATTGTCTTATTGCTTTTTGGAGGAAAAAAGATTCCCGAATTGATGCGTGGCTTAGGCTCCGGTATCCGGGAATTTAACAATGCCAAAAACAATATATCCAATGAGATCAGGGAAGGTATGCGCGATGCAGAGCGTAAGAGCCTTGATTCAGACAACAAATAATTAATCTCAAATTTAATTTTTAAATGAAGGTCTTTTCACTTTCGTTATTGTATTTTATTTGCCTTTTTTTAAGCAACATACAGGCTCAAAAAGTTGGGCATATCAATTCTGTTCAGTTAATTGATTCATTAAATGAAGCAAAAGCAGCATCCGTAACTTTAAAACAATACGATGCTTCACTGACAAAAACCGGCGAGGAAATGCTTGCCAAATACCAGGAAAAAGTGCATATATATCAAAACAGCATCCAGGCAGGTAGTTTTACTCCCGTTCAAAAAAGCCAGGCTGAATCCGACTTACAAGTAGATCAGCAAGCGCTTAGCGCTTACCGCCAATCCGCACAAACTTCTTTGGAAAAAAGAAGACAAGAACTCATCCAACCCATCCTGGATAAAATCAATAAAGCCATTCAGGATGTAGGAAAGGAAGAAGGCTATGCCTTTATTTTTGACAGCGCCATGGGTGTCTTATACTTCAATAAAACCGACGATGTATTTTCTAAAGTTCTGAAGAAGTTAGGCTATTAGGAATCAGTAGTCAGGAATCAGTAGTCAGAAATCAGGGGTCAGCAAGTCAATAATCAGGAATCAAAATGCTAATAAGCTATTAAGCTGAAATGAGCTCGGCATTTATTCCTCTTCTCCTTTTATCCTCTTCTCCTCTTTTCAGCCACTTAGCCTTCCTCCCTCTAGCCTTTCTCCCTAAAGACTACAGACTCCTCCCTCATTCTTCAAATCGAAGATGTTTTACAGTGAGTGCATTCTCAATTAATTTTCTTAGGGAATCAATTCCAACTTTTAAGTGCAGGTGTAGAAATTTATCGGTAACTGTTTTATCACTGGCTTCGGTTTTAACGCCTTCAGGAACCATGGGCATGTCTGAAACCAATAGCAAGGCGCCTGCTGGAATTCTGTTTTTAAAAGCTGCTACAAAAATGGTTGCAGTTTCCATATCGATCGCCAATGCGCGCAATCGCAACAGGTATTTTTTGAAATCCAAACGATGTTCCCAAACCCGTTTGTTAGTTGTATAAACAGTGCCTGTCCAATAATCTTGTTCGTATTCACGAATGGTTGTTGAAATTGCTTTTTGCAAAGCAAAAGCTGGAAGTGCAGGTACTTCCGGTGGTAAATAATCATTGGACGTTCCTTCTCCTCGAATCGCAGCAATCGGTAAAATAAAATCACCTAATTTATTTTTACCGGATTTGAGTCCTCCGCATTTGCCTAAAAATAAGATAGCTTTAGGTTTAATTGCAGTCAGTAAATCGATGATGGTCCCCGCATTTGGGCTGCCCATTCCAAAATTAATGATGCTGATGTTGTTGGCAGTAGCATTTATCATAGAGCGGTCACGTCCGCGAACTTCAACTTCATTCCATTTAGCAAACAACTCAACGTATAAACTGAAATTTACCAAAATGATGTATTTGCCAAATTCATCCAGATTGGTACCGGTGTAACGCGGTAACCAATTTTCTACAATTTCTCTTTTTGTTTTCACTTATTATAAATTATACAACACAGGATTTGCTCTTGTATTTAAAATTATATCAAAATTAAAGCACTCGATTGGGATTGTTAGCAATAAATGATTTCCAGGATTTGGCTGAAGGCTTCATTCCTTTAGCAGGAGAATTTAATTCGTACATCAAACACAAAGCTGCTGCCAAAGCATCTGTTGCATCGTAATATTTTTCATCTATTTTAAAATCCAACAAGCGGTTTAACATCAAAGCAACCTGCTCTTTTGTAGCGTTTCCATTTCCCGTTATGGCTTTTTTAATTTTCTTTGGCGAAAATTCATAAATTTCTACACCCATAACCATTGCAGCTGCTATTGCAACACCCTGTGCACGTCCCAGTTTATGCATACTCTGTGCATTCTTTCCAAAAAACGGACTTTCAATAGATAGACTTTGTGGTTGAAAGGTTTCAATTAATTCTTGAACCCTTAAAAATATTTCCCGAAGTTTTGCCTGGTGTGTTTCAATTTTTGCTAATTGCAAGGTATTGATTTCCAAAACAATCGATTTTTGATCCCTCATTTCTAAAATTCCATATCCTAAGATGCTGGTACCCGGATCAATGCCTATAATGCGAATGGTTTTCAATAGATTGCTGCTCTAATTCTAGCAAAGGTAGTGCGCTTGCTGAATCTCAACACCCACGTATCAAAATAAATGGGTTGAATCGCTTGTATGCAGATAAAAAAAAACCCGGAGCAAATGCCTCCGGGTTCCTAATCCCTGATATGAAATCAACTACGAAATCTCAATAGTCTTATTGTTTTTATTCAATTCAATGGTCTTTGGAATAAAAATATTCAAAATACCATTGTCATACTGTGCTTTAATGTTTTCAGCATCCGCTTCAGCAGGTAATTCAAACATTCTTTTGAAAGAATGGTAGCTAAATTCTTTCCGAAAATAACTGTCTTTGTTTTCAGTTTGCTCTTGTTTTTTATCTGCTGAAATAATCAACGTGTTATTTTCTAATTCAATTTTGAAATCTTGTTTATTCAATCCTGGTGCTGCAAGCTCCAGTTTAAATTCTTTTCCGGTATCCACCACGTTTAAACCAGGGGTGTTGTTGCGGAATAATTGACCTCCATTGATATCATGGAATGTTTTGCTGATCAAATCATCAACGATTTGAACAAATGGTACTAGTGAATTCATATTTCTCATGGTTTTAAAAATTTAATTATTAAAAAATTATTGAACTTCAATTTTATGAATGGCCTTCTTAATTCGATTCATTTGAATCAATAAGACCCCATTTTCAAAACGTGCTTTTAAACTTTGAACATCAATGTCATCGGGTAACTGAATCTTACGAGCATAGGTAGCTTCACCAAATTCCTTGTGCATTGCAGTTCCATCCTGATGGGTTGATTTGCGAGTTGCAGTAAGGCTTAGTACGAATTGATCAAGCTGAATTTTTACATCTTCTTTCAATACACCCGGCATTGAAAATTCAAGATTCAACACTTCGTCTTTTTGAAAGGCATTTAATTTTGGCAAAATGCTTTGATTCACTTTGGGTGAATAATCAACTGCACAACTTGCTTTGCTGCGTAAAGTTTTTGGAAAGGGGAAATAGTAATTTGAGTACATCATATTTTTTTATTTTATGATAAGCATAGATCAATTGATGTACCATTCCAAAAAAGAGGAAAACTTGGCATTCTTTTCTTAAAACACATGTCATTATGACATAAATAATATTTTATTCACGTCAAAATGGCATAATATTATTATTTATACTATGTGTTGTAATTTTACAAGAAACTAAGCAATCATGGTTCGGACTCATTATTCTATAAAATTCATTTTTTCGCTTTTCACAATGGGTTTATTGTTGAGTAGCAATGTTTGCTATGTGTTAGCTCAATCCAATGGATTTGGACTCAAACTTGGTCCCAGTATGGGATTTCAAAAATGGGGAGGTGGAAGCCAACGCGATCCATTAATTCGTTGGCATGTGGCAGCGTTTATGGATTCTGAAAGTTCGGATTCGAAAAATGTAATCTACGGTCAATTAGGCTACCATGTAAAAGGTGGTGCATTCAGGGTCAGTTACTTCTATGACATCAATGGCAATCGTTATCCTGGTAGTACTTACGGCATGGAATTTCACAATCTGAGTTTAGATATTGGACTTAAAAGATTTATTCGAAACAAAGGCATCTGGAAGCCTTATTATGCGGTTGGACTTCGTGGCGAATATACCGTAAAAACAAAGTTTGAAATTTACCAAGAACTTGAAGAATGGGTTCGTAAATGGAATTACGGATTTTCTATCAAATTAGGAACTGAATATAAAATGAGTAAGTTAACGCATGCCGGACTTGAACTCAACATTGCCCCTGACTTATCCAAACAAGTATATGTTCCAGCAACTATTCGCCGCATCAATCCATGGACTGGTCAGGCAGAACCAGGATACGAGCAATCCACAGTCAATACTACTATTGAATTGAGTTTTTACCTTCGGTTTATGCAAGTGATAGAATATGAGGAATAAGAATATGGTTAGTTGATGGTTGTTAGTCGATAGTTGTTAGTTCGGGAGTGTAAATTGTAATTTGAATTGAATCATTCTCTGAAAATTGATCAAGGAACATAAATAAATCTGCTTTTGAGCATAAATGAGAAACCCTCTTTCAACTATCCTTTAACAACCAACAACTATCCCCTAACAAAAAAGGGATCCTCTATCAGAAGATCCCTTTTATATATAAGTTTATAATTAAATAAATTATTTTTTCCAAGGCAATTCGTGAATGCGTTTTGCCGCCAGGAGACCACAAAATTCACCGCCTTCCATGTCAATTCTCCAATGCACCGCTAAAGGTAAGCGACTGAATGCATTTTCATAAGCAAGGGTACGCAAGGTATTGAATGAGCGAGGCGTACCACAGAAATCAGTACGTTGCTCATGGCAATGATCTGTAAAGCTGTAGTTTGGTCCGACAAAATATTCCAGTATTCCAACACCTGCATAACCGAATGTGGAGTGTCCGGAAGGATAAGCTGGGAATGGAGGTGTAAAACCTAACCAAGGTACTGTAAATCCTGGGTCAATATTTCTTTTAATATATGTGATCGGTCTTTCGAGATCGTATTTGTATTTGTTATACCAGGCTATTACGCTGGCATCATTTAATGCCATACCAATTTGTGCATACAAAACACAGGTAGTTTCAAGATTTAAATTTTCTTTTTGAACGATTTGATCAGCAATTGCAATAAACCTTGGTGCAGGACTAAATGTCCAACCTACACGGTCGTCACTCCAGAATTCTGCGATGCATTCCATTTCACCTTTAGGATTGCTGCGTGCTTCGTTGGCAATTACATACATTTCCCAAGCTTGTTGGTAGTTTATTGAATTTTTACCATCGTCACAAGTAAAAGGAGCTTTCAATGCATCCATGTCAATTTGATTCAAACCAAAACGTCTTGCACCGCCCCATTGCGCATACATCCCGCGCAAGGATATTTGAGGATCTGTTGCAACCCAATCACAGGTATTTACAGGTTTGTTTTCGACAGGGAATGGATTTAAATGTGCATTGTAGCCAACCGGATCTGTTGTAGAAAATCTCCAGACTGCAGACGCTACTTCGCGACCGTGCGCTTCAGAATTATTTAAGATGGTCTCTACGGTATTTTGGCGAAAACGCTCCCTGAGTTCCTTTTCTTTAGTTTCAATCAACCGTAAAAATTGTTGCTTATCCAAAGTCAGTCCTGCTTTGTCTTTAAACGTTACGTTTTCAAAAAATTTATTCATTAAATAACCATAAGAAGCATTGATTACTTCCGGCCAATATAAATTGGTCTGAACAGCTGGCATGTCTGAAATGCCTAATCTGTATTGTAAAGATTGATAGTCCGGCATTCCACCTAAACAAGCTTCATAGGCACTTAAACCAAGATAAGCTAAAGCACGTGGAGCTGGACCGGGTCTGTAAGCTGCAGCGTAACGCTCAACTTCCATAAAAACATTGTTCCATTCATGATACACTTCATTCTCCTGTGATTTCATCAGGTTGTTTCCGCCTTCTGGAGTATCTACATCATTACAGGAAGTTGAAAGAACTAAAGTAAAAGCTACTAATCCTAATAGTAGTTTGGATAAAAATTTCATAAGAGGGATTTAAGTCTTAATACAAAAAAATTTAAAACTTTCAGGTTTAACACTGCAAAAATAATATTTGGTTTAAGAAATGCTCAGAAATTTCCAACAATTATTTTTTTTTATTGAAAAATACATATTCGAAATAATACTATTTAAGAAATTGAATATTAAATTTATACACATGAAGCAATAAGTTAATATTAAAAAAATCTATAAACTTATCAAGCAGTTATATATAGTAAAATATATAATATAAAGACTTCTAAGGAATTTTTAAGGAGTAATTAAAGTACTTTTAATGCAATACATTATTTGGATGTTTTACGTATTCGGAATATCTTCTTTTTTAAATTTGTACAAACTCTTAGCTTCTTCTTCAAGATAACGTTGCACCAATTCGAGGGCATCTGGCACTACATCACTGCAAACAACGATCAATGAACCTTCTTTTACATTTTCAATGGCATATTTGATGGCTTCCGATTCTTTTGGAATCACTTTGAAAGGTTTATTGAGGTCGTGTTGCTTTATTCCGGCAGTCAGCATATCGATAATTTCCTGGTCTGTTTTGCCTCTCAGGTGTTTGTCTTGCCTAACAATGATTTCATCAAACATCTCCGCAGCTATTTTTCCAATTCCTTCGTTGTCTTCTTGCCTTCGATCTCCAATTCCAGCAATGATACCTACTTTTGGATAGGCATCTATTTTATCAATAAATTTCTTGAGGGCCTGCAATCCTGCAGGATTGTGTGCATAATCCAATAAAATACTGAAATGCTTAAAATCAAACATGTTCAATCTTCCGGGTGTTTGGGCCGGACTGGGAATAAAGGACTCCAAAGCTGCTTTGATGTCGTCCAATTCAAATCCATTGAAATAGGCAGTCAATACAGCCGGTAGCACATTCTGAATCATAAAACTTGCCCTGCCTCCATAAGTCAAGGGCACATTCACTGCTTTAACAACCCGCATTTTCCATTCGCCCTTGCAAATAGTAATAAATCCGTTTTCGTATATCGCTGCAATGCCATGCTCACGCATGTGTTTTTTAATTCTTGGATTGTCTTCATCCATACTAAATAAAGCCAACTTGCAATTGACTCGTTCCCGCATGGCATAAACCAAATCGTCGTCTGCATTTAAAATGGCATAACCGTCTGGTAAAACTGATTCTACAACCACCCCTTTCACTTTTGCCAATTGTTCTAATGTGTGGATACCTTTTAGTCCGAGATGATCCGGTGCTACGTTGGTAACTATTGCATAATTGCAATTCTTAAATCCCAATCCTGCGCGGAGTATTCCACCTCGTGCGGTTTCAAAAACTGCAAAATTTACAGTAGGGTCTTTTAATACAAACTCTGCACTCCCTGGTCCGCTGCAATCCCCTTGCATCATCAGGTGATTTTGAATGTAAATTCCATCGGTCGTTGTAAAGCCTACCGTATAACCCATCATTTTTGCCATATGTGCTATGAGTCGGGTAGTGGTTGTTTTACCATTTGTACCGGTAACTGCTACAATAGGTATCCGACTGTTTTTTCCAGGTGGATACAACATATCTATTACCGGTGCGGCTACATTTCTTGGCAATCCTTCTGCGGGTGCAAGGTGCATTCTAAATCCGGGGCCGGCATTCACTTCAATAACAGCACCACCAACTTCTGAAACTGGTTTGCTGATATCTTTTGTTAAAAAATCAATACCACAAATATCCAATCCTACAATTCGTGAAATTCGCTCAGCCATAAATACCGTATGGGGATGTACAATATCTGTGACATCAACCGATGTGCCTCCTGTCGATAAATTAGCAGTGTCTTTTACAACCAGGATTTCTCCTATTGGTAAAATACTGTCAAGCGTATATCCTTTCAGTTCCAATAACTTTAAAGTAATGTCATCAACTGTGATATAGGTCAATACCTTTTCATGTCCGTAACCTCGTTTGGGATCTGCATTTGTTTTTTTAATCAAAGCATCAATACTTAAAACACCGTCTCCAATAATTTGAGCTGGAAGTCTTTTAGCAGCGGCTACTAATTTATAATTAATTAATAGAATTCGATAATCATCACCTGTAATGTATTGTTCAACAATAACTGCATTGGAAATTTTTTTAGCCAGGTGAAATCCTTCCAATGCTTGTTCCCAATTTGTTATATTGGTTGTTACTCCGCGTCCATGATTGCCATCGATTGGTTTAATTACCAATGGGTATTTTAAATAATCTACAGCTTCCTGAAGACCAGTTTCCGTTTTTATAATTTCTCCTTTTGGTACGGGGATTTCAGCTTGGCCGAGTAAAAATTTGGTATCTTCTTTATCTCCGGCGATGTCAACTCCAATGCTGGATGTTTTACTAGTTACTGTTGCCTGCACGCGAACCTGATTGCATCCATAACCCAATTGACAAAGAGAGTATTTATTTAAGCGAATCCAGGGGATTCCCCTTGCAATGGCTTCATCAATAATACTGGCGGTACTGGGTCCCAATCGTTGATTTTCCCTCAACTCCCGCATTTCCTGGATGTCATCTGCTAAATCATAAGATCTATCTTCAATCAATGCTTCTGCGATGCGCACAGCTGCCTTTGCTGCGTAAACACCAACTTTTTCTTCAAGGTAATCAAAAACGACGTGGTAGACTCCATCTTCTCCATAACTACGGGTCCTTCCAAAACCGACATCCATACCGGCCATGGTTTGAATTTCAAGGGCAATGTGCTCAACCACGTGCCCCATCCAGGTACCTTCAGTAACGCGTTTGTAAAATCCACCAGGCTCACCTTCCGAACAACGATGTTCATACAAACCAGGCAACAGGGCTTTCATTCGATCTAAAAAGCCATCCAAAAGATTGGTTGGTTTTTGTTCCAGATCTTCAAGATCCAAAACCATGACAATGAGTTTGTGTCTTCTGATGGACCAATAGTTAGGTCCTCGCATGACATTGATTTCCCGGATTTTCATTCTTGATTGATTGAGGCCTTAAGGTAATAATTTTAAGCAATTATCTGCATTCCTTTAGCTTTGTGATCTATTTTCAAGTGCCAAATCATGGAATTTAAAGGAACGTTGATACCAGTGGGGGGGAATGAAAACAAAGGAATAGGCCTAAAGGAATCAGAATGTCTGGACTTTATTAAACAAGGAATTTTATCTGTTATAGTCCGTGAAAGCGGCGGTATTGGAGCTCGGATTGTAGTTATAACGACAGCTTCCAGTATTCCTGTTGAGGTGGGTGAAAATTACAGCCAGGCCTTCGAAACGCTTGGTTGTCAGACAGTCCAGATTGTTGATGTTCGAAAACGATCTGAAGCACAATTAAAAAAGAATGTAAAATTAATTGAAGAGGCTGATTGCATCATGTTTTCCGGAGGAGATCAGTCAAGAATTGTAAAATGCTTTGCCGATACTACTGCACATCAGATAATTCGAAAAAAACTTGAAGAAACAAAATTAGTACTTGCAGGAACTAGCGCAGGGGCAATGTCCATGTCCCTACAAATGATTGCCGGTGGTAGTGTGGTAGATGCCATGCAAAAGGGCAATGTAAAAATGGCCAGGGGAATGGCTTATCTGGATCAGGTAATTATTGATACACATTTTATTCAACGGGGCAGATTTGGTCGATTGGCTGAAGCGGTTGCACGTTTTCCAAACCAATTGGGTATCGGACTGGCTGAAGATACCGGATTGGTCATTAAGAAAGGCAATGATTGCGAAGTCATTGGAACCGGTATGGTCGTTTTGTTTGATCCCAGAAACCTAAACCACAATCGATACATCGATTTAGAACCTGGTACCCCCATGTCACTAAGCAATTTAACTACCCACGTATTAGCCAATGGAGATCGTTTTCGAATCCGGGAGCGGAGTTTGAAAATACTTCCATTAGAAGCTTCTTTTACAATTAATTCTTAGAAATTACTTAAAACTTAAATTGTTACTCAGTGTTTGGATTTTTTTTATCAAATTTGCATATAAATACTTGATATTTAATTAATTCTATTGTAAATGAGTCAATTAAATATTGATATTTTTATAATAAAATATACTCCCTGAATATGTTTGCGAAAAAATTACTCGCTTTCCAATTGCTATGCTTGCTATTTGCTGGTTACATATTTACCACTTGCACAAGAGAATTGGCTCAAGATGAAACCAGCCTGGATGAAAAGTTAATTAAACAAGTCAAATCGGCCTCACCCAATGGGGACATTCGTGATTACATTTTGGTAAGTGGCGAAAATTTGGCTGAAATACCTAATCAGGATCCGAAAAATATTTTAAACTCTACAAAAATTAAATTAGGAAAAATGCTCTTTCACGAGCCTGCTATTGGAATTTTTCCAAACAAACCCGTTGGAATGAATTCTTTTAGTTGTTCCTCCTGCCACATCGCAAGCAAATCATTTACAGCCGGTCGAATTCAGGGAATTGCAGATGGTGCGGAAGGATTTGGTAATTTAGGTAATGGGCGCAATAAGAATCCATTGTACACCGGTGATGAAGTGGATGCTCAAGGAGCCAGACCTTTGCCAACTATAAATTTAGCATATGTCAGAAATGCACTTTGGGCAGGATCGTTTGGATCGTTTAGTTTAAATGTAGGTACGGAATCTGTATGGCATCAGGATACACTTACAGAAGTTAATTTTTTAGGATTGGAAGGATTGGAAGCAAATAACATTCGTGCTTTGCAAGTACACCGCATGACCATGAATGAAAGTTTAGCTTCTTATTTGGGTTATAAAGCCCTATTTGATGAAGCCTTCCCTGAAATTCCTGTATCTGAAAGATATTCTTTAAAAACTACCTCTTTTGCAATCGCTGCTTATTTTAGAACAATTACCACCCATGAAGCACCTTTCCAAAAATGGTTAAAAGGAGATCATGCTGCTATGACAGAACAACAGAAAAAAGGGGCTGGTTTGTTTTTTGGAAAAGCAGGTTGCTACCGTTGTCACAACAGTCCATCTTTAAATAGTTTTAATTTCTTTGCTTTAGGTGTTTATGACTTATATGAAAATAAAATTACAGAAGTTTTTCGCACAGGCGCAAATGACAAACGTGTTAAAGGTCGTGCTGGATTTACAGGCAAACCAGAAGATTTATATAAATTCAAAGTTCCTCAATTGTATAATTTAAAACCAGTTGGATTTTATTTTCATGGGGGTAGTAAGCAAAGTTTACGCGAAGTCGTTGAATATTTTAATAAAGCAGAACCTGAAAATCCTTTGGTTCCAAAATCTCAAATAAGTGGCTTTTTCCATCCTTTGAATTTAACAGAACAGGAAGTTACAGACCTTACAGAATTTTTGGAAAATGGTCTCTACGATCCGACACTTGAAAAATATCTACCGGATCATGTATTGTCTTTTATGTGTTTTCCAAACAACGACATGAAATCAAGAAAAGATTTGAATTGCGAATAACTGGAGAAAGCAAAATTTATTATTTAGGCTATTAGACTCTTAGACTATTAGCCTAACAATCTAACAATCTAACAGTCTAACAGTCTAATAGCTTCTCCACCGAATTACTCGACCTATCCACAAACAAAAAAGCGGCATAGATAAATAAAGCATTCTTGCAATATCGCCTGATAAAAGCATTTGAAAAATTACTGCCACCATATATAAAACTGCTACAATACTTTCCTTATTCAATTTATAATTCAGTTTAAACGAATTTTTCATCCATGCGTACATGGGTATCAATATCCAAAAACCATACACTGAAAATACATCGTAAATGCCATGAAAGCTTGTGATTTTATCAAGTGAATACCCAATCGTGGAAAACGAATCGGCATCGTGCTTAAAGCTTTCAAGAAAATTATTTTGCAAATACAAATCCCATAAAAAACGAAATCCAAAAACCAGAATTCCAGATGCAAGTAAACAGGATACACATTTTACTAAATGATCCCGGTGCATATAGAGAATCAAAGGAATAAAAAACACATAAGCTTCTTTTGCCCACGGACCTATAAAAATGGAAGCAAATATTAAGCTTTGGTTCTTATTAAAATATGCAAACAGCAAAATGACAAGACTTAAGAAATAAAGACTGTCAACTAAAGGCAATCCTGATATTTCAAGTGTCCAACGGCAGGATAAAAAAGGGATTAAAGAAAAAGCCGATTGCCAGGTCTTCATTCCAAATACCTTACAAAGTTTATAAATGAATACACTGGCAATTGACATGAGCCATGTATTGACTAATAAAAAACTAAAACAGAGGGAAAAATTTCCATTAAAACTGTCGGGCTTTAAAAATTCAAACAGCCAGCCAAAGCAATAATGCACAATACCAGCCAAGGAGGGCACCAACACGCGGTACATGCGCACCGGACTTTGTTCCCAATCTCCGCCTGCCATTTTCAGGTAATCCAAAATATCCGGACTCTGATGCATTGGAAAAAAAAGCATCACTTCAAATGCAAGACTGAATAAGACACTAAAACTTAGGATTAATACAAGCCATTCATCTTGTTGATTTTTTAATATATTGCGAAGACTTGATAACATATACAGACAAAAGTAGTAAACAAACTATCTTTGAGCCCGTTTAATATATAACATGTCATTACTTGAATCTTTATATACAGCAGAGCGAGCCAATGAAAATGCCGTATCCGATCGTCCGGTTTTTATGCGGCAACTCTTTGCTTATGAAAAAGCAGTTCCTGAAATAAAAGGAGCCGTACTTGAAATTGGATGTGGAGAAGGCTACGGTATAAAATTATTAGCACCACATGCGAGTCGTTATTTAGCTTTAGATCGTCACATTCCTTCCGATCTTCGAAATTTTGATCAGGTTGAATTTATTCAAAAAGAAGTGCCTTGGTTGGATGGTATAGAAAGCAATCAATTTGATGTAGTTATTTGTTTTCAATTGATCGAACACATTCAAGAAGACACTACCTTATTATCTGAAATTTATCGCGTTCTTAAACCAGGTGGCAAATTATTGCTGACCACACCCAACAAAGAGATGTCATTAACACGCAATCCCTATCACATGCGTGAATACAAAACCGATGAATTCAGAAAGCTGATTAGCCATTATTTTAATCCGGGACAAGTTTATTTTGGCGGTGTTTATGGTGATGAAAAAATTATGGACTATCAGGAGAAAAATAAAAAAAATATTTCCAAATGGAAACGTTGGGATGTTTTAAACCTAGAAGAAAATTTACCTGCAAGCTGGTTCCAGATTCCTTACGATATTTTAAATCGCCTTAATAGAAACAAACTGAAAAATCAACACGACCGTCTTGTAGGTGAAATCAGTACTGCAAATTATTTTTTAAAGGAAATGGACGGAATGCAATTGGATTATTTTTGTATTGCATTGAAATAACCAATGTTGAAATTCTTTAATGTTGCAACCTTACAATGGTCTCTAGTCTATAAGCGTGCAATGCTTTAACTTTCATTCGTTTTCCATTCATGTATTTGTTGCAATTTTTCATCATCCTTTCGACTTACATTTGGGCATTCTGTGTGACAAGAATGTATAATTGGCAGACCTTATTATAGGAATTTCAAGGCTATTTCATTCTATCCAATTGCTTCCAATTCCCATTTAATTCTTGATTTGGATCATAGGAATTTGTTTCACTCAACAGATATTCTCCTTTGTCATTGACCCATGCATTGGTATAACCTGAAGGCAACTGTATATTATTTTGTCCGTCAGAATATCGATCTACACCACGCAAATAATCGCTGAATTGTTGATTGTTACGTTCATTTGATTTTTGCGTATTCCAATAGCTGTCGCTGATGGTCTTTGAAATTTGATCATTGGTTTGACTTATAATTTTACTGATTTGTCCGGCTGCGTATATGCGTTGGTAGACTGCATCAGAAAGTAATTGTGTGACTTGTATAAATTTATTATAAAAAGCTAAGGTCAATTTACTGGATGATTTTACAGTTAGAGCAATACGTCTGCATTTTTCTAATTCCCCAATTGGTGCTTTGCAACTGTACAAACCGGATGCCCACCAAATGATGCCACTTAATGTAGCATACCCTTGAGAAAGAGAATTTGTAATTTCCAAATTGCCATAAAACTCTTCCTCTATTTCGTTTTGATTTTCTTTGTAACGGATACGCACCAGTCCACCAGTGGAGTGGGTGCGAAAAGATACTCCTTGAACGGTATGATCTGTTGGACCACTTCGGTTAATTATCTTTTCTTCCCTAATTTGATATTGAAATCCTTGCCGATGACGTTTAATAAAATCTTTTAATCCTGTAAGTATATTTTGTGGTGGTGGATATCCACTGCTCCCCATCGGTCCTTCACTGTATACCGAACGTATATCTGGATATGCAAAAATTTTATATCGTCCATCTTCACTTTGCAAGGTCCCTTCATAGCGAATCGGCAAGGTCGCATCTTCATATTCCCAATACAATCTATCTTTTATAGTCCAACCCTCCGGTATTAAGCAAGTAATGGCTGTCATACCCGATCCTTCACGATCCAAAATATGATGCGGAACCAATTTCATTGTTATCGGTTTGGCAGCGACTTTTTCAGTTTCTTGTTGGTTCCTTTTATGATCTCCCTTTTCTGTTTTAGAATTTGAATTTTGCTGACAAGAACTACATAAAAGAATGCAAAACCATATCAATGCCTTGTATAGATTCATTTTCAGTATTTAAATTTATCAAAAATAATGATGAATCATGCAATTCTACAATTTTGCAAAGCTAAAATGTTACAATATTTGAATTAGTATTACTTTCAACTTAGATGTAATTTCTTTCTGAAACTCATTATTTAAATCAAAATAAGCTGTTATAATTTTTTTTTTAAGACTATTAGACTATTAGCCTCTAGCCCAATTGCAACATTGAACCATTTCAAGATTGCAGCATTCTCAATCCTCTGGCCTTTAGCCTTAATTGCAGTTTCGAAGTATTACAGCATTGAAAAATTCCCTCAGACTTCTTTTCAATAGACTTCAGACTTTCTCTCTTCAGACTCCCCGATTTCCTAAAAATGCACCCAACCTTGTGCTTTCAATGGATGCAAATTGTTGCTGTTGCTTTTTAATTGAACCCCAAATGCAGATTCTTTTATTTGACCAATGTAAATCAATCCGGGAAACATGCGCACTTTATCGGAATCTTGCGGACTCACACACAATAGCAATTCGTAATCTTCGCCACCGTTTAAAGCACAGGTCAATGGATCCATGTGAAATTTTAATGCCATCCATTTGGTTTGTTCATTTATTGGGATCAAAGACTCTTCGATCTCTGCACCACATTGACTTTGTTTACAAATATGCATAAGATCCGAAGACAATCCGTCACTTAAATCAATCATTGCATGGGGTATGATTCCTGCTTTTTCAAGCCAATCTATTGTTTCCCGTTGTGCTTCCGGTTTTAAAAATTTTCCAATCAAATATTTTTGATTTTCCAGATCCGGTTGAATTCCAGGATTTGATAAATAAATTTGCTTTTCACGTTCAAGTAATTGCAAACCCAAATAGGAAGCTCCCAATTCACCACTTACATAAATGTGATCACCTGGTTTTGCACCATTGCGGTAGCAAATTTTTTCTGCTTCCTGAATCCCAATAGCAGTTACTGAAATAACCAGGCCACGCAAGGATGCAGTCGTATCTCCTCCTACCAAATCGACCTGATAGGATTCACAGGCAAGTCGAATGCCTTCATACAATACCTCTAAGGCTTCAACCGAATAGCGATTTGAAACAGAAATGGAAACCGTTACTTGTACCGGAATTGCATTCATTGCATAGACATCCGATAAATTTGAAACGATTGCTTTATAACCTAAATGTTTTAATGGAAAGTAAGCCAAATCAAAATGGACCCCTTCTACCATCATATCCGTTGTAATAACAACGTGCTTGTTTTCCGGATTTAATACTGCTGAGTCATCGCCGATTGATTTTACAGTTGAAGTGTTTGTAGGTATAAATAATTTAGTGAGATGATCAATTAAACCAAACTCACCGAGGTCTGCTATCTCTGTGCGAATATCAGAAGGTGTTTCATTCATATACTTTGTATTAGTGTTTGTACAACCGGCCAAATATCATTTAAAGGGATGGGTGCAGTAAATGCAACATCAAGATGAGTTGTAGGATGTGTAAAATTAATTTTCCAGGCATGTAAACCGATGCTTCGGTCTTTATTTGATCTTCGTGCACCGTACTTGACATCACCTTTAATAGGAATTCCTGCGTGCGCTAGTTGACTGCGAATTTGATGAAATCTACCGGATTTTATTGCTACCTGAATTAATAAATAATGATCCATTTCATGAATAACTTGATATTCCAACCGTGCTAAATCTCCGGTTTCATCTTTACTTACATAAGCTTTTTTATATTTCGAAGATTTCTGGAGGCGGTTTTCTAATTTACCACTTGCATCAATGACTTTTTTCTCAACCAATGCCAGGTATTCTTTATCCATTGAATTGTATGCATTTTGCTCATTTAAAAGTACTGCATCTTCTTTTGATTTGGCAAACAATACGATTCCTGAAACAGGTCTGTCGATGCGATTGCATAAATGCAAATCCCGCTTACAATAAGCCTGTATTAGTTTATGCAAGGAAGGATCTTTGCTTAAATCATCCTGAACGGGCATTCCGGCTGGCTTATTGGCAATTAAAATGTGATGATCCTGGTATAAAATATAGTCCCGGATTGAATCCAAATTGGTTGATTTTATTTTATTTCTTCGTAATCTGAATAGGGGGGTTTAGGCTTTTTAGGATCTTTGGGTTGGATAATAATGGTCTTATCTTTAAAAAAAAGAATGTACAAAGCATAAATAGCCAATCCAAAGACAATAATCCGGATCATAAGTATTGATTGAGGCAATAAAGATAAGGCTTTCATACAAATTCAACCCCTGAGTACGTTATGCCTAATTAGCAGCAGCCTGATTTATGCAGGAATTTCATACTTTTACAGGAAATATTTTTATTATATATAAAAAATATATTTATAAATCATTGATTTTAAGATGAATAACAAGTTTAACAAAACCAACATTGTTGGTTGGCTCGTATTTTTACTCGTTTTTATAGTTTACTATTTTTCAGTTGAACGGAATGGCAGCTTGTGGGACTGTGGTGAATTCGTTCTGGGTGCTTACAAACTTCAGGTTGTTCACCCACCGGGTGCTCCATTTTTTATCATCATTGGAAGAATGTTTGCCTGGATTGCAGACCTTCTATCTGACAACCCATCTTACATCGCTTTTGCAGTCAATCTGATGTCAGCTATGTGTTCTGCATTGGCATCCATGTTTGTTTGCTGGATTACCATGATGTTTGGACGCGTGGCTTTGTTTGGAAGAGATTACAACAATGAAAACAATGAATCCTGGGCTGTTTTGGGTGCAGGATTGGTTGCCGGCCTTTCAACAGGTTATATCTCTACTACCTGGTTTTCTGCAGTTGAAGGGGAGGTATATTCAATGTCTACCATGTTTACAACCATGACCATGTGGGCTGCCATGAAATGGTATTATCTTGAAGACAATCCGAAAAATGACAAATGGTTGATTTTTGCAGTCTTTGCTGTGGGCCTTTCAACCGGCGTGCATTTACTTTCCTTATTGGCATTTCCGACCATTGCGATTTTATATTATTACAAACGCTATCAGAAACACAGCTGGCTGGGTATGTTTATCGCAGCATTTGCTGGTATTGTAGCCATATTTCTATTCCAAATCTTAATCATTACAGGAATTCCAAATCTCTGGAGTTTTTACGAAAAGCTTTGCGTCAATTCTTTTGGAATGCCTTTTCATTTTGGATTGATACCCACGATCATTACCATTGTTCTGGCTGCTTATTACCTCCTTCGGTATTTTAAAAACAAAGGAAATGATTTAATGCACAAAGTGGTTTTCACCTTGGTGCTTTTGGCAATTTCATATTCAACAGTAGGCGTCGTCATCATTCGTGCAAATGCAAAGCCTCCAGTCAATATGAATGATCCATATGACGTAATGCGTTTGATTCCTTATCTTAATCGCGAACAATATGGAGATCGTAGTTTGCTAAAAGGACCTACATTTGATGCAAAGCCAATCGATACCAAAGCTGAAGACCGTTGGGGTCGGGTTGGAAATCAGTACAAAGTAGTAGATCAGAAATACGATTACGAGTTTCGCGAAAAAGATAAAATTATGTTTCCGCGGATCAGTCACAGCGATCAGGGCCGTCCAACTTTGTATCGGATGTGGATGGAATATTTGCAAGGCTCTAAAACAGGTCCTCCTTCCATGGCATTTAATTTGAAGTTTATGTTCAGCTATCAATTTGGTTGGATGTACTGGCGTTATTTTTTATGGAATTTTGTGGGAAGACAAAATGGTGAACAAGGTTTCTATCCTTGGATTAATAAAGATGGAAACTGGTATTCCGGTATCAATGCGGTTGATAACAATCGTTTATACAATCAATCACAACTTCCAAGGGTTATTCGCGAAGATCCTTCTCGTAACCGGTATTACTTCTTGCCATTGATTTTGGGAATATTGGGTGTCATTTTTCATTTTAAAAGAGATCGAAATGATTTTATGGCTTTGTTGAGTTTCTTTATCTTAACAGGCATTGCTTTGTGTGTGTTTAACAATTCACCGCCCAATGAACCCAGGGAACGTGACTATGTACTGGAAGGTTCTTTTTTAACATTTTGTATTTGGATTGGAATGGGAGTGCTCTTCCTCACCAATTTACTTACCGAACGTCTAAAATTGAGTGCATCTGTTTCCGGTATTAGTGCATCTGCATTCGGATTGCTGGTTCCTTTGGTATTGGTAACACAAAATTTTGACGATCACAGCCGGATGAAAAGTCACGCTGCGCGTGATTATGCTGCCAATATTCTCGAATCTTGTCAACCCAATGCTATCTTGTTTACCTATGGAGACAACGATACCTATCCGGTTTGGTATGCTCAAGAAGTAGAAGGAATCAGAAGGGATGTACGGGTAATTAATTTAAGTTTGATAGCAGTGGATTGGTATATCGAAAATCAACGTAGGAAATTTAATGAGTCTCCTTTGGTTAAAATGTCAATTCCACAAGAAAAACTAAGGGGCAGTTTAAGAAATCAGGTGTTTTATTACAATCCTGAAAATCCGGATGGTTCCGGTACTGATAGAGCTTGGTCAGCTTCGGAATTTTTAAAATTTATCGGCGAAGATCATACCATCGAATCCGGAAATGGACGAAAATTTGAAACGCACATGCCTACACGAAATGTATATATTGGTATTGATCGCGAAAAAGCAATTGCAGCTGGCATCGTTTCAGCCAATGATACCAATTTTGTGGATAAAATTCCTGTGAGCTTGAATTCAACCTATATTACTAAAGATGATATAGCCGTATTGGATATTATCAATTCAAATATTTACGATCGCCCGATTTATTTTTCTGTTACTTGTAATGGAGAAAAATTAATGGGATTGGATGATTACACCAATCTGGAAGGGATGGCATTGCGGATCGTTCCGGTCAGAACAAAAAGTGATCCCAGCTTATACATTTATGGAGCAGGCAAAGCCGATCTTGATAAAAGTTATGACGTGATTATGAATAAATTCCGTTGGGGTAATTTTGATAAAGAACAACAATTTGTAGATCACAGTTATGCTCCAAGTATTCAAGCCATGCGCATGATCATGATGCGTACTGCTGTAAGTTTACAAGAAGCAGGCGATACTGCAAGAGCAGCAAAAATGGCAAATAAATATTTTGAAGCATTTCCAAATATGAATTTCCAATACGATGTGCGGATCATGCCATTCATTCAAGTTTTAATTGAAGCAGGTGATCACGAATCTGCAAAAAGACAATTGCGTATTCTGGCAACAGAAACTGTTGATATGTTGAATTTTTACGATTCATTGACAAAGGAAGATTTGGAAAAAGGATTTTCACAAGATCGAAGTCTCTCTTTATCAGCAGTACGGGAAATTATTGACCGGGCTAAAATGCTTCAGGATGATGCATTTATTAAGGAAATGGAAACCTTGCTCAATAAATACAATGCTGCAAATCCTAACGCTCCTAACTAACAAGTTGCATGAGAGTATCTGTAGGATGTGATCATGCCGGATTTGAATGCAAACAAGGAGTCATTGCATTTTTGGAATCCAGGGGAATTGAAGTAACCGATCATGGCTGTTACAATACAGATTCTGTAGATTATCCGGATTTTGTACATCCGGTTGGAAATGATATAGATCTACACCAGGCAGATTTTGGAATCGTACTTTGTGGCAGCGGCAACGGAGTTGCAATGACGGTTAATAAACACCTTTCTGTGCGATGTGCTTTGTGCTGGAATGAAGAAATAGCGCAACTGGCGCGAGCGCATAACAATGCCAATGTACTGAGTATACCGGCAAGATATGTTTCATTGGAAACAGCATGCAAGATGGTTGCATTATTTATTGAAACTGCTTTTGAAGGAGGAAGGCATCAACGAAGAGTGGACAAAATAAATCTTGCATGAAATTTATTTTTGGATTGAATTTTTGTTTTTTATTGGTAGCTGGATCTGCTCAATCTGATTTTTTCAGTGCAGTAGTAATTCCGGATTCAACACAAGCCGTTCAGCTAGATTCTGCATATCAGTATGCTCAAAACATCAAAGCAGAAAATCTCAAAGAAATCATTGAATATCTCGCATCTGATTCATGTGAAGGCAGAGAGTTGGGTACGGCAGGAAATGACCGGGCAGCTCATTACATCGCAGCCCATTTTGCCAAGAACCAAATTGAAAAACGAGGAGAATCAAACACGTATTTTCAAAAAGTTGGATTTAAATGGATTTATTGGGATAAACTCCATTTTAAAATCAATGGGGTCCCCTACAAACAATTTTGGGATTATTTAGTGATACCGTCTATCAATGATGACCTTGAATGGAATGCCAATGAAGTGGTTTTCGCAGGCTACGGAATTGATCATAAAAATTACAACGATTATAAAAACATCGATGTAAAAAATAAAGCAGTGCTATTTTTTAAAGGAGAACCAAAAGATAAAAATAACATCTATATAATCAACGGAACGAAAACACCTTCAGATTGGTCTTCTAATTTGGATATGAAAGTTGAAGCGGCTCGGAAGCATGGTGCCAAATTAGTTTTGGTAATTGAAGATAAATTTAAAGATTATGTAGATGCGCATCGTTCAGAAGTTGTTTCACCGGATGTGATTTTGGATACCAGCGAAATCTGGCAACCACGAGGAATTAATCAATTGGTACTATCACCTACAACAGCATCCATGTTAATGGGAGGAAGCTTTAAGAAAATTTTAAAAGCAAAAGAAAAAATTAATCGCAATGGAAAGCCAATTGCCTTTCTTATAAAAGCTAAATTGGATATATTACAAAAAAAATCAATTCGCGCAGTTAAAGGGCAAAATGTAATTGCATTTATTGAGGGTACGGATAAAAAGGATGAAATCATCAGCCTGACAGCGCATTACGACCACATAGGTATGCGTGGAAAAGAAGTATTCAACGGAGCTGATGACAATGCAAGTGGTACATCAGCTGTTATGGAAATCGCTGCCACTTTGCAAAAATTAAAAAATGAGGGAAAAGGACCACGGAGATCGGTGTTGTGTATGTTGGTTACCGGTGAAGAAAAGGGCTTGCTCGGTTCACTTTACTATGTAAACAATCCATTGTTTTCATTGCAACAAACCAAAACAGAAATCAATGTAGATATGATAGGACGCATGGATGATAAATATGGGAAAGACACCAATTACATTTATGTAATTGGCTCAGACCGAATCAATCCTAAATTGCATGAACTAAACGTCCGTGTGAATCAAAAATATGCGCAACTAAAACTCGATCATACATTCAATAGCGAAACAGACCCGAATCGTTTTTATTATCGCTCGGATCATTACAATTTTGCAGAAAAAGGCATACCCTCCATATTCTTTTTTAGCGGTGTACACGAAGATTACCATCGCCTTACAGACGATGCCTTTAAAATTAATTATACAAAAACAACCAACATTGCCCGGCATATTTTTTTGTTGACCTGGGCATTGGCAAATGGTTCTGGTTTATAATTGCAGTCTGAAAAACATTTTTACTTTATAAAAATAAATCCTTTTTAGCTCTAGCATTTAATAATTAAATCAAAGGTTTTATTTTTTCTAAATACCATTGCCCAACCTTGGTTGAAACATTCCGAATGTTTTTATTGACTGGATCTTTAATTTTTATAGATATATCTGTCATTGATTTCAGCACAAATAAATTGGATTGACTACAGAATATAATTTTGAATCACCTAAAAATCAAAGCTATCTTCAGAATATAATTTGTTTAATTAATTAAAAATTTAAAACCAACTATTTAAAAAGTTAAAAGTCCATTTAAATATTCTGCATCTTAGTCAATTCCAAAGATTCCATTTATATTTAGCCTTAGAAAAACCATTCTTTTAACAAACTTATACAAAAATGAGCCAACAAACGGGTCACCCCAGAGGACTTTATCTTTTGTTTTTTACAGAAATGTGGGAGCGCTTCAGTTACTACGGAATGCGAGCCATCCTGGTACTTTTTCTTACCAAACAATTGTTGATGGATAAATCATTTTCATCCGGGATTTATGGTAGTTATACAGGACTTGTTTACTTAACACCGATTATTGGCGGGTACTTCGCAGATCGTTATTGGGGAAACCGGAAATCAATCATCATTGGTGGTTTGATTATGGCAGCCGGACAATTTATGTTATTTGCCAGTGGGCAGTTTGACAGTAGTTTTATTATGTATATGGGTCTTGGGTTGATGGTATTTGGAAATGGATTTTTTAAACCAAATATTTCAACCATGGTAGGCCAGTTATATCCTGACAACGATCGCAGATTGGATTCTGCTTATACCATTTTTTACATGGGAGTTAACCTGGGAGCTTTTTTAGCACCTTTGCTTTGTGGTTGGCTCGGAGAAAATATAGCTTTTAAATGGGGGTTCTTGGCTGCCGGTATCGGGATGTTATTAAGTGTTGCATCCTTTCAATGGTTAAAGAATCGCTTTCTTCTATCACCTTCTGGTGATCAAATTGGTATTGAACCAAATAAAAACAGAATAAAAGAAGGGGATTCGGCTGGCAATTCTAAATTTGACAATAAGCAACTAGCTGCCATTACTGCAGGATCGCTTTTATTATTTGTAATATTTTATAAACTGATTGGCTTTGATGTTTTTGGTGCTGCAATTTTTGCATTTGCTATAAGCATTCCAGCAACCATCATTTTAGATCCATCCTTAAATCCAATCGAGAAAGATCGGATATGGGTCATTTTTATATCTGCATTTTTTGTAATCTTCTTTTGGTCTGCATTCGAACAGGCTGGAGCATCGCTGACCTTTTTTGCAGACGAACAAACCGATAGAATCATGAATTTATTAATCCCATGGTGGATATTGGTTCTGGTTTTAAGTGGAATCGTTTACTTTTTAGGTAAATTTTTAGCTTGGTTTTTTGAGCATTCCCCAAAATCATCCCTTTACTATGGTTTAGGATCTTTAGTCTTATTAACTGGATTGCATTTTGCTGGGTATCTAAATGATTTTACCATGACAGAAATGCCTGCAAGCTGGTTTCAAAGTTACAACGCAGCATTCGTAGTCATTTTTGCTCCTGTTCTTTCAGCAATTTGGTTAAAAATGGACGATAAGCAACCTGCTTCGTTAACCAAACAGGCCTTAGGACTTGGACTATTGGCATTGGGTTATCTCTACATTTCTTTTGGTGTAAATGGAGTAGAAGGTACTACTAAAGTGAGTATGATCTGGTTAACCGGATTGTATTTTATTCATACCATCGGCGAACTTTGTTTATCTCCAATCGGATTGTCAATGGTAAATAAATTGGCACCTGCACGTTTAGCTTCATTGCTCATGGGTGTTTGGTTTTTAGCAAATGCAACAGCAAATAAATTTGCAGGGATGTTGTCCGCACTCTATCCAGAAACAGGAAAATCAAGTTCGTTTTTAGGATATGCTATGGCAAATACCTATGACTTTTTCTTATTGTTTGTTGTAATGTCAGGAATTGCTTCTATTGTAATGTTTTTACTTTCTAAAAAATTGCAAACCTGGATGCATGGCATTCGATAAAATTCAAAAAAATAAACAAACAAAACATTTCGAATTATATGGAAGGTTCACCACACAAAGAATTTAAACCGTATATCTCTCCGGAGATTACCAACATCGCAGAATTTTCAATAAAGGCAATTTTATTAGGAGTCTTTTTTGGAATCCTGTTTGGGGCTGCAACCGTTTACCTTGCTTTAAAAGCAGGTTTAACTGTATCAGCTTCGATTCCTATTGCCGTATTAGCCATTTCATTGGGAAGACGGTTTTTTAAAACTACCATTCTTGAAAACAATATCATTCAAACCACTGGATCTGCAGGAGAATCCATCGCTGCAGGGGTAGTTTTTACGCTTCCGGGCTTTTTATTTCTTTCTGCGGAAAGCGATGGCATCAGCTCATTTAATTATTGGACCATTTTTACATTGGCAGTTTTAGGTGGAATCTTGGGCACACTCATGATGATACCCCTTCGACGCTCTTTAATCGTCAAAGAACACGGCAGCCTTCCATATCCGGAAGGTACGGCCTGTGCAAGTGTATTGGTGGCAGGTGAAAAAGGAGGTGATTTTGCAAAAACTGCATTTATGGGATTGGGAATCTCCATCTTGTATGCCATGTTGCAAAAGGTACTCCACTTAATCGCAGAAGTACCTACTTATGTTACCGGATTGACCAATAAATATTGGCCTGCCGGTCGGATTCATGGTGAAATTACTCCTGAATATCTGGGTGTCGGATATATCATCGGGCCAAAAATTTCAGGAGTCCTGGTAGCAGGTGGGGTATTGAGTTCTTTTGTCTTGATTCCTTTGTTGGCGACCCTGGTGCCGGGTGATATCATCTACCAACAAGTTCTCAAATTGGGATTTAATCCAACCCGTTTTGGATGGGATGAAGCTAGTCATACATTTACCAATTCTGCAGAAGCAATTTACAGGGTATACATTCGCCAGATTGGAGCGGGTGCAGTTGCTGCAGGTGGATTTATCACTTTGATCAAAACCATTCCTACCATCATCAGTTCATTTAAAGATTCAATGGGAGCTGTCAAAGAAGGTGCAGGTTCAAGTGTAGTTCGTACTGAAAAAGATTTAAATATAAAAGTCGTATTGTTTGGCAGCATCGGATTGATATTAATGGTAGCCCTGCTTCCCATTATTCCTGGTCAGGGTTTTGTTTCTAAATTATTGGTTGGACTTTTGGTGGTCATCTTTGGTGCTTTTTTTGTCACCGTTTCTTCAAGAATCGTTGGCATCATCGGTTCGTCCAACAATCCGATTTCGGGTATGACGATAGCAACCATTATGGCTACCTGTCTGGTATTTATCGGGGTAGGATGGAGCGGTAAGATATACGAACCAATGGCTTTGGTAGTTGGTGGAATGATTTGCATTGCAGCTGCCAATGCCGGTGCAACCTCTCAGGATTTAAAAACAGGCTATATCATTGGTGCAACTCCAAGATACCAGCAATTGGCCTTGTTTATTGGAGCTGTGTTTTCTTCTATCGTAATTGGCTGGACCGTTAAATTATTGGATACTCCCGATTCTACCATGATTTCACAAGGCATTCAACATGCCATTGGTGAAAAATACAATGCACCTCAAGCCACTTTGATGGCAACTTTAATTAAAGGAATCTTATCCTTCAATCTGGATTGGCAATTTGTAATTGTAGGGGTATTTCTGGCAATTGTTATGGAGCTCTGCGGTATAAAAGCGCTTTCATTTGCTGTAGGTGCATACTTGCCATTAGCCACTACCTTACCAATCTTTATTGGTGGTGCTATTAAAGGATTGGTTGATTGGTATAACAAGAAAAAGAATCAGGAATCAGAAGATGACGAATTGGGTAAAGGCTCCTTGTTTGCAACCGGATTGGTTGCAGGAGGGGCATTGGCAGGTGTTATCGTTGCCTTATTGAATGTTAACGAAGGCTTTGCTGCTAAAATCAATTCGATTTCCTTGGAGCATAGTTTGACCGGAGCAATCGGCGAAGGAGGCTATCAACTCTTAGGGGTCTTGTTTTTTGCTGCACTTGCTTTTATTTTATACCGCACCGCAGTTCAGGCTAAAACGGAATAAATATTAAAAAAATAATAGTTCTAAAGTCCACGGTGAATTTATTTTTCCCGTGGACTTTTTTGTTTTAAAATATCATATACATTTAACTATAAGGGTTGCTAGTTTTTTACAGGTATCCATTACTAAATTCCTTTAAGCTTATGTATAAACGTTTTTTTGATTGGTACGCATGAAATATTGTAAAGCCATGCAATTCATTCCAATCGTTTAATTTTTTTATTTTTCTTTAAAATGGTTTAATTCTTTTTCAATTTCTGCATTTAACTGTTCCAATTTGATCTGATACTCTGAAATGGTTTCTGAGTTTGCATGCATTACCCGGTGATTGGAAAGTTGATTCCACTTCTTTATTTTAATGGTCAATTCCTTGGTGGACTTATTAAAATAAGCATTTTCAAAATAGTTAAAGATATAATCTATTGCAGATGAATTGGGATGAACCAAATCGTCCTTTACATAACGATAATCCCTCAGGTCATCCATAAAAATTTCATAAACAGGTATGTAAGAGCAAGCATTGAATTGATCGCAAAGCTGTTCACATGCTAGCAACAATCTGGATTTGCTTCGCTGATTTTCAATAAATCCTTCTTTTAAATAGCGCACCGGACTGACACTTAATAGAATTTGCAAACTTGGATTGAAATTTAATAATTGCCTGACAGTTTGACTTAAACACGTATTAATTTCATCAAGCGAAGCAATTGTTTTGGTAAACTGACTGGCAGAAATTTTATGGCAATTTGAAACAATTTGTTGATTGGATTTCAAACGAAAAAAATAAGAGGATCCCAGAGTAAGAACCAGAAAGCTTGATTTTTTTAGATGTGCATAAGCTTCTTTGGAACGGGCATTCAGTTGATCAGCTAATTGTGTTTTATCTGGCAATGACAAGGATCCATGATGATCCATAGAATGATAAAGCCCATCCTGAATCAAAAAATCAGATTCATGAAATTCTTTTTGAGTCAACAGTTGATCAAATTGTTGAGCAATGCTTAAAGGATTGTACACGATGCCATAAGCATGCCTTGCAATTTGAAAACGGAGCAATTCCAAACGATCTGCCATTTCACTTGCAAAACAACTTCCACAACTATAAATTAAATCTTTGTGACATATCTTATGATGACTTTCAAATGCGGGAAAGGAGGTTTTTGCATACATATTAAATGCAAAAGTAAAGGGCTTTGCCTTATACCCGATTTTTTATTCAAAATTAAAGATGCTGGATCATTACCTTTGAGCCTCTTAAAAATTTTATGGGATTCTGGGATAAAATTTTGTCAAGACCACAAACCACCTTACCTGAAATTTCATTCGGACGGTTTTCAGATGCCTATAAATCTAAAGAACAATATGCGGATTGGGATGCCAGTTTAAAACTTTTTGAGGAAGGCAACTGCAAAGAAGCCATCAAACATCTTTTAAACTATATTAAAAACCAGTCTGGGGATAATGTAATACGTGAACAAGAAAATACATTCATCTTGTATCAGGGTTCTAAACAAATACATTGCAACTATGACGACCGGATTTTTAAAGCCGTCTGTTTGGTTGCACATTGCAAGGAACTCAATGTTGGATTTTTAAGAAAAGCCGTCGAGCACAATTATCGGTTGAACTATGCCCGATTTGCTTTAGATGCCAATGATAATTTGTGTTTGATTTTTGACAGTTTATTGGCAGATGCCTCACCTTATAAATTGTATTATGGATTAAAAGAATTGGCATTGCAAGCTGATAAAGATGATGATATTTTATTGGATGAGTTTGAATACCTTGAACCAATTCAAAATCAACATATAAAATTATTGAGTCCGGAGCTCAGAGCAGTTAAAATTAAATTCATCCGCAATCAAATAGAACATGTTTTTAAGCCGGAAGTATTGGGAAGCCTCAACCCAAGGCGATTTCAAGGTGCGCTGACTTACGTTTATTTAGCAGTGGTTTATGGGCTGGATTATTTGGTAAAACCGGAAGGCAAACTAATGGATATCCTGAGTACAATGCACATTCGTTATTTTGAAACAGCTCCGGAAAATACAGAATTAAAAGTGTCTATTTTGGAAACAGGTTTAAAAGAAATTCTGGAAATGAAAGACGCTGACCTTGAAAAAGAATTGTATGAAGTTATTGCAAGTTTTGGAATTACCAGTCCTGTAAAACATGCAACAATTGCGCAATTTATCGATGCCGAACTGCAAGCCATAAAATGGTATGAAGAAAATAAACACGATCGGATTTGTCTGGCTATTTGCAATTACATAGCAGGCTATTGCATGTACAATTTTGCGATGCCTGAACCGGGACGCAGCCTGTTTCATCTTTATTTTGAAATTGCTTACGATGCTTATTTCAAATCGCTTGGTTTTCCATTGAACTATTGGAAGTCGGATGGATCGCTCAACTTCAATGAAATAAATGATGAAATAGAAACAATCCTGGATAAATTTCCAACCGCGTTTACAGAGGAAGTTCCAAAAGCTAAGTTTAAAGATTTGAATCCAGGCATTTTTCTAAAAGAATTTTTGGTATTTATAAAAGATTTACCCCTGGCATGAGAGAGTTAATCGAACAATACAAAGGGGTTGTCATACAAATTGCAACACCATTTTCAATAGGGACCGGATTTTACCTGAAAGACTATGATTTGATTATTACCAATGAACACGTGGTTCGCAACAACAAAGATGTAGTCGTTGAAGGAAAAGGGGTACAACGCGTACTGAGTTCGGTTCGTTATTTAGATCCTAAGTTTGATTTGGCTTTTGTACAAGGCCCGAAACCAAATCCATGGATGGGTGTTAAATTGCACGATCAGGAAGATTTTAGAGAAGGAGATCCTGTTATAGCAGTTGGCCATCCGTTTGGACTAAAATATACAGCAACACAAGGCATTATTTCGAATTCAAGCCACCAACAGGATGATTTATACTATATCCAGCACGATGCAGCTCTGAATCCCGGAAACAGTGGAGGTCCTTTAGTAAATGATGCCGGAGAAATTTTAGGTGTAAATACTTTTATCATTCAAAATGGCCAAAGCATTGGATTTTCCCTTCCAGCCAGATATCTAAAACAAGCATTGGATGAATTTAAAGCGGGTGGTGACAAATCTGGTGTCCGTTGCATTTCGTGCGCCAACATTGTGTTTGAACCTAATCCGGAAAAAAAATACTGTCCTTTTTGTGGGTCTAAAATTCAAATGATATCGCAAATAGAAGATTATCAACCTAAAGGAATCAAATTGGAAATTGAAGATGCATTAAAAGCTCTTAATTATGATATCAATCTGACCCGCAGAGGCCCTTTTAATTGGGAAATAGAACATGGTTCCGCTAAAATCTTACTTTCTTACCACGAAGAAACAGGAATGATTGCAGGAGATGCTTATATTTGTTCGCTGCCCAAAGAAAATATTAAGGAAATTTACGTCTATCTGTTGCAGCAGAATAGCCAGTTAGAGGGTCTATGTTTTAGTATTCAGAATCAAGACATCATTCTTTCATTGCAAATATTTGATCACTCATTCAAACCGGAATTGGGCAGTCAGATTTTCCAATATTTATTTGAAAAAGCCAATGCATACGATGATTTACTGATAAAGAATTTTGGAGCTATAACTCGTGTGGATTAAGGGATTAAACATTGTTTTTTTTAATATTTGTTAAATTTTAAGCAAATGGGAATATTATTTGAGGGAAAGGTCATAAATTTATGCACTTATAAAGTAGTAGGCATGAAGCGTTTAGCTATTCTTTTCTCAATCGTTTTGAGCTGGGGAATCCAGGCACAAGACATTCATTTTTCTCAGTTTTACATGTCCCCAACCAATTTAAATCCTGCATTAACGGGGGTTATGAATTGTAAAATGCGGTTTGTAGCTAATTACCGCAACCAGTGGGCACCAGTAATCGGTTTTGCAAACTCATTCAATACTTATAACATGTCTTTCGACCAAAAAATTCCAGTAGGTCGTTATGATTATTTTGGATTTGGAGGCACATTCTGGGGTGACAAAGCTGGATCATTGGATTTCAGTACCTTGCAATTTAAACTTTCCGGATCTTACAGTAAGCGAATGTCAGGTAGTAGAACCTCTTCCAATTATTTAGTTTTTGGTGCAGAAGCTGGTTTAAACCAACGCGGTGTTAAATTTCACAATGCCATCTGGGGTACTCAGATTACTTCGAATGGGGTAGATCCAAATGGTCAAAAAGATCCAGCAGTATTTGATCCAAGCTTTTTGTTTGCAGATGTATCTGTTGGGGCATTGTGGTTTTCTGTATTGGATAAATACAACAACTTTTACATAGGAGGTGCTTACAGTCACTTAAACGAACCATTGCAAAACAACATAACTGACATCCCGAATAATGGGTATGTTCCGGCACCATTATATTCTAAATTAACCGTTCACGGTGGAGGTGTATTCAGATTAAACCGCCGCAATGCAATTGTTCCGGGCATGGTTGCTTTTTTTCAAGGACCCTCTTTTCAATTAAACGGAGGTACAAGTTTCCGATTTGGATCCGGCAATAGTCGTACCAATGAAGCTACATTCCAATTAGGAATGTGGGCACGTTTGGCCAACAAATACAAAACAGATAATTCATCCGGAATTCATATGGATGCACTCATTCTTTCTTCCCGATTTGATTATAGCAAATACGGTTTCGGATTGAGTTACGATATCAATACCTCTTCCTTGAAGAAAGCTAATGCAGGAAACAATTCATTTGAATTGTCATTCATCTACAATATCTGCGGACCAGAACGCCGAGGAATCTACTGTCCGAATTTCTAAGAAGAAGACCAGGCGAAAGGGGCTTAGACTATTGGCTTAGACTGTTAGACTGTTAGACTGATTGATGGTAAAATTCATCTAATTAGCGGTCAATATACCCATTACAACATTTCCTCTCCACCTGACCAAAGCCTATAGACATGCTTCCATCCATTGTCACAATCAGCCTGACTGAGTTGCATGATAATTTTAAATATACAGAATAGGATTGTTCAGGTAGGCGGGAAGTGATTAATGCATTGGAGAATTGAACAATTATAAGAATGCAGCATTCTTCCAAACTATAGACTATGAACTCCCATCCTCCATTTTTCCATTTATTTATTTAATTAAATCGTATTTTTGTTTCCCACCAAAAACAATGGATATGTTTGGGAATAAAAACACATCGAATGATGCAAGTAAATCATCAGTAGGACCTTTACCACAGGGGGCTTTGAACAGTCTGGTAGTGGGTACCCAAGTTGAAGGAACCATTACAGCAGAAAGTGACATTCGAATTGATGGTTTTCTAAAGGGCATTTTAGTCTGCAAAGGAAAAGTCATCATCGGACCAAAAGGTAGTATTGAAGGTGAAATCAAAGCTCAAAATGCAACCATTGAAGGCCGATTTAAGGGAATTGTTCAAATCGAAGATTTGCTTCAGGTTAAAGAAACGGCTATCGTTGACGGAGAAATAAATACTGATAAATTGGCAGTCAGCCCGGGAGCAAAATTTAACGTAACCAGTAAAATGGGAGCTGGTTCACCAAAAGTCAATCCGATGACTCAGGTAAAACCGGACCTGATTAAAATGTAAGCCAAGGCATTCATGGCTAAGTATGATCTAAAAAGCAATAAGATCCTAAAATATTCGGGTCTTGCTACGCAATTGTTTGTATCTATGGGACTTGCAGCCTGGTTTGGTGGTTTTTTAGATCGTAAATTTCAATTGGAAAAACCTATTTTGACGGCATTGTGCAGTATGTTTATGCTGATTGCTTTTATGGTTTGGTTAAATTATGACCTTAAGAGAATCGATAAATGAGCGTCGCCAGGTTTTATATTTTTTTAGTACTCACAGCAATAGTCTGTTTAGGAATCAGTTTATTTGGACCGGGAGCCGATCCTTCGCAACTTGTGGCCAATGCCAGTTATGGGATAATAGCTTTTTTTGTTTTTTTTACCAGCCTAATATTTCAAATTTCAGAGCGAGCGGTGCGTTCTTCCAATCCTTTTCTATTTACTCGGGTATTTATGGTCAGCATCAGTCTGAAAATTGTATTACTGTCTATGTTGGTCATCATACTAGTTAAAGTGTTGGGTATCAAACCAAGAGAATTGGTCTTGCCCCTGATCTCTTCCTACCTCTTGTTTACCATTTTAGAGACCTGGGTCTTGATGAAAATGGCAAAAGTTAAATAATTATAATATATAATGCTTTGAAAAATAATACATTAATAGTATTTTTCAAATAATTGTTAAAAGTTTAATTAAAACAAATCTGCGTTTTATCTTTGCATTCCTTTTTTAAAATAAGTATATGGCAAATCATCAGTCGGCTTTAAAAAGAATGCGTCAAAATATTGTGCGTAGAATCGCAAACCGCTATTTCAAGAAAACTACCCGTTCCGCTATTAAAAAATTAAGAGAACTTACTGATAAGTCAGCTGCTCAAGCCTATATGCCTAAAGTAGTCCGAATGATTGATAAGCTGGCTAAAAAGAATACCTGGCATAAAAACAAAGCTGCCAATATTAAAAGCAGTTTAATGCACCACATTGCAACAATGAAATAAGGAATACCTTAAAAATAAAATATTAAAATCGTGTGCAGATACTATTTGTACACGATTTTTTTTTATGGGATCGAAACTAATATTTGGTATATTTAGTTTCCAATTGGTAGCAGGATACAATAGTATAAAATGACAAAAAATCGAATTCTACAACAAGCAGAGCTTCTGTTTCAGGCTAAAGGATTTGGCTTGGCAACAATGCGTGAAATTGCCTCAGCTGTTGGAATCGAAGCTGCCAGTTTGTACAATCATTTTAAATCAAAGGAAGAGATTTTAGCTTCCATTTGCATCAATCTGTTGCAACACCTGAATTTGCAATTGGATGAGATTGTAATGACCCGTCGAACCAGCTTGGCCCGACTTGAAACTTTTATTCGCTTTTATTTAAAATATCAGGTCGACCATTGGGATGCATTTCAAATTACACACACCGAATACAAACATCTTTCAGATAAAAATCTGGAACAGTATAAAAAATTACGTAATCAATTTGAATCCAGAATATTGATTATTATTAAAAAGGGTATTGAAGAAAATAAATTTATTGATCTAGATCCGGACCTTATTTTACAGATTTTACTTTCATCCATACGATGGAGATACAACTCCCCTAAAAAGATTGACAAAATCTTACAGAAAAATTTAGATCAAATCTATCAAATTATATTTAAAGGCATTTTAAGACGTTAATTTCTTTACTCACAGAGAATGCGAAAAAATTCATAAAAAGAAAAACAAGGTAAATCCTTTTCCTTCGAGTAGCATCTCCATTATATCTGCGTGAAAATTCCTAAAATCAGGAATAGATTTCAAATCTGGCAATTCCTTTTCTTTGTAAAAAATGTTTTAAACTTACTCCCAATACCCCCAATCCATATTTAACACTGCGGTTAAAGTTTATTGAAGAAGCTTCATCAAAATATTTGGTTGGGCAACTTATTTCTGCAATGGCAAATTTTTTATAAATAATTTGAGACAGCATCTGATTGTCAAATACAAAATCATTTGAGTTTTTATGAAATGCAATTTGCTCCAAGACTGTTCTTGAAAATGCCCGATATCCTGTATGGTATTCAGATAATTTATAATCTACCATCCAATTTTGTATCAATGTCAAAAAGCGGTTAAACAGAAATTTATAATAGGGCATGCCTCCCTTAAGTGCGCCTTTCCCTAAGATTCTGGATCCCAATACGACCGGATACAATCCTTCTCCAATAATGTTAACCATACTGGGTATTAACTTTGGTGTGTATTGATAATCTGGGTGCAACATGATGATTATATCAGCACCAATTTCCAATGCTTTAGTATAAAGGGTTTTTTGATTTCCTCCATATCCCAGATTATTCTCATGTCGGATGCAGTGCTTAATTCCCAATTGCTTTGCCAATTCAAAGGTACTGTCCTTGCTGGCATCATCACACAGGATTAATTCGTCAACAAGATCCATTGGTATTTCATCCAATGTTCTTTTTAAAGTGAGCGCCGCATTGTATGCGGGCAATACGACCACAACCTTTTTTTCTTTGTACATTTATTTCAGACTAGTCAACTGCAGGTTCTGATACAGGTTCAATTGGAGCTTCATCAGCTTTGATAAATCCCAAAGACTTTAACTGATGGTACCATTTTAAACATTTTTGCATGTCTTTCAGATGAACGCGATAACGGTCGTATTCGGGTAAAATTGTTTCAAAATAGTTTTTATAAGCTGCGGCTTCAGCTTGATCATCCGGTGGAATTACTTCGTTTTCTTTTTCTAAAAACCGGGTGTAAACGTCTTTTAAAGGAATGTTATCGGAAAGCGTATAAATCCCAATGGACTCCAAAGGTGAAAATTGAAATGTACGAGATGAATAAAAATTTGTTTTATGAGTCAGCAAATCTTCCAAAATCAATCCATTTGAACGAGATGCGACAAGTTTGAATAATCCAACTTTACTTCCAACTGCAATAATCTGATCTATTTGTACCATATTTATTTAATAAGCCTGCAAATATCTAAGTTTTTCTTCTAATCTTGAAACTGCGAGGTATTGGTCTTCCAAGCGTTTTACAAATGGAATGGGTGTATCCAATGATCCGCAACGCTGTATTGGTGCATCCAGAGCTTCAAAACAATTTTCCTGAATCCAGGATGCTAGCTCAGAACCTATCGAACAAAACTGATTATCCTCTTGCAGAATGCACACTTTACCAGTTTTTAATACACTTTCACGAATCATATCATAATCTAATGGAACCAAACTTCTCAAATCTATTAAATCGGCATCAAATGCTACCCGATTTAAAAGTTCTTTAGCCCATTGAATTCCTAAACCATAGCTTATAATCGTCATTGAATTTCCGGATTTTATAAGTCGGCCCTTACCTATGGGAATGGTGTAATAAGCATCTGGAACTTCTCCTTCAACAGCCCGATACAGCGCTTTGTGTTCAAAAAACAAAACAGGATTGGGATCCTCAAAAGCACTCAATAAAAGTCCTTTAGCATCAAAGGGATTGGAGGGATAAATGATTTTTAAGCCCGGAGTATGTGCAAACCAGGCTTCATTTGTTTGTGAATGAAATGGACCAGCCTGTGTTGCTGCACCACAAGGCATTCGAATCACCACATCTGCTTGTTGACCCCAGCGATAATGGATTTTAGCAAGATTGTTTACAACTTGATTGAAACCACTGCTGACAAAGTCTGCAAATTGCATTTCTACCATTGACTTGATGTTCTTTAAACTAAGCCCTAATGCTGCACCCAAAATGGCACTTTCACAAATGGGTGTGTTTCGTACCCGATCTTTTCCAAATTCATCCAAAAATCCTTCTGTAATTTTAAAAACTCCTCCATATCCGGCAATATCTTGACCCATCAATACCAAATCCGGATGTTTACGCATCGCTTGCTGAAGTCCTTCCCGTATGGCATCAATAAACCGTATGTTTTTTAAAGCTGCATTTGCATAAGGAAAGCTTTCTTTATAATTAAATGATTTATAAACATCTTTTAATTCGTGTTCAATGGAAACCGCATCATCTGGCCATTCAAAAACTTTTTCAACATCCTCCTGAATTTGTTTTTTAAATTGAGTTCGAATGAATTCAACTTCTGATGCCTGTATTATTTTTTCATCCATTAACCATTTTTCATAATTAAGAATTGGATCTTTTGCAGCCCATTCTTCCAACAATTTTTTTGGAACATATTTTACCCCACTGGCTTCTTCATGACCGCGCATTCTAAACGTCATACATTCTACTAAAACCGGACGTGGATTTTCACGGAGACTTTTTGCCAAATTGGAAATTGTTGAATGGACTTCGAGTATATTGTTTCCATCCAATGTAATACCTTCCATTCCATAGCCCAATGCGCGATCTGCTAATTGTTTACAAGCATATTGTTCTGAAGTTGGAGTTGATAATCCGTACCCATTGTTTTCAATTATAAAAATAACAGGCAAGGACCAGACTGATGCAACATTCAATGCTTCGTGAAAATCACCTTCACTGGTTCCTCCTTCACCCGTATAGGCTACACAAACTTTTTTTTCATTTTTAAGTAAATAAGCCAAAGCCGTTCCATTTGCTAAAGTCAATTGGGGGCCTAAGTGGGAAATCATTCCGACAATACCAAAGTCCAGATTTCCAAAATGAAAGGAACGGTCGCGCCCTTTGGTATAACCTTTTGATTTACCTTGCCATTGCGCAAACAATCGATCCAATGGCATTTTTCGTGAAGTAAACACTCCCAGATTGCGATGCAAAGGGAAAATAAACTCATCTGAATCTAAAGCTTCTGTGCAACCAACTGAAATAGCTTCCTGTCCAATACCTGAAAACCATTTAGAAATTCTTCCTTGTCTAAGTAAGAGCAACATTTTTTCTTCGATCAGTCGCGGATAGAGGAGGGCTTTGTATAGGTGAATTAGTTTTTCATCAGAATAAGAAATTCGATTGTATTGGAAAATGGAATGAGCCATCATTTTTATATTTTTTTCGAAATTGAAGATTAAATAAATCTTTGTTGTCGGTAAAATTATTTAAAATATCCCTTTAAAAACTTCAATCGATTTTATATCCTTAAAATGTTCTAAATGCAATTTATAATACAAGATCAATAGTGTTAAAATTCTGCGTCTCTGATCCAATGTTTTAAATAGTTTTTCATCTTCTTTCTTTCGAATTAATTGCAACAACAAAATACTGTCCTCCGGAGAAACAGCATATCTGTTGCTTACAGAATAAGGCATAAAGCTTCCATTTAACAAATCGAGGGAATTATCGGTCTCCGTATAATTATCAAGCGGACTAAATCCTAAATATCCTGAAAACTCTATTAAAAAATCGATTGCAAAATCGGGGGAAATGGAGTCCTGGGTATCCAGTTGGTAATATTTTTTTTTTATAAAATTAAATAACTCGATATTGGCCTGATGTTCACTGAGTGATTTCCTGCATACTTCTAAGATAAAAGTTCCAATTGCTGAACGTTTTATGTCAAATGGTATTCGTTGATATAAAATTGACGGACTTACTTCTTTGATTCTATGGATTTCTTTTTGTTCATTAAAATAGACCAACATCTCTAGAACATTCATCAATTGAAACAAGGAAGCCAATCTTTGATTCGCTTTTGAATAAACACCATTTGCAATAAAGCATTGAAGTCCCTTTTCTGCGGTATAAATATCCATGATCAGGCTGCTTTCGCGGAAGCGGGTTGTGCGAAATACAATGCCTTCAGTTTGCAACATGTGTTTAATTTAATTTAAAACGGTTGAATACCAAACCAAAAGACTCAACCTGCTATACTCAGAATTTTAATTTCTACGCGTTGATTTAATGCTCTTCCTTCTTTTGTAGAATTTGAGGCTACGGGATTTTTTCCACCGTAACCTTTACAATTAATACGCTTGGTATCAATTCCTTTTGTTACAAGATATTCTTTTACAGCTTCTGCACGCAACAAGGACAATCGCTCACAATATTTTTCAGCGCACTTATTATTGGTATGTCCACCAATTTCAATTCTTATTTTTTTATTTTTATTTAAATATTCATACAATTCGTCCAAAACAATGTTTGATTCAGTTTTAAATCGAGCGGAATCTGTTTCAAAATAAAGTTTTTCAATTTTCATCACCTGGCCAACACTTAATTTTGTATTGTCCAGATATTTTAAAATGCGTTCCTTTGGTTTAGTAGTTGCAGTATTCCCGTTGGTATTTTTTGTTTTAGGATTTTCTTTTGGTTTAACAACTGTAACTGTATTTTTTGACTTATTCGCGTCCCGTTCTTTTTTATATTTATCATAGGCCGGATCAGTAGGACAAGGAATAACCGTTAAATGTGAAGCATTGTCCAATAAAATATTTCCATTGTACGGAAACAAAACCGGTGTTTTATAAAATGCTTCTAATTCTAAATATTGCAAATCGTATTTCGCTTCTAATTCAAATTCAAATTTTTTCCAATCCGTATTGTCAATAAGTGGAGATTCAGCAAGCAGTTGTTTTTGATTGCAAAAAGCTTCGCCACCCCAAATGCGTAAAATAATAGGAGTTGTATATTGTTTTAAATTGGTAGGCTCATTTTTATTGGAAGCACTTAAATACGTACTGGATCTGCATAGCATGATGCTAAATGAGTAACATGTCCCTTTTAGCATGGGTTTTATCAGTCGTTGGGATACCCGCTCATAGGTATCGTTTTCACGGACTACCATTCCGAGATAAGTATTTCCATGAAATGCTGTTTTTGTTACGCTAAAAAATGGTTGGTTTTTATCATCCAATGCTGGTTGAACATCAGGAGGGGTTTCCCCTTTAAAACCACAGTCAATCCATCCATTGGGTGGCTCGCAACATTTGGGAGTCCCTTCAAACGACCCGTTTTGAATAAAAATATCATTGGTATTAGGGACTTGACTAATACCCACTTGTGTACCTGAAATCATCCATATGCAGATGAAGGCAATCAAACTCATGCCTTGAAAATTTGAAAAATAGACCCTGGTTTCCAAAATTCGATTCAAAATTGCTACTAAAACGATGATTAATCCTGAAATGGTATTTTAATTTTCAAATGCATTAATTCCAGTTATATCCATTCCAGTAATCAATAAATGGATATCATGAGTTCCCTCATATGTTAAAACGGTTTCGAGATTCATCATGTGTCGCATAATAGGATATTCATTGGTTATTCCCATGCCTCCTAAAATTTGGCGGGCTTCCCTTGCAATAACCAATGCAGTGTGCACATTGTTTCTTTTAGCCATCGAAATTTGTGCTGGACTTGCTTTCCCATTATTGGCTAGAACTCCCAATCTCCAGGCCAGAAGCTGGGCTTTGGTAATTTCAGTAATCATTTCGGCCAATTTCTTCTGAGTCAGTTGAAATGCGGCCAGTGGCTTACCAAACTGGATTCGTTCTTTGGCATATCGTAGAGCGGTGTCATAACAATCCAATGCAGCTCCCAGAGCACCCCATGCTATACCATATCGAGCTTTGGAAAGACAGGATAAGGGACCTTTCAATCCTTTTACATTCGGAAATACGTTTGATTTAGCTACCCTCACATCTTCAAATACCAATTCGCCGGTTATGGAGGCCCTTAAAGACCATTTGCCGTGAATTTCAGGTGCTGAATATCCTTTGAAGTCCTTTTCAACAACCATTCCCAATATTTCACCGGCTTCGTTCTTAGCCCAGACAACTGCAATGTCAGCTACCGGAGAGTTGGTTATCCACATTTTAGATCCATTGAGGATGTAACTATCTCCATCATCTTTTACGGAACTTATCATTCCAGCTGGGTTAGATCCATAATCTGGTTCTGTCAGCCCAAAACAGCCAATAAATTCACCCGAACCCAATTTGGGAAGATACTTTTTGCGAAGTTCTTCGGATCCAAATTTATAAATGGGAAACATTACCAAAGAACCCTGCACAGAAGCCATGGATCGAATCCCGGAATCTCCACGTTCTAATTCTTGCATGATCACCCCATAGGCAATTTCATCCATACCTCCACCTCCGTATTCCCTGGGGAGGCTGGGACCAAAAGCTCCGATTTCAGCCAATCCCTTAAATAAATGCTGAGGACAAGCAGCTTTGTTGCTGTAATCTTCAATAATTGGGCTTACTTCTTGTTTTACCCAATCGCGGACCGCCTGCCTTGCCAATAAGTGTTCTTCACTGAGGAGTTCGTCCATCAAGTAATAATCATGACCTTCGTAACGATCCAATCCTTTGGTTTTTGATGTCATGTCTTTTTGTCAATTTTGCACAAATTTAGATAAGACTCGTTCTGTATCTATGAAACAGCTTGTTAATATTATTTGCAGATAAATGAAAAAAATTAAGCTCAAATTAGAAGGAATGCGTTTTTTTGGTCATTATGGCTATTATCCTGAAGAAAGAAAGCTTTTAACTGAATTGATTCTTGATGTATCTGTAACGTTTAATGTGCCCGAAAAGGATGTCTTAAATTTGGAAGACAGCCTAAATTATGAGACGATTTATAAATTGATTCATGCCGAAATGAATCAATCCGAAGCTTTGATAGAAAATATAGCAAAACGGGTACTTCATGCAGTAAAAAGTTTTGATTCAAGAATTGAAAAATGCAACTTGTCTTTATATAAACGAGTCCAATTGGGAGGTTCTATTCAAAATATACTTTTGAAAATAGAGGACTAGAACTTTAAAATTCTAACATATAAAATTCATCTATACATTTTTTTACATTTTGTATTAAGATTGATTTTAACATAGTACAAATGGCAATAATAAATATTAATTGCCTTGCTTAAAACACAGGTACAGCTATTACACACTCTAAATACTTTTGTTTTAGCGAAGATTAGAACCAATCAAAAACCGAAGCATGTTTTCACTATTCAGTTTGAGGAACAATAGTGTGTTTTTACTATTATTATTAACCAACGCTCAAATACACGCTGAGTCGTATTTTACAGGCATTCCTCCTAAAAATTTAAAAATTGATAAATCTTATCAGCACGATTCGAGCAGGAATCGAGCTGTTGACATTAAATATAATCACGGTACGTTCCATTTGGAATTAACCGATGGCATCCAATTCAATTCTTTAGGTACTTATATGATAGGCAACGATAGCCCATGTGAATGCACTCAAAGATGGAAAAAAGGTTCTCATTGGAATGGGGATGGCTCTATAAATGACAGTCCAACTGCCCCGGATGCTTTAGGAATTGTAGCTTGTACCAATACTGTAAATACACAAACGAATATTGGTTCCGGTTCTTGTACATACGATGCCGGTAGTTTTAATATTGATTTGTCACAATTGTCTTGTTTCAGTCCCAGTACCGGGAATGCTGTAGCAGTTTCTCCACCTGGACAAGGTTGTAACATCATTTGGTTGAATTTTGATGTTCGCGCTCTGGCAGGCACTTATGATTTTCAAGTAGAAACGAATGAGAATATTGGATGGGCTTTGTATTATTCACTCAACCCAACAAATGGAGTTAGTGGCCCAGATAGCTTGTCTGGAAATTGTGCAAATTTAAAATTGTATGCATGTGGAAATCAATTTAATAATTCCTGGTTGACCAAAGCAACTCCTGTATTTAGTAAAACCAGCAATTTGTATTTAGCTATTTGGGATCAAAGCAATTGCAACCCGGTTAATTTTTCTGTGAACTTTAAAGCAAGACTGGGCTGTGGAAATGCAGATGCCTGTTTAATCTATGTGGATTCTACAAAAGCAATATGCAATGTTATAAATACCTATACCGTAACCAGCTACCTTAGTGGGATCAACGGTACGTTTACTATTACTGATAATACAGGATTGGCCAGTTCAATTTCCACAAATCCCAATCCGTTAAAATTTACAAATATTGCAGATCCAAATCCTGTTGTTAATGGGGTGGTCACACTTATTTATCCAATAGGTACAAATTATAATTTTACCATTACAGCAGGTGGAAACTGTACCAAAACAGTTAGTGGAACCAGTCCAGTGTTAACCTTAGTTTGTCCGCAAAATTCAAGCGATGTTTATTCATGCAGACCGGATGTTCCTACAGCTATAACAAACGAATTGGGTTTTATTGGAATTGGTGGATCCATTAACAGTTATTGCGGAACATTAAATTTTTCAAACACAGACAGCTGGAATGTCGGTGCTGGATGCGCATTTGATACAAGCAGGCTAACCCGCACCTATAAAATAAAGTCGGGAACTGATTCAACATTTTGTGTATTGAATTACAAAGTAGTTGACACTACCAGGCCATTGATTTTCTGTCCGGTAAATTCTACCATAAACTGCGATGCTTCGACAGCTCCTGCGAGTACCGGGATTCCTACAGGATCTGATAATTGCAATCCGATCTTAGCCAGCATTTTATTCCATGAATTGTACACCGATGGAAGTTGTCAGAACAATAAAACACTCACGAGAACCTGGACAGCAACGGATTTATGTGGAAATACGTCAACGTGCAACCAAGTCATAACAATACAAGATACTACACGACCTGTTCTTACTTGTCCTGCAAATATTAATGTTGGCTGCTCCTTGTTGATTCCATCGGTAAATCTGAATAGTGTAATCCCTTCAGATAATTGTGCAGGGATGTTTACAATTAGTTACCTTAAAGACAGTATTTACAATCAGTCCTGTGCGAATCGATATAACGTGGCAAGATTTTATCAGGCACAAGATATTTGTGGCAATACGAATTTTTGTATCCAAACAATTGTTGTAAATGATCAATCAGGTCCGGATGTAAATTGCCCATCAACTTCAGTTATCAGTTGTTCAAAGGATGTTCCAAGTATACTAGACAGTAAAAATGCTGTCATTACAAATGATGCTTGTGGCGGAGCTGTTTTGGTTGAACATATGAATGATTTTCTTACAGGACAAACTTGCCTCAATCGCTTTAGTATTTTCAGAAGTTTTAAAACCACAGACCTCTGCGGAAATACTTCAACCTGTACTCAAGCGATCATTGTTGCTGATTATGTAGCACCGATACTTACCTGTCCGACCAATGTTACCGTTTCTTGTTCTGGAAACATACCTCCGGCCAATGTCAATGCACCTTTTGCATTTGATTTCTGTACCAATCCGGTACGGGTAAATCATATTGGAGATCAAATTACAAACCAAACCGGCGAAAATAAATACACCACACTGCGCACTTATCGTGCAACGGATACTTGTGGAAATTTTGTAGAATGTACACAGCAGATCTTTGTACTGGATGATGTTCCACCAAATATTATCTGCCCAATTGATTTGACTATTAATTGTGCGGAATTGGTTCCTCCTCCTGATCCAAATTTGTTATTGCGATCTGATAATTGCAGCGCAACAGTTACGGTACTCTTCTTAAGTGATGTGGTTAGCAATTATATTAATGCAAATAATTATATTATTACCCGAACCTATCGTGCTACGGATGGAAGTAATAATTCAATTACTTGCAGTCAGCAAATTGCGGTAAGAGATTTAATCCCACCAACCATAACTTGTCCAGGAGATGTTAAATTGAATTGTGCAGGAGATGTACCAATGGCAGATATTGGCAATGTGATCGCAAAAGATAATTGTGACGGTCAAGTCGATATAAGTTTTAATGGAGATATAATTTCAAATCAAATTTGTCCAAATCGGTTTTCCATTTCAAGAACTTATAGGGTCTCAGATTTAAGCGGTAATACCCAAATTTGTGTTCAAACACTTACTGTAAATGATCTTACATTGCCTAGCATTAACTGTCCTGGAAACTTTACAGTATCCTGCGCAAGTGAAGTACCACCCGCTAATGCAATGGCAATTGTTGCGACAGATGGTTGCGGTGGAAACGTGGCTGTAATTCACCATAAAGATTCAATTGTTGATTTTATTTGTGTAAACAGATATTTAATTCATCGGATTTACAAAGCAATCGATGCATGTGGAAATGAGGCATTTTGTACACAATTAATTACCGTGGAGGACTTAACAGGTCCAGGAATTGTTTGCCCACCCTCGCTTACCATTAACTGTGAATCTCCATCTGATACTAGTCAAACAGGAATTCCTCAAATTACCGATCGTTGCGGTGGACAATTTGTTCAATTAAATCATTCAGACAATCGGGTGGACGGCAGTTGTAATTATAATTACGAAATACAAAGAAGCTGGACAGCAACGGATTTGTGTAACAACAGCAGCGCGTGCGTTCAAACAATCGCAGTTCAGGATACAAGTCGACCCGTATTTCTACCCCCTGCCGATGTAACGATTTCATGTACCCAGAATGCCAATGATTTATTAATCACTGGAAATGCAAGCATGGTTTCCAATAATTGTGGACGGCCTAAAATTGATTACGATGATAATATTGATCTAACTGGTTGCAATGGTTCTGGTAAAATAATCAGAACCTGGTTGGTTACCGATGATTGTGGAAATGCAAGCACAGCCATTCAAACAATAACTGTTCGTTGTCCGAAATTTGACCTGGCATTGAAAAAAACCTTATCAATGTCAAACGGAACAAAATTTGGTGACACCGTAACTTTTAAAATAACCATTGTAAATCAAGGATGCGATACTGCTTACCAAGTTTTAGTTACCGATTACATGAGCCCTGGTTACAGTTTTTTGCCAGCACTGAATCCCAACTGGTTTATTAATGGTACTTTGATGCAAACACTTATTGCGGGTCCAATTATTCCTGAAGACAGTGCTTTTGTTTTAATAAAATTTAAGTTAAATCCACTTGCTGTGACCGGTGCATTGAGCTGGTTAAACATTGCAGAGATTTCTGATGCAAAAGGATTTCACAGCAGCCTGGTTAAAGATATTGACAGTGATTACGATACCATTCCAGGAAATGACAGTGGTGGAATCCCTTTTTCTCCTTTCGATGATTTTCTCGGTGGAAACGGTTTGGATGATGCAGATGCTTCTGACATAGCGCTGCCGTTAATTCAAGACCTTGCATTGCGGAAAACTATTTCAAATGCAGGACCTTTTGTTTTTGGTGATGTAATAAATTTCAAGCTGGCAGTTTTTAACCAGGGAAATATACCGGTGAGTAATATTGTAGTACGCGATTACTTTCCAAATGGATTTGAATTTGATCCTATGTTAAATAGTTCCTGGGCAAAATTAAACGACTCGGTTTTAAGTTATACAATTTTTAATACCATTTTACCCAATGACAGCTTTTGCATTTTTGTTAATTTAAAATATGTCAATCCTGTTGTTAGAAAATCTGATAGTTGGTTGAATTATGCAGAGGTATTCAGCGCTGAAGGATTTCAAGGAATGAATGTCATCGATGCAGATTCAAACTTAGGTTCTGATTCACCAAAGGAACGATCAGTATTTCAAAATTCTGCAGATAATAATAATATCTCGGGACATTTTAAACTGGATAATACCGATGAGGACGATCACGATGTCGAAGGCTTTGATATTGTAGCGAGAATCGGGGATTTTGTTTGGAGAGATTTAAACGACAATGGTTTGCAAGACCCAATGGAACCGGGTATGCCCAACGTAATTGTGTGTTTGTACAATGTGCAAGGTAGTTTAATTGCAAAAGATACTACCGATGCATTTGGATATTATGAATTTACCAATTTGAATCCGGGCCAATATTTTATTTTTGTACAATTGGGTACAGCAGCTGCAAATTATTATTTTGGGAAAAGAATGATTGGATCCAATCGTAAAATCGACAGCGATGTTGGAAGTTCAGGAGTCAGTCAGTCGGTACAAATAAATTCAGGAACAAATTACGATAGTCTTGATGTAGCCATTGTCCCATTTTTGTCCCTGGGTGGATTTATCTGGGAAGATAAAAATGGAAATGGAGTTCAGGAAGTTTTAGAACTCGGTATAAAAAATGTACAGGTGCTTCTTTTCGACGCTGTAACGAAAGCACAATTAAAAACCACCTTAACGGATATGAATGGCAGGTATTTGTTTACAAAATTAAAATCAGGAAGTTATTTTGTAAAAGTAAGTCCACCTGTAAATTTTAAGTTCACATTAGCAAATGTTGATTCTGATTTAACCGATAGTGATATAGATCATAGCAATGGATTAAATTCAAGCTCAAGTTTAATTTTAAGTATGGGCTTGGCAAATCCAAATTTGGATGGGGGATTGTATCAATGTGCATCTATTTCAGGTACAGTTTGGAATGATGTCAATTACAATTCAGTATATAATTCATCCGAACGGGGCATCAATGGATTAATCGTACGATTATACAATAATCAGAATCAAAATTTATACGCTGCACAATTAACAGGCCCCAAACCGGGAACTCCTTCATACGATGGTTATTATTCGTTTGATTGTGTACCACCAGGTAGTTATTTTATAAGATTTGAATATCCGGCAGGATATTCATTTGGGTCGCCATTTTTAACGAATGATCCTTTATATGATTCGGATGTCACCCATTTGCATGGAATCGGAACAACAAACAATCTGAACCTCATGAGTGGCACAAGTATTAAAGGAATTAATGCCGCAGAGAGCAAAATTCCAACCGGTACTACATTAAAAAAGAATGAAGATTCAAATAAAACAACAAACAAGTTTGAATTTGCAGAAATAAGCAACCAACAACTTGGATCTGAAAATGATGTACAAAATGTTAAATCTCTGGACATTTATCCGGTTCCGGCAAGCAACGAGTTGTTTATCAATCTTAAAGGTTTGGATGCATTTCCGACTGTCTTAAAGTTCTATGATTTTCAGGGCAATTTGGTTAAAGAATTTTTGGTCACCAGTTCGGAAGAATGTCAACAAGCAGTAAAAGTGGATATTTATTCATTCGCAACCGGACATTATCGCCTTATTTTAAAATCTGGTGAAACCGTCTTGATGAAGGATTTTGTAGTTATTCGGTAAACAGTTTGACAAAAACCTGGATTTGGATCGAAATTTTTAAGATATTTGCAGAAATTATTGAGAATTCCTGTACTATATTCAGGATATAACCTTATAAATTTTAAAAACAGCCTATGAAATCAATTTTTACTTTATTAGCGATGTGTTTGTGCACAATTTCCTTTTCGCAAATTAGTTATACCTCCGCCAATGCACCCAAGCCAGGTCACAAATCTGAATATAAATATCTTGAAAATATTCAGGGCATTGATTTGAATGCTTTGACCCAGACGGGATCTGATAAAACTTGGAATATAACAGGATCGGATGTAGATGGAAACCGTGAAGGCTTTATTTCAATTGATGCATACCCATTTAAAAACTTATTTCCTACTGCAAATATGGCATCTGTAGATTTGGATGAACCCGACACTACATTTACCATGCTTGAAGTAAATAGTAATGGAGTTTATTGGTTAGGTTCTTATGATACCAGCACAACCATCGTATGGAAAAATAAATATGTTTTTGTACCATTTCCATTGAATTTTGGACAAAATTTTCAAAATGGAACAGAGGCGGATGTAACTCAGGGAACAACAACTGGAAAAATAGAAATTCAGTCCAATGCAAATGCAGATGGATGGGGCATGTTAACAACTAACGAAGGCACTTATCCGGTATTGAAAGTTAAAACCAAGCAAATAACTGAAATAACAGTTTCAGGGATCCCTTTCGGAAGTTCTACCTTTGAATATCATCATTGGTATGCATCCGGCATTGTCGGTCCGGTTGCTGAATTTACAATCAGCGAAACAGAATCCATATTTACAGGAATTCAAAATGACACCACGATTCGATTTCTCCATAAACAAGAATTGGTAGCCGGGGAAAACATCGAAACTGCAATTCCAAAACTGCAATTAACACCAAACCCTGCTGCTTCTTTTTTCCAAATGGAATTTAACGGAATTGATTTTGAAAATGCAGATTATTCAGTTATCAATGCAGAAGGGAAAGCCCTCCTTACAGGAAGTTTTAATAAATCAAATGTTCAACCAATAGCAGTTCAGCATTTAGCATCTGGAAACTATTTTGTACAAGTAATATTAGATAAAAAAACATTGTTATTTGATATTCTTCATAAACAGTAATTCATACTCTAGACTTATAAACCACAAAGATTACTTGTAAGCTTTGTGGTTTTTTTTATTTTAAATACGTAATTATCGAACCAATGAAATTCAATACAAAAGTGATTCATTCAGGGGTGCATCCAGATCCATCCACAGGAGCCATCATGACGCCGATATTTCAAACCTCAACCTATGTTCAGGATGGTCCAGGCAATCACAAAGGCTTTGAGTATGCACGGACTCAAAATCCAACCAGGCAAGTTCTTGAAGAAAATTTGGCAGCTCTTGAAAATGGCTATGGTGGAATTTGTTTTGGAAGTGGATTGGCGGCTATGGATGCAATTATTAAATTATTGAAAAGTGGAGATGAAGTTTTAGCAACGAATGATTTGTATGGGGGATCTTATCGCTTATTGGTTCGGATATTTAAACAATTTGGTATCGAAAGCAGATTCATACCCATGCAGGATACTACGTTTGTAGCATCTCAAATTAATGAAAATACCAAGTTGATCTGGATTGAAACGCCTACCAATCCATTGTTAAATATTATTGATATTTCAGCAATTTGTCAACTGGCAAAGCAAAAAAATATTTTAGTCTGTGTAGATAATACCTTTGCCTCTCCATACTTGCAAACACCTTTGGATTTGGGAGCAGATCTGGTTTTGCATTCCGCAACAAAATATTTAGGAGGACATTCCGATGTAGTACACGGCGCAGTGATCAGCAAGAATAAAGAGAATTACGAAGCCCTAAAATTTATACAAAATGCCAGTGGAGCCATACCTGGCCCTATGGATTGTTTTTTAGTTTTGCGAGGGATTAAAACTTTGCACTTAAGAGTTCAACGGTCTTGCGACAATGCGCGTCAAATTGCAAATTATTTATTGAAGCATCCTAAAATTTCAAGAGTCCTGTATCCTGGTTTTGAAAATCATCCCGGTCATTTGGTGGCTAAACAGCAAATGAATGATTTTGGTGCAATGATTTCATTTGACCTGAAAGATGGCCAATTTGAAACAGCCAGGAACATTTTGTCAAAAACCAAACTTTTTGCTTGTGCAGAATCACTCGGTGGTGTTGAGTCATTGATAGGACATCCTGCCAGCATGACGCACGCTTCCATTCCTAAAGAAGACCGCCTTGCTAATGGACTTACTGATAGTTTGATCCGTTTAAGCATCGGTGTAGAGGATGTTAACGATTTAATAGAAGACCTCGATCAGGCAATTTAGAAAAATAAGCAATTTTCAAACTATTAATTGGTATTTGCGAATTATTCTATTTATAAATTTGGTAATATAAAGATCTGAGGGAGATCAATTATAATCCGTTTTTGCATTCAATAATTCCTATTTCCATTATAGCTTTGCCGCTGAAAACCAGTCTTATTTATGAAATGGTTCATTGATTTTTTATTTCGATCTTCGATCGGCCGAAAGGTGGTCATGAGTCTGAGCGGAATCTTCTTAATGCTTTTCCTGATAGTACACTTATTGGGAAATTTGCAATTATTAAGAGATGATCAAGGCATGCAATTTAATTTGTACACCTACTTTATGACGCACAATCCGCTCATTAAATTGATTTCGTATTCCCTTTATTTTACAATTATTCTTCACAGCATACAGGGAATTTATCTGGCATGGGTAAATCGAAAAGCAAAAGGAAGTAAATACGCAGTTTCAACAAATACAAGTGATAGTTTTTTTGCCAGATACATGATTCACTTAGGACTTTTAATTTTAGCATTCCTTTTGATTCATATGTATCAGTTTTGGTTGCAAATGAAATTAGGAGCTGTGCCTTTAGTAAAATACCCAGGGCATGAGCATGATTTTCAGGATTTATATACACCAGTTGTTGAAGTTTACAGTAACATTGGATATGTAGTATTTTATACAGTTTCCATGATATTTATTGCCATGCATTTAATTCATGGATTCCATTCTGCATTTCAATCGCTGGGTCTCAATCATAAGAAATACAACGGACTCATACGAAGTATTGGATGGCTGTATGCTATTTTGATACCCCTGGGTTTTGCAATTTTACCGATCTATATTTATTTAACGCAGGCTTAATTGAATATGAAAACCATCCAATCAAAAATACCGGAAGGAGCACTTGATAAAAAATGGACCAGTTACAAATCAAAAGTTCCATTGGTTTCACCGGCCAATAAACGTAAAATAGATATCATCGTTGTGGGAACCGGATTGGCGGGTGCAGCAGCAGCAGCCAGTCTTGGCGAATTGGGCTATCAAGTCCATTGTTTTACTTTTCACGACAGTCCCAGAAGAGCTCACAGCATTGCTGCACAAGGAGGGATAAATGCTGCTAAAAATTATATGAATGATGGGGATAGTGTTTTTCGCTTATTTTATGATACTATTAAGGGAGGTGATTACAGAGCGCGGGAAGCAAATGTCTATCGACTCGCAGAAGTAAGCGCAGCTATCATCGATCAGGCAGTTGCACAAGGTGTTCCATTTGCAAGAGAATACGGCGGACTGTTGGAAAACAGATCGTTTGGAGGGGTTCAGGTCAGTCGTACTTTCTATGCCAGAGGCCAAACTGGTCAACAATTATTAATAGGGGCATATCAATCCTTGAGTAGACAAATTTCATTAGGCAATGTTAAAATGTACAATCGCCATGAAATGTTGGAATTGGTTTTAATTGATGGCAAAGCAAGGGGCATTATTGCACGCAATTTATTAACAGGTAAATTGGAACGATTTGGAGCTCATTGCGTCGTATTAGGAACCGGTGGTTATGGAAATGTTTTTTACTTATCTACCAACGCCATGGGATCTAATGCAACTGCTATTTGGAAAGCAGTGCGTCAAGGTGCTTATATGGCAAATCCATGTTTTACACAAATTCACCCAACCTGCATTCCGGTATCTGGTGATTACCAATCCAAATTAACCTTGATGTCTGAATCACTTCGAAATGACGGGCGCGTATGGGTACCTGCAAAAAAAGAAGATGCGGATGCCATTCGAAAAGGAAATAAATCTGCAAATGATATCCAGGAAGCAGATCGGGATTATTTTTTAGAGCGCAGATATCCTGCCTTTGGAAATTTAGTACCAAGAGACGTCGCATCACGTGCTGCCAAAGTAGAATGCGACAAAGGATTGGGTGTTAGTCCAACCGGACTTGCAGTTTATCTTGATTTTTCTGCTGCCATCCAACGTTATGGAAAATCAAAAGCACATGTATTGGGTTTGCACAATCCGGATGAAACAACGATACGAAGCTTGGGTGAAAAACAAGTTGAAGAAAAATACGGGAACTTGTTTGAAATGTATGAAAAGATTACAGGCGACAATCCTTACAAAACACCAATGAAAATTTATCCTGCTGTCCATTATACCATGGGTGGATTATGGGTTGATTATAATTTGGAAACCAACATTCCTGGATTATTTGCGACCGGTGAAGCTAATTTTTCAGATCACGGTGCCAATCGATTGGGTGCATCTGCACTGATGCAAGGTCTTGCAGATGGATATTTTGTTTTACCATACACCATAGGTAATTTTCTTTCGGAAGATATACGAACTGCTAAAATTGATACAAGTGTTGCTGCATTTACGAATGCAGAAGAAAAAGTTCAAAATCGGTTGAATCAATTAATTGGCATTAAAGGAAATACTTCTGTGGAAACATTTCACCGTCGCCTTGGAAAAATCATGTGGGATTATTGCGGTATGGCACGCAATGCAGAAGGATTACAAAAAGCAAGAAAACTAGTTCAGGAATTGCGCAATGATTTTTGGAAAGATGTATTTGTGCCAGGATCCACACAGGAATTTAATCCGGAATTGGAAAAAGCAGGTCGCGTTGCTGATTTTATTGAATTGGGTGAACTTATGATCGTTGATGCATTGCATCGAAATGAATCTTGTGGTGGCCATTTTAGAGAAGAATACCAAACAGGTGAAGGCGAGACATTGCGCGACGATGAAAACTTTGCTTATGTTGCTGCTTGGTTCTGGCCCAACATTGATCAAGAGCCGGAATTGATCAAGGAAAAATTAGAATTTGAAAATGTAAAAATTGCGAGTAGAAGCTATAAATAGGGGATAGTTGATAGTTGTTAGTTGATAGGTGATATGGGATAATTGGAAGATTAAGCATATTTTAAAATTAGGGCTTATTTTAATGATCAGGAATAGTTAGAAGATATTTTAAAAATATTTTAAAACTAATTGTGATGGATTACAAAGACCTGATTGTTTGGCAAAAAAGTCGGATATTGGTATTGGATGTTTTTGAAATTATTAATGTGTTGGATGAAAAAAAAGAACGAATCCTAATTGATCAACTCTCAAGAGCAGTGGTATCAGTACCTTCAAATATTGCAGAAGGAATCGGCAGACAATATAAAAAGGAAACTATACAGTTTTTATCAATCTCTAGAGCTTCTTTAAATGAAACGGAAACCTTGATTTTTTTAGCAGGAGATAAACAACTGATTGACGACCAATGTTTCATTCGAATTACAAGTAAAATCATTGAATGTAAAAAACTTATTCAAGGATTGATAAACTACTATAAAAACTCAAATTTGAGATAAACTAACAGCCATCAAATGTCAACTATCAACTATCAACTAACAACTAACAACTAACAACTAACAACTAACAACTAACAACTAACAACTAACAACTATCAACTAACAACTATCAACTATCAACAATATCCCAATGAAATTAAATCTAAAAATCTGGCGCCAAAAGAATAAAGAATCTAAAGGTGCATTTGAAAAGTATGAGGTGCTTGTTAATGAGCATATGTCTTTTTTAGAAATGCTGGATGTATTGAATGAACAATTGATTGATTCAAAAAAAGATCCGGTTGCTTTTGATCATGATTGCAGAGAAGGAATTTGTGGTGCTTGCAGTATGGTAATCAATGGAAGACCACACGGTCCTAATGGTGGAACAACTACTTGCCAGTTGCACATGCGCTATTTTAAAAATGGGGATGATATTGTGATAGAACCTTTCAGGGCAAGGGCATTTCCTGTAATTAAGGATTTGGTGGTGGATCGTTCTGCATTTGATCGAATCATACAGGCTGGAGGATTCATTTCTGTAAATACAGGTCAGGCTCAGGATGGAAATGCAATTCCGGTTTCCAGAGAACAATCCTCCAAATCGTTTGATGCAGCAGCGTGTATTGGTTGTGGTGCCTGTGTGGCAGCCTGCCCAAATGGATCAGCCATGTTGTTTACAGCTGCTAAAATTTCGCATCTCGGATTGTTGCCTCAAGGTAAAGTTGAACATTTAAGGCGTACGCAAGATATGGTCAAGCAGATGGATGCCGAGGGCTTTGGTTTTTGCAGCAACATTGGTGCTTGTGAAGCAGAATGTCCTAAAGAGATCAGCCTTGAAAATATAGCCCGTATGAATCGTGCTTTAATTCAGGCAAGTCTTACATCTGAGTAGATTTTTTTTCCGGAATTGCACATTGGGTTTATATTTGCAGTCCGTTTTAATAAGCCTCCTTAGCTCAGTTGGTTAGAGCGTCGGACTGTTAATCCGCAGGTCCTTGGTTCGAGCCCAAGAGGAGGCGCAAAAAAGCCCAAGAGGTACTACCTGTTGGGCTTTCATTTTTATCTAAATTATTGATTATGAGCATTCTCACCATTGGAAGCATGGCTTTTGACAGCATTGAAACCCCTTTTGGTAACGCACCAAAAGTGATAGGAGGTGCTTGTACTTATATCAGTTGGGCTGCGTCATACTGGTACCATGACATAAAATTATGTTCAATTATTGGAGACGATTTTTCTGAAGAAGAAATTCAGGCACTTCAACAAAGAGGAGTCAATATGGATGGATTGGTGCGCGTGCCGGGTAAAAAGTCTTTTTTTTGGGCTGGAAAATACCATCAGGATATGAACAGTCGGGATACCCTGACAACCGATTTAAATGTATTGGCAGATTTTGATCCAAAACTTCCGGAATCTTATAAAGCAAGTGAATACGTGATGCTTGGAAACCTGACCCCTGATATCCAAATGGCAGTGTTGGATCAATTAACTAAAAAACCTAAACTCATAGTCCTGGATACTATGAATTTTTGGATGAACAATTCGCTGGAAACTCTTTTAAAAGTAATTGCTCGTGTCGATGTCCTCACAATCAATGATGAAGAAGCTAGACAATTGTCTGGTGAACACAGCCTGGTAAGAGCAGCTGCAAAAATTCATAAAATGGGTCCGGAATTTTTGGTTATAAAAAAAGGCGAACATGGGGCCCTATTGTTTCACAATGGACAAATATTTTTTGCTCCGGGTTTGCCAGTAGCAGATGTCATTGACCCGACAGGTGCCGGGGATAGTTTTGCAGGTGGAATGATCGGTTATTTGGCTCGCACAGATGATACCAGTTTTGTCAACATGAAAACAGCTATTATTTATGGTTCTACCATGGCTTCCTTTTGTGTAGAAGACTTCAGCCTGAATAACCTGCGCAATTTAAGGCAAGAGCAAATTCATGAGCGAATTCGTCAATTCGAACAACTCTCCACCTTTGATGTACGTGAACTTACTCTTGCTTCTTAAAAATAAAATTTAGTCTTTAGCAGAGAAATCAGACGGTTCAAGTATAAATACATTTTCTACCGTAGTTTCAAAAATTGCTGCCAGTTTCAATGCCAGTATGGTAGAAGGTACATATTTAGAGGATTCAATTGCATAAATAGTCTGACGGCTTACAGAAGCAGCTTTAGCCAGTTCATCCTGCGTCATATTTTTTATTGCACGAAATACTTTTAGTTGATTTTTCATTCGGCACTTGAATTTGAGCGGTGAATTAAATAACTAAACCGCAAGACATAAATTGTCGGAATGGAAAACATATTAAAGATCATGCAGATAAAAAATCCAGTTCCATAAAAAAACAATAAGGTGAATAACAAAAGAAAGCAACTCATCAAAGTGGACCACATCAATGCATTGTATCTCATTTGAATGGTAAATTCATCTTCGATTTTCAATTTGGAAAAACCGGTAAATAACAAACCAAAAACATAACAAACACCAATTAATTCCATAGTGAGATTATCCTCAATTAAACTGAGATAAGAGGTATGACCCATAAATTGATCCTGATAGATTGCAAACATGGGTAATTTTAAAAATTCCAGTTCGAAATCAGTAAAAATGCAATACAAACCTGCCATAAAGGATGGAACTAAAAGATACCAACCCAGTTTCCGGGTCCAGGGAGGGAAAAACAACAAGATTTTCATAATTGTAAATTAAACTTTACATTATATAAAGTAAACTTTACAATATTGTTGTTTTTGGATTAAATATTTACAAATTATTAACAAATTAAGCCTCTTGATTGGCCAACTGGCCGCAGGCTGCATCGATGTCTTTCCCTCTACTTCTTCGAACCGTAATCATGATACCATGTTTCCGAACTTCTTGAGCAAATCGATTGATTTGATCTTCGGTGGATTTGGTAAAATCCATACCCGGCACCCGGTTATATTCAATGATATTGACTCTCACTGGAAATTGACTGCACAAGCGGATCAGGTTTTTAGCATCCGATATTTGGTCATTAAAACCATCAAAAGCGATGTATTCATAACTGATGCGGTTACCGGTTTTTTTATAAAAGTATTTCAACGATTCAATCAGACTGGCCAAATTATTTGTTTCATTAATAGCCATCATTTTATTTCGTTTAAGATCATCTCCCGCATGCAGGGACAATGCGAGATTCACTTTCAATCCATCATCTGCCAATTTTTTAATCATTTTAGCGATGCCCGCTGTGGATATAGTAATCCGTTTTGAGGAAAGCATGGGTCCATCAGGAGAAGTTAGTTTTTCAATGCTTTGTATTACATTTTTATAATTGAGCAAAGGCTCTCCCATTCCCATATATACGATATTACTTAGCGGTTTGCCATATACTTCGATGCATTTTTTATTAACCAAAATATACTGGTCAAAAATTTCTGAGGCTGTAAGTTGTCGAATTAAACCCATTTGCCCGGTAGCACAAAATGTACAGGAAAGGCTACAACCTGCTTGAGAGGAAACACATACTGTAAAACGATTTTCATCAGGCACTGGAATCAAAACAGATTCAATAAAGGGTCCATCAAAGAGTTTAAAACGAAATTTCATCGTACCATCCAAACTGGTTTGAATTTTACTTTCAATCAGTGCAGGTATATAAAAATGTTCGTCGAGATAGGCCCTTTGTGTTTTCGATAAATTGCTCATGGCCTGAAAGTCACGGATTGCATGTTTCCAAAGCCATTCGTCCAATTGTTTTAAACGGTATTTTTCCCAACCTTGTGTTAAAAGTTCTTCAAACAATTTGTCCTTAGGAACATTCAATAAATCTTTTTTCTCAAACATCGTCCACAAAAATAATACAGAGTAAGGGTCAATTTTGAAAACAATATCCCAATTCAATTCGTATTTACTATGTTAGCATCAATTTATGAAAATTAGAATTGAATTCCTGGCGCTCACAGCCTTAGTTCTTATCAGTTGTGGCAGTCTTCGGCCTAAAAAGCTATTTGAGCAAATTCCCATACCCGCAGCTCCAGATTATTCCAAACCCGAATCCTGGGCGGCGCTGCCACAAAAAATCGATCCTGCAGATTCAACACCAGAGGGGCTGCGTGACGATCAATTGATAAGTCAAGCCGATGTCTTCTTTTTACATCCAACCAGTTATTTAGATGGGAAGAAGCACAATACCTGGAATGCAGCCATCTCAGATGAAAAGGTCAATGCGAAAACCGATCAAGGCAGTATCTTATATCAAGCGAGTTTATTTAACAATGTAGGGAAA
>JAEUUO010000030.1 GCA_016787575.1 Saprospiraceae bacterium | reverse complement strand
GATGCTTCCATTGAGTGAATTTGAAATTTCTGCATCCGGCAAACTATCTATCGTAATGTATAATTTCTTTGTCAGCTTGTTGTTTGATGACGAACTGTAAACGGTCAACTTAACATCATACGTTCCCGGATTGTCATAACGTACTATCGGATTTTGTGCAAACGATACGGATGGATTGCCTCCAGTAAACAGCCATTCCCATTTCTTTACATTGTTAGTAGACTTGTCTATGAATTTGATATTCTTTGGTGCACAGCCACCGGTGGTGTCTGCTTCAAAATCTGCAATTGGAAGACTTACTACATTTACCCGTTTTTTAATGGTGTGAGTGCCGCAGTCATTGATAACTGTAAGCGTCACATCATAGCTGGTGTCGCGATCATATGTGTGTTGTGGATTTGGATCTTCACTGGTTTCGCCATCTCCAAAATTCCATAAATACTCTTTTGCTCTTTGGGAAAGGTCAATAAAAAAAACTTCTTTTCCATTTACACCAAAACTAAAATTAGCAATTGGAACATCATTGACTTCAATATAATTCAACTTTGTAATTGACATTTTACAACGTGGGTTGCTGGCCTCCAGACTTACTTCATAATTTCCAGCAACGCGATAAACTACAGTTGGATTTTGCTCTGTGGATGTACCTGGGGTTCCACCAGGAAAAGACCATTTCCAATCAGTTGTATTGGTAGATAAGTCTTTAAATTTAACGGTCATCGGTTGGCAACCATACACTTTATCAGAAGTAAAGTCCGGCATTGGAACTCCTGAACCTGGACAAAATGGCAAACAACCACCAGCCAATCCTTGAAATTCTATATAATTTTTAACCGCATCTTTAGACATGAAACTCCAAATCTTACTTGGATTAATCGTTGCTTGCATGATTGTTCCTGCACTCAGTTGATCGTGCTGACAATTCCAGTTATGTCCTAATTCGTGTGCTTGCAAGGTCAGGTACATGACTTGTGGTCCACTTCCCGGTATGAAAGAACTACAAACATTGTATTTATCTGCATAACATACTCCAGGAAGGTAAGCAACACCAATTGCACCTGAAGTAAATTTAGAAGTCCAACAAGTAGATACTACATAACCTGCGCCAGCAAATAAGAGATCTCCAATTTGTCTAAACTTATCTAATTGTGCAAAAATATCATTGATCCCATTAAACGGATCTGTATTTGGCATATCGGCAATATAAGTTGCAGTTAATACATACTCAATTTCATAATAGAACTCATCATCAAAAACAGTTTGAACATCTGCCAAATTGGACATCATAAAATTATCCACTCCGTTGGGTCCACCATGTTTTAAGATCATAGTAAAATCAGAAGCCAAAGCGATAAATGTAGTTAAACAAGCTCTGTTCCTTGAATCCGAGTGAATTCGTACTTGATGTTTAGCCTCTTCAAGCCCTTTATTCAATGCTGTTGATCCGCAACTAACTCCAGGTACTGGTAACACATCGCTGGCTTTATACAGAACAAATTGTTGCATATCTTCTTCTGTAGTAAACAACTTTGTTGGATCTTCAAGCTTATCAATGAAATATTGATTGCTTCGGTCGTCAATCATTAAATGCATAAAACCATCTGCAATAGTCATTGAAACCAGGGAATTATTAATTCCATTTACAGTCCCTTTAAATGTGCGCAGGTCAGTTCTGGCAGGTAATCTTTGGATGTTATCAATTCCACCCGTAGTCCGGATACGGTCTGGAGCACTCAACGAATACTCGTAAAGCTCCAACTGAAAAGCATGTTCGGGAGTTCTTAATATCAGTTTGTAAATGTTGCCAGGAGTACTAATCAGAACATTCTGAATGTCCTTGACTCTTGTCTGCAACAAACTGTATTCTTTTAAATAAGATACTTGTTTATGTGCTGCAGGAGCATCAAATGGCTTTAAGACGACTGTCTGAGAAAAGGCCATTTGACAAAATAAAAACATTAAAATCAGGGGTAAAACGTGTTTCATATTTATAGAAAATTTAAAAAGAAGCGAAAAATAGTGAATTATAGACTATTGGAATGAATTTTAACACTCTAAAAACCCTTCGGTTTTTTAAAAAAATATAAATTTCCTTATTGCAGAAGTAAAATATTCTTCGGAATCTTAACCTGACAATCATAATTTTTTAAATTTTATTTTACAAAATGAATTTATTTAAATTATAATTTTGATTGCCTCCTATAATTGTTAATGTTTCAGAATTTTATTTTGCAAGAATTTTGATTTCAGAAAGCTGGCCTTGGAAGGATTTAAATTAAACACAAAAGAAAAGCCCATGATTTGCATCATGGGCTTTTCTATTAGAATGCTGTCTTATTCTTTTTACATCCAACCAGTTATTTAGATGGGAAGAAGCACAATACCTGGAATGCAGCCATCTCAGATGAAAAGGTCAATGCGAAAACCGATCAAGGCAGTATCTTATATCAAGCGAGTTTATTTAACAATGTAGGGAAA
>JAEUUO010000023.1 GCA_016787575.1 Saprospiraceae bacterium | reverse complement strand
TTTGATTATATCGAAAGATGGTATAATACTCATAGAAAACACAGTTCGATTAACTTTATGAGTCCATTACAGAAAAATCAATTATTATCTAACCGACTAGAGGCTTAGCTTTTGTGTCCGGTTTTTTGAGCAATTCCAAAGCTCCTTATCAATAGCTATGTAGCTAATCTACAATTAGGCTTGTTAGCTTATGAACTTATCTGCTAGTTAACTATTTAGCTTTTCAGCTTAATCGCTATTTGCTGGAAACTAACGACACAGTTCGACCCAAGAAATTATTAACAGCTTTCTCAGCTTTTTCCACAGTGGGATAATTAATCGAACAATGCACGAATTTTCCGACTTTTTCTGTGGCTATAACGCCGGTAAGTCGAAGAATGCTGAGATGTTGCGAAGTGACGGATTGTTCGATATTTAAGCTCGAGTAAATTTTGTTGACATTTACTGAACCATTCCTATCAATAAACTCAAGAATTTTTAGCCGCAGTGGGTGGGCTAATGCTCTCATGAGCTCACAGGAATAATCGAGTTGGACAGGATTAAATGTTACCTTAATCTTCTTCATCGAAGTTTCTTATTTTGATTTTCGTAGTTGACCTTAACGGAACAAAGATGAGAAGATTTTTCGGATTTGCAAATAAATATTAAATATTTTTTTTATTTATTAATGCTGTGTAAATCAGTGAGTAACGTTGCAGTGTGTACTATTGCCTGATCAAGATACATGTAAAATGGGGTGGTTAACCCGCCAAATCTTCCACCAATTTGGAGATTTGATTTAACCTGTCTCGGTCGAGAGAGTAATAAATAAATTTACCCTGTCTCTCGGTTGCGACTACCCCGGCTCTCCTCAAAATAGCCAAATGCTGAGAGGCTACCGATTGTTCCAAACGAAGTTTAATGTAGATGTCTGTGACGGTCATCGTATCATTTTCTTCGAGTAAATCAATCACGCGCTGGCGAAGCTTGTGGTTGACTGCCCGGAGCACTAATACAGCCCTTCTTAAATCTGAATAGTCTAATTGAACTTCCTTTGGTCCTTTCTTGAGAGTAATCGTTTCGTTCTTTTTATTCCTCATGTCACAGTTTTTTAAAAATGCATTAACAGCTAAGAATTAAGCTAAAACTGTGCCGATTTTGAAAGAAGTGTTAAATATTTTCCTGATCTCATATATATTAAGTGTTCTTATATATATAAATCGATCAAATCGGACTAAAGTTCAACGACTTATGAGTTTTTCTTTGGGGATAGTAATATTAGGTTCCTTGAGATAAAATGGTTTTGCGTCCGAAATTGAATCAAAATCTTCCAGTTCCCATTTCGTTAAGGCTAGTTTTAATAAGTTTGAAGCAGAAAATGCTACTTCAGCCATTAAAACTGGCCAATTACTGATAAAATTTGCCCATTTAGCAGCACCCGATCCAACAATAACGCAATTTCCTCCATTAATATTGAGGCGTATATTCAATTCATTATCCAGAATTTGGGCAACCGGCTTGATCAGCTCTTCTTTTAGGTTTCTACTATATACAGCTAGATATACCTCATCCCTACGGGCATCAATTAAGGGCAGATAATAATTGGCCTCAGGAAATTGCTCCTGGGCTTTTGTTGCCAATGCTTTAAGTCCAGGAACCAAAATCAGGGGTTTCTCCAATGCATATGCCATGCCTTTGGCTGCAACAACTCCAATTCGCAAGGAAGTAAAGGATCCCGGCCCTTCATTAACAGCTATTGCATCTAAATCCTCCAGGCTTGATTGAGATTGCTCCAAAACCTTACGGATCAGTTCATTCAAAACACGGGTATGCTCGCCATGACGATCTTCAGCAAGGCCCAAAAGTACCGTTCCTCTTGATATTCCGACACTGCAAATTGGACCGGATGTTTCGATCAATAAAATCAAGGGTTCTTTCAAGGTTTGCTCAATATCTTGTTATATCGTTGGGAATCCGATAAAATACCCAAGGCTTCTTTTATAATCGGATCATGAACCATTTTCTTTTGAATGCTTCCTTCTTCATAAAAGCTCCTTCTGACAATTTCTTCTTCTATTATATTGGAAATAAGGATTTTATGCTTGGTTAACTCTGACCATTGTTTTTGATTCAAGAGGTTTTTCATTTTTGAAACAGACTCAGTGATGGTTTGATCTCCTTCTTTTTTGGAAAGGTCTTGAATCTCATTTAATTTTACTTCCAAGGTATCAAGATCATCAAATTGTTTTGCTTTTAAATAGCTTATAAAATCTTCAAAACCACCAAATTCGAAGGATTTAGGATCGGTTGGCGGCGGATTTTTAAGGCAAAAATCTGTACAATAATTAAAAATCAAATCTTGCTCAATTAATTTCTTAATGATTCTTGGATAATCTGCATCTGGTAATTCAACATCTGGTTTGACCCCACCGCCATCATAAACAGTCCTACCGTTACGGGTTTTAAATGCCACTCTTAAGGAATCAGGGAGATGAACTGGTTCCCCATTTTCATATTTAACACTTTGAATACAGCGGCCGGAGGGTATGTAATATTTGGCAATCGTCAATTTTACTTTGGCATTGTAACCAACGTCCTTGGTATTTTGAACCAGACCTTTGCCATACGAGATCTGTCCCAGGATGACCCCTCGATCCAAGTCTTGCATGGTGCCACTGACAATTTCAGATGCCGATGCCGAGTGATTGTTTATAAGCACCACCAATGGAATCGTAGGATCGGCAGGCGGATTGCCGGTCTTATAAAGTTGCTCGCGTTCCTTTAATTTACTTCTTGTACTTGCAACTAATTGTCCCTGTGGAACAAACACATTTGATACATCAACAGCTTCACTCAACAATCCTCCCCCATTTTCTCTCAGATCTAAAATGACGCCTTTCATGGTAGGATGATCCTTTTTTAACTTATTTAAGGCGTCCCGAACATTTTTGCCTGCATTTTCAGTAAATGTGCTCAGATAAATATAACCAACATCCGAATCAACCATCCCTGAATAAGGCACATTCGGGATATTTACCTCATCCCGAATGAGTTTAAGATTGAGTTTTTCTTTTGTCCCGGGACGCTTAATGGTAAACTCAACTTCGCTTTTTGGCATACCGCGGACTATTTGAAACAAATCCTCGCTTTCTTTTCCTTTTCCATCCTGGCCATTTACAGCCAGAACCTGATCCCCCACTTTAATCCCAGCCTTAAATGCAGGATAATTCTGATATACCTCAGTTACAGTAACATAATCGCCGATCCGTTTTGCACGGACGCCGATTCCATTGTATTTGCCTTCAAATGCCAGTCGGTAATTTTCAATCTGGACTTCAGAGATGTAATTGGTGAATGGGTCCAATTGGTGCAACATGGCGTCAATCCCGGTTTTCATCAGGCTTGAGGGATTGGTTTCGTCTACGTAATTGGAATTGATTTCTTTATAGACATTGGCAAAAATTTCTATGTTTTTTGCAATTTCAAACTCCTTATTATAGGTATAAGCTGCCAGGCACAGAATACTAGCCGCTGAAAGGATTGTAAATATGGTTCTTTTTTTCATGGACTTGACGAAGCATTTAAATGCAAAGTTATCAACGTCAAACATATTATTATTGTATCTGGTTTCTGATAATTCTTTCAGGCCTATCTTTGGTTTTCAATAAAACAGATGTCTTTCCAACTTTCAATTATACGAAAACTCAAGGCTTTATTTATCAGGTTACGCCTCCACCTTGTTTTTGAACCCTTTTCCAAACTCTTGTTGAATTTGGTTCATTTGTCTGGAATTTCGAAATGGGTTCACAGTCATCCAAAAATTGCCTTTAATGATTTTTATTCATCAAACTGGAATTATCTAAAGCGCTACGATTTATATCAATACCTACTCTCGAATCATGGAATGGATAAACCATTGCTTTATTTGGAATTTGGTGTAGCGGCAGGACATTCTTTTTCCTGGTGGGTCCAAAACAATAAACATCCAGAATCGAGATTTCATGGTTTTGACACTTTTGAAGGATTACCAGAAGAATGGGGTATTTTTAAAGCAGGTGACATGAGTACCGGATCTAAATTTCCTGATATTCAAGACGATCGGGTACGATTTTATAAAGGGCTCTTTCAAAAAACAGTTCCGCTGTTTTTAAAAGATGCTGATTGGAATCTTCCTAAATTAATCCACATGGATGCCGATCTGTATTCATCCACCTTGTATGTATTGACCATGCTTGCACCTTATCTTAAAGCAGGTGACATCGTGATGTTTGATGAATTTACAGTGCCCAGACATGAATATTTGGCGTTTAAAAATTTCAGAGAAAGCTATTATCTGGATTTTGAATTGATCGCAGCCGCCAATAATTATTTTTTTGTCGCTTTTAGAATGAAATAGTAAGAAGGCTGTTAGGCTGTTAGGCTGATAGACTTTTAGACTGATAGGCTGTTTGATTAATAGCTGCACAATGGATTGTAAAATTGCCAAGGACAATTCTACATTGTTTAAATACCTTTATTTGGAAATAAATTACCCGATAGTTCCAGCAATTGATTGGCAAAAGTATTTATTTCAGTTGAATAAATTTCCCTACCAGTTACATCAACAATTTGCAGATTGCATTAATTATTATTGTTATAAAAACGTATAACAGAAAAATAAATTCTTTGTTAAAATCATCAAATTGGATGCAATGTTCAAGGCCTAAATTTTCTTTTATGAAGAAGTCGTTGATACAGAATTTAGATTTATAAAATTTGATGATAAATATATTCAAATTGCGAATATTCAAAATCAAGTTTTAGAATCTTATTAATTTTACATGATTATATTTTAATTGTTAAATATGTTAAATACGGATCCGCGCATCGATGCCTATATTTTAAAATCAGCTGAATTTGCGCAAGAAATTCTAAACTACATAAGGATGATTGTCCATACAACTTGTCCGGAGTGTCAGGAAACCATGAAATGGAGTTTTCCTCATTTTTTGTATAAAGGAGAAATTCTATGCAGCATGGCTGCATTCAAACAACACTGTGCATTTGGTTTTTGGAAAGAAAAACTGATGACTAATTCAAGCAATTTATTAACCGACAAAGGAAAGACGGCCATGGGAGATTTTGGAAAAATTACAAGTTTGAAAGATCTTCCTTCTAAATCAATTTTAAAAAAATGCATCAAAGAAGCCATGATGCTCAACGAACAAGGAATTAAAATCCCAAAAACTGTTAAGAAAATTCCGGATGAAGCCATTGTGGTCCCTGAACAATTCCTAAAAGCACTAAATGCAAATCCGATAGCCAAGAAAAATTTTAATGCTTTTTCAAATTCACATAAACGGGAATACATCAATTACATCCTGGAGGCAAAACGGGAAGAAACGAGAATCAAACGCATCCAGAAAAGCATTGAATTGCTTGCACAAGCAAAATCGCACCTCCATAAGTATGAAGCCTGATTAAATAGCAAGCTAAGCTGTAAAATTCTTACAATTCAGAAACCAGTCGTGCATTCTATCGTACTATTTAATTTCTCCAAAAAGAAAGAAGCAGTATGGCAATTGTGTTTCTTTTAACTTAATTAAAGAAGATTAAGCTATCCTACATACTTACAATGCTTGCATTGACAAACCCTTGGAGCGAAATTTTTGGATGTAAATCCAGATGCCAAATCAGAATATAATTATTCAACTGAAATTACTGATATTTGCAATTCATGATTTCCTTTATCATTAAGAGAGTTCTAAGTGGCTTATTCAGTTTAGGCTTTATCTTGTTTTTATCTTGTTGGTTAATTCGCTTAATTCCGGGCTCATATCATGAAATCATGCAAGCAGAAAATGCATTTGAACAAAATTCCGATTTTCACAACCTGACTCCGGAGCCAGTTTTTTATTTTAGTTGGATTCCTTCAACTCCTGATTCATCCCAAACATTGAGTCTGTATCCCAAATTTAAATGGAATGGACATGAGAATTCATTTCATAATTTAGTATTCAATTATTCTTCCGGAAATTTTGGAAAATCAGTGGTCGATCAACAAGCTGTATTTGGAAAATTCTTGCAAGCACTTCCCTGGTCTTTGAGTTTACAATTGCCAGCAATTTTAATGATTTTGTTTATCAGTTTATGGTTGGGTCGCCAATCCGTTTTATATCCTGATTCATGGATTTTAACTATCGTAAACAACAGTTTTATTTGGATTCATGCGGTTCCTGTCTTTTGGTTAGCAAGTTTGTTGTTGTTAATGTTTGCAAATCCGGATATGTTGAAACTATTTCCAAGTGGCATGCAAAATTTAGAGAATCCAAATCCATGGCTTGTTTGGTTGAAGCAACCTGAATTTATGATTTTACCCTTGATTTGTTTTGTACTTCCATCCATTGCCTACCTCAGCCGATTGGTAAAAAATGGCATGGAAGAAGTAACCCATAAATTTTATTGGATTCGTGCATTAAGCAGTGGAATGAGTTATCAACAAGCCTTAAAATCAGAAGCCTATCCGGTTGTAATGATGCCTGTAATTGCCTGGATTGGAAGTTTATTTCCAATGTTGATATCGGGTTCACTTATCATCGAACAGATTTTCAGCGTTCCGGGTTTGGGTCGATTGATGTATCATTCTATAACTGTCCGGGATTGGCCACAGGTTCAATTTTTATTATTTATTGGTGCAACTTTTACAATTCTAGGATTCCTGATCTCAGATATTTTGTATCGTATATACAATCCGCAATTGAATTCCAAACAATGAATTGGAAAATTAGATATACTCAATTTTGGAAAAATCATTTTTGGATCAGCAGTTCGATTCATACACTGATTTTTATATTCCTTTTAGCTGATTTCATAATAGGAAGCAAACCCATTTTATGCTTTTATAAAAAGGAATTTTACTGCTTTTTATGGAGCAAAGAAAATACATCAAAAAGTGATCTGGCTTATGATTTAAACCAAATCGCTCAAGGGGATTATCGAAATTTAAGTTATGATTTTGTTTGGTGGCCCATTTTATACAGGGATGCTCAAAAACTTGAACCTGAATCTGCCTGGTTAAAACCGGGTGCTCTCATGAAAGATGGAAGCAAATTTATTTTAGGTTCTTATGATTTAGGAAAAGATCTGCTTGTTGCTTGCTTTGCTGGATTTAAGAAAAGTGTAAGCCTTGCATTGATTACCTTACTGATTTCTTTATTTCCTGCTTTGTTAATCGGTTCGCTATTTGTATTTCACAGCAATCGGTATCAATCCATGTCCTTCGTCTCTATTGTTTTTTTCTTAATTGCTTTATTAGCTGGCATTTATTCAATTTCAATTTGTTTGGAGTGGCGTGCATTCCCTCAGCAGCTAATGCTTTTATTTCTTCTTTCAATTTGCTGCTTTGTTTTTAGTTTTTTCACACGAAATTTTAAGCCCCAGCTTAAGTTTATTTTAGATGCCTGGAGTCTTCGCTACCTTGAAGTAATGAAATCAATTCCTGTATTACTCATTCTATTGATATTATTACAAATAATTCACCAACCAAATCAATTGCAATTTGCATGCATGCTTGCCTTTATTGTAATTCCTTATTTGGTAAAATATGCCAGAGCATTTACTTTAAAAGCAGTAAATGAAAATTTCATCACAGCTGCAATAGCCATTGGGCAATCCGGATGGAAGGTCTATTCTAAACATGTGCTACCAAAAGTTTTGCAAGATTTAATTCCTGTGCTTGCCTTTGGATTGGCAAACATTATATTGTTAGAGGCGAGCTTGAGTTTTATCGGAATTGGATTTGATATCAATGAAATTAGCCTGGGTGGTATTTTGTTTACTGCAAGAAGCAATCCATCAGCCTGGTGGGTCATTGTATTTCCCGGTTTTTTAATATTTTACTTGGTTGCTTTTTTTAATCAACTAGGAAATCTATTTTCAACAGACTTATTAGAGGATTCAACATATTAAGGCTGTCAAAGCAAAAAACTTTGCCTGTGAAAGCGTATAATAATTTCATTTAATACTATAAAATAATTTCAGCAGCTTAATCTTGGATTAAAAGTTTTGTCAAGGCTGTTAATACTGCCAGCATGATTAAACGACCTGGATCGGTCACTTTAATTTCATTTTCGTCATCCGGTGCTATGGAAAGATCTATAAAATCCATGACATCTTCTTCCGGAATGGATGCAAAAAATAGATCCATGGCTTTATTGTAATCATTATTGTCATTAATGATTTGCCAACTAAACTCTTCTGCTTTTGCAATTTCTTGTTCGCTAAAGATTGGAATTTCTGTTTGCCTTTGAAAGGTTCCATAAATTCCCAAAAACAAAAACAGAAGGTAATCCATTTCATCCTCCGTTAGCAATTCGGAATGGGTTCCGACTAGGATATCGATTAATAAACTTTGCTTCTCCTGGACATGGTCCAACAGTTTATCCAATTCCTTTGCATTGTTTTCAAAATTTAGTATCGTTTCGTCCAATTGATGCGCAGCAATCATAATTAAAATTTTATTTAGAATCTTTCCAAGCCCAAAGATACATACAAGCATGCGAACGATAAGGCCTCCATTTTTCTGCAATTTGGATCATTTTCTTTTGCAGCTCTTTTCCTTCCAGATTCAGCTTGTACAATTTTTTCATTGCCATCTGAATGCCGTAGTCTCCGGGAGAAAAAACATCCGGTCGGCTTAGGCCAAACATCAAAACCATTTCAGTTGTCCATTGACCAACGCCTTTTATCTGAATTAACAGTTTCATAATTTCTTCATCTGATAATTCATTCCAATTGGTGCGATGCAACTTGTTTTCTTCAAAGTATGCAGCAATATTTTTTATATAGGATAATTTTTGATAGGACAATCCAATCGCTCTCAATTTTTCATCCTCCATTTTTAAAATTGCCTTATTTGTAGGAAATTTATTTTTAAATAATGCTAAAAAACGATCCTGAATGACTTTTGCCACTTTTGTTGATAGTTGCTGACTTATAATCGAACCAACTAAATATTCTCTTAAATCAGATTTAATTCCTGTTTGATGCAGTTGATCCATTGGAATAGCACCAATCAGTTTATTTAATTTGCTGTCTTTACTAAGTACCAGGAGATGCTGCATTTTTAATTAAGAATTAAGAATTAAAAATTAAGAATTGGGAACGCGTCTATTAATAATTTAGGATGGAAAATTACGATTTATAATTGGCTAATCATGAATTCGGTGTTTGAAAATGGAATATTTTGCAACAAGTCAGTCCATTAATTTTGAACCTTTTGGGATTTGTTTTGTTTTATGCACACATAAATATTTTAGCCATGAGTTTTACGGACAAAATCAATAACGATCTAAAAGAAGCTATGAAAGCGCAAGACCAAAAAGCCTTGCGTGCGATTCGGGCGATTAAAGCTGCTATTTTATTGGCAAATACAGATGGCACCGGCAAACCGGTTGACGATGATAAATCAATTCAGATTTTACAAAAACTAGTAAAACAACGTCGCGAATCTCTTGAAATTTATGAAAAACAAGGACGTGAGGATTTAGCTTCCGTTGAGCGGGAAGAGATCCAAGTTATTGAGCGGTACTTACCAGCCCAAATGAGTCCTGATGAGTTAAGGTCAATTTTAAAGGAAATCATTGCAGAAACTGGCGCAAAAGATGCCAAGGATATGGGAAAAGTGATGGGAATGGCATCAAAAAAACTTGCAGGCGCCGCTGATGGGAAAGCCATTTCGGCTATTGTAAAAGAGTTGCTTGGATAATGACTGTTGGAAGAGAGGAGGAGATGAAAAGAGGATAAGAGGAATTCTGCAATTTTACAATTTTACAATGTTTATTATTAATTGCATTGAACCATTGTAGCATTGCAGCATTGCAGCATTGCAGCATTTTCTACAGACTTCTTTGCTATAGACTTCCTCTCTTCTCCCTATTCTGCGGGTTCAACATGAATCAATACATCAGAAATTTGAGGTAATTCTTCTAATAAATGTGATTTTAACTTGTGAGAGATGCTGTGTCCTTCATGTACTGTGATCGTTCCATTTACAATCAGGTGCAAATCGATTAAATAATGCATGCCTGATTTTCGTACAAAACATTTTTCAGTTCCAAGAACTCCTGGGACTTGCATGGAAAGGATTCTGATTTCTTCAATTAAATCATCGTAAACATGTTCATCCATAATTTCTCCCAATGCAGGTCTAAAAATCAGATACGCATTGTAAAGGATAAATCCTGAAGCAATTAAGGCTGCCCAATCATCTGCAGCTTCATATCCGGGACCCAGATACAAAGCAATGCTGATTCCAATAAATGCTGCTGCTGATGTGATTGCATCGCTCCGATGATGCCATGCGTCTGCTGCTAATGAACTGCTTTTAACATGCTTGTTTTTAATTTTAATCTGCCGGTAAATGAGTTCTTTAATTAAAATAATTCCAGCCAAAAAATAGAGGGTATACGATTCAGGAATTTGGTGTGGTGTTTGAATATTGCCAATGGAAGTAATCGCAATTACAACAGCAGAGCAAACTAAAAATGCAACGACAGTAAAAGTTATAAGCGGTTCAAGTTTGCCGTGACCGTATGGATGATTTTTATCCGGCGGACGATGTGCGTATTGTATACCAAACAAAACAAGAATGGAGGAAAAAATATCAGTAGTCGATTCAATGGCATCTGCAATCAGTGCGTAAGAATTTCCAAAATAACCAACCAGCCATTTAATGATAGCTAAGGTAAAGTTGGAAACGATACTGAGCCAACTCACCTGAACGGCGATTGCTTTTTTCGAACTCATCCGTAAATTGTATCGGGTAAAAAACCCAATTCAATGGCTTAATGAACCACCTATTTTTGTTGAACAGGTGGTGTGTTTTGAAGAATTTGTTCTGTTTTTTCTTTGTTAGATTGATTGTGCTGCACTCCATAAATTTCACCCAATATCGGAGCCAATACCAATCCTACTAAACAGGTTAATTTAATCAAAATATTCATTGATGGTCCTGAAGTGTCTTTAAAAGGATCTCCAACAGTATCGCCAATTACGGCTGCTTTGTGGGGTTCTGATCCTTTGTGATACACGACTCCATCAATTGTTACTCCTGATTCAAAAGATTTTTTAGCATTATCCCAGGATCCTCCGGCATTGTTTTGAAAAATTGCCCATACGACACCACTCACACAAACACCCGCCATGTATGCACCTAATGCTTCTGGTCCCATACCAAAACCAATAATAATCGGACTTATTAAGGTAATAGCTCCCGGTAAAATCATTTGTTGCAAAGCTGCCTTCGTTGAAATCTCAACACAGCGGCCATAATCTGGCTTCCCTGTTCCTTCCATGATGCCTGGAATTTCCCGGAATTGGCGACGTACCTCATTGACCATATCCATAGCTGCCGTACCAACAGAACTCATTGCCAACGCAGAAAATACTACAGGTATCATCCCTCCAACAAAAAGTGCAGCCAAAACATCCGCTTTAAAAATATTGATACCATCGATACCGGTAAATGTTACATATGCTGCAAACAATCCAAGAGCAGTCAAAGCGGCAGATGCAATTGCAAATCCTTTTCCAATAGCAGCAGTAGTATTTCCAACGGAATCTAAAACATCCGTTTTTTGACGAACTTCTTTTGGCAATTCAGACATCTCTGCAATACCTCCGGCATTGTCTGCAATCGGTCCAAAAGCATCAATGGCCAATTGCATTGCTGTAGTTGCCATCATTGCAGATGCAGCGATAGAAACACCATAAAAACCTGCCAATGAATAACTTATCCAAATTGCTGCAGCAAAAATTAACACCGGACCGGCAGTACTCAACATCCCATTGCTCAAACCACCGATAATATTTGTAGCAGCTCCGGTACCAGATTTATTTACAATCGAAACAACGGGGCCTTTACCCAAAGCAGTATAATGTTCGGTTAAATAAGAGATAGAGGCTCCTACGAACAATCCTATGAGGACCACATAAAACACATTCAGCGAACTCACTTCATGAATTCCTTGCATAAAAAACACCATTTGCATTTTTTCTGGCAATAGCATATCAATGCAGAAGTAAGCAGCTGCTGCAGTTAATGCAAGCGAAACCCAGTTGCCCATATTTAAAGCATATTGGACATCGTTCGCACCAGCTTGTTCCCCTTTTATTTTAACAAAGAAACTTCCAAAAATTGAAAAGATCAATCCGATACATGCCAGGAATAAAGGCAATAAAATGGGCCCCAAACCTTTGAAAGAATCCATACTAGTTATATCACCTCCCATGTCCCGAATTACATAATTCCCTAAAACCATGGCCGCTAAAACGGTAGCTACATAGGATCCAAAAAGATCCGCTCCCATACCTGCAACATCTCCAACATTATCTCCGACATTGTCAGCAATGGTAGCAGGATTTCGTGGATCGTCTTCCGGAATGCCTTTTTCAACTTTCCCAACGAGGTCTGCCCCAACATCAGCAGCTTTTGTATAAATACCTCCACCAACACGGGCAAATAAAGCTATGGATTCAGCTCCTAATGAAAATCCTGCAAGAATCTCCAATATGATAGTCATAGAGTGTACGGCATCGTATTGAATTCCTTTAACTGTGGAGCCACCCCACATGCCACCCATGATCGTATAGAAAAATAAGGCAAATAATATACTCAGTCCTAAAACTGCTAAACTGGCTACTCCCAATCCCATAACAGTTCCACCCCTAAAAGAAACATGCAACGCCTTTACCAAGGAGCTTCTCGCAGCTTGTGTAGTTCTTACATTTGCCTTGGTGGCAACGCGCATCCCAATAAAGCCTGCAATGATGGAAAAAAGTGCTCCTAATATAAAGGCAATCACAATAGTCCAATGGGTTGTGTCTACTTTAAAGCTAAGGAATCCTAATAAACAGGCTGCTACGGCAACATAAATTGCCAAAACCCGGTATTCTGCTTTTAGAAAGGCCATTGCACCTTCTGCAATATGTCCTGCAATGCCCTGCATTTTGGCATCACCGGCATCCTGTTTAGATACCCATTTATACAAATAAATCATATACAGTAAACCAACCACCCCAAAGGCAGGTAAGAAATAGACTAAATTTTCCATTTTATCTGAATTTTTTTAAAAAACGGCTCAAAAGTAATGCTTGAAACTGATTCATTCATGGATTTAAAGGAATTTGAATAAATGATCCTGTTCCAAAATCCTTTAATTTTCTAATGATTCTGTTTTAAAATCACAAATTGCAACTTACACAAACCCTTTAATTTACAATTTTTGAGCTGGGCCTATTGAAAGAAAATCAATACTTCTGCCTATCAAAGCACCTTGATAGCCAACTGCTTTAATTGACATCAAAGGCTTTAAATTGCTTTACCTCCAAATCATCAAAATAAACAGCATGATTTTCAGGATTGTAGGCATAAATTTTCAACTCCTGACCCTCGAGATTTTGAGAAATTTCAAATTGCATCAACAATTTTTCCCAACCGTCTGCTTGACGTTCAACAATCTCACAATCCCCTTTGTAAAATTGATTGGGTCCGCTGGAAGCAATTAGAGTGGCTTTAGAATTTGCTTCAGCTTTACGCCATACACTGATACTAAAAAAAGTACCTGATTTGCAATCAGGAATTTTAAGGGTCATGCCGTAGGGCAATGATGAATCCAATTTCGAACTGTATTTCCCACTGTGGGAATAGGTCGCTGATTGCGTTTGAGCAAATTCAAATTGGGTGCTGTCTGCTGGATTAAAAAAATAAATATTATCACTGGATTTTTGCTCTGCATCGCAGCTGTAAATTTTTTCCAACTTGCGTTGATCGGGGTCAAAATTTCTTAGCGGATTTTTCAAATCAAAAATATAAACGCTTTTGTATCTGCCCTTTAAATGGGTACAAAATGATTTAAGGTAAGGCTTTTTGGTAATTTCAGAAATTCCATTGATAATTAAATAAACAGCCCCCCGCTCAATTGATTTCTGAATGCCTGCGCTATCCTGATTGTAAACGATTTTTGATTCCCGGTTGAATCGCGCATCTGTGTATTCAGTCCAACCTTTTTGGTTCATAAGATATAACGAACAATGACTTACATCCGGAATTGAAATTACTTTGTCTTCAGGATTAATTCCAATTTGTCTTAAATAAGGACTTACGGTATAGATGGCTTCGTTTGCGTCAAAATCATTGATTGGCGACTGATATCGAGCTGCCAATTCCTGTCTGGCATATACAACGTTGGAGAAAATAAAAATAGTAAAGCAAAGTTTTAAATAGCGGGATTGAAAAAATTGAGGGGATTGCAGACTCAATGAATGAAAAAAAAATGCAATCAATAGAATTGGAAATATATAAAGATCAATTACATAATAATCGTGATCCGCAAAAGTCCAAAACTGCAATAAAACAAATGCAACAATCTGCAATAAAATAAATACTAAAATAAGGTTAAACAGCACTGTGATTTTTCGAAAATTCCAAATAAGATAAAGTGCACAAATCGCAAATAAAAAATAAACTGAAAAATGAAAATACTGATCCAGCCACAGTGTCTGAATATTTTCAAAAACACCTTTTATTTCCGCTTTGCTTAAATTCCAAATTGGAAAACCAGTGGTTGAAAAATAATAACTGTCATGCAACTGATTGTAGGATCTGGCATACAAAATCCAACCAAACACGATGCCTAAAAATGACACCATCCAAAACAATATACGAGCGGGTGATTTAAATAATTTTTCATCGCGATCCCACTTAATTAATTGGATCCATTCTAATAGAAATAGGGCTGCAATGCTGAGCAAACTAATCAGAGAAGTTAATTTAAAACAAGCTGCAACAAAAAACCAAACCAAGAAAGTAAAAATTAATTTTGGATTTCGTTCAAAATAGTATTTTATAAAATAAAACCAAGCTACAATAGCAAATGACAGGGCAGCAGTATTGCTTAAATAATTATTACCGTAATAAACCAGCACAGGAGCTGTAAAAAATAATAGGGAAAGCAGGATGGCCCAAATCACATCTTTTAATAAATAATGGTACAGCTTAAAGAGGTAAAATAAACCAAGAAAAAACAAGAAGGTATTGGTAATTCGAAAAATATAATCGTGATATCCAAAAAGCTTGTAAAACAATGCGATTGCATAATAGAGAATAGGAACTTCGCTTGGACAATTGGCACTGCTATGCCTATTATCGGAAGTGAGATTGTGTGTTTGAGGCTGAAAAAAATGCATGCCATTCTGGTAGTAATTCAGAGCCAGAGATGCTCCATCAGATTGACGCCATTTGTGAATGGATTGAGGTCTTTTAAATATGATATCCTGATAATTGTAAAAAGCCGCCAAAGTCAGCAGGGAGAAAAGAAAATAAAGGCTTGATTTGTAAGCTTGCATGCTTGTTTTTCAGCAACCAAAATACAACTCAAATTCAGAAAAATGACAAATGGAACAAAGCATGTATCCAATTGCCGCTTTTAATTGAAACCAATGGTTTTGGACACTATTGAATAGAAATGCCGATAGTGCTAATAAAAATAAGGATTTTCAGATCAATCTTGGCTGAAAATTGTTTCAATACATTGTGATAAGTACCAAAGGAATCGTGTTTTTTGATGGAAATTGTGCTTTTTGCAATCGATGGGTCAAATTATTGATACAGTGGGATGTCAAAGCCTTATATAAATTTTGCAGTTTAACCAAAGATTCAGAATTGATCAAAGAATTGGAAATGCAAGGACTGAAAAATCCATTGGACTCTATAATTTTAATACGAAACGGAATCTTTTATCATAAATCAAATGCCATCATTCAAATGCTGGCTGATTTATGGACAATTGGATTTATTTTTAAGGTTTTCTACCTGATTCCCAGAAGTTTACGAGATGGTATATACGATCTGGTTGCCAATAATCGCTATAGAATGAATGGAAAAAATAAGGCATGCACCATGCCCGATTTTGACAATTCCCATCGAATTATTGAAAATAAGGAGGCATTACATTTTTTATTACGAAGGTTTTCGTAGTATCTTTGTCCGGATAAGAACCGGAATTCCTCATCTTTGTTAAACTTTTTATAAAACAGTTTATTTCTGATAATGAATTTGAGTTAAAATCGGTTGAATAGATTAATTGCAAAATGAAAGAAAAAATGAAATCAAAAAAAGCCTGGTTCCTGTTAGTTCCTTTGAGTCTCTTCCTGGTCTATTTTACTGCGCATTGCAGTCATCCTCAGGGAGAACCAAACTCCAAGGAAAGCCATTTATTAAAATTGGTTTATGAAAGTTCCCAACGCTTTCATTATGCACCACCTGTAGTGGATGATGCTTTTTCTCAAAAAGCTTTTGAAGAATTTTTGGTAGACATGGATCCTGGAAAACGTTTTTACACTCAGAAAGATGTAAAACAAATGGAAAAATTTAAAAATGATCTGGATGATCATTTTAAAGAAGGGAAACTTGAATTTTTTGATTTATCGCTGAAATTAATAGATGAAGCAATTGTCAAATCAAAATCATACTACGAAGAATTTATAAACATGCCATTTGAATTTACAAAAGATGAAAAAATTGAATTGGATGCTGATAAAAGAAAATGGCCTTCAGACGATAAAGAAATGAAAGATTATTGGAGAAAATCCATTAAGTATGAAAAACTGAATCGATATATTGAAGATTTACAACAATTAGAAAAAGAAAAGAAAACTCGACCAGATGATTCCATCCGTATGGATATCAACAAAGAAGTAAAAGACATGATGGATGCTTGGTTTGATCGTTTGTCCAAATTGAAACGAGAAGATCGGTTTGAAATTTATGTAAATACGTTCATTCATTTGTACGATCCACATACTGACTACCTCAATCCAAAGGAGAAGGAAGATTTTAATATCAATATGTCTGGAAAACTTGAAGGAATTGGTGCCAGATTGCAAACAGAGCGAGAATTTACAAAAGTAAGCTCCATTGTTCCAGGTGGACCAGCAGCACGTCAGGGTGAGTTGGAAGCAAATGACCTTATCATGGGCGTACAGCAAGATGGCATGGAACCGGTTGACATAAAGGGGATGCGCATCGACGATGTTGTCAGTAAAATACGCGGTAAAAAAGGTACCAAGGTGACTTTGAAAGTTAAAAAACAGGATGGAACCATTAAATTAATTACCATTGTTCGAGATGAAGTAATAATGGATGAAGGTTTTGCCCGTTCAGCCTTATTAAAACAGGAAGGTAAAGACGACAAAATTGGTTATATCAAATTGCCTCGTTTTTATGCGGATTTTAATGATCCAAACAGTCCATCAGCTGCAAAGGATATTGCAGAAGAGCTCAATAAATTGAAAAAAGAAGGCGCCACCAGTTTAATTCTTGATTTAAGAAACAATGGAGGAGGAAGTTTACAAGAAGTAGTTGACATGTCCGGTTTGTTTATTGATGAAGGTCCGGTAGTACAGGTAAAAGACCGCCGCGGCATCAGGCCATACAACGATCCGGATAAAAATGTGTTTTTTGATGGTCCCATGGTGATCCTGGTAAACAGCAACAGTGCCTCGGCCTCTGAAATCATCAGTGCTTGTTTGCAAGACTATAAACGGGCTGTTATTGTTGGTGGCGAACCAACTTTTGGAAAAGGCAGTGTTCAGCAATTCCGGAATTTAGATCAATTGACCAACAATTCAAACATGAAACCTTTGGGTGAAATGAAAGTAACCATTCAAAAATATTACCGGGTAAGTGGAGGATCCGTTCAGTTAAAAGGTGTTGAACCAGATATTTTATTGCCAGACACATACAGCTACATAGTAAATGGTGAAAAAGAATACAAACATCCATTGCCTTATGATATTATAGATAAACAAAATTTTTCTCCAAATACTTTTGTGATTGACAATTTAGAAGAAGTCGCAAGTAAAAGCAAACAAAGAATTAATTCTAATCCAGTATTTGGCTTGATCGATGAAAATGCCAAACGATTAGCAAAAAGTCGTGATGAGACTGAGGTAAATCTTGAAATAAATAAGTATAAAAGTTTTATCAATCAGCGCAAAGAAGAAATCAAGAAATTTGAAAAAATAGGAGATCAAGCTATCAGTAACATGAAAGTTGAAAACTTGCAAGAAGATTTAGCTTACATTCAAACCGATTCATCAAAAATTGCACGCAATGACGATTTCCTAAAAAGTCTGAATAAAGACATGTATGTTTATGAATCCATGAATATCCTTCGAGATATTCGCAAGAAATAAATTCCAAAATCAGTATTTTCGAAAGGCTTGACATTGTTACGATGTCAAGCCTTATTTTTTAATAGCTGCGGAAATTGAAAAATAGTATAAAGCCACACAGCAGTTTCAATTTTAGGTGTTTTGTTTAAAAAAAATCCTCCACTATTTATCAACCACCAATTTCCCTACAGATTAAAGACTTACAACTTTTTATCTGACAACAGATGCATATTAGAATTGCATCATTTCCCCTAAAGATCTATCTTCGTAATGAAAATAAGTCCTGTTGAAAATTCTATATATATTTTTAATACATGTAGTGAGTTCAGCCTTAAGTGCTCAACAGGCCTATAAGGTGAATGTTCCATCGGGTGGAAATTGTTGTTGTGGACAATACACTGAGCTGTTTTTTCCAAATCTTGATTTTGAGGAACCCCCATTACCGCCTCCTGGAGGTTTAATTTTATATTCGGCCGGAGATTTTTTTGGTGGTTGGACCTGCACGAGGGCTACTATCGATTACAAAGATGCCTTTTTTGGAAATCTTACTTTAGGCAATCCAAATGGCAGATCAAATTTTATTGACTTACACGGTTCGCCTGGATTTGGAGCAATTGAATACAATCTTACCGGACTTACTCCCGGTAATATGTATCGCATTGAATTTTGGACCGCTCAAAACGGGACCGGTTATACATCAACCGGCACCTTAAAAATTGCTGGTGGAGCCTGGTTAACTGGTAATTGGACTGTCTCAGTGGATGGAAGTGTGTTTTGGTTTAAAGTGACTTTTGAATTTATGGCTTTAGCACCTACAGCCAAAATGGAATTCAGCAGCATTGGTGGCAGTGAGTGGGGTGGTACCTTGCTGGATGATATTCATATTTTTGAATGCCCTGGCGATCAAGAAGCACCTATTGTAAATAACCCACCAGATGATGTGGAAATAGAATGTGATAAAGACATTCCCAAAGTTCCGGTACTCAATGTAAACGATAATTGTGATTTAAGTCCGGATTTTACTTTTAAAGAAATCCTGGAACTCATAGACCCATGCACTAAAAAAATCACCCGTAAATGGGATATTCGTGATGACTGTGGAAATCTTACTCAGGAAGAGCAAATAATTACCATAGCAGACAAAACGCCTCCGGAAATTAAAAAGGCACCCGTTGATGCGCGTGTAAGTTGCAACAGTGATGTGCAAAAACAATTTGCAGATTGGATAAAAAACAATGGCAATGCAACTGCTTTTGATGAATGTGGTAAAATTAGCTGGCGTAACACCTACGATCATCTGCCACAAAAAGCATGTGATACCATTTTAGTAGAATTCATTGCGCAGGATCACTGTGGACAAGAAACCAGCGTATTCGGAAATTTCATTGTGTTTGATACCAGTGCTCCTAAAATCATCAAAGTTGCTGAAGACAGAAATTTAAATTGCAACGGTGCCTGGCAGGATTCTTTAAAATTCTGGTTGTACTTCCATGCTTATGCAGAAGCAAAGGACGAATGCGATACGGTTTTGTGGACCAACAATTTCAAAGGCGATTCAACAAAATCTCCTTTGGACGTTACCTTTTATGCAAAAGATCGATGTGGAAACATTGACAGTACCAAGGCTCAATTTATAAACCGCAAAAGCAGCGATACTTCAATTGTAAATTTAACATCTTGCACAATTTCTAAAAATACGTCAGATACTTTAAATTTTCAAATCGCAGGATGCGATAGTATTGTAATTATCAACACTCGTAAAGTATATAGCGATACGAGTCGCTTCTTTTTTAATACCTGTGATTCGCTGCAGAAGCAATCGGATAGTTTGTTTTATATAAATGTAGAGGGCTGCGATTCAATTGTTATAAATACTTATGAAATTCATCCGATACAAATAACACAACTTAAGGATTTCTCTTGCACTTATAATAAATTAAGTTTTGATACCCTGGTTCTACAAGGCAGCTATTGCGATTCAATCATCATTACGGAACATCAACCTTTACGAAAAGATTCTATTTTTTTAGTGAATACCAGTTGTGACAGCACACAAAGAGGAACTAAGGTTATAAATTTTAAAAATCAATTCGGATGCGACAGCATTGTTACAACACAAACACTTTTCTCGCCTCAGACCATATCACACATACAATCATTTGAATGTGGTTTGGTAAATTCTTTTACCGATACCCTAATTATCACAACCAGCTTATGCGATAGCCTTATAATCACAGAGCATTTAAGCCTTATGGAAGACAGTTTGTTTATCCAATCTCATACCTGTGACCCATCGAAAGCCGGCAAATTAATAAGTAAATTTAAAAATCGCTTTGGATGCGACAGTACCGTCGTTGAAAATGTTATTTTAGATCCTAGTCAAAACAGAATTATTTCTGCATATAGCTGTTATCCTTCGGATACCGGAATAAGTATTCAGATCTTTAAAAATCAATATGGTTGTGACAGTATTATTCAAACACAAACTGGACTATTAAGGTCCGATAGTATTTTGATTCAAAAATTCACTTGTAAAATAAATGAAGTTGGAGTTAACATTTCAACTCTTACAAATCGGGATGGCTGTGATAGTATTATTACCACAAAAATAGATCTTGTTAAATCCGACACCACTTATCAATTTAAAAAGACTTGCGATATCAATCAACAAAAAATTGATACTTTTAGGACAAACGGCACTTATTGCGACAGTTTGATAATTATTGAAACTAAATTTGTTGCATCTGATACCAGTTATCAGACTCAGACTAGCTGTTTATTTACTAAATCAGGCCTTGACAGTGTGAAATTCATAAACAGTAAAGGTTGCGATTCTTTAGTCTATATACAAACAAATTACACTCCGTTAAAATTGCAAATCAGTATTGATTCAATTAGCTGTTTTAATTCAAACGATGGACAAGTTCGTATTATGAATACATTTGATTTCGGCAAACCATATACCCTATGGATTAATAATTTAGCTGTAGGCGAGCAATCTGTTGTTACCAATTTAAAACCCGGAAATTATCAAATATCTGTTAAAGATAGTCTAGGTTGTGTTACAGATACCTTGCAATTTGATCTCAACAATCCGCAGGAATTGATTACAGATTTAGGAAATGACCTTGAAGTTAATGCCAATACCGAATTCAATTTAAAATTGAATTACAATCGCAAGCCCCAAATAATTCAGTGGATTCCAAACCAACTGACAAGTTGCACTAATTGTGAAGAAATTAAATGGTTTACCGATCGAGATGTATGGGTTTACACATTAAGCACCGACGAACGAAATTGCAAATCGTTAGATTCCATATTTATTCGAGTACGAAAAGAGAGCAAGGTCTATGTTCCCAATAGCTTTACGCCAAATGGAGACAACATCAATGACTATTTTTATGTCATCGGTAGCGATGATATGCAAATTAAATTACTTCAAATTTACAGTCGCTGGGGCGAACTTCTTTTTTCCACTGAAAACGCACTTGCTAACCACGCCGAGACCGGGTGGAATGGCAGTTTTAACAATCAGAAAATGAATCCCGGCGTCTATGTGTATTATGCCAAGATTCTTTTAAATAATGGTGAAATTTTAGATTTGAAAGGTGATTTGAGTTTGATTCGATAGTTGATTTTGGTTAGGTGCTAGTTGAGTGTCCTTTGAATAGTGAAAATTAAGCATTCATTATTGAACAGTTCCTTTTCCTTGGGTCATTGCAATTATGCTAGAAACTTATATGCGCGCAGGTTGGCGATTAAGAATTGATCCATTGAACAATTTTTTTCCTTCGAAACATAGAATACAATGCTCAGTTGATGTTGATAGTTGGTTGATACTAGTTAATATTTAGGTTTAGCCTCGTATAATTTTCTAAAATAAAAATCGGTCTATTTTTTACCTGCGATAAAATCAGTTTTATTAATTAAATATTACCGTTAACTTAATCTATAAAACAGAACAGCCTATGTGCATTAAAATAGAAGCTTCAGAATATACCTATTTATACAAAAGCCAATCGCAAATTCCGGACGCTGGTTTTGGCTTGTATACCGCCATCGATATTGATAAAGATGAGATCATTGCAATTTACAAAGGAAAAATATTAAATGAGGCTGAAATAAAAAAAAGAGTTAAAGAAGGAAAAGACAGATACTTCATCAATTTATTGGATGGCAGTATTCTGGATTCAATGAATTCAAAATGCTTTGCCAAATATGCTAATGATGCAAAAGGTTTAATTAAATCAAGTTTTAATAACAATGCAGTAATAACCCTTGATTCCACGGATAAAGTTTGCCTCTTAGCTCTAAGAGACATTTTCGCAGGTGAAGAAATATTCTGCAGCTATGGAAAAAAATACTGGAAAAAACACAGTTAATCGTTTTTATTATTACATTTAAAGTCAAAATAAAACCAACCATTCCTATGAAAAATCAAATATTACTTCAAATTCTCATGATGCTGGTCGTTTGTTCTACGAGCTCTTTCACTCAAACACTTAGTGTAAAAGCAGGATTAAATTTATCTAACTTCTTTGTAAAAGACGACCATGAAACTTATAGCGAAGATTACAAATGGAGATCAGGAATTCATGTAGGTGCTATTGCGGAAATTCCTATACGTAATATGTTGTCCTTTGAAACGGGTTTACTCTTGTCTACCAAAGGTCACAGAGAAATGGTGGAAGATACTTTTTTGGGTGAAACCATCAAGCTTAAAGCTTCAACCAGATTATATTATTTGGACATTCCAATAAATGCTAAAGTCAGCATTCCTGCTGGAAAATTAAAATTTTACGGGAGCATAGGGCCATACTTCGGATTTGGGATCTATGGGAAAACTAAAACCGAATTTACTTTTCAAGGAAATACTGAAAAGGAAGATGAAGATATTTCCTGGGGCTCTGATGAGGAAGATGATCATCTTCGCCGATTGGATCTTGGCTTGACGGTCACTGCCGGGATCGAATTAAAATTCATCCAAATCGGACTGAGTTACAATTTAGGATTGGCTAATATTTCTTCTTTTAGAGAAGAGGGTGCTACTATAAAAAACAAGGTAATTGGGATTTCCTTAGCGTATCGGTTTGTCAGATAATAATACATTTTTTAATTTCCTTTGACTTGCCTTTCAAAGTATCTACAAGAATCCTTACAATACTGTATATTTGTTTTAATAGAAAGGGTTTTTACGAAATAGTATTCAAGTTTTTTATATTACTAGAAGTAGTTTGAATAGAAAGTTATTTTTCAACGCAACACATATGGTAAAATCTATTATTATTTTTACATTCCTACTTTCCTGTATTCCGTTGATGAGCCAACATTGGCAAGGCCCTGTCATGTGGTTTTTTGATCAGGAAACCATAAGACCTTGGGACAGGGGATCCTTGATAAAAATACATAAAGCAAAAGATACCCTAATTGATAATAAATCCTGCGGTATTTACGCGGAGCGATATTATTACTTTGATAATGGAAAATTAGACTCTTCTCAATTTGTTTCAAGGCATATCCTGTGTTATTTTAATAATCGAGTTACACGGTTCGATACCAAATCAAATGAATTTAAAATTCTCTATGATTTCAACTTATCTCGATTGGATACGCTTACGAGCTATTGCCCGAAAAATGAAAGTTATATTCAAACCGTAATTGATTCAACCGGTTTCATAAACATTTCAGGAAGTATTAGAAAAGTTCAATTTGTAAGGACTACAGGTTCATTTGCATGTAGAATGGATGGAATCAACATAGAAGGTATCGGAAATAACCGCTATTTATTTCCCAGGCCAGATTTTGTTGACCCACCACCGGGAGGATATCTGCGATGTTTTCAAGGAGATGGAATCATGTATTCTACAGACAGTATCGCTTGCTTTCTTCTTTCTAATTCAATAAATATTGAAGCAAATACCGTACAAATATATCCAAATCCAAGTTATGGTGTCTTTAACTATGTTGGTGGCCCATTTCATAAAATTACTGTTTACAATCTATGTGGAATCGAAATAAAAACAAAAATTGAAAACAATGCAATTGATATGTCATTATTTAAAGCAGGAAGCTATTATATTGTATTTCAAAATAAAGAATCAACGATTTCAAGGAAGGTAGTTTTGATGCATAATGACCATTGAATCCATCCTTAAAAATTGCAAATAAAATTTTATCAAGTAGATCTTACTTATATAGTTGCCTAATTTTAAATACAGAACAAATAGTATACTATTGGTAAACTGTTCGGATATAACAATAATAAATACCAATATTCCGATTCGTTGAATTTTCACGGAATTGTATCATTTTAGCTATATATTTGGAGTTGTCATTGGAAGTAGGTCTCAAAACATGGCCATACTTACACGTGCATGCAAACTAATTCCACATTTTCCGAATTATCCTATTATTCATGAGTACTTTAGTTAATAAAACAGTAATTACCGGAACCGGATGCTTTATTCCACCTATAATAAAAACAAACCGGGATTTTACTGTACATGATTTTTTTGATGAAAATAAAACTCGCATTGAAACAGATCCATCTGTCGTAGTTGAAAAATTCAGGCAAATTACAGGAATCGAAGAACGTAGATATGCTCCAACCGGCATGAATACATCTGATATTGGCACTTTTGCTGCCAAAGATGCTTTAGATGAAAGTGGCATCGATCCGGAATCTTTAGATCAGATAATCGTAGCACATAATTTTGGAAATGTCATTAAACACACGAACCAATCAGACATGGTTCCTTCTTTGGCTTCCCGCATCAAACACAATCTTAAGATAAAAAATCCCCATTGCGTAGCTTACGATGTATTATTTGGCTGTCCCGGTTGGATTCAAGGTTTGATTCAGGCAGATGCTTTTTTAAAAGCAGGAATCGCTAAAAGATGTTTGGTGGTTGGAACTGAAACACTGAGCAGAGTTATTGATGTGTATGATCGTGACAGCATGATTTACTCGGATGGTGCGGGTGCTTGCATTGTAGAAAATCTGGAAGTCGATTCAATAAATGGAAGCGGAATACTGAGTTCTGCAAGTGCAACCTATAGTATGGACGAAGTTTATTTTTTGAATTTAGGAGAATCTTACTTTCCTCATTCGGATCCAAGGATGCGATTTATTAAAATGAAAGGTCGTAAAATTTATGAGTTTGCTTTAACCTATGTTCCTGCAGCTATGAAAGAATGCCTTGAAAGAGCAGAAGCAAACATCAGGGATGTAAAAATGATTTTTATACATCAGGCAAATGAAAAAATGGATGAAGCCATTATTAAAAATTTATACAAAGCGTATGGCATTGACAAAACTCCAGAAAGTACAATTCCCATGAATATCCACAAACTTGGTAATAGCTCTGTTGCTACAGTTCCAACTTTATTTGATACCGTACGCAAAGGAAATTTGGAAGGCTTTTCTTTATCCAAAGGAGATTTGGTATTGTTTGCTTCTGTAGGTGCTGGCATGAATATTAATGCTGTATGCTATAGAATTTGATGATATTGCAAACATCATAGAAACTCATTGATTTGCTAAATGATCTTTTATTTTTAATCATAATAATATGAACCTTACTGATTGGATTGGATTTATAGGTGTTAGCTGCCTGCTCCTAGCCTTTTTCTTAAATCTTCGTGGTTTAATCCAAAAGGAAAGTTTAAGTTATCTTTTATTAAACACCGGTGGAGCAAGTTTAGCATGTTTTGCGTCCATATTGCTAAATTATATTCCATTTATTTTATTGGAAGCTTGTTGGACTTTAGTTTCCATACATAGCTTGATAAAATATTTTAAATAATCGGAAATAAATTCCAAATAAATGGAATTGACAAGACATCTATTAAATAATCCATATCTTGCACAAAACAATTAAAAACAATATTTATGAAAAACCAAATTTATGCCTTTTTAAGTATGATGACTTTGTTATTGTGCTCTTGTGCTGCTCCGGTTGAACCGCCTAAAGCGATTGATATGGATCAATTAAAAGTTGAAATTCAAAAAATGGAAGATGCTTTTGCTGCTGCTGAAAAAGCTAAAGATGCCGCTGCTGTTGCTGCATATTATAGTGATGATGCAATTAGTTACAGCCGGAATGAAGAACCTGCATCCGGAAAAGCTGCAATTCAAGATAAAATTGCAAAAGGAATTGCAAAAGATACGACCGGCAATTACAATGTGTACAAAGTAGTTGATCTGTTTGCAGAAGGTAATACAGCAGTTGAAATCGGTTCATGGACCGTTATGAATCCTGCAGGTGCCGAAGTAAAAAAAGGACATTACATGTCCTATTTCCAAAAGCGAGATGGTAAATATGTTTGTGTCCGGGACATGAATGTGAGCTCAGCTCCTGAGACTGATAAAAAATAAAACTACGATTGTTTCATTTTGAAGACTTCAATCAATAAAAAATCCCCGATTGTAAATTGCAATCGGGGATTTTTTTATTGCACTAAGCAAGTGAATATTATATCAAAATTATTTTTTCAAAAGATAAAATGCAACAATTGCAAAAAACAAGGTATAAGCATAGCGTACATACTCGTAAAATGCGGTACTGGAATCCCAAATAAGCATAATAGTTATTCCTGCTACTCCAAAAATCACGGCAAAATATCCCAAGCCTTTTGGCAAAAAAGTATCTCTTATTATTCCAATTCCCAGTGGTAAAAATCCAAGACAAAAAAACATATATCCCATTCTCCTCAGGCACAATACCCATTCATAAGTTACCTCCAGCGTTTTAACAAATGGTTCTTGTTCTACAGCTGGCAGTGTAGATGCTTTCCATCCGGCCCAAGCTCCCATGTGCATAAAATATGCTTCAGCCGTTGTACCGACAAACAATGCCAGACAACAGACAATGATACCTGGATTGAGGATTGGATGGGTAGGCGAAATGCGCAACAAGCTGCCTAAAGAAAACAATCCCATGATTCCTAAAAAAACGCCAAAAACCAGCACCCTAAAGGACCAGATAAACAGAGTTTGGTTGTCATGTGCTGTTAGTAAAGAAGCCAAATTAAATGCATCCTGCAATTGAACCGGACGCATTAGATAACCGGCATTGATCATAATCGCAGCAAGTCCAAGTAAAATTGCAGTAAATCGATAATTAAATTTTGTGTTTTCCATTTTATTCGTTTTGACAAAAGTAATAAGACTCATTCAATTTTCCGAATGGCTTACCTCCCACCCTTTTTTAAATAATCTATGACCGCCAACCGGACATCTTTACGCAAATCATTGGCATCGTAATTGACTACCTGGCTTACATTTGTTATCTCAGGGTTGTTCGGAGTTAAAAAATCCAAATTTTTTTCCTGACCAGTTAAAAGAAAATCATTTATCGCAATGTGATAACTTTTTTGAACTTGAATTGGCTCTCCATGTATCAACCATTCTGCATTCTTGGTTCGACTTATTTGAGCCCATTGCAGAAAACCTCCTGAGCCTTGATTCTTCCATCCAACTTCCAAAATTTTTTTCAAAAGATTTCCCGTTATATCCATTTCCAATACACTTCCACCATAAGGCAATGCACGTAAAATGTCATATTGACTAAGCTTCCCACTAAGCATGTCATCAACCCTCACACTGCCTGAATTCATAATTGCCGCATCTGCTTTTTGTTTAGCGCTTCCTAACATGGCTTTACTAATCATTTCACAAAATGAAGCCGGTACATTTCTCAATGTAATTTCTCTTGCATCATAAGGTTCGTGCAAAGTAAGCAACTCTTCATCCGGATCAAATCCCATTTCTCTAATTACTTTATTTTCGATTCCTTTCCACTTGTTTACCAATTGGCTAACTTCTCCATCGGGCACTATGCTGGCATCCAGTTTTACCAAATTAGATGCTATTTTAAATTTTTTTGTTTTAACGTTAAATGAAATTCGATGTACGTAAACAGATTTTGCATTTGCATCAGCTTTCGTTAAAATCGAATTTCCAATCTGATGTTTCATGTTTTCATGCTCATGTCCTCCCAATATTAAATCCAGCTCCGGATTCAATTTGGCCATTTTGATATCATCTTCCATATTTAAATGACTCAGGGCAATTTGCATATCTGTAGTTTGTAGCAATTGCATTAATGAAAGATTCACACTTTTAAAGACATCTTTGTATACAACAAAATTAACTTTATTGGCAGGAAGGCAAGGAGCAACAACTCCTATTTTCAATAGCTTTCCTTTAGAATTTGTAAAAGGCAATATGCGCGTTTCTGGAATTGCTACTTTTTGTCCATTGGATTCTTTATAAAATGCCTCAAAATTATTTTTAACAACATGTTGAACATTGGTTGATACCCATTCAAATTTTGATTCATTAATTCGCTTTTGGAGTGATGCTTCATCTATATCAAATTCGTGGTTGCCAAATGTAACTAAGTCAAATCCAACTAAATTCATTACATCTACCATTTGCTTTCCCTTGATACGTTCTCCTTCCCATTTAAGTGTACCCAATAAAGAAGGGCTCAAAAAATCGCCGGCCATTACCGTCAACACATTTGGATTTTCTTGCAAAAGTTTTTTCCGAATAGTCGCAATTCTTGCTGCACCTCCAATCTGCCCATGGTCGAGTGCAGCTATTTCGTAAAAATCATTTACTTGCAGTATAATTAAAGATACTGTTTCATCCGGTGGAAATACCTGGGAATTTTGGATGTCACCCTTTTTGAAAACTGCACACGAAGAAATTATTCCGAATGCAGCAATCCATAAGAGACTTCGAAAATTTATAAGTCGTTTCATATATTAAATTTATAAACTCACTAACAATACAAACTAAGGCAACAAAGGACTCAACCATTTTGATGCGATTGCTTCATCCCACCCTTTTCGTTTTGCATAATCCTTCAATTGATCCTGACCAATTTCACTAACAGCAAAATATTTTGCATCCGGATGAGAAAAATACCATCCGCTCACTGCAGCAGTTGGATACATTGCCATGCTTTCTGTCAACTGCAATCCGATTGCTCCTTCAACATCCAACAAGTTCCAAAGTGTTTGTTTTTCAGTATGATCAGGACATGCTGGATATCCAGGCGCAGGACGAATTCCTGTGTAACTTTCCTTTATCAATTCGTCATTTGAAAAATGTTCGGAAGGCGCATATCCCCAAATCTGCGTACGTACTTGCTGATGCATATACTCCGCCAAAGCTTCAGCCAATCTATCTGCCAATGCTTTAACTAAAATTGAATGATAATCGTCATGACTTTGCTCATAATGTTTGACCAACTCTTCAACTCCAAATCCTGTACATACTGCAAAGCACCCAATGTAATCACACGATGCAGAACCTACCGGAGCTATAAAATCAGCCAGGCAATAATTTGCTTGCCCGGCAGTTTTCTTTATTTGCTGACGCAAATGGTGCAATCGAATTTTCTCAACAGAACAGGATTCATCTTCATACACAATGATATCATCCCCTGATGCAAGTGCAGGAAAAATACCAAGCACTGCTCTTGCAGTCAATAATTTTTTATCGATGAGTTCATCCAACAAATTCAAAGCATCCTGAAATAATTTACTAGCTTCATGTCCAACAATCGGATCTTCCAAAATTGCTGGATACTTTCCTGCCAATTCCCATGTTTGAAAAAATGGTGTCCAATCAATATAGGATTTCAAAATCCTGGTATCAATTGCATTAAAAACACGAATACCTGTTTCCTGGGGTGGATTGTAATAGGTGTGCTTCCAGTCAATTTGCAGTTTATTGGATCTTGCTTCTTCCAGACTCAACAATTCTTTAAATTTCTGGCGCTGTTGTCTTTGAACTCGGACCCTTTCGTAGTCCTCTTTTATTGCACTTAAATATTGATTTCTTACATCTGCTTGGTCCGTTAATAAGTTACTAACTACAGCAACGGCTCGCGAAGCATCAATTACATGGATGACTGGATGATCGTATTGAGGCTCAATTTTTAAAGCAGTATGTAACTTTGAAGTAGTTGCACCTCCTATCAATAATGGTAGTGTCATTTTTTGTAGTTGCATTTCGGTTGCGACATGAACCATTTCATCTAAGGATGGAGTAATTAATCCACTTAAACCAATAATGTCTGCATGAATTTCTTTAGCATGTTGTAAAATCTTTTCACACGAAACCATAACACCCATATCACTGATTTCATAATTATTGCAAGCAAGCACCACACCTACAATATTTTTACCGATGTCATGCACATCTCCTTTTACTGTAGCCAGTACAATTTTACCTTTGGCTTTAGCGGCTTCTGTTTTATCCTGCTCCAGAAAAGGAGTCAGGTAGGCCACAGATTGTTTCATAACACGGGCACTTTTAACTACTTGAGGTAAAAACATTCTACCGGATCCAAACAAATCACCAACTTCATTCATACCTGCCATCAATGGCCCCTCGATTACCTGCAAAGGTTTTTGAAATTTTTGTCTTGCTTCTTCTGTGTCTGAAATAATAAAATCCGTAATCCCTTTAACTAAAGCATGTTTTAATCGCTCTTCAACTGATTTCGTTCGCCATTCATCCTGAACCAAAGGAATTTTATTTTTAACTTTTGCCTTTACTTGTTCTGCATATTCTGTCAACCGTTCGGTGGCATCCTTGCGGCGATTAAATAAAGCATCCTCTACCAATTCCAACAACTCCTTCGAAATTTCATCATATACTTCGATTTGGCCGGCATTGACAATTCCCATATCCATACCGGCATGAATTGCATGATACAAAAAAGCACTGTGCATGGCTTGTCTTACCGTTTCATTTCCACGAAATGAAAAGGACAGATTACTTACACCTCCACTAATTTTAACTCCAGGGCAAATAGCTTTGATTTGCCGGGTAGCTTCAATAAAATTTATTGCGTATTCATTGTGCTCTTCAATTCCAGTTGCTATTGCAAAAATATTTGGATCAAAAATGATATCACTTGATTTAAAACCGACTCTATTAATTAATATATCATAGGCACGTTTACAAATACTTACTTTACGCTCAATGGTATCGGCCTGACCTGCTTCATCAAATGCCATGACAACCACAGCAGCTCCATAGCGTCGTACTTTTTTTGCCTGCTCTATAAATTTTTCTGTTCCTTCTTTTAATGATATTGAGTTGACAATAGACTTTCCCTGTAAACATTTTAAACCTGCTTCAATCACCTGCCATTTAGAAGAATCCACCATTACAGGAACCTTTATAATATCTGGTTCCGAACTAATCATATTGATATATTCGGTCATGGCTTTTTCTCCATCTAACAGTCCTTCGTCCATGTTAATATCAATAATTTGAGCGCCTGATTCAACCTGTTGTCTGGCTACAGAGATGGCATCATCGTATTGACTATTTAGTATAAGTTGAGCAAATTTTTTTGAACCAGTCACATTGGTTCGCTCGCCAACGTTTACAAAATTTAACTCGGGTCTAAATTCCAATAGTTCCAATCCGGATAAGGTAGTATAGCCATTTCCAGTTGGAATTTTGCGAGGTTCGACCGATTGAACGGCATCTGCAATCAATTTGATGTGTTCAGGAGTAGTCCCACAACAACCTCCCACAATATTTACAAACCCTTGTTGAGCAAAATCCAACATAAAGGCTTGCATTTCTGCAGCAGTTTGATCGTATCCACCCAATTCATTTGGTAAACCTGCATTTGGATAGGCACTTACCCGACATTCAGCCCGTTTACTTAATATCTCAAGATAAGGTTTAAGTTCTTTTGCGCCCAATGCACAATTTAAACCTATTGAAAACATAGGCAAATGAGACATAGATGCCAAAAATGCTTCAACTGTTTGACCGGACAGTGTTCGACCACTTGCATCGGTAATGGTTCCTGAAACCATCAATGGAATTGCATAACCGATTTCTTCAAACAAAGTATCGATAGCGAACAATGCAGCTTTCCCATTGAGCGTATCAAAAATGGTCTCGACAAGTAAAATATCAGCACCTCCATCCAACAAACCTTTAGCTTGGGTGTAATAGGCTTGCATTAATTGGTCAAAATTCACAGCTCGGTATGCAGGACGATTTACATCCGGACTTAAGCTGGCAGTCCTGTTGGTCGGACCCAATGCCCCTGCCACAAATCGTTGACTTCCTGGATTCAGTTTTTGAAATTCAAGAACAGCTTCTTTAGCAATTTTGGCAGAATGAAAATTAATGTCATACACCCAGTTTTCTAAAGCATAATCTGCTTGAGACAATGCATTGGCACTAAAGGTATTGGTTTCAATGATATCCGAACCAGCCTTTAAATAATCCAAATGAATCTCCTTGATCACATCAGGTCTTGTAATGGATAACAAATCATTGTTACCCTTTAAATCATTGGGATGATCAGCTAATTGTTCATTTCGAAAATCTGCTTCCTGTAAACGGTATTGCTGGATTAAAGATCCCATAGCACCATCCAGTATCAGGATCTTCTTTGAAGCGATAGATTCAAGTTTGGAAAAGATGTTCATGAACTTGCAAAGGTATATACACAAGATGCATATAACCAAAGCTATTTAACAATACTTAATATTGATTTTTAGGATAAGGATTGTTTAATGCCTTTAATTATAACAAACCTGTTCCATGAAAATTGAAAATGGGTGTTTGAGTTCTTAGAAATTCAAAGAATGATACCTCCTTATGACGATGCAATTTCAATTTCTCAAAAGTTAATGATAGCCACAAAATAATTAGGGGTCCTCAAAGAAATAATATAAATCTAATTTAAAACCACTCTGTGATAATAGACATCACCCATGGTACTTGATAATTTCAAAAAATAAACTCCTGCAGGAATCGTATTTCGCTCTATGGTCTCACATTCATCAATCCAACCTTTGCGGTAAACAACTCCCTTTTCATCAAATAATTGGTATTGATTGAAATCATCGGTTTTGATTTTTATATAATCAGAAGCCGGATTTGGATAAATTGAAACTTGGGCTTTCCCAATTTTTATTTGTTGTTTAATCAACGATTTAGTTTGAATCAAATTCATTTCTTGCAAAATATAATGCGTACTTCCCAATAACCAAAAGCTAGAATTCAACTTAACGGGTTCAGAAATAATTTCTGCCTTCAATGCAGAAGTTAACGATAGATTTGCAAAAACAACAAGGGCTAAGATTAGATTTTTCATATTTAAACTTTTAAGTAAGACCCATTTGCCTTACTAAAGTTTAAATAAAAAAGCTTATGAAAAATTATTTTTAACTAATTTAAACTTAATTAAATTTACATAGTCCAACGAACAAGTCGTATTGCATCTTACGATGTTAGCATGGTACTTTTGGGTTAAAACAATTCCTTTGAGATTTAATTCAAGGTATACAAAATTGTCAAGCCACCATTTATCCGCACATCCTTGAATTGGTTTTGAATGTAAGGAATGGTTTTACGGTAATCACAAAATAACCTTACATTTAAATTTTTGCTCAAACTATATTTAATAGCTGGTGTAAAACTGATTTGTTTTGCACCGGCAGTAGTCTGACTTGGAATGTTATTGTCCAATCGGTGAATTTTGGTAATGTTGTCATTGATCCCAAAATCAAAAGTAAATTCCAAATCATTGCCTTTTGGTGCATTTGCTGCTAACTGTTCTTCCGATTTCTTAGATTTTTTCTTTTTCTTCGGAATCTTTACACCTTTGTTCAGAGCTTTCATACCGGGGATCCAACTAATATAATAATCCTTAATGGTATATCCGGCTTTAATGGTATAATTGGTAGCTTTGGTTTCCAACAGCTGCCCTTCAATTCCATTTTGTAATTTTAAATTTCTGTTTTTATTTAAATCCAATCCCAATTCAATTCCTGATTTGGTTTTAACATTTACGCCAATGAGAGGCGCAAACTGCTCATTAATTACCATTTCAGGAACTTCATATTTTGAATGATAAGATGCTTTCAATTCATTTCCCCTACGACTGATTGGCAATTCGTTGGTATTGGTTCGGTAATCCAGATTGGTTCTAAATGAATTGATCGTCAACGTATTTTTATATCCGTGCCGTATCGACAAATCCTGAAAAATATCTTTAAGCTTTGGCAATCGTGCCAATCCACTGTAGTTAATCTGCCAGTTTGGCAATGGAATGGTATTAAATAAATCTAGATTAAATGAATTTGGATCCTGTCCAGTGTAAGCCGCTAAAAATGCCGGAGTTACAACATCAATGTGATCCCCCTGGAAGCCATCTGAATACTCAGGATTAAACGGACTCACATTTTTTATTCCATAACGATCTGCAACGCGCTTAGATATTACAGGTCGGTTATCACTGAACCGTTTGAATACTTTATCAATATCTTTTTCAAATATAGTCTGCAAGGAAACATATGAAATCGTGTATTGCCCATTTTCAAACGGAGTAAAATGTTGAAAAGCCATTTGATTTGTGCCAAATACAGAATCTAGTTTAAACGTTTCCGCATGATCTCTGGTAAAATTTCTGTCAATGTTTAAATCTATATTAAAATCCCGAACAGGTTCAATTTTCAATTTTGCACCGATGGTATTGGATTTCTTTTGCAACATTTCTTTGTTGAAATAACAATTTGCTGATATCCATCCCTTTTCCGCAATGCGATCCAACCATCCATTTTTCCCAAAATCCGGTTGTTTTCCACTAATAAAATCCCATCCAGGTGCAGCAAATCCTCCATTCATTCCTAAAATTTCAGGTCGCTCCATAAATCCGGGTATTGTAGTTGCACGGTTCTGACTAAAATTGAGCTGCACCCTCTTTAACATAATCAATGGTGTTACTGCAACTTTTATAAATGGATTCACTTTCTCGGATTTCTCCTTTTTATTTTTAGTTCCTTTTTCAGTTTCTTCTGGTTTTGCATTTTCACGACTTTTGTTTGCAGGACGGAATCGACCGGATGAAACACCTTCGCCGGAATATTTTTTCAAAAATTTTGACTTGCCGTATAAAGTAGTAAAATTAAATTCATTGGTTAAACTTATTGTTTGTCCATTGCTGATAACAGAACCCAATGAATCAATGCTGTTTAATGAACCCGCTGCCCAATTGTAATTGGCTGTATACTGCGTTCGAATGGTTACAAAATCCAAATATGGAAAAAGTCTGGTTGGAACTGCATACGCTAATGTGAAATTGTGTTTGTAATCTTTATTCCTTCCAAAATTTGCAAGATTCTCACGCACAAATTTACCGCGTTCAGAGGCATCCACTGCCTCTCCGGTAATTGGATTGACATGGGTCTGCCTTAGAGGATTAAAAGTAATTTCATCAACAGCTGCTTCATTTCTTGCACTAAAATTAAATTTAAGGGATCTTGTAAAATCCCAGGTCAAGGTATAATCCCGGTTCCATGAAAATTTTCGATCTTCCCATGTGCTGTATTTTGGCGCTGCAAATCGATAAATTCTGGTGGATGCTTTCCGATCCAATGCATTACGGACTGAAAAAGAATTTGGTATAAAATTGAAATTGATTTCAGACAAAAACTTTAAGTTGGGATTTTTAATAACTTTCTTTAAAGGCTCAATGTATTTAGGAGTCAACGAAAAATTATAATCCACTCCACCTTGCTGTGTTTTTAATTTATCCTCTGCAATAACAGGATTGTGTTTGTTAGCAACTGATTGTGCATAACTTACTGAAAAATTTTCAATATTCCAAGGTTTGGGTTTGCTATTTCCCTTGCGTTCTTTTCGTATGTTATTTAAAGCAAAACTTTTTATATCAGAATAATCAATTGCTAATTCACGTATCGAATCTTTCTTCTGTTTACTGGAAGCTGCTTTAATCTGATCCTTTAATTTTAAATCGGTATTGTTGGGATCATACTCAGGCGTACGAATCGTTTTAGAAAGTTGCAGCGATAATGGCAAACGAACTCCTACTTTTTCTGGCAAAAATTTATCCAGCGAGATATTCATAGTTCCGTCAAACTGCTTGGTTTCCTCCTTCGCTCTTTGATCGAGTTTTTGATCAATTCCTCCCCAACCTACACTCGAATAATTACCCGCCAAACTTAGATTTCCCAAATCAGCCAATTGCAATTCTGCACGAGCTTGTGCTGCTATACCGCCTTTTTCTTCCAATCCGGTCAATCGCAATTCATTCAGCCAAACCTCAAGATCTTCGATATCCTCTCCTCCTTTATTTTTAAAACCCAATTGAACACCACGCACCAATCCGATGGTCGGATTTCCGATAATACGAACCTTATTACCTGGTTTATCAGGATCAGAAATTTCATACAAGCTATTTAAAGAAGCATTGGGATCGTTGTTTCGTTTGTTTTTTAGATCCAACAACAATTGCAATGGAAAATCAAATTCATCATCTTTCGGCCAAATGGAATCCCGGATGTTAAAAAACGCTTCGTTGGAATATCGCAAAGGAATTTCGTACTCGTAATAATTGTTGCTAAAATCTTTTCCTAAGCGCATGAATACACACACACTGTCTGTGTTTTTTGATTTAATGGATTCTCCGTGCACAAACATTTTAATGCGTTTGTATTTGCGAATGTCCAAATCAATAATTTTATAAATTGAATTTTCACAACCTGCCAACAATCCTTCTTTACGCAATAATAAAGACGATTCATTCTGTTGGATATCGGCATATTGCGTACTGTAAAACCGCTCGCGTTGAATACCAGGTGGTGTTGTGTAATTAAAGGGAGTTTTTCCTGAATTTTCTTCGATATCTACTTTATCAAGTATTAAACTTTTGTTTCCATCATCTTGTCCTGCTGCACAAAAATCCTTGTACTTCCTCCAGGAGTTTCTTCCCAGTTGAAATTTAATAAAACGGAAAGTAACTGTTTGATCAAAACCGGTGTATAACATCCGCATGGATTGAATCGAACGAAAATCTTTGATCTCACCTACTGCTGTTCCTGATTTTACCGGAATGCGAAAACGATACCACACTTCTTCTACATTGTTAGAATTTGGTGGTCTAACAATTACCGTATCCGTAACGTAATTTTTTGGATCCGATGGATCAAAATAAATTTTATTGTCAGCGGTGCGCGTTAATGGAATTTCATAATTGTAATAGGACTCAATCTCATTGAGTGATTTATCGTAATTTAAGTCTTCCTGGTCCGGATATCCTGTATAAGCAGTGGATTGTGCATTGCCTGTCTCAATTTGCCCGTTACCTTCTGGCATGTTGTATCGTTTGTATTTCTGCAATACCGTTTCATTGCCTGTAAATGTATTGGAGCGATAGGATACGTAATTGTCATTGGATGGATCCAAAATAACTTTCTGCAATGCCTGAGGGTTGAGGTAAGCTTTTTGCTTATCCAAATAATCTTTAAAAAATGTAAGTTCTTCTTTTGGCAATTGATCGGATTCACTATTCAATCCATCATATCCTAAATCTTGTTGTTCTCTGTCGTTGACATCAAAACTGCTAGTAATTGGCGGAACTCTCGCAATATTTCCAAACACACTGACATCGGTTCTGAGTGGTATTGTCTTAGTAGGCAATCCATGTTCAAATTGTTGTTTGCCGTCTTTTAAAATATCCTCTGAAAAAGTCCCCAACTGCAAATAAATTCTACCATTCCCGGTTACCGGATCATTGGGATCAGCTTTTTCCAAAAATGGATTCAACATCCAAAAATCAATGTATTCTACGTTGTTGGCTTCAAAATCAACTGTATTTAATCGGGTCATCAATCCACCCCAACGTGTTTCCGGAAGTAATAAATTATTATCGGGATCAATCCCTCCGGTAGATACAGTACCTAGCTTTGGATCTGTCCCAGTAAGTCCTCCTGCCACATCAAAATTATAAGGACCTTTTTCTCTGGGGTAATAGGTCATGTCAAAAGTCAACTCCGTACTAAATCCAAGGGGTCTTTGTTTAGTTGGAAATATTTCAGTTTCATCTACCAATCGGGAATAGGAATTGGAAAGATTCCTGCTATCTACTCGCGCATAATCATCGATGCGATACCAACTTAATAAAGCACGATTGGCATTGCTGATTGGATTGTCATAGATACCGGAACCATAAAATGCAGGATCATTTAATCCTTGCGGTGCACTTGCCAAAATCCATTGCGAAACATTAAAACCCAAACCAATTCCGGATGAACTACCTTCAAAATCATCAATATAGACTACACCTCCTTCACTTCCTTGTTGGTTGATGGCCTTCGAGTGACCCGGCAACAAGGCTGCTGCTTCAGCTTGAGCAGTCCAGCTTGAAGCTTCTTTGGTTGAATAAAATGGCAACTTATCCAATGCACTTGTCAACCACGGAGCTTTTTGTTTGACGTTAAAATCCAATCCCACAATTCGATTGTTGATGGGGTCTTCACCTATGTTTACTTTTTCGGTAAATGGTTTCTCAAATAAATGCATATACGTTGCACCAAAGGATAAATCTTTCCGTTTGGAATATTCTGCTCGCAAACCAATCATGGTTTTTGTTTGGAAACTAAAAAGCGCATTGTCTTCAAATTTTACACTAATGGGAACTCCTGATTGCAACAAAGCTTCATTGAGAATGGTAACTTTTCCCAAATTGCGATCCACAATGTAATCAGCACCTTCATTTAAAGTAAGTGATCCGGCACTTACTATAATACGTGCATTGGGATCCAGGTTAAACGTATTTAACGGAATTTCATTTGACTTTCCACTCTTATAGGTTCCCTTAATTAAAAATTGATTTGATTTTAATTCACGGCGCGCTGCTGTAATAGAAGTATCGTACAGCTCTGTATATTTATATTTATTAAAAACAGCATCCAATTGATTTGGATCCTTAATGACTTTACCCAATAATTTTTTCAAAGAGGAACCAAACGGTTCAAGTACCGGAAAAATGACAGCACCACTTGCAGGAATAACTGTTTGCCCGCTGATAAAATCAAAAACTCCATCGGGTTGCGGATCATTGGTTTTATTTAAAAAATCCATGTTGAATAAATTCAACAAAGGATAGCCTTCTATTTCCTGAATATATCTTTTTGAAATTCCATCCTGGTCTTCATAAAATATATCCATGGTAAAATCCTCCTGATTCAAATTAAATCCACCGGTTGGATACACATTTTTCATCATCAATTTATACGATGGTAAATCCGTACGTTGTCCGGAAGATTTCAACATCTTTACAAAAATGACTTTGTAACTTAATGAGTCTGATTTAACGTCAGAACTCATTTCACCAACCTTATAAACGGCTCCTGTGCGAGGATCTATTTCTCTACCATTTTGTAAATATTGATAAGAAACGGCCAAAACCTGATTAGGCCGTGGTCTGACACGCAATGAAATAAAACCCAATTCAGGATTGTAGCTGTATTCATTCGGACTCAATCGTTTTGCACGTACTTTCTCAAAATCACGACCTTGTTTTAAATTCAATCCGGCAGGATCTGAAAGATAACGCACTACTTTATTTAAATCGCGGGCCTCGTCATTTGAAAGGATGCGATCCATCAAGGTATTGGATGTATTGGATGGAACAAAAGCCCCTCCTTTATCACGGGATACTGCACGACCTGGCAAATAAGTTTGTGCTTGCGCTTGATCCATATCAAAAAGCTCTAATTCCGAAACACCGAGATCATTCAAAGCAACAATATCTCTCAATTCAGTTTCACGACTATTTTGTGCATCTTCTGTCAACCAAACTTCAATATTTTTAATTTTAAATTGACTGTTGATCTCTGGTAAATTTGCCAGTGCTGTTTCGTAGCTGTTGCGATTGTAATGACTTAAAAAGAAATGTCGGTTTTCATCGTATTGATCTGGTCGAACTTCATATTCCTGATAAACTCCTCCACCTTTTGTTTGTATACTTTCTTGTTTAGATTTTTGTTGCGATACCAAACCTGTTAATCGGAGGTAACCAAATTGCCAATCTGTTTTAAAACCAAACAGATTTTGACTTCCCTGTATCAAGTTTGTTCGTAAAGGCAAACTCACATTACCTGCTTCAATTTTTTTAATGATATCGTCTTCAGAAAATTTTTCTGAATCATAAGCAAGCTTCAATTTATTTTCAAAATCAAATGCAGCTTTCGTATCGTAATTTGTATTGAGTTTTAATTTGTCACCAATATTTCCGGTTACATCCATGCGGATATCCATATCAAAATCGGGAGTTAACTGTCTCTTTTGTCTTTCAGGAATTTGAGGATTGTCTGTAAATGAATAATTCGCTCCCAGAGTAAATCCAATAGAACCTTGTGGTTTGATATCAATGCCAAATCCTCCAAATAATTTATCAGCCAGATTTTTCTTTAAATCCAATTTGGTAATTGGATCGATAATGCCTTCCGTATTGCGTCTGGTGGTACTGATTCCGGCTAAATTTTTCATGTATTCCCGATCCTGTTGCCTGGCTTTAAAGTTCATGAATTCAGTAAAGCTGAGATTGCTAGAAGGACGGTAATGTTCTTCGCCAATTTTTTCGGTCACTTTATAATCGCCGGTTATTGGATCGTATTCAATTTTTTGTTCTACGACTTTAGGGTCTTTCAAATCAAAAGGGTTATCCTTAGGATTTTGGACAAAATTTCCCGGACGATCCTTTAGAGGAACTGTATCTGCTGATGTAGCATAGATACCTTCATCCCAGTTAGGTACAGCATGACCGCCTGCCGAAAGTTGGCATTGCAAGAAAAACAGAAAAAACAATAAGATTAGTGTACGTTCCGCACTCAACATAAGAGATTTCAAGTATTTTGAAGAAAAAACCGCCTGACTATAACGTAGAAATTGGCGCAAAGGTATGTTTTACAAGACTTCAGGATAATTTTTTTAGTGCCAATTTTATCAAGACTTCTATGGCTACATCAGATTGTGAAGCTTCCGGAATTAATTTAAATGCCTGGTCTATTGCATTCCGGTTAAAACCCAAGGCCAATAATGCTGAAATGGCCTCAGATTTTACCTGATTTCCGGATTGAACCGGATGAGAAGTCCCTACATTCAGGTCCTTTCCTAATTTATCAAACAAATCAATGATGATTCGTTGGGCCGTTTTGGGGCCGACCCCTTTTATTTTACGAAAGACTGCATCATCTTTTAAATTGATAGCTGATTTGATTCCGGATGGATCCAATGAGGACAAGATTAACCTAGCCGTATTTGGACCTACACCATTTACTGATATTAATAGAATGAATAATTGCCGTTCCTCTTCTGTCAAAAATCCATATAAATGGTGCCCATCCTCTTTTATAATTAAATGGGTCAACATTTTAACTTGTTTCAATCCTTCCAGTTGACTGTAAGTATGCAGGCTTATAAAAATCTGATATCCGATGCCTTGCGTTTCTACAACGACATAGTTTGGATGTTTGACAGAAATAGTCCCGCTAACTGAATAAATCATGGATGCACAAAGTTAATCAATTATATATAAAAAATATTTAATATGAAGCTAAAATTAAACATGTTATAAAGACAAATTCCCAAACTCTGGATTGAAACCCAGAGTTTGGGAATTTGAATTGTAACAGATAGTAATTTTTAACTAACCAATGTACCTACATGTTCTCCTAAAATAATTCGCTCAAAATTGCTGGTCTGATTGATATCAAACACGACGATTGGCATGTGATTTTCTTTACACATTGTAAATGCTGTCATATCCATGACTTGCAATCCACGTGAAATCACTTCGTCAAATCCAAGATGTTCAAATTTCACAGCATCTTTAAATTTCAGGGGATCTTTATCATAAATTCCATCTACACGAGTTCCTTTTAAAATTACATCCACATTCAATTCACTGGCCCGTAAAGCGGCCGCAGAATCTGTAGTAAAATATGGATTACCGGTCCCGGCTGCAAAAATGATGACGCGGCCTTTTTCCAAATGGCGTACTGCACGTCGGCGGATGTATGGTTCAGCTATTTGACGCATTTCAATGGCAGTAATCAATCGGGTATAAACTCCTATTAATTCCAAGGCACTTTGTAATGCCATTCCATTGATGCAAGTAGCCAACATACCCATGTAATCACCTTGAACCCGCTCAATTCCTGAGCCTTCACCATCCATTCCACGAAATATATTTCCTCCTCCAATTACAACGGCCAATTCAACTTTATGACTTACAGCCATTTTAATTTGACTGGCATAATATTTTAACATCTGTGGCTCAATTCCATATGCCTGATCTCCCATCAGTGCTTCCCCGCTCAATTTCAACAGGATTCGTTTATACTTTGGCATGTTTGAATGTTTGAGTAAATATAGAGAATATTTATAATAGGAAGGATAGAGGAATAGGTTAAAGGCCAGGGGGGAAAGGCGAAAGGCTAGAGAACAAAGACCCGTCTTCTATGTCAGAATCAGGATTCACAGGATTTTTGGATTAAAGAGATTAAAGCATTCTAGAATTGAACCATTGCAAGATTGCAACATTCCTCCAGACAACAAACTACAGACTATAGACTATAGACTATAATAGACTTCAAATTTCTTCCTATCCGAGTTTAACGTGTTTAAAACCGGTAACAGTTAAATCTTTGTCGATTGATTTTAGGTAAGATGAAATGGTATGTGATCCATCTTTTACAAATTGCTGATGCAACAAAGTGCTTTCTTTATAGAATTTTTCCAATTTGCCGAGGGCTATTTTTTCAAGCATGGCTTCCGGTTTACCTTCTGCGCGTGCTTGCTCTTTTCCAATTTCGATTTCCTTTGCAATGACACCGCTATCGACATCTGATTTATCCAATGCAATAGGTTTCATTGCAGCAATCTGCATTGCAACGTCTTTACCTGCATCGGTAAATTGGGCACCATTTTTATTTAATCCAACCAAAACCCCTGCTTTGTTACCCATGTGAATGTAAAATTCCACTTGCGGTGCTTCCATGGTTTCGTAATTGGTCAATTCAATTTTTTCGCCTATTGCTGCAACCATATCGGTCACTTTATCTCCGATGCTAGTATTTCCTTCAAACGTTTGTTTCAGCAGTTCTTCAAGGCTTGCGGGGAAAGTTGTCAATGCGATATCGGCAATTTTCTTTGCGGTGTTGATAAAATCCTCATTTTTTGAAACAAAATCTGTTTCAGAACTCACCTTTACAACAACTCCTTTGGTTTTAGAATCATTTACTTTTGCAATAACAACTCCTTCTTTGGCTTCGCGGTCTGCACGCTTAATGGATAATTTTTGACCCTTTTTACGAAGAATTTCTATTGCTTTTTCAAAATCGCCTTCTGCTTCGGTAAGGGCTGCTTTGCAATCCATCATACCGGCTCCGGTCGTATCTCTTAAATTTTTAACATCCGCTGCTGATAAGGTAAAACTCATAATGCCTAATTGATAAAATATAAAATAAATTAATTCGCTTCTTCTTTAACTTCTGCGTTGCGTTCTTCCAATCCTTCCTTAATTGCCTCAACCATATAACGGGTAATGATCTCAATCGATTTAGATGAATCGTCATTTGCCGGAATTGGAAAGTCAACCAAATTTGGATCGCTGTTGGTATCAACCATAGCAAAAGTACGGATACCCAAACGATCTGCTTCATCTACTGCCAAATGCTCGTTTAAAATGTCAACTATAAATACAGCAGAAGGCAATCTGTTTAAATTGGCAACTCCACCGAGTACGCGCTCCATTTTTTCACGTTCTCTGCTTAAGGTTAAACGTTCTTTTTTTGTAATATTTGTAACATTCCCATCTGCGAGCATTCGCTCGATGTTATTCATTTTTTTAACAGAACGGCGAATCGTTGTAAAATTTGTCATCATTCCACCCAACCAGCGTTCTGTAACAAATGGCATGTTGACACTTCTTGCTGCTTCAGACACAATGTCTCTGGCTTGTTTTTTTGTAGCAACGAACATAATTTTCTTACCAGATTTAGCAATTTGTTTTAATGCTTGTCCGGCTTTTTCCAAACACTCTGCTGTGCGGTTTAAGTCAATTAAATGCACACCTTTGTGTTCTTTAAAAATATATTGACGCATTTTTGGATTCCACTTTTTACGAAGGTGGCCAAAATGTACATTCGCATCAAGAAGTTGATTATAACTAGGTTTTTCCATTTTTCTCTTTAATAATAAATTAAGAAATTAACGTTTACTAAACTGCGTACTACGACGTGCTTTGCGCAATCCGAATTTTTTACGTTCTACTTCACGTGCATCGCGTGTTAAAAATTTCTTTTCTTTCAAAGGTGCACGAAACGCTGCATCAATTTTACACAAAGCCCTTGAAATTGCCAGACGCAAAGCTTCAGCCTGACCTTTCAATCCACCTCCATCTACGACTGCTTTTACAGTGTAGGTTTGTTCGGATTGAACCGTTTGCATAGGATCCATTACTTTTTGTGCAATGTCCTTAATTGGAAAATATTCGTTTAAAGCACGACCATTTATAATTACTTCATTGGCGGCTCCTTTTGTAAGGTAAACGCGTGCAACCGCTGCTTTCCTTCTACCTATTGCATTGATCATTTCCATAGTGCTTAAATTGTGTATGGTTCTGGTTTTTGAGCAGCATGAAAATGCTCTGGACCTTCGTAAACAAATAATTTTCTGAACATAGCATCTCCTAATTTATTCTTTGGTAGCATTTTGCGAACTGCTGTTTCAATGACACGTGTAGGATGTTTTTCCAACATTTGTCGTGGGGTAATGCTCTTTTGACCTCCTGGATATCCACTATAGGTTAAATAAACTTTATCATCCAGTTTTTTACCCGTAAAACGCACTTTAGATGCATTTACAACTATTACACAATCTCCGCAGTCCACGTGAGGGGTAAAATCTACCCGGTGTTTGCCTCTAAGAATATGTGCAATCTGGGATGAAAGGCGACCCACAACGAGGGTCTCCGCATCAATTACAAACCACTTCCGCTGGACATCTTCCGGGCGTCTGTGTTTTGTTTCGTAACTCCTTGTATTCACTTTATTGAATTTTAATTTATACTGGCTTTTTTCAAAGCGGGCACAAATGTAAGATCTTCAATCAATTTTCCACACTTTTCTCCACTTTTTTTCAAAAATATTTTCATAACTCGCTGAAAAACAGGCAAAATTTGGGATGTATTTGGAATTTAGACTAGGGGAAACAAAGAAGGAAGACGATGGACGCATGGGCCAAAGACGATGGGCCAATTACCATTGATCAAGGACGATGGACGATGGACCAGGGACGATGGACTAGGGACTAAGGACCAAAGACCAAGGACGATGGACCAAGGACCAGGGACCAAAGACCTAATTCGATGCACAATGGACCAAGGACCACCAAATCAATGGATTATTAAATTTGATCGACTTACTATATACTTCCTATCAACTAACTCCTATCACCTATCAACTAACTCCTAACAACATATTTATTGATTGGTGTTTGTGTTGCGATTGCTTTTTTAAAATTTTGAAGTTTGCTAAATAGTATTTCTGATTTTTTATACAATTCATCAAATTCCAGTTTTGATATATATTCTAACTTTATAGCCAGATATAAACAATTTACACATTCCGCTAACGAACGAATTGAATAATTAATAAATCTACATTGCTCTTTATTTGATTGACCAATTGATCCTTCAGAAATATTCAAAGAAATTGAATTAGCTGCCCTCTTAAATTGAACAGTTAAATTGAATATTTCGGCTTTAGGGAATTTTAACGTAATTAAATAAATGCTATAGGAATATTCAATAGAAAGTTTCCATACATCAAGGTTCTCAAATTTAAAAGGCATTTCTAAGGTGTTTCAACAAATCTATCCAAAAATGTTGATCCAAAAAAATAAATTCAAATTTTTATGGTTAAAGGTGACCAGCGTATCCTCCCATGATCAATATTCTTTCTCATTCGACCTTCTTATATTGTCCTTGGTCTGCGGTCTATAGTCCTTGGTCTGCGGTCCTTGGTCCTTCGTCCTTGGTACATGGTCTTTGGTCCTTCGTCCTTCGTCTATTATCCTTTAGTACCCTCCTCAATCCTACCTTATAAATCCTACAGGCATGCTTTCATTGTAATCTCCGGCAATCATCGGACTTTGTACATTGCCAGTATACTCTCTTACATTTTTATAAACATAATCAAAAAGTTCTTTGATGGTGATGGTTTTGTTTAAATCCAAATCTGCTTGTCCTTTCAATCCTTTGATAAGAAAATGCGAGAAAATACCTTGACGCAATCCACCATCTTCCAATGAAAATTCTTTGTTTTTTGAAGACATCATAAATGCAGTTCCACCGGGTGTCCGTTCGATTTCATCGTAGAAATACAAAAGTGAATTTGAATAGGGTCCTTTCGCTGCCAATAAACTACCGGAATAGCAAGCATCAAAATAACAGATTTTGTGTTTTGCTTTGGAACGGCTCAGAATATCCTTGATTTCTTCATGCGATATTAAATTATTGGTACCATCGTAATCAATAGGTATAAAAGTCCCCTCCAATCCATGACCTGAATAATAAAACATCACCACATCGTTTTCATCTGCTTTTAAGAACACTTCATTCAGCGCTTGTAAGATTTTTAAACGACTGGCATCTTCATCAATCAAAACCCGGATCTGATCATCCTGTAATGCTCCTCCTTCCGGACTTTTTAAGAATGCATAAATTCGATACGCATCGTCGTCTGAATATTTAAGGCTGGGCATGTGCTCATATCGGGCTATTCCTACCACAACGGCCCAAATTTTAACTTCTGGATTTTGATCGACTTCAATATTAGGATTTAAACGGAATTCTTGTTTTCTCGAGAGTTGTTTTTGCACTTTGCCATGATCCCAAAGAGCTCCATAGGTTAGACCTGAAACAAAAAACATGGTGCCTTCACCATGAGGTGCGTGTTTATCCCAATTACCTTCGTAGCGGTCACCATTGGCATAAAAACAAATCCCTTTTCCGTGTGGTTCTCCCAATTCAAATTGTCCGACATATTTAGAACCGTCGCTGTAATAAAAGATTCCCCTTCCTTCAGCACAATAAGATGTATTGCAGTTTGGTAATTTTTCTTCCGGATCGCAGACTGGATTTTGCGGTTTTATTTCTGTAGTCGGTTTTGGATTTTCAGCAAGTGCCTGGTTGTTTTTTGTAGCTGCAAGAGTGTCATTTATAGCTTGGTTTTCTTTGATTTCTTCTTGCTTATTCTCATGAGCTGAATTATCTGCAATCGCCTCATTTTTTGCCTCAGAGGGGCTTACATCCAATATTTTAATCGGTTTATCTGCTTCCCATTGTGCAATGGTAATTTTCCCTTCTTTATCTGTCAATTCACCATAACCGTCTTTTTTACTGAATTTCCAATGCCCAGCGTATTTTGCTCCATTGCGGTAAAACATGGTCCCTTCCCCATCAAACCGGGCATCCACAAAATCGCCTTCGTAACGGTCGCCTGCTGCAAAATAATAAATTCCCTTTCCACTGGGTTTATTGAGTTTCCAGTTTCCATCGTAGCGATCTTTGGAGCTAAATTCCATAACGCCGTATCCTTCCATTTTATCAGCTTTAAAATTGCCGGTATACACATCTCCGTTGCGGAACATTAATTTACCTTCTCCCTCTCGTAAATCATTGCGCCATTCGCCCAGATATTTATTTTGATTTGCATAGTAATAGATTCCTTTCCCGGTCCGTTTGCCAAACTGAAACTCTCCGGTATAGCGCCCACCATTGCTGTAATAACAAGAGCCGAAACCATTTTTACAATCCCCTTTAATGCATGTTTGGCAAAAGAGTTCAAATGGAATGCTGATTAGCAGGAATAGGATGAATCCATATTTCATGAGCTGAAATTTTAACGGTGTAAAAACAATTGTAAACGTCCTGCTATTTTTAATAATTTGAAGAACACATTAAACAAAATTATACTTTAAAAGCCGCATTTCCAAACAGAAGGTGAATGGGCTTTCAAATCCAAACAGGAAAGAGGAAGGTATTAGTATCTTTGTGCATCAAAATAATTGTTAATATGAAATATCATGTAATTGCCTGGGCCCTTATAGGTTTGATGGCTTGTAAAACGGACAACAAAACAACGGAAGCTGCACCGGTTGCCAGCGCTGTTCAAAATCTGGAATATTATGGAGACACCATTCAGACAGAAACAGCCAAATCGGTCGAAGAAACCCTCAACGGATTAAAAAGTAGCGATAGCCTGATTACCACGGTTACCGGTTATGTGACAAGTGTTTGTCAAATGAAAGGTTGCTGGATGATGCTTAGCCAAAACCCTGGAGACAGTACCGGTTTTTTTGTTAAATTTAGAGACTATGGCTTTTTTGTACCCAAAGACCTGAGTGGCTCTAAAGTAACGATTCAAGGAAAGGCGTTTAAAGAAATTACAGCAGTGGATGAATTAAAACATTATGCCGAAGATGAAGGAAAATCAGCTGCAGAAATTGCAAAAATTACTGCACCTAAAGAAGAAATGAAATTTATGGCAAATGGAGTGGCCGTAATCGAACGTAAAAAATAATTTGACCATCCCATCGTTTTTTATCTATGTCCAATAAAACTACCGCAGAATTATTAGCTGATAAAGCAGCTTATTATTTGGAACATCAATGTAAAACCATAGCGAAAGACCGGTTGCATTTGCCTTCAAACCAGCATTTGGACCAGGCTTGGGCTTTAAGCAATCGCAGCAATCAGGTTTTAAGAAGCATGCAAGCTATTTTAAACAGTGGTCGTTTGGGATCTAGTGGCTATGTATCCATATTACCGGTAGATCAGGGTATCGAACACAGTGCAGGCGCTTCTTTTGCACCCAATCCTATCTATTTTGATCCGGAAAATATTGTCAAATTGGCCATCGAAGGAGGTTGCAATGCCGTTGCATCAACCTTTGGTGTTTTGGCATCTGTTTCCAGAAAATATGCGCATAAAATTCCTTTTATAGTAAAAGCAAATCACAACGAATTGCTGACCTACCCAAATAAAGCAGACCAGATTTTATTTGGAAAGGTACGGGATGCTTGGAATATGGGAGCAGTAGGCATAGGCGCCACCATTTATTTTGGTTCCGATCAAAGTACCCGTCAAATTGTTGAAATCGCCAATGCATTTGAAGAAGCACATCAATTGGGTATGGTAACCGTGCTTTGGTGTTATTTGCGCAATGCATCCTTTAAAAAAGATGGCACAGACTATCACAATGCTGCTGATCTTACCGGACAAGCGAATCACTTGGGAGTAACCATTCAGGCGGATATCATCAAACAAAAATTACCAACCAACAATGGTGGCTATACCGCTTTAAATATGGGCGGATCTTCTTATGGCAAACTCAATCCAAAAATGTATTCCGAATTAAGCAGCGATCATCCTATCGACCTGTGCCGTTACCAGGTAGCCAATTGTTATATGGGCCGCGTTGGTTTAATCAATAGTGGCGGTGAATCCAAAGGAAGCACGGATTTGCAAGAAGCAGTAACTACAGCTGTTATAAACAAACGCGCCGGTGGCATGGGATTGATATCCGGTCGCAAAGCATTTCAAAAACCAATGAGCGAAGGTGTTGAAATTTTAAATGCGATTCAGAATGTGTATTTGGATAGTAGCATAACTGTGGCTTAAAAAGAATTGTAATTGAATTAATTTTTTTAAAATATTTACTCGCTCGAATTCAATTTTAAAATAAAGCTTAACTAGTTAAAAAAATATATTTACCAAAATTATATATGTTAAAGTTCTTGGTTTTTTAATAAAATATAATAAATTAGCAATACCAAACACTTAAATTCAATATTCAAAGACTCATAAGATTTTTTCATTTTTAAATACTTTTTTATGAGATCTTTAATTTTATTTCGCCCCCCCCCCAATTTTCAAAATTTTATTTTGCGATGATTGGAAAAGTTCCTTTTTAAAAAAATTAAATTGGGCCCATTTAGTATGGTTTATAAAAAATTGTATAAAGGGCATAGCGGAATATGCAACTAAATATTGCATTCCAACTGCAATTTTAGTTGGATTCATTTTTCTGAGCAGTCTGATTTTACCTATGTCATTATATAGTGGATGTAATTGCAGTGTAGGTTCTCCAAATATAATTGGACAAACAAATACAACAACAAGTATTTCATCATATACAGGCAGCGTATTAAGTCCTGGTTGTTATGTTATCAAAGGAAATGTTGAAATCAATATCAATGTATTGGTAGATAATTGTACATTTGAAATGGAAGCCGGATCACAAATTACCATTTTAAGTTTAAAAAGATTGACAGTATCAAATAGCAATTTACATTCTTGCGATACCCTTTGGAAAGGGATTCGCACATTAAATGGCGGACGTGTTTGGATTTCAGACAGTGAAATTCGGGATGCTCAATATGCTGTCAGAGCTGAAGGCACTTCGTATGTAACTATGTACAACAATGATTTTTTACACAATTATGTTGGATTTTATATTCCTACAGGCAATTCATCTACCGCTATTCAAAATGTACGATTGTTATGTCAGAATAATACCTATGACAACCCGGCAACGTTAACTTTAAGTGCTGGTTCACTTCGTTTTCCAAATTATTCTGGAATGAGTCCTGATCCTGCCGGAAAAGCATATGCTGGATTTTTAATCAATAATGCAAATGTTATTATTGGTTCTCAAGCTACTATAAGTCCTTTGTTCCGAAATTATATTAGTAACTTTAAAGTGGGTGTTTATGGGACATACAGCAATTTGGAATGTCATCAATTGATCATTTCCAATATGTTGTCACATTCGGTGACAAATTGGACTTTTGACAAACCGGTTTCAGTTGGAATTCTTGTAAAATATTCCAGTTTAAAAGCAACGCACGATACCATTACCAATGCCATTGCTGGTATTTCAGGTTATTATTCAAAATTAAATGATATTTCATTTAATGAAATCAGCGAAGTTCAAGTTGGAGTTAATGACAGAAATTCTGCACATACTCCAGTAATTCTAAACAATGAAATCCATCATGTCAGTGATTTTGGTATTCAAATAATTTTACCTACTGCATTGATCGGACCCTTGATCAGTTATAACCAAATTTCAACCAATGGCACAACACCATTTCGTTCAGAAGGATTTTTTGGCATTAAATTATTTCTTTTAGGGCATCGCAGTTTAGGATCTGTAATCAGTTGGAATGAAATCAATGTGCATTCAAACTCCATCGGAATTGACATACGTGATTGTACCAATATTGGAGTTGGATACAATACCATTGAATTTTCGGATTACAGCGATGCATCCCATGCGGGCGTTGGTATTTTACACATGGACAGCAGGGATGGCTTTATCATTGAAAACAATGTAATATCGGGAGGAGACAATGGAAAGCCGATCGGATTTCATTCTTATAATGGAAGGAACAATCAATTTTGCAGCAATGTAGTAGATGGAATGGATTACGGGTATCAGTTTATTGGTAACTGCACGCGGCCAAATGGTTTCTCTCACAATGAAATCAGAGGTATCAATGGAGGTTTAATTCTTGCCAGTTCTACCTTGATGGGTTTACAAAATCATCAGGGCAATAATTGGAACGGTAGTTTTCCATCTCCTACTCAATATAAAGGAGGAGCGATAAATAATGGAATTGGTAAAGAAATACAAAATTCAATTTTTAATGTTCAAACCTGCAATACACCATTATGGCCTTACAATATTTATCCAATTCAATCATGCAATAATTCTGCTGGTAATTGGTTTTTCTTAGATGATGGCTATGCGCCAAGCTGCGAAAATGATGCAAGTTGTGATCCCGAATTTTTAGCTTCAGATCGGGATATCAATTTTGCAGATATTGACTCCGGAGATGAGTATGTCGCCAGAGGGCAGATGGCTGCTGGGGAATATGGTTTCAGTTTGGATTATGAAGCACGCAGACATTTGTTGGAACGAATGTATTTTGATGCAGGTTCACATTCTCAAAACGGCTATGTGGATAGTTTTTATACTGCAAGTAGTAGCAGTTCATACGCTGATTTATTGGAACTTCAATTAGAAATTGACACAATGTTGAGTTATACGTCAACACAACAAAGTATTCTGAATGCCGCTTACTCTGGGATTAAATATTCAAGTGATTCAATCAGAGTCCTAGATAGCCTCCTGGTATTGGCCGGAAGTGAAGGCGACAGCATCAGCATTACGAATTTGCGAGTAAGTCAATTGGTCAGCATGGATACCTTTTTACAAGATTACCTGGAAGTTTTATACGATCATATAGATCAGATTGTAGATACTAAAGACGATCTATTGTATGCCAACAGTTTGATCAGTCCTGATAATATTATTGATACCAATGAAATAGTAACTAATGAAGTTTACCTAAATTATCTTGGTGAAGATGACTATACATTTACAATCGGCCAAACAGCAGATTTGGAAGAGGTTGCAGAACAATGCCCTCGTTTAGGAGGCAGTATTGTTTACAAAGCAAGAGGTCTCTACCAGTTGATCGATGATCCAATATATGATGATTTAGCATGTCTGGATACTTCAATGGCGGTTAGAAATAGAATCATTCATCATTCTGACGCAATTGTGCGAATTAATCCCAATCCAAATTCAGGTATCTTAAACATATATTTTGATTCCCCTGATTCGGCATTGGATCATTGGCTTGAACTGGTTGATATGCAAGGTAAAATCAGTTATAAATTGAAATTGGAAAAAACTAAAAAGTTTTTCACTTTAAATTTAGATACTGAATTAGCAGGAAATTATTTGCTACGTATAGTCAATTCAAATAAAATTGAATTTGCGGATAAAATTTTAATTCTTAGATAATTCCATTTTTAACTTATTTTTTTAAAGCCGGAGTATTACAATATATGGGTACTCCGGCCATTTAAATACTGAATATGAAATTGCAAAATTTAATTCCAATATTTCTTCTTTTTTCTTCTCCCATATTTTCTCAAAAATACGACTTCAAATGGATCATGGGTTATAGCAGCGCAGACAATCCCTTAGATACCGGTTGGGGTTGTTCTTTTATGGATTTTAATACTCAGGATGGCAATCCCATTTTTTATGAATCAAAATACAAACGAATAGATTTTTTAGCTAATACTTCAAATATTTGTGATGAAAATGGTAAGTATTTATTTTCATTTAATGGGGCTTATGTTGAAGGTCCAAATGATAGTTTAATGGAAAATGCTGACCAACTTACCGATGAACCTTCTCAAAAATACCCTTCCTTTGGAACTGGGTCCTTTCAAGGAACGTTAATCTTACCTTTTCCCGGTCATAAAAATCAATATTTGGCATTCAATAAAATTACGTTCTATTTTGAAAATTTTGGACTCAGCGATAAGTATCTTGAATATTCCATTGTTGACATGTCCGCAAATCAAGGAAATGGCAAAATGCTTAAAAGAAGGATCAAAATACTTCAAGATACATTGGATGATACTAGTCTGTCAGCAATAAAACACGCAAATGGGCGGGATTGGTGGCTGCTCTGTTGTAAGGATACGCGACTGGAATATTTTGTTTTTTTAATTTCTCCCAAAGGAGTCGAATTAAAACATCGATTTGATTTTCCAAAATTAAAATCAAGAGGTGAAGCAGGACAAAATGTTTTCTCTAATGATGGCAGTATCTTTGCTAGTGCCCGGGCAGATCGTCTAAAAGCATTTTATTATCTGAATTGGTTTAATTTTGACCGATGCAGTGGGGTATTATCTAATTATTTAAATATAAAATTACCCTTCCAAATCGACCAATGGTATGCAGGTGCAATGTTTTCAAAAAATGATAGCTATTTCTACTATGCTTGTTTAGATACCTTATATCAATTTGATGTAATCAATGGCCTTCCACAAAATCGAAAGGTTGTTGATTACTATGATGGCTTTCAAGAAGACTTAGGTAGAAATTTTGTTGGGATAACCCAATTTGGATCTCTTTCTCAAGCTCCTGATGGTAAAGCTTATATGCATACAATAGTTGGCTTTAGGTCCCTTCATACTCTTCACGATCCAAATCATGCCACCCCATTATGTAATTTCAAACAACACGATATATTTTGTCCTACAATGAAAATAAGCATTCCGGTTTTTCCAAATTTCAGATTGGGACCAATAGATGGCAGTTCCTGTGATACTTTAGGAATAGATAATGTACCTTGGTGCCATTGGAGGTATAATCAGGATACGAGCAACCATCTTCAATTTTATTTTAAAGATTTAAGTGCTTATAATGTAGAAAATTGGTACTGGGATTTTGGAGATCCTGCAAGCATTTCAAATACTAGTACTGAATTAAATCCTACGCATAAATTTACTTCCAATGGGATCTATAATGTCTGTTTGATTGTTAAAAATCAATTTGGTGCTGACACTCTGTGTCGGAGCATTCAAATAGGGACGGTAGATTCTAAAAATCCAGGGTCTGTTACAATTAATACTTGGCCTAATCCTTGCAAAGATTTCCTGGTTGTAAATATTTTAGATTACAATCCTCAAAATTCATTTCTGGAAATCTATGATTTAAATGGTCGCTTGATATTAAAACAAAAAGTATATCAGGGTAGTAATTTTATACAGACCTCAGAATTATTGCCTGGATATCATATATTGTGTATTAAAGAAGTTGGCCTTATTTTAATAACAACACAAATTCTCAAATTTTAATTTAATAGTAAATTAATTTAAGAAACATTTCTTTCAATAAGAATTAAAGAAACCTAAAACTTAGGTAGGCCTTCTTTCTAATTACTGCAATTCTCCAATGACCATGGGTATTTGCGCACCCGGACGATGATTTATTCTAAACCCAAATGGTTTTCCCTTATAAACAAAATTGTAGGTGGCTTGTCCAACTTCCCTCCCATCGATTACCTGAATTTTTATTTTAGACAAAACGTCTCCATCATAAAATAAATCGGGATAACTTAAGCTGATGCCTTTTTTTCCGACGGCTTGCGCAATAGAGTCCAATAATTCGCGAGACATTTTGCGGCCAAATTCAACTTCAATAAAATCATCCTCTATCACAACGCGATGCGGTTTGTATTTGGGCCAACAAGCACAAAAAAGAAACATCAAACAGAATGGCAACAGGATGATTAATTTTTTCATGTCCGCGGTATTAAGCTGATTGCATTTTTTGAAATAAAATTTTACATACTGTAAAAATTTTACAGATTTAAGCTGAGGTGTAGATATATAAATATATAAAAACCTATTTCTTTAAACTAGAAAATTTAAAAGCAGTGGATTACAATTTCTGCTTCACTTCAGTGATCTCGATAGCTTCAATGATATCACCCACTTTAATGTCGTTAAAGTTCTTAACGGAAATACCACATTCCATATTTTCTTTCACCTCCTTTGCATCATCCTTAAATCGTTTGAGCGAAGCCAATTCACCGGTAGCTCCTTCCCGATTTGGAAAGACTACAATACCGTCTCGAATAACCCGGATCGGGTTGTTACGGGCAATTTTTCCATCAATAACCATACATCCAGCAATGGTTCCAATTTTTGAAACTTTAAAGACTTCCCGGATTTCAGCCTGACCAACAATTTTTTCAACTTTTGTCGGTTCGAGCATGCCTTCCATAGCAGCACGGATCTCATCAATCGCTTCGTAAATAATGGAGTACATTTTAATTTCAACACCTTCCTTTTCTGCCAAGGCTCTTGCGCTGGGTGAAGGCCTTACCTGAAATCCTATAATGATAGCATCAGATGCCGATGCCAATAAGATGTCTGAATCAACAATTTGACCAACCGCTTTGTGAATGACACTTACTTTGATGGATTCAACTGAAAGCTTTATCAAACTGTCTGATAGGGCTTCCACCGAACCATCGACATCCCCTTTTATGATTAATTTAAGTTCTTTGAAATTACCCAATGCCAATCGTCTTCCTACTTCATCCAATGAAATCCGTTTGGATGCCCGGTTGGTTTGTTCACGATTAATTTGTGAACGTTTGCTAGCCAACAAGCGAGCTTCCGCTTCATCCTCCATTTCTTTAAATTTTTCACCTGCTGTTGGAGCGCCTTGCAATCCCAATACCATTACAGGTGTAGAAGGTCCTGCTGTTTTTAATTTTTGTCCTCGTTCATTAAACATCGCCTTCACCCTTCCGGCATGATCGCCTGCAAGGATGATGTCGCCATTATTTAAACTGCCATTCTGAACCAACAATTTGGTTACATAACCACGACCCTTATCCAAAGATGCTTCAATAACCGTTCCGGTAGCCATTCTGGATGGATTTGCTTTTAAGTTGAGTACTTCAGCCTCCAGCAATATTTTTTCAAGCAATTGTTCAATGCCTTGTCCGGTTTTCGCAGAAATATCCTGAGATTGATATTTACCACCCCATTCTTCAACCAATAAATTCATTTGAGACAATTCATTTTTAATCCGCTCTGGATCCGCTCCAGCTTTGTCCACTTTATTTATTGCAAAAACCATGGGTACATTTGCAGCTTGAGCGTGACTGATTGCTTCCTTGGTTTGAGGCATGATCCGGTCATCTGCTGCAACAATAATAACCGCTACGTCAGTAACTTTTGCTCCCCGTGCACGCATTGCTGTAAAAGCTTCGTGTCCCGGTGTATCTAAAAACGTAATGTGCTTTTTATCTTTTCCTACAACAACTTCATAGGCACCTATGTGTTGGGTAATTCCACCTGCTTCACCGGATGCTACATTGGCACTTCGGATATAGTCAAGCAGTGAAGTTTTTCCATGATCTACGTGACCCATGACTGTAACAATTGGTGCCCGTTCAACTAATAAATTTGGATCTTCTTCTTCAACTTCAGTTTCTTCATCTATTTCCTCTGCGCTGATAAATTCGATTTTGTGACCAAATTCTTCAGATAAAATTTCGATGACTTCGGCATCCAGACGCTGATTTATAGATACGATAATACCCATATTCATACAGGTCATAATGATATCTGTTACCGGAATATTCATCAAACTGGCCAATTCAGACACTGTGACAAACTCGGTTAATTGCAATACAGAATGATCTTCTGCTGATTGTTTCAGTTCTTCTTTTTCACGCATCACCACCCGCTTGTCTCTTCTGATTTTAGAACGTCTGTTTTTTCCACCCAAATTAAGACGTGCCATGGTAGCCTTAATCTGATCTTCAATTTCTTTTTGAGTAACTTCCTTGACCGTCTCTTCAGGGCGGCGTGCTCCTCCACGACGATCATCGGGTTGAAACTCGTTGGTATTAACTTTTTTGCGTTTGCGTTTGCGTTTCTTTTTGTCTGCTTCAGACTCTGCTGTAGACTTTGATTGAGAAGCACCCGGAGTTGAAGAAGCTGCCGGTTTTTTAGCTTCTTCTTTTTTCTTGGAGGGTTCTTTAAATTTATTGGTATCAATTTTACCAAGTATTTTGAGACCCTTTAATTGAGGCGCTTCGATGCGTGTTATTTCCTCTTCTGCAGCAACTTCAGGTACGACCGCTTCTTCTTTTACCGGTAGAGCTTCAACTGCTTCTTCTTTTTTAGTTTTCTTCTTGGTCTTTTTCTCCGGTTTTTCGAGATCAATTTTTCCTACAACCTTAATTTTTGGTTTGTTTTCTTCATCTACTTTCGCGCTGATGACTTCCTCTGTTTTTTCTTCCGGAATGGCATCCTTTTTAGGCTCCGCTTTCTCTTTTGGACCAGGAGGTGGTGGTGCTGGAGTGGGATCTCCAAACAAATTAACTTTGAGTTTCTCCTTGGTTACAACAGGAGCAACTGGTATGGTTTTTTGAAGAAGGTCAGCAGCTTCCTTCTCCTTGATAGATCCTTGAAATTCCTTTAACAGCTCGGCATACATTTCGTCGGTAACTTTTGCAGTAGGTTTTTGATCAATCTCAAAACCCTTTTTCTGCAAGTGTTCAACGACTGTATGCAGTCCGACGTTTAACTCCGTTGCTACTTTAACTAATAACTTCATTCAATATAGTTGCAAGCCCTCAGGCTTAATATAAAAATCAATCTTTAAATTCTTCATCCAGGATTTTAATTACTTCCTGAACGGTTTCTTCTTCTAAATCTGTTCTACGAACCAATTCTTCAACACTTAAATTTAATACACTTCGAGCCGTATCACATCCAATCTTTTTAAATGCCTCTATAACCCATTCTTCAATTTCATCTGTAAATTCATCCAGATCCACATCATCCAATTCTCCTTCCTCCTGATCCCGATACACATCGATTTCATATCCGGTTAATTTAGATGCCAATTTGATATTTGCACCACCTTTACCGATAGCCAATGAAAGCTGATCAGCTTTCAAATACACATTGGCTTTCTTTGTTGCATCGTCCAATTCAATGGTTGTGATTTTTGCAGGAGTCAACGATCGCTGAATATACAGGGTCTGATTGTTGGTAAAATTTACAATATCAATATTTTCATTGCGCAACTCACGTACAATGCCATGAATTCTGCTACCTTTCATACCAACACAAGCTCCAACCGGATCAATCCGGTCATCAAATGATTCAACTGCTACTTTTGCACGTTCGCCGGGGATTCTTACTATTTTTCGTATGACAATCAAACCATCTTCAATCTCAGGAACTTCCTGTTCCATCAAACGCTGTAAAAAATTACTGTCTGTTCTTGATAGTGTAATAACCGGAACGCTGTTTCGCAATTCAACTTTTTTAATGACCGAACGAACGATATCTCCTTTTCTAAAATGATCACCCCGGATGGTTTCTGTTTTAGGCAAAATCAATTCGTTACTGGTTGCATCGTCTATAATTAAAAATTCCTTTTTCAAAACCTGGTTGACTTCTCCAATTACCATTTCACCTTCCCGTTCGCTGTAGCGTTTGTACACATCATCTTTTTCCAATTCCATAACCCGTGAAACGAGGGTTTGACGTGCAGCCATGATGGCACGTCTTCCAAAGTCATCCAATTCCAATTGCTCGTAACATTCAAGACCAACTTCATAATCTTCATCAATGGAGAGGGCTTCAGAAATAGCTATTTCTTTAAGATCATCGGTCACCTCGCCATCCGGAACAATTTTACGGATACGCCAAATTTCCAAATCCCCTTTCTGTGTATTTACGATCACATTGAAATTTTCATCTGATCCGTATTTTTTCCTGATAAGGGAGCGGAATACATCTTCCAACACCCGCATGAGTGTAGGGCGGTCTATATTTTTTCCGGCTTTAAATTCTGCAAAAGTTTCTACAAGTTTCATCTTGCTTAAATTTTGATTACAATTTTTGCTTCTTTAATGATATGATAAGGTAAATGCGTTTCTATAGTTTCCTTTACTTTCTTTTTTCCTTCTTTGCGAATTTCTTCGCGTGTTACAATTACATAATCTTCGGCTACTTCTTTAATGGTTGCCTGACTTTGTGAACCGTCATTTAATGTTAGCTGCAAATCCCGCCCAATGTTTTTTTTGTATTGTCTGGGAAATAGCAGCGGTCTGTCTATTCCGGGTGAAGAAACCTCCAGGAGATAGTCATCTCCAAACCAGGATTTTTCATCGAAATGGGATTCCAGATACCGACTGATTTTTTGACATTTTTCAAAATTAATACCACTGTCCGCATCAATAAATATACGGATGGATTTTTTAGTTTGTTCAATGTCAACTAAAAAACAATCCTGAAAGCTTTCTTCCTGGAATTTAGCAGTCAGTAAATTGTGAATTTCCTCTGTATACATGAACCGATTGCTTAAAACAAAAAGAGGGAACTCCCGTCCCCTCCTTTAAAAAGCTTTGCAAAGATAATACTTTTTAGCAGATTTACAAGGATTTATAAGGCTGGAGCTATGAAACAATTCAAGCCGACGGGCTGTTTGCTATATTTGAGCCCAATAGATGGATAATTCCGTTAAAATCAAATCACTGCTTGTAAAAGCCCTGAATCTCGAATTTTTAAGCGCAGAAGAGGGTTTGTTCCTGTTTGAAAAGGCAGGTTTAGGCGAATTGATGTATGTTGCAAACGCCATCCGGTTTAAAAAAGTCCCCGGAAATACAGTTTCCTGGATCATAGATCGCAACTCCAATACGACCAATGTATGTGTGGCCAATTGCAAATTTTGTAATTTTTACCGCCCGCCCGGACACGCTGAATCCTACATCACGACCATTGAAGAATACAAGCTGAAAATTGAAGAAACCTTTCGATTTGGTGGCGAACAACTCTTATTGCAGGGGGGACACCATCCGGACCTTGGACTCGCTTATTATTGCAATTTATTTAGGGAATTGAAATTGCTTTATCCCAAATTAAAATTGCACGCACTCGGGCCGCCTGAAGTAGCTCATATTACAAAACTCGAAAAATCCAGTCATTTTGAAGTTTTGAAAGCCCTGAAAGAAGCAGGTTTGGATTCGCTTCCTGGTGCTGGTGCAGAAATCCTGTCCGATCGTGTCAGAAGGCTGGTTAGTAAAGGCAAATGTGGATCAGAAGAATGGCTGGAAATCATGAGGACTGCCCATAAACTTGATTTAACGACTTCTGCTACCATGATGTTTGGTCATGTTGAAACCCTGTTAGAGCGAATGCAACATTTGGTTTCCATTCGGAATGTTCAGGAGCAACGTCCCAAAGGAGCAAAAGGTTTTCTGGCATTTATCCCTTGGCCATTTCAAGATGAAGGGACCCTTCTTAAACGTCTTAAACGAGCTTATAATGCCTGCACAGCTGATGAATACATTCGAATGGTATCACTTTCGCGAATCATGCTTCCTAATATTATTAATATTCAGGCTTCCTGGCTAACGGTGGGAAAACAAACAGCCCAAATTTGTCTGCATGCTGGAGCCAACGATTTTGGCAGCATCATGATCGAAGAAAATGTAGTTTCCGCTGCAGGTGCGGCGCATCGTTTTACTGCAAGTGGCATTCAACAGGCCATTCGGGAAGCTGGCTTTATTCCAAAACTTCGCAACCAACAATATGACTTTATTGCTTTACCGGAAGCAATTCAGGATCAACTCCTGGATCATCAAAAAATGTTGGTAGATTAATTTTATAAACCATGACCGAATTATTTCAACAGGTAGAGCAGAGTGCTGCTTTTATTTCGAAAAAGTTTGACCAATTTCCAGATCATGCAATTATTTTAGGAACTGGCTTGGGTTCGCTTACCGATCGAATCGAGATCATCCGTGAATTGTCTTATAAAGTAATTCCATTTTTTGTTCCAACAACCGTTGAAACTCATATAGGCAAATTGATATTAGCCCGTTGGAAAGGAAAATTGATATTTATTTTGTCCGGCCGCTTGCATTATTATGAAGGCTACAGTGCACAGGAAATCACATTTCCAATTCGCGTATTGCATCATTTGGGGGTAAAAAAATTATGGATCACTAATGCATCCGGAACAGTGAATCCAAATTTTCAATCCGGCGATATTGTTTTTATTGAAGACCACATTAATTTTCATCCTTCTAATCCTTTGCGCGGCTTGCATGAACCTCGTTTTGGCGATCGGTTTCCGGATTTATCCAATGTGTATGATAAAACCTTATTAAAAAAAGCCGAACTGGCTTGTAATCAATCTGGAATTCCATTTAAAACAGGAATTTATTTTGGTCTGCAGGGTCCCAGTCTTGAAACGCCGGCTGAATATCGAATGATCCGCATATTAGGTGCTGATATTGTTGGAATGTCAACAGTCCCTGAGGTAATCGTTGCTCATCAATGTCAAATGCAAATTCTCGCTGTTTCTGTCGTAACCAATTCTACTCCTGAAGCCGGAAATTTTTCTAAAACAACGATGGAATCTGTGATTGAAGCCATTCACAAAGCATCGGTCAATTTGTTCAAGGTATTGGAAAAAATATTGGAAGCGGAAGACTGAGAAAAGGAAAAGAGGCAATGAGGATAAAGAGGTAAAGAGAAATGGAATACTGATCTGAATGTCAAATCTCATTTAGCTTTTCAGCATTTTTTTCAGCTACCAACTATCGAGATTTCTTCCAGAGTCGCAGAGATGCAAAGAAATGAATAGACAAATGACAATTTCTGTCAACTAACAACTTTCAACTATCCACTAAAAATAAGTCTAAAAAACAACTTTTTTAACCAAGATTTCGTCTTTGCGTTTTACCGTAACTTCAGTTTCCTGACCCTTTTCAAATTTATTGAGGGCTTCCATGTATTGATACACATCTTTTACCGGATTGCTGCCAATTTGAATGATGATGTCTCCACCCAATAAGCCTGCTTTTTGTGCAGGTCTATTTTCTAAAACTGCATCGATGCGCATGCCTTCTCCGTTGTAAACATAATCTGGCATTAAACCCATGGTGACTTTAAAACTGCTTGCCTGTTGTTTGTTCTCATCCTTAGTTTTTTGAAAACTTAATACAGGCTTTGCATTCAATTTTAATACCACACCCCAGATGATTTGGCTGACTTCCCATATACCATCATAATTTACCAAAGGACTGTCATCACTTGGCTTGTGATAGTCCTGATGTTGTCCGGTAAAAAAATGCAAAACTGGAATATCCTTCAAATAAAAAGAAGTATGATCAGACGGACCAATTCCACCATCGCTGTAGTTGAAGCTAAATCCCGGCATTTTACAAGACTCCAAAATAGCCTTCCATTCAGTGGCAGTTCCAGTTCCACTGATCGCAATTGTTTTTTCTTTATTCAGTCGGCCCACCATATCCATATTGATCATACCGAAAATAGATTCTTTAGGTATGGTCGGATTTTCCATAAACGCTTTTGAACCGTACAATCCGTATTCTTCTCCGGAAAAAGCGATAAACAAAATATTAAAATTTAATTTTTTCTCTTTTTTTAATTGATCAGCCAAATACAACAAAGCTGCTATTCCACTGGCATTATCGTCTGCACCATTGTGAATCGAGTGATCGTCCGGCCGCAAAGAGCCTGCCATACCATATCCTAAATGATCGTAATGAGCACCTATTACCAAGGTCTTTTTTGCTTTCCTATCCAAAAATCCAATTACATTTTTACCAACTTTATCAAGCTGACTGCCACCATGTGGATTGGAGTTAAACTTAAAACTTTGGAACCATTCTTCGCTTCCTTTAGCTTTCAATCCCATTTTAGCCATGCGTTCTGAGATGTAATCTGCAGCCATAGCCTCTCCTACCGTCCCGGTTTGCCTCCCTTCTAAATCATCAGATGCCAGATAAACTACATCTACCCGAATCATAGTTTCAGGGCTTAATTGGGCCTTTAGCGATAAACTTGAACCTAAAAGCTTGAATATCAATAGATAAATTAATATTTTTTTCATAAAATTGATTCCAAATTAAAATGTTATTAGAGTCCAAAGCTACCAAGAAACCTGCAAAAACCGAGTTCAAAGACTTAATTTTGCAATCTAAAATTGGACTATGTCTCCGAAAAAAATTGCTATATACAGTTTAGGGCTTTTGACTTTTATTTACCTGTTTCTATGCTTGTTGGGGCCTACCTCATATAAATTTAATAAAGAAGTTAAAATAAATGGCCCGCATAAAATAGTGTATCTGCTATTAAATGATATAAAAGACTGGTCTAAATGGTTTAGCTGGAAAAAGGAAGACCCTGATTTAAAATTTACTCCTGGAAACTTTCAATATGCAGTCGGTGCTAATTTTAGTTTTGAAGGAAATAAATTAGGCTCTGGCAGTGTAATTGTTGAAGAATCTTATCAGGATTCATTTATTACAGTCAATCTAACTGCAAGTAAATTACCAGGCAACTTAAAAGAACGTTGGCAAATTGTATCCGAAAGTTCGAAAGCCGTTTACGTTAACCTAACCGCAAGATTGCAAGGCGAAATTCCATTTTATAAACGAGGTTATTATTTCAGATTAAAAAATCAATTGGATGAAATGCTTTCCAATGATTTAGAAGGAATGAAAGGATACATTGAAAATTTAATGAAGGATAGTTTCGGAATTTCTAAAACGATTTATCCGGGCAATCATTATTTTGGAATAATGAATATTGTTCAAAATAATAAAATTCCATCTTTTTATGCAAAGAGCTATCCTAAAATTTATAATTTTCTAGATTCTTTAAAAATACCCATTATTGGCCCACCGGTCGGTTTGATTCTTGACTGGGAGGGCTCTACCGGTCAGGTATACATTCTTGCAGCATTGCCAGTAGAAAATAAAATGTCCAATTATGCCGGGTGGACTTCCTTTGATATTCCACAAATGGAATGTATGAAATTAGAACACTATGGAAGTTACGCGACTTTACGAAATGCACACGTAAAATTGAGTTACCTGATGGATAATTCTCCATTTACCCTGGCGCCTCCTATTATTGAAGAATACGTGACATCCCCATCTCAACAACCAGATACTTCCAAATGGTTGACCAATATTTATTATTTACTGGATCAAAAAGGTGGTTATTCAAAAACCATGGAACAAAAGAAAACTTTGGAAGATCAAATTAATAAGGAAGAAGAAGAAAGAAGGAGAAAGTTACGCGATGTTTATAGATAGCAATACAATTAAGAATTAAGAATTAAGAATTAAGAATTAAGAATTAAGAATTTGGAATTAGGGGAGCTTAGCGGACATTACGCATACTGTTGGGAAAGAATAAAAAATTACGCTTAAGAATGGAATGGATAATAAACAAGATTTAAACCAACATCTCTTAATTTTTAATTCTTAATTATTAATTAATTTACAACCAATACTTAACACTTGACCACACTATTTTATATAATTAGTTTAAAAATATTCTTACTGTTTCAGATTATGGCAGAAAACTTGCATCGAGTTGTAGAAAATCCAAAAATTTTAGCTTTGGATGATGCTCGTTACATTGCAGGTAAATTTGATCCGGCACAAAATCCAGAGTTTATTAGTTTTAATTCAGATTCCAGTAATAAACTGATGCATTTGCGTACGGAAGTTTACATCGCTTATTTAAAAATGGCACAAGCCGCTGAAGCTGACTCTGTAAAACTTACCATTGTTTCGGCTACCCGGAATTTTGATTATCAAAAAGAATTATGGGAAAATAAATGGATTGGAAAAACTGCTGTTGATGGAAAAAAATTGCATTTGCATATTAAAGATCCTCAAGCTCGAGCATTAAAAATCATGGAATATTCTGCTCCTCCAGGTTTTTCAAGACATCATTGGGGTACAGATATTGATATCAATTCAACTGAATCAGAATATTTCGAGACCCCGGAAGGGAAAAAAGTGTACCAATGGCTTTTTAACAATGCAAACAAATTTGGATTTTGTCAAACATATACTGCTTTTGGTGAAAAACGAAGCAGCGGTTTTCATGAAGAACGCTGGCACTGGTCGTATTTGCCAACTGCTAAAATAATCTGGGAAGCGCAACTTCGCAATTTTGATGAATCGAAGATTTTTAAATTTAAAGGTTATCAGGCCATCCGCTCGCTGCATTTAATTGAATTTATTCGCAGTGTAAACAATTGCATTCAATAATATGGCACGAACAGAATCGAAAATGATCCAGCTGGGATCCAGAGCATTTGATTTTCAATTACCAGAACCACTTACTGGTAAAACCATACGGCTCGATGATTATCAAAATTATCAGGCCTATGTTGTGTTATTTATTTGCAATCATTGCCCTTATGTGATACATGTACACGATGAATTGTTAACTATTGGTCGCGAGTATCAATCGAAAAATATTGCATTTTTTGCAATCAGTTCAAACGATGTGGCAAATTATCCTGACGATGCTCCTGAAAAAATGAAAGAGCGTGCAATCCAGTTTAATTATCCATTTCCATATCTGTACGATGAAAGTCAGGAAGTGGCTAAGGCATACGATGCCGCGTGTACGCCAGATATTTATGTTTATGATAAAAATAAGTTATTGGTTTATCGCGGTAGAATAGATGCTTCCAGACCTAATTCAGGAGTTCCGGTAACTGGCATCGATTTGCGCAATGCACTGGATGCCGTGTTAACGAATCAAGAAATTGATCCTATACAATATCCAAGTTTAGGTTGCAATATTAAATGGAAAGAAGAGACAATTAAGAATTAAAAATTAAGAATTAAGAATTGGAGTAATGCAAATACGATTTTATTGCCACTTATTTAAGACGAATGAAATATTTTATTCGTCCTTAATTCGTGTATTCGTGGCGATATGAATTTTCGCGACGTCCTAATTGGTTAAATACATTTCCGAATATCTTATAAAAATAAATAAAATTTGAAATCAATTTATTCTCTAGCTGTTGTTACATTACTTTTAGTAATCGCTTGCAACGACACAAAAAAAACTACTATGTCTCCAAACGAATCATCAGAAACCATACAAAGTATTACAAAAAAACTGGACAGCATACCAGAACCAATAGCGCCACAAATTGAAAAAAAATTGGTGATGCATGGCGATACCCGGATCGATCCATATTATTGGCTAAACAATCGGGAAGATCCAACTGTGCGAAGTTATTTACAGCAGGAAAATGACTACCTGGAAATTGTGATGGAACCTGTAAAGACTTTGCGAAACAATCTTTACGATGAACTGCTGGGTCGAATTAAACAAGATGACAATACGGTTGCCTATAATTACAATAAGTACAGTTATTATATCCGTTTTGAAACCGGAAAAGAATATCCCATTCATTGCAGAAAAAAACTACCTGCTGAAGCCAATCCGGAAGAAATTATTTTGGATGTAAATCAATTGGCAGAAGGCCATAAATTTTGCAACGTTATTTCTCCAGAAATAAGTCCGGATAATAAATTAGCGGTCTATGGACTAGATACAACGGGTCGTAACCTACACAAAGCATTTGTAAAAAATCTCGAAACAGGTACCATCATCGAACAAAATTCACCCGTCATTGCAGGGGCTATTGTATGGACACCCAATAGCAGAGCATTTTTTTACGAAACCAAAGACCTGACTACCTTACGCAATGATAAAATCTGGCTGCATGAATTAGGAACTCCATTTGAAAAAGATAAAATGGTGTATCACGAAACCGACGAAACCAGTTATGCACATCTTTCATCTTCTAAAGACGAACAATACGCATTCATTCATTCCGGCTATACCGAAATGGTAGAATGTCATTTTATTCCACTAAACGACTATCATAAAAAACCAATACTGATTAAAAAACGAAGTCCGGGTTTTTATTATATGGTGGATCATTATCAGGGATCCTTTTTGATTTTAACAAATGATAAAGCCCCAAACTTTAAATTAGTTAAGACACCTGTAAGCAATTATCAATTTGAACACTGGATGGATTTGATTCCAGGCAATGATTCCATCTTACTTCAGGATATCGAAATTTTTAAAAATCAACTGGTCGTATTTGAACGAAAAGACGGATTGAATCAAATTCACATTCTGCCCTGGACTCATTTCAATGAAGGACATTACATCAAATTCCGGGATGCAAGTTATGATTGTTGGCTAGGTCCAAATTATGATTTGAATACTGATGTATTAAGATTAGAATACACCTCCTTGACAACTCCAAAAACTACCTACGACTATGAAATGCAAACCCAACAATTTCATGCATTAAAAGAGAGTCCAGTACTTGGTAACTTCAATAAAGAAAATTATCAAAGTGAATATGTACAAGTAAGATCAAAGGATGGCGAATTGATTCCCCTGTCATTAGTATATCGTAAAGGATTTGAAAAAAATGCAAACGCACCCGCTTTACTTTATGGTTATGGTTCTTATGGCATTACCATGGATGCCGGATTTAGCAGCAACATCATATCGCTTTTGGATCGCGGTTTTGTTTTTGCTATGGCACATATTCGTGGTGGCAAAGAAAAAGGCTGGGACTGGTATGAGAAAGGAAAGATGTTTCACAAAATGAACAGCTTTACTGATTTTATAAAATGCGGAGAATACCTCGTTCAAAATAAATACACTAGCTCTGCAAAAATGTTTTGCAAAGGAGGATCTGCAGGCGGATTGTTGGTTGGGGCCGTTTATAATATGCGCCCGGATTTATTTCGTGGCATGATTGCGAATGTTCCTTTCGTAGATGTCTTAACGACCATGTCAGATCCGGATCTTCCACTAACTACCGGAGAATATACAGAGTGGGGAAATCCGGAAATAAAAGAACAATACGATTATATGAAATCCTACTCACCCATTGACAATATAGAAGCAAAGAAGTACACCAATTTATTGGTTACAACCGGATTTGCGGACAGCCAGGTACAATATTGGGAACCAGCCAAATGGGTTGCTACATTGCGTACACAACGGACTGATAAAACAGATGTGATTTTATTTCACACCAATCTGGATGCAGGACATGGAGGTGCTTCCGGACGCTTTGAGCGATTAAAAGAGGTTGCACTGGAATATGCATTTATGCTGGCTTTGTTGGAAAAGTAGAGATTAAATTAAAAATTACTACTGTTTTATATTCTTACGTTCAAATTTTATCTTTTTACGGAAGTACTTTAATCACATGATGATTTTCTCCATATGTTAAAGTTTAAAAATAATTCGTCAAATATTTGGATTTGTTTTTTTTTTCAACATTTGCATTATAATATTATGGTATTACGCTTAAAATAGATGATCGTTTTTCTTGATTTCATTTAATTTCTAAGCCTATCCAAGATATTTTTGTTTATCACAATTAAAAAACATTACTATGACATCCGAACTTTCAACTCCACCAGGTTTTTTAAGCTGATTATTTTCATTCTGTTTTTTACCATTTCGCATAAAAATTCAGAATTTATAGGGATCACCAAAAAGAAAAAATCAGCACTCACCCTATTTTAATTATAGCAAATTAAATGTATATCAAGTTTACTATTTATACATTATAAAAATTTATTTGCTATTAGCTCTTCAAAGATTCGAACAAAACACAATGAATTATTCAATTTCTATTATTGAATATAGCCCATACTGAAAAAAATTACAAATATTGAAATTGGCTAATATCTTCATGATTGGCCTTGCTTTTTATTATGTAATTACAACGATTACTTCTTAGCACTTATGCATTAATATAAAAAAAAATTTAACAATTTTAATACAAATACAATGAAAACAATTATATTTATTCCCAAAATATTTCATCTTAATTTTCTAATGTCTATTTTTCTAATATGTAATATAACGGATAGACTTAAAGCGCAATTTCTAGAGCCAAAATTTAGAATGCAGTTTTATGAAACCCAAAACCTCTCATGTAATATGGTACAGGTAAAAGTAAGAATTCAATTTTTTGGTGACGATAATAATACTTCCGGAGAAAATGTTTATGTGGCAGGTATGGATATACCCATTCATGCTTACCCAGATCCCGGAGGACCTATTGTGCGAATTGATCCAGCTACAACTGATTTTACTCTTCATTCTATATTAAAATCTAAATCCTGGTTTAGTACTAGTTATCCTGGCACGGATGAAGAAGAATTGACTTTATCAGGAACCAACCCAAATGGATCATGTTGTGATGGAGATATGGTTTTTATTGAAGGGCAGGTTTATGATTTGTGCACCATTTATATGTATGTTGAAACTGAAGCTCTTGTTCAATTTGAAGATATGGTTGAACCAACGGTTACCTTTGATTATCGAACCAACTCTACCACCTGGGTTAGAAATGAATTTGAGATTGATACAACATTTGGTGATTTTCCATTAGAAGTAAATCCTGTTTCAGGAAGTTACAACATTAGTGGCACGATCAAAAGACAACCCAATGATCCTAATACATACTGCCCGGATGGCATGCCTCTTGTAGGTATGAGTATTCTAATTACAAATCCTGATCCGGATGTAGAAGTAAAATCCGTTGCTGATTTTGATGGAGCTTGGTGTTTTCCTGCAGGCTACAATGATACCCATACTGTAGGGCCTTATGGAATGGGAATCGGAGATAAAATATGTGGCGTTAGAACAAGTGATATTCTTTTAATACAAAGACACATTCTAGGTCTTACAACATTTAATGCACGTTGGAAAAAATTGGCTGCAGATGCAAATGATAATCAAAGTATAACCGCAGCAGATATTGCTTGTATCCGAAAAGCAATATTAGGATTATCAATTGAAGAATATTGTCCTTATTTTAATCAATCCTGGAGATTTGAAACTACCACAAGTTATATTGTTAATCACAGTCCAGAATTGGCCAGATATTCAAATTATTATGATTTGGTAACCAATACGGCCCTAACTGGCAAAGACTTTTATGGTTATAAAGTAGGGGATGTTGATGGGTCTTGTGATGATTGCCAAACACTGCGATCTGAAATTATAGAAAATCGATCAAATTCTGATACACTTACCTTGGCACTTGGCAATCCTATAAAATTTGGATTTACTGGAACTTATAAGATACCCGTTTATACTAAAGTAGATACCAACTTAACGCTACTATCATTAAGCATAAGCGATCCACAATCCTCATTGGTGGGCATCAGTTCCTGGTATCTTGATATTAACAGTTCTCGCGGAGATTACATTGTTAATGATAATGGTGCATCCATGGATCTAATGTGGATGATTGATACTACTGAATTTATTAATTTGCCCGGAGATACCCTACTTTTTTACATTATAGCCGAAGATTCAACCAATAATTTTTCTTTGAATTCAACCATAACTAGTAAAATTGAAAACAAGTGGTATTCAAATACAAGTAATTCAGGATTCATAAAGTTGATTAAAGAAGTTGGTAGCTTTGGATTAAAACGTCAAGGTAGTTTTGTATATCCAAATCCCGCTTGTACTGAATTGAATGTCTCTTTAAAAGAACTCGGTACTTTCCCAGCCACAGTTATTGTAAAAAATAGTATGGGTCATACTTGCATGCAACTGGAACGTATAAATTCAGATCTTGTCAAAATTCCGATTCAATCATTTATACCTGGTATGTATATTATCACCATTAAAAATAAAGAAAAACAATTGAGTCAAAAATGGATTAAACTTTAATTGAATTTTTTCAAAATTCTGCAGTTCTAATATCACACCAAATGAAAAAATTAATTCTTTTAATCCTAATTAATCTTATTCAAAATGCTCCATCATTTAGTCAGGAGTTTTATTACTGGGGAGACTGGTATGGTTTTGGAATTGCAGATTTTTCTAATTGCGCTATTTTAAATAAATTTGACAAACCTCCAGCAAATTCAGGCGCAACAATCAATGTATTTAAGTGTCCTAATGGACTTTTTTATAGAGCATCTGAAATCGATGGAGGATTTCTAAATAATACCGAACCCTATTATCAGATTATAAACAAGCAACATCAATTTAGTGATGTAAATCGAATAAATGAACGAGCAGTTGCTGCATGTATCAATTCCAAATCTCTAATATATATAGTAATGCGTTCATGGGATAATTATTCGAAATCCTATTTGATGGAATATGATTATAAAAGTGGTCGCTTTACAATTTTAGGTAATGTATCTAAGGGATTGCGCAGCATCGTTGCTTTGGGAAATAAATTCATTGGCATTGAAGAAAAACTGCAACCCTATCGTCATTACAATATTGTACAATTGAATGTTTTAGATCCTATTAATCCAAAAATACTCTTTCAAATTGATTCTTCTTTATGGGTCAAAGATTATAATCCTCAAATAACTTCACCCAACTTTCAACTTTTTAAAAACTATCAATCCTGTGACAAAGCTGAACTCATATTAAGTTGCTATACAAGATTTGATTCTATTACAAACTTTTATAAACTAGATTTTATAAATCAGAAATGCACACAAATATGCAGCATGGACATTAGAGTCTATATTTCCAGATTTATAGGAGAAGGTATCAAAGGCTTTGATTTTTTAAAAGACTGTCGATTTGAAATTGATTTTGATCTAAACAATTCTTCTGATACTTCCAAAAATTACCGGACTGATTATTTTTGTCCTCAACAAGAACAAAAACTTCATGATCAGGACTGGAACTATTATAGCGATGGGCCTCTGGATTCTTTAAGGGTAGAAATAGCTTCCGGTGGGGTCGATGATCCAAATGAATATCTAAAAGCCAATTACATACCTCAAGGAATTATCCTGATTGGCAATAAATCGCAATCCTTACTATTTACGTCAAATTCAAAAATAGTATCTTCAGAAATTCAAAAAATACTTGATGGCATCGTTTATAAAAATGAATTGTCTTCTCCCAGTCCGGGCCAGCGAATTATAAGAACCTGTATTTATGTACCCTGGTTTGAAGACACCGTTTATACACGAATTTCTATTCCGGTTTTTGAAAATCAATTATCGGATACCAGCATTTGGCTTTGCCCTGATGGGGATGCATATTCCATTTACAAATTAATCCCATCTTTAGCAAATTTTAATGGCCATTGGCTAAATCCAGACTTAAATTCTGGTGTTATTTATGCAGGACTTACTATTAGTGGTATCCATAGTTATTTATATACTCGAGGAATTAATTGTATTCCTGATACGATGATTTTAAGATTAAATTATTTTCCAAACCCTGCAATAAGTTTAGGTCCTGATCAGATTACTGAAGGAAATTTAGTTCAGCAAATCAATCTATCGGGAGATTTTAGCAATGTAAACACAATCAATTGGTTTCTAAATGGTAATTGGGTTGCGGACCAATCCCGTACTTTTTCATTTGAATTTAATCAAGATACACTCGTAAGTGTTAGCGTTTTAACCAATGATCAATGTCAATTTTATGACTCAACACAATATTTCATCAAAATATCAGACGACGATATTTGGATTCCAGATGCTTTTTCACCAAACGGTGATAATATAAATGATCAGTTTGGTATTGCTGGTAAGTACAATTTATACATTTACAATTTTGAAATTTTTGATCGCTGGGGAAATCAATATTTTACTGCCTGTAATTTTCGCATTCAAGACAAATCACAATCCTGGAATGGAACTGTTATTAATAGAAATGCAAATCCTGGTCCTTACATTTATCGAATAGAATATGCAGGTACAGCTGGCAGAAAATTAACTAAATCAGGAATAATTAATTTAATACGCTGATTTTATAAAAACAGCACAAAGAGAAGCTCCAAAATATAATAATCTAATTACTGTTTAATTCAACAAGTTTGTAAATTTTCTTGGATGCAACCAAATAAGAAAACCTTCAAATGAGAAATTCTCCATTTTTGTAAACCAGAATACCATCTGCCAAAATTTCACCACCTTGTTTCATGTCGGTGATTAAATCCCAATGGATGGAGGATGTGTTTTTTCCACCGGCTTGCAAATAAGATTGTCCAACTGCCATGTGAATGGTGCCCCCGATTTTTTCATCAAACAATATATTTTTAGTAGCGCGTTGGATGTTTTTATTTGTTGCAACTGCTGCTTCACCAAATACTCGTGCGCCCGGTATTTGAAATACTTTATCCAAAATATGCTGACCAGACGTTGCAGACCATTTGGTGATTTCCCCTTTTTCAACAATTAAATGAACACCCGAAACTTCTTCATTCATCATTATACTCGGATAGGAAAAATATATTTCTCCGGTTACACTGTCCTCTACCGGACTGGTAAACACTTCACCAGACGGCATATTGGCCTTTCCATCTGAATTGATCCATTTTCTTTCAAGCGTAGAAAAACAGATTTCAAAATTTGGGTTCCTGTAAATAAACTGATTGCATTGATTGAAATAATCCACGATGTGCTGTTGATTTGATGAAATGGCTTTCCATTGATCGGCAGGATGCTCCATATCCAAAAAACAGGCATGGATAATAAATTCTGTATATTCATCCAGACTCATTCCTGCAATCTTTGCAGCATGTGCTGTCGGAAACTGACATAAGGATCTTTTAAGGCTTCCATCCCCCAGTCGTTTAAAATACATTTGATCGAATGGTGCTAAAGCCTCCGACCGAATTTTTCTGTTTTCCTCTACTATCGAAAAATTGCGATTGCTTTCATAAGGAGCTCGGATTACTAAATAAGCATCAAAAGATTGGATAGCTTTTTGATAGGATGCGCCAACATATTGTAACTGCTCTGAATTGCTGTATTGCAAAAGGATGTTTTCCTGATCTTCGAAGTTGAGTTCAGTTTCAACAAGGGCTCCTGCTTTGATTGCAGCTTTATAAAAAGCTTTTACCAGTGGCTCTGCTAAAGTTGTCGAACGAACAAATACTTTTTCTCCCTCCTTTAGATACAAGGAATAGTTAACGAGCAAATCTGCATATTTATCAATCCAATACATTTTGCTTTACCAGGTTTTACTTCTGTAGGGATAACGGATAAGATATTGCCTGGAAATATGTTCTTTTAATAACGCGCGCAATTTTTCAATGTTCTCTTGTGTTTTGGCTGAAATAAAAATTACCGGAAGATTGTATGTATTTTCAATAGAACGATGCAATTCTATTTCCAAATCATTTTTAGTTTCTGCATCCAATAAAGCATCAAAATAGTTTTCCCGGTAAGCGTCCATTTTATTGCATATTAAAATACTAGGCTTATCATTAACTTTTAACTCTTCCAAAGTTTTGAGTACTGTTTGAACATGGTCTTGGTATTGAGGATGAGAAATATCCACAACATGCAATAATATATCAGATTCCCTGACTTCATCAAGTGTTGATTTAAAACTTTCAATCAAATGATGTGGCAGTTTTCGAATAAAACCCACGGTGTCTGACAATAAAAAGGGCATAGCATCCCAAACAACTTTTCTTACGGTTGTATCCAGCGTAGCGAATAATTTATTTTCTGCAAATAAATCTGATTTGCTCAATACATTCATCAAAGTTGATTTACCAACATTGGTGTAACCAACCAAGGAAACCCGGATCATTTCATCCCGGTTTTTACGCTGAGTTTCACTTTGTTGATCAATTTTTTCAAGTTTCTTTTTCAACAAACTAATTTTCTCTTTGACAATCCTACGGTCGGTTTCTATTTCTTGTTCCCCGGGACCACGCATCCCAATACCTCCTCGCTGACGTTCCAGGTGTGTCCACATTCCCCGAAGTTTTGGATAGATGTATTGAAGCTGAGCCAATTCAACTTGTGTTTTTGCCTGTGCAGTTTGAGCACGGCTGGCAAAAATATCGAGTATTAAAAAGCTACGGTCGATAATTTTAACTTTCAATTCTGACTCCAGATGGTTCTGTTGTTTTCCGCTCAAGTCATCGTCAAAAATGACCATGTCGGCAGGAAAATGCTCCATATACTTTTTAATCTCATCAATTTTTCCTGAACCGATAAAGCTATGACTATTGATAGCTGGCAATCGTTGGGTGAATCGTTTGATAACCTTGGCCCCTGCGGTTTGAGCTAAAAACTCCAATTCATCCAAATGCTCCGTTACTACTCGTTCGTTTTGATCCGGCAGAATCAATCCAACCAAAATAGCATTTTCAGGTTCAAGCTTTTGGACCTTGGAAACAGAATGTATGTTAAATGAATTTTTCTGCACCTATTTAATTACTTCAGATTTTTGACTTGGTTATACCCGCCTAAATTATACACTTTTTTAAAGCCTTTACTCTTCAGATACTCTGTGGCCGCTGAACTTCTTCCGCCCGCAGCACAATATAAATAATAGGTTTTTGATGGATCCCATTTAGCAGATTCCAGTTGAAATTGTCCACCGTCCCAGTCAGCATGAATGGCCCTTGGATGATGTCCGGAATTCCATTCTTCGGGAGTGCGCACATCAACCATGATTCCTGGATCTTTTGCTATTTGTTCGGCAATGTTTTTTGGATTTCCTTGTCCAATAGAATCATTTTTACACGCAAAAAGCAAACTTACCAAAAAGAAAGATACGATTAAATTGAATCTCATAATGAAGGTTTAAAAATTAATTAATTGCGTATGAATTTATACATTTAAATTTTTACAAACAGATTATATTTAATTTAAATTAAGCGGTTTGAATTCATTTCTTTTAATCTGAATAAAATTAATAATCGGTCAAAATTAAGACCATTTCTTCAAACAGATTTCTTGTTTTTGCCAAAATAGCTTCTTACAAATGAGCCGTTTATAAAAACACTGTATTTGAAGGTACTGACAAAATGCTATAACGTATAAATCGGTTTAAAAGTTCAAAGTAACTCTTTTAATAGCATAAAAACACCCATTGCAATTATAAAATACGCAAACACTGGCTTTAATCTATCAGAGCTCAAAAACTGAGAAAGTTTGGTTCCACTATACATACCAAGAACAGCAATTCCCGTAAAGGTTAATATAAAAGGCCAATCTAAAATACTTAAACTTTGATATTTTGAAATTAAAGCAACTCCGGTATTGATACTAATGATAATCAAGGAAGTTCCTGCAGCTTTTTTAAAATCAAGTTTTTGCAAAATAACCAATGCAGGTACAATTAAAAATCCACCCCCTGCACCTAGAATTCCTGTTATTACACCAAGTAGTATTCCATTTAATAATATAAATGTGTAACTATTTGAATGAAGTGTTGCATTGGAATTTAAAACTGGAGGTTTCAACATTCGAAATGCAGCGAAAAACAACAAAATACTAAACAAAATTAACAGAAAAGAAGATTTTGATATCATGATATTACCTTCATTCCAAATTGGGTCCGGAATCCAGGGTAATAAAAATGTACGACTTAACCAAACAAAAATTACCGAAGGAATCCCAAATAAAACAACAGATCGAAAATCCACCAAGAATTTTTTATAGTAGTTCAGTCCACCAAATAAGCTTATCATACAAACTACAAAAAGTGAAGATGAAATCGCAATTTGAGCATCCATGTGTACCAGATAAACAAAAATGGGAATAGTCAACACAGCTCCTCCTGCCCCTAGCAATCCAAGGCTCAAGCCCATAATAAAAGCACAAATAAAAACAACTATTAACATGATTTATTTTACTTATAAATACCAATGCTATAATCACCGACACTTGATTTACACGCGCGATACATTCCCTCTGTATTAAAACACATGCTTATATTGCCCGCATGATCAATAGCAATAAGTCCGCCATCACCTCCTATGGAAGGCAATAAATGGTCAACCACTTCCCTGCATGCTTTTTCAAGGCTGTATTTTTTATATTGCATCAAAGCAGAGACATGAAAAGCTGCATTCACACGAATGAAGTATTCTCCAGATCCAGTACAAGAAACGGCGCAACTATTATTGTTTGCATAAGTTCCACATCCAATCATCGGACTGTCACCAATCCTTCCAAACTTTTTATTTGTCATTCCTCCGGTGGAGGTAGCTGCAGCAAGATTTCCAAACTGATCCAATGCAACTGCTCCCACGGTACCAAATTTGCGATCTGTATGATCCATTAGTACCTTATCTGCTTTTTTTGCAAGTTGTAATTGTTTATACCTTGCTTCTGTATAAAAATAGGATGCTTCCATTTTCTTCAATCCCATTTTTGAGGCAAAATCTTCAGCGCCTTTTCCGGCAAGAAAAACATGACCTGAATGTTCCATAACCATGCGCGCCAATTCAATCGGATTCTTTATTTTTTGTAAAAGTGCAACAGCACCGGCATCCAAAGTCTTTCCATCCATAATAGATGCATCCATTTCATGCTTGCCATTTGCAGTAAATACAGAACCTCTTCCAGCATTAAATAAGGGTGCATCTTCCAATAGCTTTACGGCAGTTTCAACTGCATCCAATGCACTGGCTTTTTTCTCCAATAATTTATATCCTCGTTGGATGGCTTTTTCCAAAATCTGTTGGTATGCTTTTTCCAGTTTTGGAGTCATGCTGGATTTCAATATCGTACCAGCACCGCCATGTATGGCTATTGCGTATCTTTTTGTATCGGACATAGCCACAAAAGTACAAGCAATTGCTATATGCTTGACTATTGAATTCAAATAATAAGGGAAATTAAAAATTCAATTACAAAAATAAAACTGTAAAATTCAATTCGTCTTTTTAGTAAAATGCATGTGCCCCCGGGATATAAAATTCTGAATTCTTAATAAATTTTTCCCTAATATTGCTTTTATGAAAAACCTCATCCTACTCCATGGCGCATTGGGTGAAGCCTCACAAATGGAAGCACTAAAAACAGTCTTAGAAAATAAATTTAAGGTTTACATTCCTGAATTTGATGGCCATGGCAAAAAATCAAATTCTACAAATTCATTGGATATTGATGCCATGTCTGATGAACTGAATTCATTTATTGAAAATGAGTTGTTGATCAACCCGATAGTTTTTGGATATAGCATGGGCGGCTATGTTGCTTTGAATCACGCACTAAAATACCCTCATAAAATTGTTAAAATAATTACTTTAGCGACCAAGTTTGAATGGAATCCGGAATCATCAGCAAAAGAATCACAGTTACTGAATCCAGATCAAATGGAATTACAAATTCCCGCATTTTGTGAAATACTAAAACAAAGACACGGAAATGATTGGAAGCAACTGGTTATTAAAACTGCAGAAATGATGTTGCAGCTTGGTCAAAACCCAGTATTAACAACATTGAATTTGAATCGTGTAACAATTCCGGTATTGGTTTGCCTGGGAGAAAAAGATAAAATGGTCAGTTTAGTGGAATCTCAAAATGCGGTAGCCTCTTTAAAACAAGCTCGTCTTCAAATTTTACCCGATACTCCACATCCGTTCGAACGGGTAAATATGAATCAATTGGCAACGATCATCACCCAATTTTTGGCTGATTCTAACGAATGAATTCTAGCTCTAATTTTTTATATTCATCCCAATAATCAGGAAACGATTTTGAAACGGCTTCCGGGTTTTCAATAAAAATCGGAAAACGCAGTTTTAATAAACTGAAGGCCATTGCTATGCGATGATCCATAAAAGTAGCATAGCTTTCATTGAGCTTAAATTGAATGGATTTCATTTCAAAATAATAAACACCGTTTTCCTGTGCAGGAACTATGATTTTAACTTTTTGAGCAATTAAAAATTCTGAAATTACATCCAATCGATTTGATTCTTTGTGTTTCAGGTTTTGCAGTCCGGAAAAATAACAATTTACTTTCTTCATAGCACAAAAAATGGCCATTGCCGGAAAGAGATCAGGGCAATTGGTAAAATCAAATCCCACAGAACTTGGTGTGTCCACATTCAATTTCTCGATGCTGATTCCACCATCGGATTCGAGCGTTTGGATTCCAAACCACCTAAAAAACGGAATTAAGGCTTCGTCCCCTTGCAATCCTGATTTTTTTAATCCCGGAAAATAGAGCTTCCCTTCATCTTGCAAACCCAACAATGCATAAAAAAAAACAGCAGCACTCCAATCTGCTTCCACCTGAATGTCTCTGCCTGTATAATTAGAAGAAGGAATGTTAATATATCCTGCATTCTGTTCAATTTGAATACCAAAATTGCGCATCAATTGAATTGTCATATTAAGATAAGGTTCTGAAACTAGATGTCCTTTTAGTTTAATTGAAATTGGATTTCCCAGATAAGGTCCAATTAATAAAATGGCAGAAACAAACTGACTGCTTAAAGACCCATCGATTTCCAAAACTTCCGGAATTGGTTTAGAAATTCCTTTCAATAACTTCAAAGGCATTTTATAAGGTTCCTCAAGAAAATTAAATTCACAATGAAGCATTTCTAAAACCTGAATGAGTTCAAATATTGGTCTGCCTTTCAGACTTTTACCACAGCTAAGAATAATTGATTGGTTGCGAAGCGCCAGGTAAGCCAATAAAAATCGCATGCTTGTTGCGCCATCACCAACATGCAGTTCAAGCGAATCAAGCGAATTCAAACAGCGATCTAGATCCTGTGTATCCTGGGCATTGGAAAGTTTAAAAATGGAAAAACTATTTTGACAAAGTGCCTGAATAATCAACAGGCGATTTGAAATACTCTTGGAGCTGGGTAATTGAATGGTAATTGCATTCATTTTTGAGCTTTATGCCCAATGAATACGCAACACTTCTTTCAAATCCGGGTGCAAACTTCTCTTTACCGGACATGCATTTGCTGCTTTTTCCAGAATGATTTTCTCCTTAGGGCTAAATGGAAGATCCGGCATGTAGATATCAACTTCAATGGAAGCAATGCGGCGCGGATCGTTGGCCATAATTTTTAATACTTCTGCACGGGCCCCTTTCATATCAATTTCATGGGTTTTTGCTGCGATGCCCATGGTGGTAATCATGCAACATGCCAATGAAGTGGCTGCCAGATCGGTTGGAGAAAAAGCCTCGCCTTTACCCTGATTGTCAACCGGAGCATCCGTTATAAATGATTGTCCGCTGCGAATGTGGGTCGTTTGCGTCCTAAGGTCTCCTGTATATATAACTTCAGCAGTTTTCATATTAGTTTTTAAAATCCAAAAATAGAGATTAAATTCTTAAAGGCATGCATTCAATTAAAAAAACGAACCAATCCTGCTAATTCAGTTAGAATAAAACAATTACACATTCAATAAAAAAAAATCCATGATTCTACATGAAAACCTTTACTTTTGGAAATACCAAAAAACTCGTTTTTCCAGCTATGATAAAAACAGATAGAAGTCAGATAAAGAAAAAATTATTTACTACGGTGAATGCCTCATTGAGAGGTTTGCTGTCATACTCAATTTTGTTATTAGGAATTCTGCTGTTGCTAGGTACGATTTTAGATCAGGCTTCCAACAGTCTATTCCAACAATATGCAGATCAGATTCATAAATTTAATGAAGGTATCTATTATTCGTGCATCGGATTAATATGTGTTGTATTAGGACTTGAACGAGCACTTGACATTTCACGGATTGATCAGGCTCTTGAAAATCAAAATGAAATTTTAAATTCTATTGATACACATATTTCAACTTACAGACAATATAAATTTATTGAATCGTATCATGAAATTTACAATTTGTCTTTGCAATTAACCGAACGAGCCAAAACAAACATCCGCTCGGTGGTTTATGCAAATTCACCAAAAGCACCCGATAGTTGGAATGAAAAAGTTGCTGAAATTTTACGTCGCAAATCAGATGCCGGAGTACCTGTACAATTTGATATTGTGATTTGTATAAATAAAGAGGATATCAATCAACAATTTATTGAAGCAACCGAACGACGATTTAAAATATTTCAGGATCAGGGTTCTGATATTTATTTTCATCGCTATGTTCAATTTATGGAAAAAACGATAGGTTATGATTGCTATATTATTGATGATACGGATTTAATTTTAAGTTTTCCGACCATACTTTCCAATAAGACACAAAGGGCTTTATATTTTGAAAATCAATCTGATACTGTAAATCAATACATCAATTGGTTTAATTCCTATGCGATGTTTGAAGCCATTTCAATGAAAACGGCATTAAAAAATGCGAGATCCGAATTAAATTTAACGAATTAATTGTAAAACCATGAAAAAATACCTAGTATTCATCGGAATTATTTTGATTGCAATTGCTTGTTCCAAAGATTCTGATTCAAAAGAAGAAATGCCTTTTTTTAGTTTACTGACTCTATCCGGAACTTCTATAGACACCGTTCGAAATGCTGCGGATGTATGGGAATATGGCTTTCGATTTAAAACACTTCAATCAGGAAGGATTACAAAACTCGGCATTAAAGTACCCGCTGTCAGTACTTTTAAAGTTAAACTTTATGATTTAACAACTCAAAAAATACTAAAGGAAACAGACATTCAATCCACTAAAGAAGGCAATGCATTTTTTGCAGACATAGCAGATATTTCTGTTAATTCCGGTGATGAATTTGGAGTAGCTATTGTAGCGGACGTTTTCTTTAGAGTGCGTAATTTAAGCGGAGAAGCTTTTTCATTTCCAATTCTAAAAGATAATATAAGTATTGTTTCATTTAATGAAAATGCCTGCGGACCAAATGGCTGCAGCAGTTTTCCTATCTTAACCAACGACCAGGTCATTGCACCCTGTGTAGACATCGTTTTTGTAAAAGACTGAGACAATTACTTGGAAAATTTTAAATAGAGCGATCCAGTTGCCATTTCCAGATTAAACCATCTTCGGGATCTTCCATTGCAGCTATGAATTTCATTCCGCAATGTTTTAAAATTGCGGTAGAAGCATTTTCTTCTGCCAGTGTATGTGCAATAACTGCACTTACATGATGTTTATGAAATGCTTCTCGAATAAGAGCTTGAGCAATTTCCAAACCATAAGCATTGCGGCGAAATGCAGGAGCAACTTCATAACCAATTTCAACAATATTGGATTCATTTGGTTTGCCTTTAAAACCACAGGTTCCGATCACTGAATTTCCATTCTTTATTACCGGTAAATAGGTCCACCAATTCGCTTGAGCAGGATCTGCCAATTGAGTTAAGGAATAATTTAATGGATCCATACCAAATGAAGTCCAGTTTAACTCCAAACATAAATTATAATAAGATTCAAAACGTGTGGAATCTTCAATTAGCATTGAAAGCATCTTGGAATCACATGACACTAATTTTAATCGAGCGGTATCAATGGTATACATTAGAATTGGATTGTAAAAATTACTAAATCAGAGATCTGCCAATTTCAATAAAAAGCTTTGCTGACTAAATAAGTTGGGGCAAAACTAAAATTATTTTTTAACTAGCTTTGAAATAAGATCGGCTTCCTTTTGAATTGAGCTTATCAATTTTTTTAATTAACACTAAACCCTAAATGATGAGAACGTATTTTTATTTTGTAATTCTACTATTTATTTATGTTGAAAAAGCATCCACTCAAACAGATCCAATGAATTGCCTGCCTGAAGAAATTTCATCCCAGGAACATGCAAGCAGTTCCTGCCCGTTTTCTGAATTAAGTGAAGAAGAAATGAATGCATTACCTGAAGTAACTGTTTATGTAAACATTCATTATATTAAAGGTCCTTATGGCAATTTTTATCCTGGAAATTCCACTGGAGACCTGAAGGATGGAAATTATTATGCAAGCTTGCTTTTAAATCATGCCAACAATGATTTAGATCATTTAATTCCAAGTCCAGTTGGAATCAGTCATAAATTAGGCGATGCAAAAATCAATTACAAGCTTTATAGCAATCCTAATAATACATCTGATGTCAATGGAGGAATATGGTATTGGAATCAAGAACCCACTTCTTTTCCGTATGCCAATGTTATGAATATTGTACTGTTTAATGGAGGACCAAATGATGAGTTGAAAGGTACTGCCTGCGGACGTTTTGATTGTTGCTCCCGTTTGAGTATGACGGGTGCATATTATCATGTTTGGGTAAATCCTATACAACCAAAATTCGGACATTGGGCATTTGCACAACTGCTAAATCATGAATTTTTTCATTCTCTTGGATTGTGTCATTCCTTTTACATCAACAATGAATGCAATGATCTTAATCCAGCAGCTGAATGCGGATGTGGCAATGGTGCAAGTGGTTGTGGAAATGGAGGTTTTGGATGCTGTTCATGGAATAGCAACAGTACAAATATTATGAATTATGCTCCCAGTTTAAAATCTTTAAGTTTATGCCAATGGGGAACAGCATATAACAATGCTATATCAAAAAATTGTCCTTTTTTAAATTTCTGCGAAACAAAATCAGAGCCAATAATAATAGAAGCAGGAACCCAGGTAATTTGGGATCATTTGATGATTATCAATCGTCCAGTTATTCTAATGCCAAGTTCCTCGTTAACTATTACTTGTGAGGCACGATTTAGTACAGAAGCCTATGTTGAAGTTCGACGAGGAGCAAAACTTACAGTTGATGGAGCTTTGTTAACCAATCTTTGCCCGGATAATTTCTGGCCAGGAATCCAGGTATGGGGCAATCCAGGAAAATTACAACCGGATCCTTCAAATGGAATTACTGGGATCAATGATGCCGGGATTGTTCAAGTTATAAATGGATCAACGATTCAACATGCGCGGACAGCCATTTCAACAGGTGCCTGGGCCCTGGGAGGATCTAATGCCTGGGCTAATTTTGGAGGGGCTGTTTATTGTGAAAATAGCAGCTTCGTCGATAATCGTCGAGCAATAGAATTTATGAAATACAATTACCCAAACAAAAGTAAAATTATCAATTGCATATTTAGTGAAAATGGAAACTACGTTGATAACTCGATTGGAGTTACAATCTGGGAATGCAATGACATTACATTTATTCGCAACACCTTCCGTTTTTTAGATATTGCAGGAATATTTGGGGTAGATTTTGGTGCTAAAATTTATGACCATAATCAATTCAGAAATTTGCCAAGTGGAATTGAATCTTACAACACCCTCTATTACAAAGGAAGTTTGGAAATTGGACAAAATAATAGCAATCCCAATTATTTTAAAAATAACATTCGTCACATTTATTGTTCCTCAGGAAATGGACTAGACCGTGTAAATATCATCAACAATGATTTATTTGATGCAACCGGCAATGGTATTATTATGGAAGGATATAGCTATTATAATATTGAAAACAATCGGTTTCGAAATATTCCGTTGGCGGTAGTTTCAGATGCAAGTGGCGACGATCACAATCTGATTAAATGCAATCAATTTGACAAACATGAAAATGGGATTTTATTCAAGGATATCAATGAGCAAACACAATTTTTGGATAATTGCTTTCCTTCCAACATTGATATTAGCGTAGTAATAGAGCCAGGGTCAAGCATCAGATCTGAACAAGGAGACAATTCAAGGGTTGCAAATAATTGCATGCAATCTAAAATAGACATTTATGCACCTTCACCATTTTATACATTTCAGTACTTCATACGTCAGCAACCTTTAGCGATTTATTGTGATGCAGGCGACAATCAATGCGAAGTGCCAACAAACAATTTGTCAGATGGTGGAATAAATAATTATTACTTAAATCCTATTAAAGTTAAAACACAAACCGATTGCTCCAAAAATGGAGAAGATAGATTCTCGCCAAATATAAGCATCTCAGAAGCACGTGCGAAAGTTTACTTCAGCATGTCACTATTAAACTTAGATCCTTCAAATACTGAGCTTAAAAAAGAGCTAAATATTGCAGAAAAAGACCTTTACTTTATTTTAAATCAAACTTTAATCAAGTTAATTGCAAATAATGCTTATCAAGATGCTATACAAATTTTAATACCTGAACAATCAGAATATGAACTCAGATTGGCCATTGGATTAAATTTATTACTTCAAAATTTCGATAAAGCTGAAGAATTGGCAAATTTAAATCCAGAAAACACTGATGACTTGAAAAGTCTTAAAAAAATTCAAGAATTAAATATAAAACGTCTCAAAGAAAAATGGGGGTATAATTTTGAAGAAATTGATAGACAAACCTTGAGTATGCTGGCAGAAATAAAATCTCCTTACAGGTCTTATGCTAAATCTCTATTAGCCCTACATAGTGGCACATCTCAAGCAGATCTATATTTGCCAACTGAGGCTCCTTTAGAAGTCCGAAAAAGAGACGATACTTATCAAACAAATAATTTTTTAGAATTGTATCCTAATCCTGTCAATGAGATACTCCACGTAAATTATAAAGCAAATGTTTTGTCGGTAAAGCGATTTATTGTTTATAATCTCTTAGGCACCAAAATCTTGGAAGGAAATGTAACTAATAATAGCAATTTTAAACTAAACATAGAAAAATACCTAGATGGCGTTTATTTTATTTGCTTAGTCGACCAAGATAGTAAAATATTTAGTAAAAAACAATTTACAATAAAAAGAAATCAGTAAATAAAATTTAAAATAATGAAAATATTACAATTTTTCATCTTTTCCCTTTTATTGCTCACATATAAATTAAATAGTCAACAATACTTTAGTCGCTATTTTGATTTTGAGGGAGATAATGATATCGCATGGAATATCATACAAGTTGGCAATCGGTTTGTAGTATTCTCAGCAAATTACTGTCATCAAAACACAGTTAGTTGTACTGGCTTGCTTTGCTTTGATAAAAATTTAAATCTGATTTGGAGAATTCAACTTGACAGTGTAGGGCCGCTAAATGAAGAGAGCATAACGGCTGATGATCAATTTATTTACTTATGTGTAACCCCGGATTATAATCCTAATTATGTAATGCGTTTATATAAAATTGATCTTAATGGCAATCTAATACAATTGAAAGAATTAGGTCCCTATAGTAAAAGAATTTCTCCAACAGTATTAAATCATCACAATGGACTTCTTTATATGAATGTTCTGTATTGGCATGACAGAAATATAAAAGGCTTTGATTCTACTGAAGTATGGTATATGAATAAAAATTTTGAGGTAGTGTATAAATTTACTGATACTGATAAAAAATTCTATGAAGATTTAACAGGTTACCTTCCGACGGTAGATGGAAATTTTTTAGCAAGCAAAACATACTATAATAAAAATGGTGTAATAAGAGGACACGTTCGAAAATTTGATTCTAATGGAAGAAACATTCAAAATTTTTATCTTCCATGGACTCACGAAGGAAAATATGGATTGGGATTAGAACCTATCAAACCTACTAAAGATAATGGTTGTGTTGGTCTATGGCATCAGGAAATTGAAGTTTTATTTAACGACACATTTCCCATGCAACCTATAGTTTATAAAATGGATAGCCTGGGAAACATCCAATGGCATCACATTTTTTATAGCAAACATCCAAAACGTATTAAAAACTTAATGGAGGCTAAGAATGGTGATATCATTTTAATTGGCGATAGTGAAAATGCTGGTAAAGCCAATCCTTATAAATGTGGAGGATGGGTGGTAAGATTTTCACCTAATGGGAAAATTATATGGGAGAAAAGTTACAATGACACCATTTCTCTTAATGGTTACAGTCATTTCTATGATGGATTGGAAATGGAAAATGGAGAATTAGTCTTTTGTGGAAATATAATCCCAAAACTGGAAGGTGGGCAAATTACAAATTCCGATGATTGGCTTGTTCATACGGATCGAAACGGCTGCATTTTACCTGGTTGTGATAGTTTTCAACTTTTAACCAATTTGGAAATTCCGATAGAAAATTCATTTTACAATGTTCATTTTAACAATCCTGTTACAAATGAACTGCTATTAGAGGCTGAATTTCCATCTACGTCTTCAATAATTAGCATTTCCGATTTAAATGCTAATGTTGTATACACCCAAAAAGTAAGTGGGTTCCCGATTAAAATTGATTTAAGAAATGTTTCCAGCGGCATTTATTATCTAACCATTCGCGATTCAAATATAAATTTTATTAAAACTTTTAAATTTTTAAAACTATGATTACTGGAAAATTGCATCCTAAGGTTCGCTTTGATTTTATGAAACTTTTTAAATGCATCTGCCTATTGATGTGTTCAACTTTGACGTTCCTGAATGCTCAAAAATTAGTAAATAAAGAAAATCAATGGAATGTTGCAATATACCCAACATTTACACCTGACTTTAGCTCATACTCGATCCGGCTCTTTGATGACACCTTAGTCAATGGCTTAATGTATCACAAAATATACTATTCGTTTGATTCACTAAATACCAATTGGATTTATCAAAATGGTTTACTCAGAGAAGATGGTTCTAATAAAGTATACTACAAACAGGATAATGAAAATGAACGTGTATTGTATGACTTTGGCTTGAAAATTAATGATATATTTAAAATTAATGAATTCTGTACACTACAAGTTGAAGAAACAGATACCATAACTTTAAATGATGGCCAGGTCAGAAAACGACTTAAATTAGTTCGCAAAGGAGATCCGAACTGGGGACATGAATACTGGATTGATGGCGTTGGTAGTCAATATGGTCTTATCAATCATTTCAGATTTTGTGAAACAGATTATTCAGATGTGCTACTTTGTTTTTATAAAAACAGCAATTTATTATTTCCAAAGGCTCCTACTTCTTGCTTTTTAACAAAAAATGAGGATCTCAAGAGTGGTTTAAATATCAAAGTTTATCCGAATCCGTTTCACACTAATATAGAATTTGACTTAAACAATTCAATTCAAACTAATTACAGAATAATTACATTAACCGGTAAGCCAATACAAAAAGGGCGGTTACAAAATACAATTTCAAAAATCAATCTTGAATCATTGCCTTGTGGTATTTACTTTCTTGTGTTCCAAAGTGATAATGGCAAACAAAGTGCCATTAGACTTATCAAACAATGAAAGCTTTAGTTGATTGCAGGCAATAAAAAAGGAGCTATGAAAAAATCATAACTCCTTTTTTTTTTGTGGGAGATACTGGGTTCGAACCAGTGACCCCCTGCTTGTAAGGCAGGTGCTCTGAACCAGCTGAGCTAATCTCCCCGACTGATTAGGGGCTGCAAATATAATGGAGCCTTCTTTTATTACAAAACAAATTTAATTTTAAATTATTCCATTGATAATCAATAATTTATACCGAATTAATGCCTGATTTTAAGCGTATAAAATCATTCAGATCAACCATCTTTAACAAGACTGACAACAAAAGGATACCTCCTATCGACAGGATCATCCCAATTCGCCAATCCTCAATATTGGATTTGAACAGTGAACTCACACAGTAAGCTGCAATCATTAGAAAAAGCATTTTTAACCAAAACGTAGAATTCAGTTGAATGATTTGTTTATGTTGCAGATATATAATTTGAATACCAAATAAAAAACTATGTGTTAGAACGGTGACATAGGCTACACCTATCAATTGTAAACTTTTTATTAAATAAACATTTAAAACAAAACTAATTAATCCTGCTAACATGTAAAACAAGAACAACTGTTTTTCCTTGTGGATTGCCTGAAATAAGGCTCCAAATATATAATTCAAACTGGCCGGTAAAAAGGAAAGCATTACTAAACAAAATATAAACTCCCAATAATTGTTGTTTTGACTGTAAAGTAAATTCATAAGTTCTTTTGCATAAAAACAACTGGTAGTTACCAATGCGATGGTAAATACAAACAACAAATTCAAAGCCATTTTTAATAACTCTGTAAGTTTATCGGTGTCTTTATACAATACAGAAAACATAGCCAAAAGCAAACTACCAAATGCCAATGACACCATGCTGGATGCTTCAAAAATGCGCATGGAAGCTGCATAAATTCCAACTTGTTCGTCTCCGTTTTCCAAAAATTTTCCAATTAATAGCACATCCAATTTGTTGTACATTGTACTAAACAAATATATAAGACTAAATGGAATGCATGCTTTTACCACCGGCATTAATTGAGCTTTGTCAAAAGTCGGCCATTTAATGCGAACTCCTTTGTATAATAAAAACCCCACAGCAAGTACCAGGCAGCTTCCAATGGAAATGGTTTGTATCCAAACAAATCCCTCTATGCTTAAGTAATTTCTTAATTCAGGATACCATAAAATGAGTGCCCCAAATAAAATTAACAATACCCGATCTAAAATAGATAAAAAACTATCCGATTTATAATATCCTAATCCTGATATTATGGATCGCACGAAAAACACCGCACTAATTAGAATTTGGTTGAATGCCAAATGCAGAATTAAAGAAAGTTGAAATCTTTCATACTCAAATAAAAAAATAAACAATACAATACAAATCACATAAATCAAGGAAAGCATCAACTTAAGTCCAAGCAATTGATTGAAATGTTTTTCAACTCCCCCTCTATTTTGACTAACCAATCGATTGGTGTAATTTTGAATTCCAAAATCGTTTAGAAACTGAAAGAGTAAGGTAAAATTGAGTAATTTATAGTATAAACCGTAATCTTCAACACCCAATGCCAGCTGAAATTGGCGATCTATCCCCAAAAGGTATAAGGCTTTAACAAATAAATTCAAGCCTATTAATAATACAATATTAACAGCAAATAATTTTTTCATGAAGGGTTTGCAAGATACAAAGCAATCTTATGAGATTTTATACAGATTGGGCTTATAACATTCGATTGAAATGCCCTACTTTGTCATTAAATTGAATTTCTATGCAACAAGTTTTTCGCATATTTATTTTCATAATTATATTATTTGTTATAAATCAAGGAATTGCACAATCCATTCGATTCCAAAAGACTTATGGCCCTCAAACGTTTATTCCCGGTAAGAAAACGAATGAAGCTAGTTTCTATGATGTGGAAACTTTATCAGATGATGGATTTGCAACTCTTGGTTTTCTGACTGACACCTTAACTCCTCAACATTCTGAAGGATTTATCAGTCGCTATGATTGTACCGGACATGTTTTATGGACTAAAACCCTGGGAGCTTCCGGTGCACCAACCAATACAAATGCTGGTATTGTTGAAACCCCGGAAGGAGATATTGTATTCAGTTTTAATTTGGGAACTGGCTTTTTTCGTGCATCCATATTAGCGGGAAAAATTTCTAAAACCGGACAAGTCATTTGGATGAAACGCATTGGAAACAATACTGAATTTGGTCGCGATATCGTGCAAACTCCGGACGGAGGATTCGTAATTGTAGGCAATACTGCATTTCATGGAACAGACAACACAGCAGCTGATATTTACATTGTAAAATTAGATTCTAATGGAAATGTACTTTGGTCTAAAACTTTTGGCAATCCAGCAGGCACCTATGATGAAGCCTACGCAGTAAAACTTGATTCCAGGGAAAATTTGATAGTCACAGGTCGATGCATCGCAGATGCCACATTTCAAGCCTTTATTTTAAAAGCTGATCCTGGCGGAAATCCAATTGCATTCAAAACATATGGCTACAACAATCAACGAACCAATGCTTTTGATTTATTGGTTGATGCTCAGGACCATTACCTGATCACAGGATTTACAACTATTTTAGAAGCAGATCACACAAGTTCAGAAAGCGATCCTTTTCTAATCAAAGTTGACAGTTCGATGAATACTGTATTTGCCAATGTGTATGAAGTAAACAATGGAAGGGATTTTAGCACCATAGGGGAAGGCCTTGCGCTTTTAGACAATGGGGATTATGCAATTGGTGTCAGTACATCGTCTTTTTCAGCTCACGATATCTCAGGACCTAGCGCACCCAATAAAAATGCTTTGTATGTAATTAAAAATGATGGAAGTATTAGGAAGGCTTTTTTATACAACATGCATGGTTCACAATATACTCGCGTGCGAAAAAGCAGCATGGGCTCTGTATTGCTGGGTGGATTTTCTAGGGCGTATACTGATAAAAATATAAGTCAAGGTTTAATCATTAAAACCGATCGTCAATTTTTATCGGGTTGTTTTGATATTGATGTGACTTCTGAACTTGCTGTTTACAAACCAATATGGCAAATTTCTGATTTCAGCTACCAGACAAAATCCGGACATCGGCTTATTGATTACATTAACTACAAAGATTCCCTACTTAAAGAATTTACTTTATGTGAGGAAATTCCACTGTTAACTCCTGAATTTGATATTCCAGCTAAAGTCTGTCCGGGTGAGGTCCAGTTTATAGATCAATCTGCCGGTCCGGGAACCGGTTATTGGATCGTTGATCGGGATACCATTTATCAGGACGGGGATTTAAAATATGTTTTTCAAAATCCCGGTTTTTATTCAATTACACGTGTGTTGCAATTTAGCTGTGTAGTTAAGAGTTTAACGAAACGTTTAGAAGTGCAAACTGGATTTATTGATACCGTTTTTGCCAGCATTTGTGAAGGAACTGGTTTTACATTTAAAGGAAAAATATTTAACAAAGAAGGGATCCATTTGATTTCAATTCCGGGACAAGGCGGCATTTGTGATTCAATTTTTATAATTGATCTTAAGATAATTAAAGGAACTACAAGTAAACTTTCTCAAAATTATTGTGGTAAAGAGTTTAAATTTAATAACAATACGTACACGAATCCCGGAACCTATCAAATACTTTTCAAGAGTCAAGATGGTTGTGACAGTCTGAACCTTGAACTTGTGCTTTCTAAAACATACCAAACGGATACAATTATTGATTTAGATACAGTTTTCTTTTGCGAACATTTCCGTTACGGTGATACAATTTTAACTAAACCTGGAACATACAAAAACCTTGCATTTGATACAATTGATGATTGTGCCATTAAATATTTCAATGTTGTTTTAATAGATGATTGTGATTGTTTAAAATTTCCAAATGTATTTACACCGGATAATGGAGATCAATTAAACAATGATTTTAGGCCTGCAAATAAATGCGGTGATGTAATTGAAGATTATAAAATAAAAATTTACAATCGCTGGGGACAAAATATATATACTTATGGAGGAAATTACAAAATCGGCTGGGATGGAATGTATAAATCACTGCCTGCTCCAATTGAAACATACATGTACCAGGTAGAATATAAAATACGCTATGTTAAAGATGATCCGCCTGTGACTAAGCAAAAATCCGGATCCTTTAGTTTAATTCGTTAAGTTTCAGTTTAACAACCAATTCTAAATATGATCAACGAGAAAAACATACAAACTGAAGTCGACGCTGGATTTTTATACACCTATTTAGCAGAGACAGAAAGTGATCCAAATGTTGCAAAGATCTTTTCTGAAATGGCAGCCATTGAATCCAGTCATGCAAAATCCTTTTTAGCTAAAAAAAATCTCGACATATCAAAATTGCCGAATCCATCTTGGAGGGCTAAAACTTTAAAGCTAGTCGGAACGTATTTTGGCAATGACTACGTACTTGGTGTATTGTTAGATACAGAAAAAAGCATTTCAAATGCAATTATAAAGACCAGAGCAGAAGGAAAATCAAATCCTTCCATTTCGGATACTGCGCATGTAAGTATACTAAAAAACATACTTAACAATAACACCAACATTTCCGGAGCAAGTCTGGCCCGATTTGAAAAAAGGCATCGCTCTGTTGGGGGCAATGCATTGAGAGCAGCAGTTTTAGGAGGTAACGATGGTCTGGTATCTAATTTTAGTTTGGTAATGGGAATTGCCGGAGCTACCAGTGGACAAAATGAAGTATTGTTGACCGGCTTGGCAGGATTATTGGCAGGGGCTTTGTCGATGTCTTTGGGAGAATGGATCTCCGTTAAAAGTTCGCAAGAACTTTATGAAAATCAAATGCAACTGGAAATGGATGAATTGGAAAGCAATCCGGAAGGAGAGGAAAGGGAACTAGCCTTAATATATATTGCCAAAGGAATTCCTGAAGAGCAAGCAAAAAAAATGGCCAGGGATTTGATGCATAATACAGAACAAGCCCATCAATTATTGGTAAAAGAAGAATTGGGTATTAATCCGGAAGAATTAAAAGGATCTGCTATGGAGGCTGCCATTACTTCCTTCATATTATTTGCTATTGGGGCAGTAATTCCAGTAATTCCTTATTTTTTTATTGGTGGCATGAAAGCTGTTTTTATAAGTGCCGGATTGAGTGCTATCGGATTATTTATAATTGGCTCATCGATTACATTATTCACAGGAAAAAATGTTTGGTATTCTGGTATGCGACAAGTTTTATTTGGATTAATGGCTGCAGCCATTACTTTTGGAATTGGTAAATTAATAGGTGTTTCCATTGCTGGATAATTTTATCTTATAATCAAATAATTTTTTCAAACTTTTTTATGATTTTAAAATTAGGTTTCATTTTTATCCTATTCTTTTCCTGCAATGCAATCAATAGTCAGAAATGCCCAGCTGTCAATTATCATTTAGATACCATAATAACAGAAAAAAATAAACCATTACTTCCATTTAGTTATAGACAATTAATTATTCCAACAGCAGGAATTTTTTACGGTATAGCAGGATTAAAAATTCCCTCCTTGCGATTATTAAATAAAGAAATCAGAGAAGAAGTTAACGAGCACATAGATGACAAGTTTTCTGTAGATGATTTTATGCAATATGCACCCTCTGTAAGTGCAATTGGATTGGAATTAATAGGAATTAAGGGAAAAAACAGTATAAAGGAACGTAGTCTTGTATTACTCACTTCTTATATTTTAATGATTACAGTGGTTACCAGTTTAAAAAACACCACCAATGTTGAAAGACCAGACAAAACAGGGCACAAATCCTTTCCTTCTGGGCATACAGCTAATGCATTTGTTGGAGCTGAATTGTTATGGCAAGAATACAGAGAACAATCGATTTGGTACGGTATTGCAGGATATGCAATTGCATGTGGGACTGGAGCTTTTAGAGTAATCAACAATCGCCATTGGTTGACCGATGTGAGCATGGGGGCCGGAATTGGAATTCTGTCAACAAAACTAGCCTATTGGATGTATCCAAGTTTAAACAAGGTTTTGTTCCATTGCAAACCAGGCTCCAATACCCTCCGTCTAGAGCCCCTAATCAATACCAATCAGTATGGTTTGTGTCTACATATGGGGTTTTAAGCTATGGTTTTAGCTATAACAGGTTAATTTGATCATTATTTGACCAAGAACCATGTATTTTTTCCATGAATTTTTAATGAAACCACTATATTTGCCCTCCCTTAAGGGTCGGGTGGCCGAGTGGCTAGGCTCAGCTCTGCAAAAGCTGCTACAGCGGTTCGAATCCGCTCTCGACCTCGACAATCACTGATCCCTGTATTCTTCGGAATATGGGGATTTTTATTAGAGAATGGTTTTAATAATTTTTTATCAGGAAGATATCAATTACATCTACCTGCAGCTAGCTAAAAGAAGCATTTAAATTAAACTCAGAATTAATAATATTGAATTGTTTTGGTAAAGATTCTACCAAATTAAATTAATCTACCAACAACAATTTGTTGCTAATAGCATTTCCATTAAATTGAATTATACAATTATATGCTCCTGCTGGCATATTTGATGCATTCCACTCAATTTCATGCATACCCTTATCCTGAATTTCATTGATAAGTTCTGCACATTTTACTCCGGTTGAATTTAGTACTGTGACATTAACAAGTCCCCTTGAAGGTAAGTCATAATTAATTCGTGTACTATGCTGAAATGGATTTGGAAAATTCTTACCGCTTAATCCATCACTATTTGATTCATTTGATACGGATGTCAGCACCGCCAATACGCTGTTCTCCCATGAAGTACCCACACGAATGCCATCAATTTTAATATTACATCTTTTGAGTCCGTCTTGTGCATAATTATTATTTATATATACGGAAGCCTGTCCGGTAAAATCATCACCTTCTTGATTTAATATTAAAGCAATGTTAGGTTCTGTCGCAGGGACACCCGATTCAAATACATAAAGAGATGATACATCATTGTTCAGCCCCGGTACAATTTCATACTTAATGACCAAGAGATAGGTTTTATGAATATTATAAATCGTATTGCTGAAATTAGTTACAAATCCTCCTGTTTTCAGAATCCCAACATAAAAAGTGCTATCAGTCCCCCTCTTTATACTTAATCTGGAATTTAAATTGGTTCCTCCTGTATTGGGATTAAATGCAATTGGATAACCCTGGGTCACTGTATTTGGTAAACTATCAACCCTAAACATAAAAGACATATACACTGAGCCTGAAACAATAGCGGAATCAAAATTTCTGTAAACAATATCCCCGTTACCATCATTTGTAATCAAACAAGCGTTGCCCCTGCCAGAGCCTATATAACCATTATATTCAAGTCCGGGACTAACGATTTTAACATTAAATTCTGTGTTTATCCCACTACGTCCCCAGTATCCATTATACTCCAAACTATCTGCAGGGTCAAAAATAAAATCTTCAGTCAGTACATTCTGAGAATAAAGTTTTATTCCTGTTAAAATGCAAAATAACAATAAAAGGTAACTATTTTTCATTTAATTTGATTTTAAAACATTTAGCTTGTATGTAAAACATTACAAAATTCCGATCGGATTTACAAATGTAACAAATTCTAAAATAAAATAAGGGAATAACACAATCCCTCTATTCCTATTTAAAGCATTTATAAATTTCTGACAATGTAAAAAATTGCATTTCTTTAATTTCATGCATTATAATAATAGATCTTAGAAAGCAATTCGAAACCATCTCGAGTCACCCATTAAAATTTGAAGAAATCTCCCTTCTAAATTAAATCGTATCCAATAATTTAAAAAACAACTAAATTTATTGGTTCCTTAATTAAACCTTTTTAACCAGTAAAAGTCTATTTATTGTCAAAAATATTGTAATCCGAATTTTTTTCTAAAATTATGAATCACAAAGCCTGTATTTTATTGATTTCTGCTTTCGTTACTTTCTTTTTTAATGCCTGTGAAAAAGATCGATACGGACTAGAAAATAATTTCATCCTCACTTCAGAGGATCTTACTGTACAACAAAATTTTCTGGATGCCAATGAACAGGAAATAACCGAACAAATTGAAACGGGATTGGTTTCAATGACTAGCCGATCTTTTCCTACCCGGTCCTGGACGTTTCCAAAAGGAGTTTACCCTAATACTCTAACGATCGACTATGGCCCTTCTGGAGTAAAAGATGTTGCTAACCGGATTCGAAAAGGCAAAATGATAATCTTTATTTCTGCGCCTATAAAAAATAAAGGGTCCATTCGGGAGGTGACGCATGAAAATTTTTATATAGATGATGTAAAAATTGAAGGAAAAGTAATTCTTGAAAACAAAGGACAAAATAATCTTGGTCAAAATGAATTCCTCCGTACAGTAATTAATAGAAAAATAGTTTTTCCATCTAATAAATCAATTAACTGGAATGCTAATCAAATAATTACTCAATTAGAGGGCAATGCAACTCCTGAAATTCTAATTGATGATGTTTGGTCCATTTTGAGTGCTTCGGCAGGAACAAATAGAAATGGGACCAATTTTACAGTTATTAATACAAAAAAACTCATTTACAAATTCACATGCCCCTGGATTGTTGAAGGCGTGATCTCGTTGACTCTAGATACTAAAACTTTGAGCGTGGATTATGGAAATGGACTGTGTGACAATAAAGTTTTAATCACTTTACCGGATGGAAGTACTTACGATGCTTTTATACGCCGCTGGTGGTAATCTATTTAAGAACCAAATAAAAGACAACGATTGATTTTTATTGGCTTTTTAATAATTAGGATTCTACTACTATTGATTTACTATAATTTAATGTCAAAATCCTTAAACCAACAAGTTTCCACTTCACATAGAATTCATAAAATACCGTCCTAGGTAATAAAAAAAAATAGCAAAAATTGATTGATTTATAGTATATTAGCTAATTAATTGAGCTATTGGAGTATGGGTTCAAATCCAATGCTGATTTCTTTTATTCTTGCTGGTAATCCGGATACTTTAACTTGAATAAGTAAATATTCGGCTCTTTAAAGAATTCGGGAATCAAAGCAAGGAATCACTTATAAATCCATTAGCCCCATAGCATTTTGATTTGCTATGCCTTATTCAATTCAAGATTATTTCGCTGTTTTTTCAATTTTTCCTGTTGCTTCTAAAGGATAAATCCGATACTCCTTTTGGAGTACTTTAAAAGCATTCATTTATTTACAATTAGCTGTATTTCAATTATTTAATTTAATTATAGCTCAATGAGCTTTGTCTTGATCTCAAGACATGCTTTTAGGATACAGCTAATTTTACAAAGCAATTTGAAAGGCTTCCAAACGATTAAATTTGAGAATATGAATTACTTGCACACAACTATTGATGATGGAATTCAGGCAAAAATAGCCAACAATAAAATTAAAAATGGCACCGAACGATTGGTTGAACTTTATATGAATCAACTTCGGTTCAATAAATACAGTAGCCGAACCATCAAATCCTATGCATCTCATTTAAAACAGTTTTTAAAATTCCAAAACACTGCTTCTCAAACCAATTTGAGTGAAGCCTTTATTGAAAACTACCTGCATACTAAATACATAGAGAAAAAATGGTCCGTATCTACACAACAACAAGCTTTGAATGCCATCCAGTATTACGCTGTCAATATCTTGAATCACCCTTTAAATTTTTCATCGATCCGTCCAAAAAGCAATGTTAAGCTTCCAGAAATTCTTAGTGGCAATGAACTTAATCAGATTTTGAATGGAATAAAAAACACCAAACACCGATGCATGATTTGGCTACTCTATTCTGCCGGTCTGAGATTGAGCGAATTAATCAATCTCAAATTGTCAGATATAAAATTTAATTTAAACAGAATTCTAATCAGAAATTTTAATGGAAAGCAACACTACTCGGTTCTATCGCATAATATTCACGAATTGCTTAAACAATACATCTATGATTATGATATTAGTGATTGGCTGTTTGAGGGTAGGAACGGAAAACCATGTACAGGAAGAAGTGTTGAAGCCATGTTTAAAAAATTTTTATCTAAACTGCCTATACGAAAACACATCACCATACAAACACTGAGACATTGTTTTGCTGTACATTTGCTGGAACAAGGTTTAAGTTTACCTGAATTGCAAGCACTTATGGGCCACCAAAATAAAAAAACTACTTCAATTTATCTTCATCTTGCTAGAAAATCCAACTACAAGATTGCAAGTCCTCTGGACCATTTCCAATCTATAAGTTCGTTAACTAAGCCAATCTGATTTAGATTAACGAATTTTGGTATATTCGAATTTTAAATTAATGAATTTTATTCCCTGATCAAGCTAAAAATCGATTTCTCCTGAACACCCGAAATTGATTTTAATTCATTTTAAACTTAAATCTACTCATATGAAATCAATGACTCTAATTGTGATTGCATGCTGCTGCATGTCACTGAACGCCCAGGAAAAACTGACTGCAAAATATCAGCCAGACAGACATTTGCTTTCGGTAAATGCACAAAATGCAGATATTTCTGAATTGTTGGAAGTTCTGGCCAAGGAAAACTTTCAACTTTTTATTGTTGATTTGGATCGACCGTTTAAAGTAAATGGAAATTTTAATGCAGCACCTGTTGATGAAGTTCTGGAAAAATTGATACCGGAACGTTATCATTATTATTATCGGCTTTCAGAAGAAGCTGAAAAAACAGCATTCGAACAAAATAATTTCAGGAAGTTTCAAAACCCGGATTTAAAGCAAGAAGGTGATATGACTACTGGAGCTTCAGGTCCAAATACCATTCTTATTCCACCGGGACAATTGCAAAATCTTGGAGGAAAGCTTCGAATTAAACCAGTCGTTGTAAATCGAGATGATGCTTTAGGAAATTTAAAGCCCAAATTGCTAGGGACAGGAAGCATGCTTTCTGTTACCAAAGTAAAGCAAGGTGTGCCTCCACTAATTGATAGGGAAGAAATTTTAAATCCACCAACAAGCATTCCAGAACATTTGGTGGTAACATTTAAAATTACGAAATCAGGAATTGTTCCGGTAGCTGCATCTTATGAAGCCGGGGCTTATGTTGCACCGGATGAAAAATCCGTTCGTGGCGACCATGCTTTAATTGGAATTGAAAACGAAGACATCGTACTGGTTGAACCTCTGGAAGATCCTTTGGAAGCGCGCTCCATTTTTGATCCTGAAAATAAAATTGAACATGGATCTTTCAAACAAGAAGAAAATTATATCTCAGTAAAAATGCCTAAGAAATACGATCAACTAATTAATTCCAATCGATTGAAACTTCAATTTGGAAAAATCAACGATTTGGATAGAGAACGGATTTACCTGAATACCCGCTTAAAAAAGTTAAAAGTCAGCGATCTGAATAATGTATTTGAACTTAAACGAAGCAATTCAAAATTAGATTTAGGAAATATCAGAATTCAAAAAAGGAAATAAATAAAATTTTAAAATTTAAAACTAACCATATAAATATAAAAAAATGAAAACAACATATCGTTATCCCATTCTATTCATATTATGTTTTTGGATGTCTTTCAATAGCGCTCAAACTAAAACCACCTTATTGTATAATGGCCCTACCGCTGATAAATTTGATATTGTATTTATGGGGGATGGATTTACTTCTGCCCAACAAACTGATTTTAATAATTTGGTAGCAAATTATTTTAAAGCTATGTTTACCTATGAAAATGGGTCTTTAGACAATGTATTGGCAGAATTGCAAGATGCTCTGAATGTATATCGGGTCAATGTGAATTCTGCGGATTCAGATGTTACCGTATATACCTGTGGAGAAAATGCAAATTGTGTAAATCAAACTGCAGTAAACCGGAATACAGCTTTTAATATGCGCTATTCCGGTTGCTGGGATTGCTGCTGGATGGCAAAATCAGCAAATACAGATTCTAAAATCAATTCAGCTTTATCGGCAGTTGGATTAGCGGGTGCAGAATATGTGGTGATGATACTCAATCACACCGGTTCCGGTGGTTGCTCTTATGGAAGCGTTTTAAGTGTTACCAGGTCAACTTCAAATAATGTTTTATTTCATGAGTTAGGCCATTCGGTTGGTGGATTGGCTGATGAATATGATAAAACTGGATGCTATTCAGGTAGCGAACCGAGTCCACGAAATGTAAGTACAATTACTGCAACTGATAAATGGAAACTTTTTGCTCGAAATCCAATAACTACAGGCAATCCTCCTGAATACAATGTTAGCCAAACGGGCGCGTTTGAAGGGGCTCGCTATAAGGATCAATGCATTTACCGCCCTTCAAACAACAGTACCATGCGCGGCAATACCAACTTACACAATCCGCCAAGTTATGATGAGTTTTGGGTAAGAAACAAACCAAATAGCAATTACAATTTCAATAAAGTATACGTTGGCAATTTTGGTGGCTCTAATTATTCGGATGTACTGATACATTATGGAAATCACATCGCTGCCTATCTGGTTGGCACACCACCCGACGGTTTTACCGGAGATGGTATCGGAACACGGGTAATGAGTTCATACATTACTACAAAAAAAATAAAAGGACCCGGTGGTACCTGGAATGTTTCGAGCAGCGACAAATTTTATCCCGGCGATTTTAGTGGAGATGGATTAGATGATTTAATTGCATTTTATCCAAATGGGGCAAATTCCAGATTGGCATTACTTAAATCTATACCTGGTGGATTTGAATGTGTAAAAAAATATTATAACAATCTTCCGGGATGGGAAATGCGAAACGGAGATCAGTTTTATGTAGCAGATTTCAATGCTGACTCTAAAAAGGATATTTATGTAGTGAATACAGCCAACTGGTCAATGGGCTATTGCGGCATGCTAAAATCAAATGGCAGTGCTTTGGAATTTACAAGGAGATACGATCAGTACATTCCTGGAAATTACCTCACTAGTTCTGACAAATTTTATATAGCTGATTTAAACGGAGATGGTAAAGAAGAATTTGTATTATTTAAAAGCAATACCCAAACCACCAGACTTTATCAAAGTTCAGGATCTAGCCTTAGCATAGAAGCCGAATATTTTGGTAGCCTTCCCGGATGGACCAGCAAAGCAAACGATCAATATTTTATTGCCGACTTTAACAATGACAATAAGGATGACCTTTATGTATTTAACGGTGTAAATTGGGGGCCGGAATACATGCTGATGTTAAAGTCAAATGGAACGAATTATGATTATGTAATTCGATACGACGATCATCTGCCCAATTGGAATATGAATAACAACGACAAATATTATGTTGCTGATATCAATGGTGATGGCAAAGAAGATCTGTATGTTTTCAATACCAATGATTGGGCTACTCAATGGCTTGGAACCGTTATCTCTTCCGGGACAGGTCTAAACGTAGCAACCAAGCAGGGAGATTGGATCGGAGGCTGGAATTTAGGGGGAGTTGACAAACTTATAGTCGATAAAAGAAGTTCCGGACGTGAACATCTATTTATTTCAAATAGCAACTGGTTTGGTTATTTATGGTCTGGTTCTTCGGGTTTATATCAAAAAGCAATGTACTACAGTTACATTCACGCCTTTAAACATCATGATTATGGATGGTACTAATAAATTTTGGATTAATTCGTTCCATTATTAATAACAAGTTATGTTTCAATTCATTGGACTATTTTTGGCAGTTGCCTTAAGCTGGAATATATCGTGCTGCTCAAAATCAGTGCAGCTTAAGTCAACTGTCCCCAATGTTGAAAAATCGGATCGCTTTGAGATACCAGATTCCGGAACTGTGGCAGTAAATGAAGTTCGGGATGGAGATAAATACCACTATGCATTTTTATGCAATTTTAAGAAAGACCAATTAGAAATTGTTTCAGTTAATAAACAAGAAGGGCCAATGAATTTGATTGTTGCCAGTGCCAGTGATTTGTTTTTAGCTGGATATGTTGAAGGAAACTTAGTGAATTATTACAGATTTGCGGATCCTTTAGAAACACATGGAACAGATCACGAAGCAGTTAGAAATCAATCTGAAACAGCACATGCATTTATTTTAATGCCAAAAAATATAGAGTCCTTTTTGAAAAACAAATCATACGAATTAGCCATTTATAAAATCACTGCTTACATTGATAATTTTTCGAAACATGTAAATACAACTAGTGAATTAAATCAATTGATTAAAGATAAAAAAATAGAACTTATATATATAATAGATCAATCAAAAATCAAGCAGTTAATTGAATTGAAGTAAAACTCACATTTTTAAATTTATTATTTAAAGGCATTTAAATTTTTACGACATACCGATTTTCAATTGAATAGTAAAGAAAACGGGAATTATTATTATTGTTTAGGAGGTTTTCATGAATACAAATACATACCTTCGCCAAAACAATATTTTTATGCCAATTATTAAACTAACTTACAGTCTTCTGTCAATATTTGTTTGTTCATTCTTTTTTTCTTGTGAAAAAGACCCGGAAACCATTATTAAAACAGTACTAAAAACCGATACTTTGATTGTAATCAAAACAGATACCTTGGTTATAAATCAATACATGCAAGATTCAACAACAAGTTTCATTTTAACAAGACATGCAGAAACTACTGGCATTGGCACAGATCCGTCTTTAAGCAGTGCAGGTCAAGAAAGAGCCAATGAATTAGCAAGGATACTAAAAAACACATCTATACAAGCAGTTTATTCTACCAATTACAAACGTACTTTAGAAACTTCTGCTAAAGTTGCGGCAAATTACAATATCAATACTCAAATTTATGACCCTTCAAAATTAGATGAATTGGTTACAACCATACTAAATCAATACCGCGGTCAAGCTGTCTATATTGCCGGGCATTCCAATACAACAAATCTTATACTCAATCTTTTGATTGGTAAAAATACTTATGGAAATATACCGGATTCCGAATATGACAATCTTTATATCGTAAATGTCAGCGCTAAGGGTCATTCAAAAGTAATTCATTTAAAGTATGGCAAATAATTTAGTCTTCTGAAATCAACTGTCAGAAGTCAAAAAAAATTAGTAGCTTATAAGCAATTAAGCTGCGAATAGTCTATAGTCTGTAGTCTGTAGTCTGTAGTCTGTAGAAAAAAAATGTACTGAAATGGCTTTCCAACCAATCAGTCCTCGTCTCCGCTTCTCATCCTCTCCTCTTGTCCTCTTCTCCTAGTATCCTGCTCTCCAATTTAAAAAATGTAGTAATTTTATTGCTTAAGTTAATTCAACACGTGGCATACAAAAATTGCTTAAACCTATTACCGATTTTAGTTTTCATATTAAAATCAATTGAATTGCAGGCACAATGCCCTGGTCTAATGGTCAATGCCGGTCCTGATTTGGTTAAATGTGATTCCAGCCAAACCTTGCAATTACAAGGCTCCGTACAAGGGAATTATTCTAAATTTTATTGGACCCCAACAGGTGGATTAAGCAATCCAAACATTTTGGATCCCATAGTTACACAAAAAATTCCGGGTCGATATACTTATAAACTGACTGCAGAAGGTATTTCTACAACCAATCTCATTAAAAACGGTGACTTTGAAAGTGGAAATTCCAGTTTTAGTTCGAGCTATACCTTCACCCCTGTAAATACTACGGAAGGCGAATATTTTGTTACTCCCAATCCTTCATCCTGGAATGGCGGATTTACCAATTGTGGTGATCACAGTACCGGGAGTGGAAACATGCTTTTACTCAATGGGCATCCAGTGGCAGGTACTAATTTTTGGTGCCAAACCATTCCTACCGTTATTGGGAGGGTTTACCAATTTGAATTTTGGAGTCAATCCGTTGTGGCATTCAACATTGCACAATTAAACGTAAAAATTAATGGAAATTCTATTGGAACCACCACAGCAGGTGGATTGTGTAATTGGGTTCAATACACCATACGGTTTACAGCCACATCGACCTCCACTCAAATCTGTATGAGTGAAACAACCGGTATCCGGGGTGGAAACGATTTTGCCATTGATGACATAGCCCTTTACGAAACCTGCATGGAAATGGATCAAGTTGTAGTTGAGATCGTAAACCTTATCGCAAAAATTGACATTTTAAATCCACCAAAATGCTCTTCAGATCCTTTTGACTTATCGGCTATTGGATCTTCTGCCGGTCCAAACATTCGGTATGAGTGGACTACCGATGTAGGAAAAATTATATCCAAAAATGGATTAACTGCAAAAGCAAAAGGTTCTGGGGTCTATACAGTAAAAGTTATTTACACAAACGGTGCAGTCATGTGCGAACAAGAAGCATCAATCGAATTTAACGCCCCAGATGTTCTGGCAGGAACTTTGGATTTAAATGGAAAAGAAAACTGCCGAAAAGATTCCATTCGACTCAAAGCATTGATCAACACTGGCAGTGGTTTATATACTTATAAATGGAGCCCCGATTCAAGTATATTAAAAGGTCAGTTAACAGATGAAATTATTGTCAACTCAGCTAAAAAATATTCTGTCACCATAACCGATCAAGGCTCAGGATGTACACTCATACTGGACTATGATGTGCCTGCTGATACTCTAAAACCTGTTGTTGGAATTGTTGGTGATAGTTTAATTAACTGCAATAAAAAAATGATCCTGCTGAAATCACTTCCTTCAGATACTATTAATTATTCTATTCAATGGACAAAACCGGATTTGAATCAATTTGATGGATTTTCTCAAATAACAGATACTTTATCCGGGGTATACAAATTAAAAATTACGGATACTAAAAATTTCTGCAGCGACAGTACAACTTGGACAGTTAAAATAGATACCCTTAAACCACAGATAGAATTAGGACCGGACTTAATTATTAATTGCATTAACAATGCTGTTTCCGTTACCAATTTTAAAAACAACTCCCAAAATAATTTAAATTATTTTTGGAGTTTTAATAATCAAAATCAACCTAAAGAGGATAGTCTTAATTCCAAACTATTTAATCAGTCGGGTTTCGTACATCTTAAAATACTCAATGCAATTAATGGATGTTCGGTTACAGACAGTCTTCAAATAAAAGATTTAAGATCCCTGCCGATGCTTGATGCAGGAACTGCAGGCTCCTTGAGCTGTAAAATCAAATTGATTCGATTGAATGGATTTGTGGATCCAAAAGATAGTTTAATTATTTTATGGACCAGTCCATTTGGAAATATTGTTTCCGGAGATACTACCATTAATCCTTTGGTTGATAAGAAAGCCTGGTATTATATTCATGTTATCAATAAAACAAATGAATGTGAAAATCTGGATTCTGTATTTGTAGATGAAAACAAATTAAAACCGATAGCAAATGCCGGGCCCAATCTTTTGTTTAGTTGCAAAGACAGTTTGAAAATTGTGGACGGATCATTAAGTAGCTCAGGGAATTCTATTGTATACAATTGGACAACTGTAAATGGGATGATCCGGAATGGTATATCCTCAAATAAAATTGAAGTAACTTCTCCAGGGACCTACCAACTAATTGTTCTGGATACACTAAACGGATGCAGCGACAGTTCATCTATGCAGGTTAATCCTGATCTAAATAAACCGATTGTTCAAATCCTAAATCCGGATACATTAACCTGCATTAAAAAAAGCATTTTATTATCGGGAACAGCCAATTCGCAAACAGGTAATCCCTTGCAAGTAACATGGTCAAGTATGGACGGAAATTTTATCGGCAAGATTGATACTTCAGTTGTCATTATTGACAAACCAGGCAGTTATTCATTTACCGCGACAGATCAACTCAATGGTTGCCAAACTACGAGTCAAGTTACTGTAAGAATCGATACCATTAAACCAATTGTAACTGCAGGAATAGATCAATTTTGGAATTGCGAAACTACTCAATTGCAATTAAATGGAAATGCCAGTGGAAAATCCATTGATTATTTATGGCAAACTATGAATGGACAGTTGATTGGAAATCTTCGAAATGCATCTGTCGTAATTGGAAGTCCCGGACTTTATATATTGCAGGTACAAGATGTAAGCAATGGATGCATTTCAAATGATTCCATTCTGATCATACCGGATCTTGTTAAACCTGCCTTGACCGTTTTACCAGCTTCCGTTTTAAATTGCAAAACAGATACTGTTCAATTAAATGTTCAAGCAGCCAATCCTTTAAATAGATTGATCTACAGTTGGACCTCTCCATCAGGCGGCATACAAAGCAAACCAAATGTGAATGGAGTTAAAGTGAATAAACCTGGATGGTATTACCTAACTGTAATAGACACTATAAATAAATGCAAATCCACAGATAGTGTGTTGGTAATTGAAGATCGAACAATCCCTGGTATTCGTGTTTTGAATCCATTGGAACTTACATGTACAAGAAAAACGATTCAGTTGGAAGGAATTTTGACAAATTCAGGAACCAATTATATATTAGAATGGACTACTTCAAATGGAAACATCGCTTCGATGCCAGGAAATTTAAATATTGATGTAACAAGTGAAGGCCGATATTATATAAAGGTTACCAATCTCCTGAATGGTTGTCTTAATCAAGATTCGGTAGATGTACTTGAAAATAAAAACGTCCCCACGGATTTTCAATATTTAATACAACAACCAAAATGCCAGGGAGAATATGGAACAATTTTTATATTGGGTGTAAGCGGAGGTCAATTCCCATTAAGCTATTATATTGATACTTTTTTATTTAACGGAAACAGTATTTCGAATCTAAATCCGGGACTAAAAAAAATAAAAATTATTGATTCAAATGGTTGCATCCTTATAAAAGATTTGATTATCAATCAACCAACTTCTGTTGGTGTGAGTTTACCCTCTGTAATTAAAATTAATCTTGGTGAGCAGCTCAAATTAAATCCAATATTTTCGACACCTTTGGATTCCATTGCAAGTATCCTTTGGAGCCCGGGAGAACATTTGAGTTGTACTGATTGTCCCAATCCAATTGTCAAAAACCTTAGCGATGAAACTTCGTTTACTGTAAGTTACACAACGAAAAATGGATGTACAGCCAGTTCAAGTATATTAATCCAAATAATAAAAAGAGGCATTTGGCTTCCCAATGCATTTAGTCCGAATGGAGATAATATCAATGATAGCTTTTATCCGATTGTCGCTGAAGAGAGTTATAAGCAAATTAATTACATGAATATTTACAATCGTTGGGGAGAATTGGTCTATTCTAAATTAAATTTTCAGCCAAATGATCCCATTCAAGGTTGGGATGGAAATTTTAATAATCAAAAATTAAATCCCGGTGTATTTGTATATGTTCTTGAAGTAGAATGGACCAATGGTGAGAAACAAAAGCTTTGGGGAGATTTGAGTTTAATCAGGTAAACGCTTACTTTCTTTCCGGAAGATCTTCAAACTTTCCCTCTGTAATAACTACCATAGGATGGCTGGTAAATCCGGAAAATAATTTTAAACTAAAAATGCCCGACATGGTCTTTCCATCAAATTTTGATATAATTAACTTTCCTTCAGAAGTATCCCTTGAATCAAACGTTGTGCCGACAAAATGACAAAAAGTACCTGCCGGAAAATTATTTAAAAAATCGATATCGTATTCTTTGTTGATTTCAATCGTATTTACGTCTAGAGTAATATAAATACTTTCTGCAAATTCATACTTATTGGTTCCGGAAATCAATGAATTGATTTTATAAGCTGATGTTCCATTGGGCAGATCAAATTTATGCCACTCTGCTGAATAGGTTTGACCTTTTGAACTGGAAGTAACCACTTCCCGATATTCAATACCATCAATTTTACAGCTTAATTTCGAATAATCCATAATTTTGACATCCTCGCCACTGCAGGCAGAAATCAAAAGATTGAACATTCCCAATAATATTAAATTTACGGATTTCTTCATACATTTAAATAAAGGCGAATTTAGGGTGGTACCTATATTTAAATTAAAATATCTGATTAGAATAAAAATCCGGAGCAGATTCTAATTTTGTTCTAAGCATTTTAAAATGCTCTTGAACTGTGACCGAATTAAAAAATGGCTTTAAATAAAAAAGAGGACCCAACTCAATGAATCCTCTTTTAATTTTCTAAACTTAGTTTTAAAAACTACGTTTATTTTTTCATTTTTAAAGACTTAGAATCGTCTGTTGCAGTACCTGTTGGTGGCGGAGTAGTTGTAGTTGGAGTGCTGCTAGTTGTTTTCTTTGGAGCCATTTTAGTTGACTTTGCAGATTTCATTTTTTTGCAAGCATCGCCACATACGTGACCTTTTTCACCATGAGCATAAACGTGTGCTCCATCTTTACAAGCTACAGTACAAACGTGATCTTTCATTACAACAGGAGCCGTTTCTGTAGTTGGCTTTGGAGAAGATACTGGAGCTGCTTTTTGAGCTGGTCTAGCTGTTGTAGCTGGTTTAGCAGTAGTAGTAGGAGTAGGAGTTGAAGTACCAGTAGCAGTACCTTGTGCACTTGCTGAAAAAGCAACAAAAAGACCAAAAGAGCAGAATAAAACTAATTTTTTCATTTTAAAAAGATTTAAGATTAAATAAATTTGATTTCTATGTAGTTCCGAATTTATAAAAAGGTTAGCAAGGTTTGCCAAAATATTTTCGGTTTTATTATCGATGCAGGCTTTGCAATTCATTTCAGACAACAAAAGAACGAAAGCTGTACTTATGCATTATATTTCTAGAGATTATTATAAGAACTTTAACATACCAATTTTTAGGCCATAATTACAAAATCACCCAGTAGTCGGTGTTATTTAAGGAGCAACTAATTTAGAGAGAATTAAAAGAAATTAATTTATTTTCACCTTTTCAATTAAATGTCAACAGAATTAATATATAAAGAACTCATTAAAAAACGGTTAGCCTCAAGCAAGCCAAGTTTTTTGCGGGCACCGGGCAGGGTCAACTTGATAGGAGAGCATACAGATTACAATCAAGGTTTATGCTTGCCGGCAGCATTTCAAAAGGCAATTTACTTTGGTTACATTTCATCCGGTGAGTCTGAAATTATAAGTCTCCGATACAATCAATCCTGGTTTCCAAAATCTCAAGCCAGTTTTCCCGATTGGGCTATCTATTTTAAAGGAGTTTGGGATCTTTTGAGACAAAAAGGGTATTCCTGGCCAGATTTTAAATTGGCTTTTGACGGTGACTTGCCTTCCGGGGCCGGTCTTTCTTCCTCTTCTGCTATCAGCTGTGGGTTTATGACGGTTCTTAATGAGTTGGGAACTTTAAATCTTACCGTTGAAAAAATGACAGAACTGGCGGTTGCTGCTGAAAAAGCATCTGGTCTGGAAGGAGGAATGATGGATCAAATAAGTATTTTTAATGGCAAGTTAAATCACGCACTATTGATACAATGCAGTGATTGGAATTTTAAATACATTCCCATCCCGGAGGGCCCCATTTGCTGGTTGGTTATAGACACTCTTGTAAAACATCAATTGATTCATACAGACTATAATAATAGATCAAGAGCTTGTAAAGCAATTTTACAAATTGCAAAAAAGGCACATCCCGAAATTGAAAGTTTAAGTGACTTAAACTGGGAACAAATCAAAGCACTGGAAAATATTTTAAGCAAGAACCATTTCAAATATTTGATTTACATAAATGAAGAAAACCAACGGGTCCTTGAAATGATAGATGCATTTGAACTCAAACAATTTGATTCAATGGGTCGTTGTCTTTTAAAAGGCCATGAAGGGTTGCGCAAATTATACAAGGTGAGCTGTCCTGAACTAGATTTCTTAGTAGATTTTGCAAAAAACACTCCAATGGCTTTTGGAGCAAGGATGATGGGTGGAGGATTTGGAGGTGCAAGCATTCATTTAATCCCAGAGCATTTAAAACTTAATTATTCCCATGGAATTGAAAATTCATTTTCAAATAGATTTGGCTATAAACCTGAAGTATTTGAAGTCAAATTTGAAAACGGAATTCAATTTATATAAATCATCTAATCAATTTTAATATTTATGAATAAATTTATTCTATTGGTAGTTATTTTATTAGTTTCAAATACAATCCATGCTAAAAAGAAAACTGAAGAAGATATATTAAAATCTTATTTAAAAGAAAGTTTTCCAGGAATTCAAATTAACGAATTGGGATCAAAGGAAAATTACAAGTTGTTTTGGGAATTGATTATCCAACAAACACTGGATCATACAAATCCATCAAAAGGCAGTTTTCCTCAAAAAATACTTTTATATCATAAGGGATTTAAAAAACCCAACATACTGGTAACTGAGGGCTACAATGTATCAGATCGAATTTACGAAGCCAGTTTAATCCTTGATGCCAATCAATTTTCAGTTGAATATCGTTTTTTTGCAAATTCAAAACCTCCAACGATTGATTGGACTTTACTAAATCAAAAACAAGCATTGGCAGATTTGAATTTCATTCAAACTAAATTGGCCGGCCTCTATAAAAAGGCCTGGATTGCCACAGGTATTTCCAAAGGAGGGACTACCACTGCATTGTACAGCTTAAGCTATCCTAAAAATATAAAAGCTAGTATTGCCTACGTAGCACCATTTCCATTAGCGCAGGAAGACCCACGAACTGTTGTACATTATCAAACAAAAGTTGGAACTCCGGAATGCAGAATGAAAGTAAGGGAATTTCAACGTTCTGTTTTAATTCATAGATTGGAATTAAAGCAACTTTTAGCGGAAATGGAACAGCAGGATGGTGTTGTGTTTGAGATAGATAAAGACCGGGTGATAGATTTTGCAGCCATGGAATATCCCTTTTCCTTTTGGCAATGGGGCTTTGGTTGCCAGGATATTCCTGATAAACAGGCAAGTGCTAAACAAATTTTCGAACACATTGAGGAAGTCATTGATTTCAATTATTATGATAAAACAAGTTGCACTGAGTTTTTGCCAGCCTATTTCCAATTTATGACCGAATACGGGTATTATGGTTTTGATACCACAGGAATAAGCGATTTATTGATAAACAAACAATTGTCGAATTTAGAATTTTGCCCTAAAAATGCAAATCTTACTTACCATGGCGACTATATGAAATCCATGCACGAAAAAGCTACCCATGAAAGTCATAATATAATTTATATCTACGGCGGATTGGATACCTGGACTTCGTGCGCAGTAAATCCAGATCCTCAATCAAATGCTTTGAAATTTGTAAAATTTAATGGAGGGCATCGAACCAGAATTCGAGATTTTGGTGAATCTGATAAACAACTTATTTTAAAAGCTTTAAAAAAATGGACAGCATGTAAAACAACTCCTCTGCCATATTAAAATAGTGTAAGCATTCACTTGAGTTTATTTTTTTGCTTATTATTGCAAAAAATAAATTATGGACTTAATTGACGGTCAATACAGCATTCAGAATATTCCTGTCTCTGAATTGATAGATACCTATCATACTCCTGTATATGTTTATGACTCTTCAGTCATTAAAAGACAAATTGATCGTTTAAAAGATGCATTTGATGTGCCTGAATTGGGAATACATTTTGCCTGTAAGGCACTCAATAATATAAACATATTAAAACTAATAGAACACTGGGGAGTAGGACTCGATTGCGTTTCTGTACAAGAAATATGGACCGGTTTAAAAGCAGGATTTAAGCCTTCTGAAATCATTTATACACCAAATTGTGTCGCTCCGGATGAAGTTGAGATGGCTATCCAATTAGGTGTACAAATCAACATTGATCACATAGAAACTCTTGAATATATAGGTCATCATCATCCCAATGTAAAAATTGGAATCCGCATCAATCCGCATGTTATGGCCGGTGGTCACGAAAAAATTTCAGTAGGACACATCGATAGTAAATTTGGGATATCCATTTACCAAATGCCTTTGGTATTGCGGTTGGTAGATACTTTAAAATTAAAAGTAAACGGATTGCACATGCATACTGGCTCTGATATTCTGGATGCGGGTGTATTTGCATTTGCATCAGAAATCATGTATGATACTGCAAAAAAATTTCCGGATTTGGAATTTATTGATTTTGGAAGTGGGATAAAGGTGCCCTACAAACCTGACGATGTTTGCACAGATGTAGAAGAATTGGGCCAGGTACTTTCAAAATCTTTTAATCAATTTTGTAAAGAATACGGTCGCAAATTAAAACTGTACTTTGAACCCGGAAAATACCTGGTTTCAGAATGTGGTTTCTTTTTTGTTAAAACCAATGTGATCAAACAAACTCCATCAACTGTATTTGCGGGAGTAGATTCAGGATTAAATCATTTAATCAGACCTATGTTTTATGATTCCTATCATCACATAATCAATATTTCTAATCCAACTGGTAAGCCACGTGTTTATAACGTAGTAGGGTATATTTGCGAAACCGATACATTTGCAAGCAACCGTGTAGTTTCGGAAATTCATCCTGGCGATATCCTTTGCTTTAAAAATGCAGGAGCTTATTGCTTTACTATGGCATCAAACTACAACTCCAGATTTCGACCTGCAGAAGTATTAATTCATGAAGGCAAACATCATTTGATCCGTCAACGGGAAAGCATGGAAGATCTATTAAAAAATCAAGTACTGGTAGAAATTTAAGGAATTGATGTTAATTGTTAGGTGTTAGTTGTTAGGTGTTAGGTGTTAGGTGATAGTTTTTAGCTGATAGTTTTTAGTTTTCACTAAAATAATCCGTAATTCGTAATTTACTAAGCTTCCTTCTTCTTGTGTTTTAAAATTTTTGCATCCAGGTAAAAAATAATTTCCTCTGCTATGTTTTTAGCCTGGTCTCCAATCCGTTCAATTTTGCGGATTATTGAAAGCACATGCAAGGTTTGTCGTTTCTCATTCGGAAATTTATCGAGGCAATCCAGAGCTTTGTAACTCGCAACATCATTAAGCTTATCCAGCATTTTATCTTTCTTATATACTGTGCGTGCCATTTTGGTATCTTCTAAAATATAAGCTTCTCGCAACTCCCTTACCATTTCAATGGATAAGCTCAACATTTTATCGGCATCCATCTGTTTTATAATTTCCGAATTAAAACGTTCATCAGAATCAGATACAAATTCTGAAATACCACAAGCGATGTCGGCAATACGTTCCAGATTGGTATTTATTTTCAAAGTGGATAAAACAAATCTGAGATCTGTAGCAACTGGTTGAAACAGTGCTATAAAATTTTCACAGGAACGATCAATGGTCAATTCAAATGCATTTACCCTTCGTTCTGTTTGCTGAACTTCCAGTGCCAGGTCGCGTTCAAAATTTTTAATAGCACTTTCAGTTTTGTCCAATTGCTTGATGGTGAGATCCCACATTTCAATTAATTGGTCTCTCAGTTCTTGTATTTCATTTTCTACTTGCAACATAATTTTAGAATTTAACCAAAACGGCCTGTAATGTAATTCTCAGTTTGTTGTTTATCCGGATTTGTAAATATTTTTTTAGTCTCATTAAATTCAATCAATTCACCCATCAGAAAAAAGCCAGTATAATCACTTACCCGACTTGCCTGTTGCATATTGTGAGTTACAATTAAGATGGTAAAGTTATTTTTTAAATCGTAAATAAGTTCTTCTATTTTACTGGTAGAAATTGGATCCAAAGCAGATGCCGGTTCGTCCATAAGCAATACAGATGGTTCAATTGCCAAAGCACGTGCAATGCAGAGTCTTTGTTGCTGGCCACCTGAAAGATCAAAGGCAGATTTTTTTAGCTTGTCCTTAACTTCATTCCATAGTGCAGCTTGTCGTAAAGCTTTTTCCACTTGGTTTTCAATCAATATTTTATCATTAATTCCATTTACCCGCAAACCATACGCAACGTTTTCAAAAATACTTTTTGGAAATGGATTGGGTTTTTGAAAAACCATTCCTATTTTCCTACGCAAAGCATCGATGGCTGAAGCGCGAATTTTATAAATATCTTTGCCATCCATTAGAATCTCTCCAGAAATTTTAACCCCTTCAATCAAATCATTCATTCGGTTAAACAATCTTAAAAAAGTGGATTTTCCACATCCGGATGGACCGATTAAAGCAGTTACCGATTTTTCTGGAATTTGTACCGTAACATTTTTCAGAGCATGAAAATCTGCATAATATAATTCCGCATGTTTTGTTTCTAATTTGGCGTGCATGCTGTTATTCATTTTAATTTATTACCGAAATGGCTGCGCAAATAATTAGCAGATAAATTTACAATAAAAACGATTCCAATCAGTACAACAGCAGTTCCATAAGCGATTGGTCGACTTGCTTCAACATTGGTACCACTGGTGGCGATTACATAAAGATGATAGGGAAGTGCCATACATTGATCAAAAACTGATTCAGGTAAGTTAGGCAAGAAATAAGCCGCAACCGTAAACAAAATAGGAGCTGTTTCTCCGGATACGCGACCAATCCCTAAAATTAATCCAGTTATAATATTTGGAAATGCTATTGGCAATACCACTTTACGAATGGTATATAGTTTCGAAGCGCCGAGGGCGTAACTGGCGTGTCTGAATGTTGAATCAACGGCTTTTAAACTTTCTTCGGTCGTCCGGATAATTAAAGGCAATGCTAATAAAGCCAGGGTAAGGGAACCGGCAATTATAGATGCTCCGAAATTGAGTTTATTGACAAACAAAGCCATTCCAAATAACCCAAAAACTATGGATGGGATGCCAGCCAAATTATTGGTCATCATTTTAATAAACTGCTTTAATTTTCCTTCATGGGCATATTCATTCACGTAGATACCAGATAATATGCCTATCGGAAATGCGATAATCATACTTCCAAAAACCAAATAAATACTACCAATAATTGCTGGAAAAATTCCCCCCTGAGTCATTCCTTCTGTTGGCATTTCTGTGAAAAAATTCCAAGTAATTACTGGTAAGCCTCTTTTCAATATAAAAAATAAAATTAAAAAAAGGATTCCTATAATCAGTAATGATATAATTCGCGATAGCCAAAAAAAGATATTCTGCTGCAATTTCTTCCTTCTGTCAATATATTTTGGAAATACCAACATGTGCTAACTTATTTTACGTTTCATAGTTATGCGTTCTACCAATACATTTGTCAGTAAAGTGATTAAAAACAACATACAAGCGAGTGCAAACAACGATTTAAAATGCAAGCCCCCAAAAGCTGCTTCTCCTAATTCTGCTGCTATGGTAGCAGGAATGGTACGCACGGGTTGAACAAGACTGTGCGGCATAATGGCTGCATTGCCTGTTACCATTAAAACTGCCATGGTTTCTCCAATGGCTCTGCCGATGCCCAATATTGCTGCTGCCGTGATACCCGATGATGCATACGGCAAAATTACTTTCCAAATTGTCTGCCAATGTGATGCTCCCAATGCAAAACTCGCTTCTTTCATAGCTTGCGGAGTTGTACGAATTGCATCTTCAGAAACTGTAATGATTGTAGGTAAAGCCATTATTGCCAACAATATACTTCCAGCAATGGCAGTTTCACCAACAGGTAAATCAAAAACATTTTGTAAAAGTGGTACAATAATTACTAACCCAAAAAATCCATAAACAACAGAAGGTATACCGGATAATAATTCTATAATTGGTTTTAATACTTTACGTACCTGTGGATTTGCAATCTCTGCTAAGTAAATTGCTGCTGCTAATCCTAGTGGCAATGCAAATAATATTGCAAAAAAGCTAACAACCAGTGTTCCTAAAAGCAATGGTAAGGTTCCCATTACAGAAGCTGGATGCGCTGTCGGAAACCATTCTCGCCCACTTAAAAAATCCCATAAACTGATTGATTTTATTTCAATTTCTCTGGTTGCTCCAATGAGACTTAACTGTCGCTCAGAAAAAAAAGCGACAGATCCTGGTATGCTATCCAAAAATCGATTTACACATATACTGAGGTATTCAAAATTTGGCCCAAGTTCTTCCTTTGTAAAAAAATCTTCCAAATCATTAACCGTAATTGTCACAATTGGATCATTACTACCGCCTAAAGATTCCCAGGTTTTAATTTTTCCATCAAATATATCTTTTATCTGAACGGCAGTAAGTTGTTTTACCGGATTTGCTTTCCCTGTGAATAAACCATAATGTGCCTCAATAGGCGATGAATTAACAAATGAGATTCCTTCTTTAAACAGAAAAAGAACTATCAATAAAACAATAAAGGCTGATATATATCCACAGCCTTTAATGATCCACTCGACGAGCGATTCAATGTATTTATTGAAGGGTGTACTCATCTCATTAGTTCAATGGAATGTAGCCAACTTCTTCAACAAGTTTCTGACCTTCAGGTGAAAGGCAATAGTCTATAAATGATTTAACTTTGCTTTCTATTTTTGTATCGTAGATATAATACAAAGGTCTGGCAATTGGATAGGTCTTATCTTTTGCAGTTGCAATTGAAGGAGCCACAAAAGTTTTACCTTCATCGTATGAAACTTTGATCGCTTTTACTCCGCTTGATAAATAAGCCACTCCAATATATCCAATGGCACCTTTGGTTTGTCCAACTGATTGAACGATAGCACCAGTTGCTGGCATATTTAAAACGGTACTTGCATAATTCTTTTTACTCATCACATGCTCTTTAAAGAACTCATAGGTACCAGAACTATTTTCCCGAGAGTAAACCACAATCGCATCATCATTGCCTCCCACATCTTTCCAATTGGTAATTTCACCTGTGAAAATCTTTTCCAATTGTTCGCGTGTTAGTTGTTCGACTTTGTTTTCAGGATGCACAATAACGGCCAATGCATCTACTGCAATTGTCTTGACCTCTATTTGAATTTGCTTTTCCTGAAATTTTAACTTTTCTTCTCCTTTTATATCACGGGATGACATGGCAATGTCTGTGTTTCCATCCATCAATGCAGTAATACCGGTTCCACTTCCTCCACCAACAACAGCAATTGACTGATCCGGATTGGTTTTCATAAATTGCTCTGCTGATTTTTGAGCCAAAGGTAAAACGGTATCGCTCCCTTTAATATTTAAAGTTTTTGAACCTGCCGCTTCCTTTTTTTGATTTGCATTGGTACATGCACCTAAAATCAAAATACTTAAAAATAAAATACTTTTATAGTTCATATTATTTCGTTTTAAAATTTAAATTGAGTTCTTAAAGTCAATACATTGTCTTTTAGATCCTCTGAATATGCATTTAAGTGTGGAGTCTTTTCGTTTTGTATAAATTCATAATAAAACATAATTTTCATGTTGCTGAGATAATAATTAAAACCAAGTCCTAAGGTGTTGTATTTTATATCAGTAGCATTCAATTTGTTGTTATTGCCAATATCATTTGCTTTGGCATCCGTATTTGGATCATACCAATCGTATTTCACGATCAATTGCAAATTGGTTTTTCCAATATATTGTAAAAAATAAGTGCAGAGAGAATTAAATTTTCTGGAATAGGTATCATAATTAGCAACTGTACCGCTTCGTGGACTGTCTGAAGTTGATGCTGAAGCAGGTTGTGTTCCATTGATCCATTCTGCCCTCAGCGTTGTTGCTCCTAAACTTGATTTTACAGTATATTGGATATCAGCACCATAATATTGCCTTAAGACACCAGATCCTTTTTGATTTTCAAGCGTATCTTGTAAAACAAAAGCAAGTAAATCATTTTGGCCCCGAACTGTTTTATATTGATATGCGGTGCCCTGAATTACTTTCCCATGATAATATGAAATGCCCCCACTTAATTTTGATGCTTTGATTTTCTTATCAATAGAAATTCTTGCTACAAGATCTTTATAGGAATCAAAATCAGCTACTGTAGCATTGCCATTGTAAACTCCAAATTCAAAATTAAAAGGTTTTAATTTAAAATAGTTAACTTTAATACCTAAGTCCGCCTCAGCTGGTAACATCGTTGTAGAAAAGCGAGCACGCTCAGGTCCTTCATGATTCAAGGTAGAATAAGATTGCTCAAAACCAAATGGCCTTGGAAAGATTCCCGCGGTATATTTTAACCCGACTTGTTCCATGGTATAAGATCCGTAAACATCGTGTAAGGAAATCCCTTTTTCAGTATTTTCGGTAACGAGGACCAACTCATATGGATCTGAATGATAGGCGATTTTTATACGAGCCCTTCGGACACTAAAACGCTTGTCGACCGCAGATCCAAAATCACCACCCGGATATTTGATTCCTTTGGATTGAGCCCATTGAAATTCAGGCTGAAAATATCCACTGATTTTGACTTTATTAATATTTTTAATCTCTTTTTGCTGAATATTCACTAAGGAATCCAGATTTTGAGCATCCTGCGCATGAATTTGGAAAAACCAATGCACAAGCACTAGAAAGACAAGTTTGCTTTTCATTTCAACTTTTTTACAATGCAAAATTAAAGTTGAATCTGATGACGTATATTAAGCCAATATTAAGAAATCTTAAACTTCCTACGAATTCTAGCATCTTTATATATTTACTGTAAATACTAAAGATGAAACGCAGAGATTTTCTAAAAACAGGGAGTTTTTTGGGTGGAATAGCAATTGCAAGCCCTAATTTATTGCAAACCGGACTTAAACAAAAGAAAAAACCAAAAAACGTATTGATATTGGGCAGTGGTTTTGCTGGATTGGCAGCAGCCTATGCTCTTAAAAAGAAAGGAATTAAATATAAAATTCTGGAAGCCCGCAATCGGATTGGTGGCAGGGTTTTTTCATTTAATCCAAATCCGGCGTCAAATCTTACCATAGAATTAGGTGCGGAGTGGGTTGGGGCTTCACATACCCGGATTATTGAACTCTGTAAAGAATTTGGATTAAATCTTGACAACAATCAGTTTGATACACACCTCAGCTTTGAAGGTAACTATTCCAAAGCTGGAGCCTGGAGTTTAAGTCCCGAAATTGAAAAATTTTGGAAAGATAAAACTGCTTTGTGGAATGCGATGACGCCAATCCAAAAAAAGAAATTAGACAAACAAGATTGGTGGCGCTATTTGTCAAATAAAGGATTTTCTGATCGGGATTTGCTGTTACGTGAATTGGCAGATAGTACTGATTTTGGGGAAAGCATTCGTCATACTTCAGCATATGCAGCATTTGCAGAATATGCTGAAAGCAGTGAAAAAAATGAAATGGATTGGAAAATCAGAGGCGGGAATAGTTTATTAGCAGAAAAATTAGCCGATGCTGTTGGTCGTGAATTTATATTGACGAAACATACTGCAATTCAAATAAACCAGGATACCCTGGGAGTTAAAGTGATTTGCGATAATGGTCAGAGCTTTTCTGCGGATCGTCTGATTTGCACGGTTCCACTTTATGCATTGCAAAAAATAAAATGGAATCCTGGATTGCCCTCATACCAAATGGATGCAATCCATTCGCTACAGTATGCACGCATTGGAAAATTTCCAATCGTATTTAAAGAACGTTTTTGGAAGGAAGATAATTTTGACATGATTACCGATACACCGGCACATTACTTTTATCATGGTACTAAAAATCAATCCGGGCCATCTGGTGTATTAATTTCCTATGCCATCGGTGAGAAAGCAGATTCATTGGCATCTATGACAAAACAACAACGCGAAGAAATTATATTGAATGCATTGTATCCGGCATTTGGAGATGTGCGGAAATACATGCAGGAAAGTTTGATGTATTATTGGGGTGTAGACAATTATTCCAAAGGCGCTTATGCTTTTTATGGCAAAGGACAATGGTTTGGTACCATGCCAATTTTAAAACAGCCTCATTTAAATACTCATTTTGCCGGTGAGCATCTTGCGGATTGGCAAGGTTTTATGGAAGGCGCAATCAATAGTGGTGAAGAAGCAGTGGAAGGAATGTAAGACAATTAAAAATTAAAAATTAAGAATTAAAATAAAAGGATTCTCTAAAAACTCTTTATAGAAGATTTGAATTTAAAAAAAAATTGAAGCAGTTTTGCAACTGCTTCAATTCAATCTAGGACAAAGATTGCTTATTCAGCAATATCAATTTTCAATTCTTAAAGTTTGATTGTTTCAGTGTCAGATCCAGCTTTAACGCGCAGGCTGTATTTTTTTCCTTTTGCTAATTTACCTGCATCGATAACAATGTCACCGGTTGCATTTTGGCTGATTGCACTTTGTCCATTAGGAAGTACTGCTCCTTCAGGATCCAACACATCAAATGTTAGGTCAATTCCCTGATTTCTACCTTTAAACAAATTAGATGAAACTAATTTGGTTGCTGGTTTTGCACCTTTTTTAATAGATGGGGTACTCAGGTAAATTTTTGGACAACAATGTACATGGGCAAGTGCGGAACTGGATCCTTGGTCACTGGCGGCTGTTGATCCTCCTTGAGCAGGTTTACCAGCAGGTTTACCAGTAGGTTTCATTTCAACTTGTGCAAAAACACCGGTTGCAAAAATAAATGAGCAGAAAACAAATACTTTTTTCATGTTTTTAAATAGTTTAGATTAAAAATTTTGTTTCAGTTTGAATTTAATATATACAAATATAAGTATTAAATCTACTAGTTAGTACCGGTTTTTTGAATTGGTTATCAAGCTACGTAATATATTTTTAAATTAAATATAAATGAGTGCATTGATGCTTATCATAAAAAAGCAGCACATAATGCTGCTTCCTTTATTCACCCAAACACAATTTCAGTTTATTTTTGACCATTTAAATCAAAGAACGCTTATTTCATAGGTGACATCTACCACAAATTCATAGTCCGGAATTTCCCCATGGAAATGCAACTTGTGATTTCCTTTTTCCAGTGGTTTTAATAAAATCCAATATCCATCTGAAACGGCCTCTTGTTTAATTCCTAAAATACATGGGTCAAAACAAGTGGTCAAATCCGGATCCCCTACAAATGAAAATAGATTTGTAGGTACACGAAATTGCTCCAGTCCAGTAATTGGCTTAGCGTCCAACTCTACTGCAAGATTTCGAGCCATTTCGATTGTAGACGCTGCTCCTTCTTTTAAATAATCCTCCAAAGTTTGTCCGGGTGCTAAGGTGTAATCGACATTTGGACAAGGAGCATCATTGATCACATTAATGATAGGAAACAAAATTCCTTTGCCATAGGGTATTGCTACTTTTCTGGTTGAAACACCGCCGGAATTCCCAACCAAAAAATAAACCGGTCCTTTTTGTCCTTTGTCCGCATGGATGCCGGTTTCGTCCATTAATGGATTAATTTCACAAGGTAAACTAAAAGCATAGCGCCACCAGTCCTCAGTCCATGAAGCCAGAGATTTTCCAAATGCCTGAGCCTTGACAGGAAAAACTTTGTTGTTAGCTTGCGCCCGATCTTGCAATTTGTAAACAACTGGTTCTGGATCTAATTGAGCTTCTTCTTTACAAGCCGTTAAATTAATTGCGAGGAATGCTATAACAGCTATTCCCCAATTCAAAAACTTTTTCATAGGGTGTAAATTAAAATGATTGCCTACTCTAGCGGATTTTCGGCATCCTCCGCATTCTAATAGTTCTATTTAACTAACAATTACACCAGCTACTAAAAAGTAATCACATAAATTAAATGATTTTCGAAATTGAATTTTATTTTCTTAGAAATTCTAGAAATATGTGCAAGGAATCTTGATATTTATAAACATCTTGGGCTTTCAATTCAGAAAGCTTGGCCGCCAAGCGATAGGCATTTTGATCTGTTAACTTGTAAGCAGCGCAAATAAATGCAAAATCTATAAATGCGTTATCCGAATATTCTGAAACAGTCTTTGTATCTCCAGTGATCGTTTGAAATTTTTTAATACAATCAGCCTTTGCCCATTGTCGGTCATCTTTATAATTTGTGTGCAGCATGTTTGTAATTCTATTTCGAATTTGCCACATTGCAATTGGAGTATACTTAGCCAAATTAAGTGCAAGATTTGATTCAGTAAAACGCAATAAGGTATTTTTCGAACTCCGATAAAGTTTGTTCTTTTGCATTTTATCTACTTCCTGTTTTGCCAATCTACTTAGCTCTGGATCCAAAGGCTTGAAGCCGAAACGATAATAAAACCAAAATGCACCTGATTCAATGCCTTCTGGATTGTTCAATCCATATTGATATGGCTCTATTTCAAAATAATCAACAGAAAATAGTTGCCGGTAAGTTCTCAATAACTGCGCCATTATAAAACCTGATTCACCTCCCCTAAACCAATCGAAAATATTGATTCCAAACAAGGCTCGATTGCCTAATATCCAGGCACCCCCATAGGCAGCAGGATATCCATTTTTGAATAAAGTATAACCCACATACGATTCCAGGGGCAATTGTCTTTCCGGAACCATTGTAAATACTGCTATGGAAATACCGCGCTCCAACTCATAATACCGGATACTCCCGGCATCCATATAGCTAACAGGTTCAGTTTCTCTTTGAAGTAGCAGCAATTTAATTTTAGAAACCGATACAATTTTTGAGTTCCACTCTGAATCTGGAATATGAACTTTCGGTAAGGGTTTGTTTAAAATTTCATTGTAATTCCATTTCTTACAAATTTCCGGCTGATAAAATATTTCGCGAACAGCTAAACGATTATAAGTCTTACTTAAATATTTATTTGCTTTCGTTTGCACATTAATGATAAGTTGGAGTTTATCAAAATGAAAATCTTTTACCAATGGACTGCTATTAAATTGATTGCATTGATTTAATATAAACGGCAATAGGTTTTTATTCCGGATCTTCAATACTTCTAATAAGGATTCATTGGTGTCACAGATTGCTGTAAATTCTTTTTCGATATCAGGCAAGGTTAACTTCAACAATTCAACAAGCTCTGTACCTTCCGGACTTATTAGGTCACAGTTTATTTCAATTTGCTGTTCTATCAACCAGCTTATAAGATCACAAGAAAGTCTAGAATATAAATTGGTATAAGGAAGTCCTGAATTTTCAAAATGGATTTTGTCTGCTTGAGGAAGTCTTTTAAGAAATTTTGCGATTCGCTCCAATTCTGAATTCGTAAGTCTAAGTAGCTCTTCATTTGCTGGATGCGTATGCAGAAACAACAACAAATCGTTGTATTTTATAAGTAATTTTGTATTTGGTAAATCATTTTGTTTTAACAATTTTAGGAGTTCAATTTTCTGCAATATAAAATTTGAATTCCAATGAGTTTGAATTTTAAGTAAATTCTTGAAGTTCGATATGAAAGAAGGATTCATGCAATCAATTTCAATGATTTTTCAAATTTAATGCGTATTCCTGGAATTTTGAAAATTAGCATTGTGTTAAATTGATACTGCTTGCTGATGGCCGCCATTATATAAATTACAAAATTAAAATTTAGGCAAAAAAAAACCCGGAAGTTAAAACTACCGGGTTTACATAATTCAAGTGAGAATGAATTACTTCTTTACAGCATCAGAAAGGCCTTTGCCCGCTTTAAAGCGAACAACTCTTCTTTTAGGTATTTTGATTGGTTTTCCGGTTGCAGGATTTCTTCCGGTTCTGGCTTTACGTTCTGCAGTTGAGAATGTACCAAAACCTACCAAAATTACACTTTCAGCTTTTTTCAAACTTTTTTCGATAGCAGTAAGTACGGTGTCTAAAGCGGTACCAGCCTGTGCTTTAGTAACTTCTGCTTCCTTTGCGATCGCATTGATCAAATCAGATTTATTCATTGTTTTAAAGTTTTAATGGTTAATTTTACACCACAAATATATATTACATTTTTTGTTTATACAATACATATATAAAAATATTTTATGTTTCAAGGGCTTTAAATTCAGGCTCCCCAGCACCGGTATCGGTGTAAATGCCTGTAAAATAAGCAACTCTACATTGATTTTAGATAAAACTGCCCGTAAAATGGAGTACTTTTTAATACAAATACGTTCTAAAATGAGCCTGCTCACCTTAGCCATTTTAGTCGTTTTTTCAGCTTGCCATCGTGGCAGTGGATGTCCTTCAGAAGATGCACAGGTTAAAACTAATAAAAAAGGGATGCCCACCAAAAAATCGGAATCTGGCTTATTTGATAAAAAAACATCCAAAAAAATGCATTTGAATAAATAAGAATAAAGCTTTACACGCTTTATTTTATATACAATTTGCTGGATCTTATCCGACTTCAACTAACTTCGACTATAAAACCATAAATTCAATTCGCAAATTATTTTTTTGCATTGCAATTTCTAAAATAATTCAAGAAATTTACAAACAAATCACAATAGTTAGGATTAAGGATGTTCTATTAATTAAAATCTTTAATCATGCTAAAATATTTCAACAGGGACCTGGAAAGACATTCAATTAATAACCTGCACAATGCAGACAATCAAAAAGAAGTAGATCCCGCCAATGAAATCCCCTCCATACAAAGACCTTTTAATTTATTTACTTACTAAAGAAGAAATCAATCAATAAATAGTTGGAGACAGTCGTGGTGGATTTTCATAGAATGATTGACTACGCTAAATATTCAATATAAATTGACATTGAATTAAAAAAAATCACCCCGTTGAAATGATTCAGAACGGGGTGATTTTTTTTATTTGCCTTTATTTATAAAATCAAATTATCTTCTCTTGACTCTGGTAGTGGTTCGTGTTGTTTTTGTTTTACCTCTAGGGCCTGTTACTGTTGTTTTGGTACGTGTAACGCGGTAGGATTTTACATTTGCCCCATGCCGTCTGTTAACAGTAACAGACGTTGTTCTTACAGGTGTATAAACCCGGTGCGCATGAACTACACGATGGGTGTGAACAACGGCAAATCCTGGTCTGTATCTTGCCCGGAATGGGTGAAAAACCCTCCAACCCAATGGCATCCATGGATGCCAGTAGCTCGGATACACACGCCATCTCCAGGGTGAAACCCAAGGTCTATAAGCTGGGGCATAAACAAAACGCACGCAAGGCCATGGCCAAACATTGATTACAATCGCATCGTCCACTTCATAATTTAGTGGAGATGGACCGCTTTTAGTCCTTGGCTCCATCTTCATATCTCCTTTCATATCACCCTCCTCGGAAGGTTCAACAATTTGTTGCACACCGAAAATATCTTCATCTCCGATAATTTGAATTACCGCCGATTCCTTTCCGTTTTTTTCCAATTCGATAACAGCTATATCCTGATTTTCAGATTCGGAAATTGGAACCTGCAGAATAAAAGCATGAACATCTTGCTCCATCTTGCTGATAACCCGGATGTAGTCAATGTCCCCATCTTCATTCAAATCCAAATTATTAACATGATTGCTTTCCGTGTTGAGCATTTTTTCAAAATCCTCCGGCGAACTGGCTTGCTTAAATAAGTTTAGTGCCCCCTCAAGACTGAAATTGTCTCCTGGCAAACCTGTAGAATCGGATTGGTCCTGAGCCTTAATTTGTGTACTAAAACACAAGAAGCTTACAATCAAGCTTAGGTATAATGTAGTCTTTTTCATTTGTATGATTTTAATGTAAGACTGCGAAGTTAGAGAAAAGTTTAATACCTGCTTCATATCCTATAAAAGATGTCAACATGATTCATTTTCTTTCAAATACCTTGGATTTAAATTATGCCATGAAGGCGCAACAGCCAAAAAATCTAGAAGAATTTATAAACATAGTCCAGCTTATTTATAAGTTATTTTACATGAAAATTGGTAATTCTATATATTTAATGCACGTTTAGTCATATTTTCTCCAATTCAGCAGAAATTTGGGCTAAAACCTTTACCCTCAGACATTTCTGGCAGAATCTTTGCAGGTATTACTGAACAGAGATCTTATCTTAAAAAAACTACAAAGATCAAATTATGAAATTACTGCTTGGCTCTCTTTTGTTAGTTCCTTTTATACTGAATTCTCAAGTTTCTGATGGCGATTTTATCAATGTTTATAAATCGATCCAAAGTAAATCACGCAATGCTTTTGTACTTAAAGCTGAAGATTCTTCCAGTTACAAGAACTTTGAATTACTAAAAGAAACCAACCAACTTTTGGATTTTCTGTACGAATACATCGACAGCGAACATCGGCTTAACGGAAAAGGTGGATTTAATTTTGCTGGAAATGAAACTTCAAAAAACAATCTTTTTAAAGTAGGTGCAGGTGTTAGCATTGACCAAGGTGTTTATCCGTATGAGCTTGATTTTTCAGCCAACGTACAATCCCTTTTAAAAGATGGCGACTTTCAGGAAAATTTTTCTGATCTGGATATTTCTTTTGATTTTCATCCCTATACACCCAGTGCGTTTTCAAAACAAAAAAAATACGAGGCAAAATTAAATGAACTGGAACGTGAGAAAACTAACAATTCAACAGAAGAAGAAAATAAACAATACCTGCTCAATAAATATACTGCCAAAATTGAAAATGTAAAAGACATCAATGGACTTTGGCTTGAAAATTATGTAATACTAAAACGAAGCAGCGATAGTTATTTAGGCTTGGATCAAGCATATAATTTGGGTGCCGGTTTTATTTTTAGCTTTTACTCCAAGGCGCTAACTAAAAAAGGCAGATCGAATCGGGAGGAAATGAATCGCAAGCCTACTTACGAGATGCATGGCAACGATTTAATCCGCTGCCTGACCAATTGCGCCCCCATAAATAACGTTTTACAACTAAGTGCTAGTGAAATAGAAACTTTGATGTCCGGTCGATACCGGTTTCTAATTTCAAATCGGAAGCAATACAGCCAATTGCGCTTGTCTCTTCTAGTGGGTGCATATTACGAATTGGAAAAATCAACCATCACCAATTCCATGTTTTTCAATGGCAAAGATACCACCATGACATTCCCTTTTAAACCTACCAATCGTCCCTATGGAGAAATAAGGCCTGGAATTGTCTGGAAACCAAAAGATAAATACAAATTAAAAATTTATCCATTTTTAAAAATTCCACTAGACCGAATTAAAGACAAAGTTACTGAAGGCGGATTGTCAGATATTCGCACCGACTATTTCATTGATTTTCAAAGTTCGCTAACAATTGGAATTGAGGATAATTTTGAAATTGGCATCTATTACAATTTGCTTTATGACAATGCGCCCTATCGGCTTTTTTAAAACAACTGGATAATTCTTATATACTATTTTCAGGTGAAAACCAACGAAGCAGTTTCGGAATTAACCTGAACTTTGGTTTTTAAATACAAATATTTTTATGATCCTTTACAATGTTTCCGTTAAAATCAATCCTGAAATACAAAGCGATTGGCTTTATTGGATGCGATCTCACCACATTCCAAAAGTAATGGCGACCGGATGCTTTCTAAAATCAAGAATGTCGAAACTGGAAATTCAGGAACAAGATGGAATTACCTACATCATTCAATACGAATTATTGAATGCAGACTTATTAAATCAATACATGATTCACTATGCTCCGGCACTTCAAAAAGAACACATCGATCGTTATGCAAATAAATTTGTTGCATTCCGCACCATCCTGGATGTGCTGGAAGAGTTTTATCCTAACGAACGAAATTCCTGATCTTTCATGAGATCGTTGATTCTAAAAAATATTTTTTATACTATTTTACAACCCGGTCTTGTTTGCATCGGAATTCCTTGGATGATCCTGGGAAATCCATTGGAACTAATTTCCAAAATTTATGGCTATTTCCTTGTTGGGGGAAGTGCTTTTATAGTCTCAGGAGTTAGCATTTTGTTTTATTCCATTTATTTGTTTGCAACATTAGGGCAAGGCACTTTGTCTCCCTTAGAGCCTACAAAAAATCTGGTCTTTTATGGATTCTATAAATATTCACGCAATCCCATGTATGTGGGCGTTATATTAATCCTGCTTGGTGAATGCCTTTTATTTCAAAACCTTACTTTACTAAATTATAGTTTAGCAGTTTTTATCTTGTTTAATTTATTTATCATCTTTGTAGAGGAACCGCGTTTGCATCGTGATTTTGGCGAATCCTATTTAAATTATTGTAAAAAAGTCCGTCGTTGGTTATGAATACTAAAAATTGGAAGATTCAAGTTGCTACTTACCTGTTGCTTGGCCTATTATTTACTGCTTGCAGTGCACCTAAAAAAGCAATGTATGAAACCATCCCAAACGATGTAGCGCAAATAGAATTGTTGATTCGAAAAAATCAAAAATTCGAATTGTACTTTAAAGATTTAAGCGAACGCCCTGAAAAGCGTTATAAATTTAAAGGAAGTTGGTCTGAACGCAAAGATCGGATTCAGTTAAATTTTCATTTGGATAAAAATGGATTGCCTGATATCAAAGCTTTATTCGATCCATCACTGACTGAAGTCAAATCGGTTCGCATTATTGACACTAAAACAGTTGAATTTAAAAAAACCGATAAAATGATTTATATTTGGGGACTTTCATGTCCTAAGACTGATCTGGAAAAAAAATAAAACTTCGCTTATGATAAAAATAAGCTGTCCTCAATGTAAAACCATTCTGGAATTTGAAAATACAGCTTCCGGCTCGCAACGATATTGTTCATCCTGCGGACAATCACTGCTCATTCCGATTGTTGAATTCATTCATACAGATAGCCATACAGATTCAGAAAAGATTCACACACTTAATGAATCCTTTCAAAACATCATTGAAAAAAGTTCGAAACAAGCTCAAACGATCCTGAAGGATCTTCAGCAAATTCCCTTAAAACAGGAAATCATACCCATTGACCAAAGCAATATTAATTTATTGCTAAAGGATTTTATTTTTTGGGCTGTTAGCTTCCTTGGAATCATTCCCTTATTAATTATTACGGTAAATCAGGTTTCTACCCAATTAACCATGTTTGCATTATTCTTTGCTTTCGTATGGGGTGTAATCTTTAAAAAATTCATATTAAATGATACGGGAAGCAAACGACTGGCTTTACCTGCATTATTCTTTACCGGTATTATTGGAATTTGGTTGTTGTTATTTATTTATAGATTTCTTCCAACATTTTATTTAAATCTTGCAGATAATCAAAATTTGATAGTTTCCTTAATAGGGTATATTGTTCAAGTAGGGATCTGTGAAGAATTAATAAAAGCCTTGCCAATTTTTATAGCTATAAAATGGTTTCGGAAAGACTTAAATATACTTTCATTGGTTACAATCGGAGTGTTTAGCGGATTGGGATTTGCGGCCTTTGAAAATTTACACTACGGAGAAAATGCCATAGGTTCGGCTTATTCTAAAACGGTCAATTACGGTGTAGAAGGATTGGTTTCAGGAGTCCAAAATGCAATGGTCCTGGTGATGTTGCGCTCACTGTCATTGGTATTCTGTCACGCGGTGTTTTCTGGAATTGTCGGGTATTTTATCACAACAGCCTTAATCCGGAAAGAAAAGATGGGCGCATTAATAGTCATAGGATTTGCAACTGCTTCAATCTTACATGGTGTATACGATTGGCTTGCCGGACTGCAAGCCACCATGGCAGCTTTGCTTGCAGGATTTTCATTCGCCTTGTTTTATGGGTATTTGATGAAACTCAAAAACTCAGACAGGCAGCTTGAGATTTAAATTTTTATTTTTTTTTATTTTATTAAAAAATTAGTCAACTCTATAAAGGGCCTAAATTGAATTCCACTTTCCATTTTAGGACTAGATGCATTGATAAAAGTCAATTACTCAAATGCGCATTATCATGCAGGTATCAGGGCATCTTATAGACATTTGCCAGCTAATCATCAGATGCTGGAAAACAAGACACAAAGCGAGACCCTATGCTATCACTGTGGCAGTGAATGTTTAAATCAATCCATTTCCCTGGAGGATCATTGCTTTTGTTGTGAAGGTTGTAAAACAGTGTTTCAGGTATTAAATAACAATCAACTTTGCGATTATTATGCCTACAATGATCAACCGGGTATTAAACAAAACAACTCCCAATGGGCCGAACGCTATGCGTTTTTAGATCGTCCGGAATATTTGGATGAATTTAGTTTCTACAAAGACAAAGACCAATACAGCGTTCAGTTTTACATTCCACAAATGCATTGCAGCTCGTGCATATGGCTGTTGGAAAATCTATTTAAACTCAACGATGGAATCATCAGCAATCGGGTCAATTTTTCAAGTAAAGAATTGTTTATTGTTTTTGACAAAAACAAACTAAGCTTAAGGCAATTGGTCGAACTATTGACCTCAATTGGGTATGAACCCAAATTGGAAATTCAGGATCTTAAAACGGGAATCCAAATTCCTAAAAGAAACCGGATTCTGAAAATTGGCATCGCAGGTTTTTGCTTTGCCAATATTATGATGTTTTCGTTACCGGAATATTTTAATGGTGGGAATTTGGTCGAACAAGACCTTGGAATGCTGTTTAGATTGTTTATTTTTTTACTGTCTTTACCTGTTCTGCTTTTTTGCGCTACTGAATTTTTTGCCGGTGCATGGAATGGTCTAAAACTTAAAACAATCACCATCGACCTGCCAATTGCATTGGCATTAATTATAACATTTTCCAGGAGTGTCTATGAAATACAATCGGGTTTGAGCAATGGTTACCTTGATAGTTTTTCAGGTATAGTCTTTTTTATGCTGTTGGGTCGATTTATACAAGATAAATCATTTACTTCTCTATCTTTTGACAGAAACTACAAATCGTTCTTTCCAATTGCGGTGATGGCTATGAAAAAATCAAAATGGATTTCCACACCAATTGAAGGCATAGAAAAAAATGATCGCATTCTCATTCACAATGAAGAAATTATTCCGGTAGATGGTTTGCTTTTGAATGGTAAAGCAGCTCTGGATTACAGCTTTGTAAGTGGTGAAAGTCAACTGAGTTTCCCTAAATGTGGAGAGCGGGTATATGCCGGTGCACGGCAAACCGGCGAAGCCATTGAAATAAGTGTTATTAAGTCCGTCTCCCAAAGTTATCTTACCAATCTTTGGAATAATGAAATCTTTAAATCAGAAAAATCAAATACCTATAAAAAAATTGATCGGCTCGCTCAATACTTTACATTCGTCGTTTTGTTGCTTGCTTTAACAGCCGGAATTTATTGGTATACAGCAAATCGCCAGGATTTGATGTGGAATGCATTTACCACCATTTTGATTGTAGCTTGTCCGTGCGCATTATTATTGGCTGCAAGTTTTACACACGGGAATTTATTAAGAGTACTTTCAAAAAATAAATTATACTTAAAACATCCATCTTTATTGGATCAACTAAACGATGTCCAACACATCGTTTTTGATAAAACCGGAACACTCACAAGAAACGGAAGTCAGAAAGTGCACTATCATGGTAAAAAATTAAGCCGTGAACAAGAAGTCCGATTTTATTCTTTAGCAAAACAATCTACCCATCCTTTGAGTGATTCAGTTGCTCAATTCATTCGGACAAATCAAAGCATTCCGGTACTCGAATTTAAACAAACGGCAGGGAAGGGAATAGAAGCCTGGGTTCAGGAACACCATGTGGTATTGGGATCTGCTGTTTTTTTAAATGCTCCTGAAGCAGGTCTAGAAGATTATTCAACTGTTCACATTAAAGAAGATGGAATTTATCTGGGTTATTTTTCCATTGCACAGGAATTCAGACCTGGCATAGAAAACTTGTTTGCAAAACTGATCAACAAGTTTCGTTTGTCTATGCTTACCGGTGATCAAAGTGGCTCAATCACAAAATTGTTACAACTTTTTAAAAATAAGCAAGCACTTCATTTTGGATTAAAACCTATTGATAAATTGGAATTCATACGTCAACTCCAGCAGTCGCACCATGAAAAGATACTCATGGTTGGAGATGGTCTGAATGATTCAGGTGCATTGAAACAAAGCGATGTTGGAATTGCCGTCACTGAAAATCGAAACAATTTTACGCCCGCAAGTGATGGTATTTTGGATGGAACTTCGCTTTATAAATTGGCGGATATGCTTCATTTTATAAGAGATGGAAAACGAACGATTTATCTGATTTTTGGATATTCCATTCTATACAATATTATCGGTGGATATTACGCTTTAAACGGCATTTTGTCTCCCCTAATAGCAGCTATTCTTATGCCTCTTAGCTCGATTTCAATCTTATTACTTTCCTACGGTATCACTTCTTTTCTAGCCTGGCGACACAGACTTTCATAATTGATGAAAATCATTTAACTGAATGACCACGGTCTAATAACCGTCTGTGGCCCCCTTCTAATTTTGCTCATCAAATTATGAGCGTATTAATTATTTTAATCTGTGTCAGCATTTGTATTGCAGGAGCCTTCTTACTGGCTTTTATATGGAGCTCGAATGATGGCCAATTTGAGGATTTATACGCATCGGCCCATCGTATTTTATTTGAACGAAAAGAAAAAATCAAAAAAGAAGAATGAACGCACAATTAGAAACCGTTTACTATGACAATAAAATGCCCCGATTGTTTGCTATGGCAACTATTTTATGGGGTGCTGTGGGTATGTTGGTTGGTGTTATCATCGCATTCCAACTTGTTTTTCCGGCATTAAACTTTGATATAGCTTATACAACTTACGGAAGATTAAGACCCTTACATACCAATGCAGTGATTTTTGCATTTGTTGGAAACGGAATTTTTACAGCGATTTATTACGCTTTGCCCAGATTACTTAAAACCGCTATGTGGAGTAACAAATTAAGTAAGATTCATTTTTGGGGATGGCAATCAATCATTGTTTTAGCCGCATTAACCTTGGTTTCGGGTATAACCACCGGCAAAGAATATGCTGAATTGGAATGGCCCATCGATATTTTAATCACCTTAATTTGGGTAGCCTTTGGGGTCAATATGTTTGGAACAATTTTAACCAGACGCGAAAGACATTTATACGTGGCGATTTGGTTTTTTATTGCTTCGTGGGTTACGGTAGCCATGTTGCACATTGTCAACTCCATGGAAATTCCCATCAGTTTATTTAAATCGTATTCCTGGTATGCAGGTGTACAGGATGCATTGGTTCAATGGTGGTATGGTCACAATGCAGTTGCTTTCTTTTTAACAACACCCTATTTGGGTTTGATGTACTATTTTTTACCGAAAGCAGCTGATCGTCCGGTTTATTCTTACCGTTTGAGTATTGTACACTTTTGGTCTTTGATTTTTATTTATATCTGGGCCGGACCACACCACTTATTATACACTGCATTACCCGATTGGGCACAATCACTTGGAACCGTTTTTTCAATAATGCTCATCTTGCCAAGTTGGGGCGGTATGTTGAATGGACTTTTTACTTTAAGGGGTGCATGGGATAAGGTTCGTGAAGATCCGGTATTAAAGTTTTTTGTAGTAGCCGTTACATGTTACGGTATGTCCACATTTGAAGGTCCGATGATGTCACTTAAAAATGTAAATGCAATTTCACATTACAGCGACTGGACAGTTGCACACGTCCATATCGGTGCTTTGGGTTGGAATGGTTTTTTGACATTTGGTATGTTGTATTGGTTGTTTCCTAAAATGTACAATGTTAAATTGTATTCTCAAAAATTGGCATCCACACACTTTTGGATAGGCACCTTAGGAATAATACTCTATGCAATTCCAATGTATTGGTCTGCATTCCGCAGTTATTTTATGATGAAAACTTTTACACCGGAAGGTCAATTACAATACCAATTTATGGATGTTGTTCAAACCGTTATGCCATTTTACTTATTGCGTGCAATCGGCGGAACGGTATTTCTGATCGGTGTCATCATCATGGTTTACAACTTAATAAAAACTGCAAAATCCGGAAAATTTATTGAAACAGAATCTATAGAAGCGGCACCCTTGAGTAAAAATTATCAGGCACCAAAATCTGCATTCTGGCACAGCGTTATCGAACGCAAACCAGTACTTCTGCTCACCATGAGTTTAATTGTTGTCGGTATCGGTGGTCTGGTTGAATTGGTTCCTACTTTCCTGGTTAAATCAAATGTCCCAACTATTTCTAGCGTAAAACCATACACACCATTAGAATTGCAAGGTCGGGATATCTATATCCGTGAAGGTTGCTATAACTGTCACTCGCAAATGATACGTCCGTTCCGATATGAAGTGATGCGATATGGCGATTATTCTAAAGCCGGTGAATTTGTTTACGATCACCCATTTCAATGGGGAAGTAAACGGACTGGACCAGATCTGGCTCGTGTTGGTGGTAAATATCCAAACAGTTGGCATTTTAATCACATGCTGGATCCTAAATCAGTATCTCCGGGTTCCAATATGCCAAGTTATGTCTGGCTTTTCGGAAATGATTTAAATACAACTACTACTGCTTCAAAAATTCATGCGATGCGCAAAATGGGAGTTCCCTATTCTGAAGGGTATGAAGCTACGGCCAATGATGATCTAAAAAAACAAGCGGACCAAATAGCAGGCAATCTTCGGGAAGATAAAATTGCCATACCGCCTGAAAAAGAAATCGTTGCATTGATTGCATACTTGCAACGCTTAGGAAAAGATACACGTGTTAATTCAAAACGATAGGAACCATGAAATTCAATAACTATTTGGAAAAAATTACCGGAATTGAAATTTATCCAATGATTTCCCTTTTGGTTTTTATACTGTTTTTTATAGCTGTTACCATCTATGCATTTAAAGCAAATGATGAAATAATACGCACTATGGAAGAATTGCCATTAGATAAATCTGACACAAAGAATTTATGAAAGCATTACAATTTATAGTTAGACCATTTGCATTCTTGTTTGCAACAATAGGAATTGCATTACCCATGAATGCTCAAGGAGCTACTGCGCCAACTCCATCAACTGGCAGTGGATTTCATCTGGATATGGATACTGCCTTATTTGCAATTGCATTTACATTAGCAGTAGTTATTATCGCATTATTGGGTGTGTTGCAATCCTCCATTCGTTATTATATTAATAACAATAAGAATTTGATGAAATCAATTCTATGGATCCTGATGATTTTTTACACCAGCCAGGAAGCATTGGCTCAACAAGTCAATGCGGCTTCTTCAAGTGCCCAAAGTTTTAAATTTTTGCTGAGTGTTCAGGGATGGATTCTCCTGATTGTAATTGCCATAGAAATCTATGCATTGATACTCATTAGAAAATGGATTCGCTTTTATACAGGAATTGAAAAATTTGAAACTCGTAGCTCTGAAATCAAACCAAGTTGGTGGGATCGAATCAATGCGTTTAAATCAATTGACAGTGAAGGTGATATCGATACTGGTCATAATTACGATGGCATTCGCGAATTGGATAACATAACTCCACCATGGTTTACAGCTGCATTTCTTGGCACCATTTTATTTGCGGCTGTCTATTTGTATCGATATCACATTGCACAATCAGCGCCACTACAACTGAAAGAATACGAAGCAGCAATGAAAATTGCTGAACAAGAACAAGCACTTTATTTGAGTGAAAAAGGAGACCAAATCGATGAAAACAATGTTACATTATTAGCTCCGGGTCAATATGAAGAAGGCAAAACAATTTTTAAAACAACTTGTGCTGTATGTCATGGTGATAAAGGGCAAGGACTTGTTGGACCTAATTTAACGGATGACTATTGGATTCATGGCGGTTCAGTAAAAGAAATATTTACTGTTATCAAATATGGTGTACTAGACAAAGGAATGCGAAATTGGAAAGATGAATATGGTGCAAACCAAATTGCACAATTAACAAGCTATATTAAATCGTTAAAGGGGACGAATCCTCCTGGAGCGAAAGCAGCACAGGGCACACTTTATACTGAAGCTACTACCGGAACCCCGGATGTGAGTCAGGATACTACGAAAACTAAATAATAAATGAACCTTGAAGACCTTCAGGAGGGATCTGGATTTAGAGATAGAATCAGTTCGGTTGACGAACAAGGAAGCCGAAAATGGGTCTATGCCAGTAAGGTCAGTGGACGATTTTACAAATACAGAAATTACAGTTCCCTTGTTTATCTGATTCTGTTTTTTTCAATACCCTTTATTTGGGTACACAATCAACCATTGGTCTTGTTTAATATACTTGAAGGTAAATTCATTTTATTCAGCAAAATTTTTTGGCCTAACGACTTTTTCATTTTTGCAGTGAGCATGATTACTTTTATAATTTTCATTGCTCTTTTTACAGTAATTTATGGTCGCCTGTTTTGCGGTTGGGCTTGTCCTCAGACTATTTTTATGGAAATGGTATTTCGTAAAATAGAATGGATGATTGAAGGATCCCCAGGACAACAAAAATTACTACAAACAAAATCATGGACAAGCGAATGGGTAATTAAAAAAGGATTGAAGCATTTTGTTTTCCTGGCTTTTTCCTTTTTAATTGCAAATACCTTTTTGGCTTATATTATTGGGGTAGATGAATTGTATAAAATAATTCGTGAGCCCATTTCACAGAATATTGGATTATTGAGTGGATTAATTGTATTTACACTACTGTTTTATGGAGTTTTTGCTTTTGTACGAGATATTATTTGTACTACCGTTTGTCCTTACGGTCGCCTTCAAAGTGTCTTATTTGATAAAGACACCATGCAAATTTCGTATGACTACAGAAGAGGGGAACCACGTGAACGAATCCATAAAAATCAACAACGCACTCAAGGTGATTGTGTAGACTGTCTGAAATGTGTTCAAGTTTGTCCGACAGGAATAGATATTCGCAACGGGGTTCAAATGGAATGCGTGGGTTGCACTGCATGTATAGATGCTTGCGATGAAGTAATGGATAAAATTGGATTTAACAGAGGACTTATACGGTATGCTTCTGAAAACGAAATCTCGCAAAAGACAAAATTTAAATTCAACAACCGGATGAAAGCTTACACCGGTTTATTGTTCATTTTAGTACTGGGCATGATCGTATTAATTGCAACACGCAATACCATAGATGCGTATGTGCAACGGGTACCTGGACAATTATATCAAGAGGTCAGTGAATCGCAGTTAACCAACTTATATACAATTAAATTTATTAACAAAAGCCGAGATACACAATTATTGGATTTAAAAGTGTCCAATCAGGAGGGCATGATCCAGTTGATTGGAAATAAAAACATCAAAATAAATCCCGAATCGGTAGCTGAATACGAATTCTTTGTTGGATTACCCAAAAATCAGGTAATAAAAAGAAGCAATGAAATTAAACTAAATATTTTTCAAGGTACTGAATTATTACATACATTAAAAACAAATTTTCTGGGACCATTTAAATAAATAATATGAGTTGGGGATATAAAATATTGGTAGCCTATTTGCTTTTTTTTATAATGATTATTAGCTTTCTATATATAGCTTCTAAACAAACAAATGAATTGTTGGAAACAAATTACTATGAAAAGGAAATTCAATTTCAAAAAATACTAAATGGAGTAGAAAATCTGAACCAGTTAGAAGCTAAAATTGAATTAAAAATATCCAATACCAATTTGGAAATCAATTTTCCAGAATCTGGAATAAAAGACCAACCATTGATCCATTTAGAATTTATTAAAATGTCTGATCAAAGCAAAGATTTCAACATTGATATCAAAGCAGATGACAAAGGACGCATCATATTACCTGCAACAAAATTCAGCAAAGGATTTTACCGACTACAAATGAAATGGGAATCACAAGGTAAACCTTATGTCTATCGCGACCAGTTCAAATTTTTAGAAGCATGAATGTTTATGAAGCCATAGCAGCCGGATTTGTAATGGGTTTGATGGGCAGCTTCCATTGCATAGGAATGTGTGGCCCTCTTGCATTGGGAGTTGTTGGATTGGAAACCAACTCAAAGAAAAAAGTCCAATCTGCATTGAAATACAATTTTGGTCGTGCTATTTCCTATACTGCTATGGGTGCTTTATTAGGTTTGATTGGAAAACAATTTTCGTTGGCAGGATTTCAACAATATCTTTCTATATTTTGTGGTATTTTAATCTTGTTTATATTTCTCTATCCCCAAATATCAAAAAATAAATTTGGGCTTCTTGGCAATTGGAATCAAAAAATTCAAACTTTGTTGAATGCACAGTTTACAAAGAAACAAAGTCCACTGTTTCATTTTGAATTAGGGCTTATCAATGCCTGGTTGCCATGCGGATTGGTTTATCTGGCGCTAGCTACTGCATTGGCATCCGGAAATTTTATTGCTTCATGCACCATAATGTTCCTGTTTGGACTTGGGACCATTCCTTTGATGCTTAGTTTGCAATTATTAGGTAACTATATCAATTTACAATGGAGGCAAAAATTATCGAAAGCCGTTCCCATTTTCATTCTTTTGTCTTCATCCTTACTAATCCTTCGTGGTATGAATCTAGGAATACCCATGATAAGTCCGATGGTAGAAACATCCGGAACCTGCATTAAACATTGCTGCAAACATTAATTTATCAATTCAAATAAAATTACACATCATGATAAAAATATTAAAAGAAACTAAAGTAGGTGAAGTGGTCTCTTCCAATTTCAAAGTTGCAGAAATTTTTGAAAAATACGGCATTGATTTTTGTTGTAAAGGTGGTATGAGTTTGGATGCGGCTTGCCAAAGTAAAAATATTGATCCTGAATTGTTTATAAAAGAATTAACTTCTTCAATTTCAATAAAATCTGATCCAACACAAAATTTTTTAGATTGGCCCTTAGATCTTTTGGCAGATTATATTGAAAAAAAGCATCACAGATACATCCGGGAAAAAACTCCCATGATCCAAACGTACTTAACAAAATTGGTTAATGCACATGGCAGTCGGTATCCACAATTAATTGAAGTGCAACATCTATTCGAGCAATCCGTTTTAGACATGCACGTACATATGCGAAAAGAAGAAATGATTTTATTTCCTTATATCCGCAATAAAGTTCAATCGATATCAAAAAGTGGATCCGGAAATCTATTTACAAGTATCCAAACGCCCGTAAACATACTAAAACAGGACCATGAAATTGAAGGTTCCCGATTTGAAAAAATAGCTGAACTTACCAATCAGTTCGAACCACCAGCAGCAGCGTGCATTACACACAAAGTATGTCTTTCCATGCTAAAAGAATTTGAATTGGATTTACACCATCACATTCATTTGGAAAATAACATTCTTTTTCCGAAAGCATTGGCTTTAGAGAATTAAAATGCAGCATGTTTGAATGATTAGATCAATGAAAAACCAAGCAATATTAAAAACACAAGTCCTAAAGCAATACGATACCATCCAAACATACCAAATCCATGATGTTGCAAGAATCGTATTAAAAGACGAACGGCAATCCAGGCAGAAATAAAGGCACCCGTTATTCCGATTCCCAATAAACTTAGTTGTTCATTTGTAAAATGCATCGGAGTTTTTAATAAATCATAGCTAGTTGCTGCCAACATGGTTGGTACTGCTAATAAAAATGAAAACTCAGTAGCTTGGTTTCGATCCAATCCATTAAAAATTCCACCTAAAATACTTGCACCGGCTCTTGAAACACCCGGAATTACAGATATAATTTGAATGAAACCAATATAAAATGCATTTTTGTAGGATATTTTTTCCAACTCATTGATAGTTGACTGAGCCTCTTTAACTTTTTTATCCCAAATAATTAATAGAATTCCACCCAAAATCAAACTGATAGATACTACCCAGGAATTAAACAAATATTGTTTGATGATTTTATAAAGTAAAAAACCTACAGTTGCAGTAGGAATAAATGCCACAATTAATTTTTTGTATATCTCAAAGCTTTTAAAAAATCGTTTCATATACATAACTGCAATTGCAAGTATAGCCCCCAACTGAATTGAAATTTCAAATGTTTTAAGAAATTCTGAATTTTCAATACCTAATAAATGAGATGCCAATATCATATGCCCCGTAGAGGATATAGGTAAAAATTCAGTTAAGCCTTCAACGATAGCCAATATCAACGCATCCAATAAATTCATAGCAGACTCATTTTAATTGAGGCTGCAAACATAAGAATAAAATTATAAAGCTATTTCCAATTGCCAGGGATCCAATCTTGCAAATTTGCAATGCTGAAATGCTATAATGCTGAAATGATATAATGCTATAATGCTGCAATGTGTTAGCATTGAACCATTGCAGGATTGCAGTATTACAGTATTTAAAATTCTACTACAGACTTCCTTCCTACGGACTCTCCTCTACCACTGCGATGGTTTCGTCTTATTTTTCTTAGTTACAAAATCAAACCAAGCTTTTTTTCGGAGTGGGTGATCTTTGGGTTTTGAATACATTTTTGCCTTTTTCATTTTAACTACATAGGCCTTTGGTATTATGTTATTAATTCGTCCTCTGTATTCAATGTCCCGATTGTTTTTGCGCAGTGCTTTTAGATAGGAGGACGGTAATATGTAATGGCCTTCTGGCAATCTAATTTTAGAAATGATTTGTCCAAAATTTCTTAAAAAATGAAGGCAGTTATTTGCCCGTAAGGAATAAGCTTTGTGTTCCCATAGTTTTTTTAAATGCAGACAGGCGATGAGTTCAAATTCTGAAATCTCTACGATAAAACTGTGCTCGCGCTTGCTGTTCCAGTCATTTTTAATCGAGCCATTCATATAGCCAACGATGCCTGATGATTGCAATCCACCTTTGGGGTAAAAACCCCAGCATGCCAACAATAAATTTTGTTTGCTGCCAGTATCCTCTTTAATCAATCCAACATATGCATGGCCAAATGACTGGCGAAGCACTCCATCAAAAAAACCATCTTTAGCAAAGAATACCAGCCATTGGCGGGCATTTGAAGCCGGAATCCATAAAAGGAAACAAAATGATATGATTATTAGCTTTTTAAACATACCTGGTTGTTAGACTCTATATGCTAAGTTATGTTAAATTTTTGACAATAAAGATTGAATTTTTTTTAAACCAATTTTAAATTAAATCCTTCCAGCAAGTGCTATTCTGCTATTTCTACCAACAGATATAGGTCTCTTTCATTAATTTTGAGTCCAAATTTGTAGCATATGGTCACAGAAGTTGCTGTATATCAGCCAAAACATAAAATTCGAATCCTGACAGCAGCTTCCTTGTTTGACGGTCATGATGCAGCTATCAACATCATGCGACGGATTATGCAAAGCAGTGGTGTCGAAATTATACACCTTGGACACAATCGTTCCGCACTAGAAATTGTAGATGCAGCAATTCAGGAAGATGTACAAGGAATTGCAATAACATCCTATCAGGGAGGGCACAATGAGTTTTTTAAATACATTTTTGACTTGTTAAAGGAACGCAATTGTGGTCACATCAAACTCTTTGGAGGTGGCGGGGGCACCATCCTGCCTTCTGAAATTGAAGATTTACACAATTATGGGATCAACCGGATTTACAGTCCGGATGATGGACGCCATATGGGACTCCAGGGTATGATCAACGATTTAATTTCTCAATGCGATTTTGCGACAGGAAGTTCTCTTAATGGAGAACTCAAAGAAATTGCCAACCATGATTTCAGGGCAGTAGCTCGCATGATTTCTGCAGTAGAAAATTTTCCCGACCAGGCCGAATCCATATTAAAAAATATGAGTCGCGCTCATTCAGATAAAACCATTCCGGTTTTAGGCATAACCGGAACAGGAGGTGCCGGAAAATCAAGTTTGGTGGACGAATTGGTTCGACGTTTCATCCTGGATTTTACTGACAAACGAATTGCAATCTTGTCTGTCGACCCTTCCAAAAGAAAAACAGGAGGTGCCTTACTTGGTGACCGCATCCGGATGAATGCAATACATCCCGAATTTCATGGAGGCCGGGTTTATATGCGCAGTCTGGCAACACGGCAGAGTAACCTGGCTTTATCGCCTTATATTAAAAATGCATTGCAAATTCTTAAAGCTGCGGACTTTGATTTGATTTTACTTGAAACTTCCGGTATAGGCCAAAGTGATACAGAAATCGTCGATTTCAGCGATGTTTCAATGTATGTCATGACTCCTGAATACGGCGCCGCTACACAATTAGAGAAAATTGACATGTTGGATTTTGCGGACATTGTTGCCATCAATAAGTTTGATAAACGCGGAGCCCAGGATGCCATTCGCGATGTGCGAAAACAATTTCAACGCAATCACAAAGTTTTTGATAAATCGCCAGAATCCATGCCGGTTTACGGTACCATTGCTTCTCAGTTTAATGACCCAGGTACCAATCTGCTGTATCAAAAATTAATCGAATGCATTAGCAATAAAACACAGGTCCCTTTTAAATCAAATTTGAATTTAGAAAGCGGAGAATCAGAAAAAATATTTATCATCCCACCAGGAAGAACCCGATACCTCAGTGAAATTTCAGAAACTAATCGAAAATACGACGAATGGGTTGACCAACAAGCACAACTTGCTCATCAATTGCAGGCTTTAAACACCAGTGAAGTGCTTTTACACGAATCAGAAATTAAAAATGAAATTAAAAAATCAAAAGAACAGCTACAAAATAAATTAGATGGTGAATCCAAAAACATCCTTGAAAATTGGGATCAATTAAAAAAGGCTTATGCAGCGGATGAATTCATTTATAAAGTTCGAAACAAATCAATTCAAATTCCAACTTTCACTAAATCGCTTTCTCATACCCGAATCCCACGTGTTGTTTTACCTAAATATAAAGATTGGGGCGATATTTTAAAATGGAATTTTCAGGAAAATGTTCCAGGTACTTTTCCCTATACAGCCGGTGTTTATCCTTTTAAGAGACAAGAAGAAGATCCAACCAGAATGTTTGCCGGAGAAGGTGGCCCTGAACGAACCAATCGCAGGTTTCATTATGTGAGTTTGGATATGCCAGCCAATCGATTGAGTACGGCTTTTGATTCAGTTACACTTTATGGAGAAGATCCTGATTACCGTCCGGATATTTATGGTAAAGTTGGAAACAGCGGTGTCAGTGTTTGCAGTTTGGATGATGCAAAAAAATTATACAGCGGTTTTGATTTGTGCAATCCAAAAACTTCTGTAAGCATGACTATAAATGGACCTGCTGCTACAATTTGCGCTTTTTTCATGAATGTTGCTATCGACCAGCAATGCGAAAAGTATATTCATGAACATGGCTTAGAATCAAAAGTAGCGTCTGCATTAAAAGCTAAATACGATGACAAAGGAATTGAACGTCCCAAATATCAAGGAGAATTACCACCAGGAAATGATGGCTTGGGTTTGTTGCTGTTAGGCATCACAGGTGATGAAATTCTGGAACCTTCTATTTACGAGGAATTAAAAACCAAAGCCTTACAATCAGTGCGTGGAACCGTCCAGGCAGATATCTTAAAAGAAGATCAGGCACAAAATACCTGTATTTTTAGTACAGAGTTTTCATTAAAGTTAATGGGAGATGTACAAGAGTATTTTATTACCCGAGGTGTTCGGAATTTTTATTCAGTTTCTATTAGTGGCTATCACATTGCAGAAGCAGGCGCCAATCCAATTTCACAATTGGCATTTACCCTTTCCAATGGATTTACATTTGTAGAATATTACTTATCACGGGGAATGCATATTGATGATTTTGCAGCCAATCTTTCGTTTTTCTTTTCAAATGGTGTGGATCCGGAATATGCAGTTATCGGACGTGTAGCACGACGGATTTGGGCAAAAGCCATGAAGCTTAAATACAAAGCGAATGAACGCAGTCAGATGTTAAAATATCACATTCAGACATCCGGTCGATCATTGCATGCTCAGGAAATTTCATTTAACGACATTCGAACGACTTTGCAAGCGCTGTATGCGATCTATGACAACTGCAATTCATTGCATACGAATGCATACGATGAAGCTATTACTACACCAACAGAAGAATCGGTAAGACGTGCCATGGCCATCCAGTTAATTATCAACAACGAATTGGGTTTGGCTAAAAATGAAAATCCGCTACAAGGCTCGTTTATCATTGAAGAACTCACTGATTTGGTAGAAGAAGCGGTACTTTCAGAATTTGATAAAATTACTGAACGGGGAGGTGTCTTGGGTGCTATGGAAACCATGTATCAACGCAGTAAAATACAAGAAGAGAGCCTTTACTACGAAACACTCAAACATACAGGAGCCTATCCAATTATTGGAGTGAATACCTTCCTGTCCAAAGATGGTTCTCCCACTATTTTACCAAGAGAAGTCATTCGGGCAACAGAAGAAGAAAAAAATGACCAGATTCATTCTCTTGAAAATTTAAAAATGGCTCATCAAGAATCAGGACCAGCAAGAATCCAAAAATTGCAATTGGCTGCACTTCACAATAAAAATATGTTTGCTGAATTAATGGAAGCCGTAAAGTCTTGTTCCCTTGGCCAAATCACAACAGCACTATATGCAGTTGGTGGAAAGTACCGCAGGAATATGTAACATCAATTGCATTTTTTAATTAATATACATCTTTTTTAGCCAAACACCTTTTTAATTAAAATCCAATTTAAAGTAGTCACACCCGATATAGTGATTTCTTTATTCAGTAAAAATTATTGGCTTGACATTAAATTTTAAGGGCCAATACAATTTTTTTAACATTTTTATAATTGCAAAAATAAAATATCTACGAATTCTTTCGTAGGTTTGCAATGGATTTGTTTTGCTCCGGATTAGGAGCTTTTTTCATTCACCTAAATTTAGTATATCATGATCCGTGTCATGCTAGTTGCCTGGCTTTGCCTTGGCGTATTTGAAATGATTGCCAAACCGGTTTACACAATTACTGGAAAGGTGATTGGAATTGACAAACAGTCCCTCCCATTTGCTTTAGTCGGTTTGTATGCTGTCAAGGACAGCAGTTTGATTAAACTCACTTCTTGCGACGATCAGGGTCAGTTTAATCTGGAATTTGAAACTGTCAATCCGGAAGTTTATTACATCAAAGTTTCAATGCACTTTTACCTAAATTATTATTCTGGTTCTATCACCTTTAAAAATTCAATAGATCCCATTGATTTAGGTAATCTCCAAATGAATGAAAGTACTGAGGCAATGAAGGAAATTACAGTGACTGCAACGAAACCATTTATTGAACGCAAATCTGACAGATACATTTTAAATGTTGAAAGCAGCATCATTGGTGCCGGAAGCAGTGTGTTTGAATTATTGGAAAAAGCACCCGGTGTCACCATCAATTATTTGGATGCAATTACAATGAAAGGAAAATCGGGAGTCCAGATATTCCTTGATGGGAAACCAATCGTATTATCCGGAAGTGAACTGGCAAACTATTTAAAAGCCCTCCCTTCCAATACGCTGGATCGCATTGAAATCATCAGCAATCCTCCTGCAAAATATGAAGCTGCCGGGAATGCCGGTATCATTGACATTCGTTTAAAAAAGAACCAGGCTTATGGAACCAATGGCAGTCTCAATGCAAATTACGGTCAGGGAGTTTATCCTAAAACAGGTTTTGGCTTAAATCTAAATCACCGAAACAAAAAATTCAATTGGTTTGGAAATGCAAATTACAGTTTTCGTAAAGGATTAAACAAACTAATCCTATATCGAGAATTTTTTGAGGGTGGACAACGCACAGGTGCTTATGATCAGTTTAACTACCTCGTTTTTCCGTATCATTTTGCTTCCCTACGAATTGGAACTGATTATACGTTACCTAATAATAAGACCACCATTGGTTTTATTGTAAATAGTTCATTAAATCGTTTCAAGCCCCATGGGCAAAACAACTCGGTTGTTGAAAATGAACAATCGTTGCCAGAATCCAGTTTTTCTACCAGCAATAGCAGCAAAGATGTCTGGCCTGCATCTTCGTTTAATTTAAATGGAAAGCATTTATTTGATAGTTCCGCACTAGAAATTAGTTTTGATATTGATTATGCACATTTTGAAAACACAACCATACAAAATTTTCTAACTAAATATTTTGATAACAATCAACAAATCCTGAAGCCGGACTATTATTTATACGGTGATCTAATGGGCAGTTTAAATATTAAATCATTAAAATTTGATCTTATCAAAAAGTTTTCCAAAAACAAACAATTTGAAAGTGGCTTGAAATCAAGCATTGTAAATGCAGACAACGATTTGGCATTTTATGATAAAAGCAATACTCATCCTGTTTATGATAGTAGCAAGAGCAATCATTTTTTATACAAAGAGCAAATTCATGCATCTTACTTAAACTACAAACAGGATTGGCATAAGTTGAGTCTACAAAGTGGCATTCGCCTTGAATTTACAAAGGCTACGGGAACACAAATTGTAAATAATTATAAATTTAATAAAAACTATATCGATCTATTTCCATCCATCTTTTTAAATTACAAATTCGCATCCAATTACGATATGGGTTTAAATCTAAGCAGACGTTTGGATCGACCCAATTACCAACAATTAAATCCATTTAAATTCTTCCTGGACCCTAGTACGTATCGGGAAGGGAATCCTTTCCTCAATCCACAATACAGCTGGATTTTTGAATGGAATCACAGTTTTAATAAAAATTATAATTTTTCAATTTCCTATACTCAAACACAGGATAATATTACAGAAGTTATCGGCCCGGTTCAAGGATTGGACCGCGTTACCGTCCAAACTCATGAAAATCTGACTCAATTTGACAATCTCTCAGTAAATGCAAGTGGTAGTTTCGATATCACCAACTATTGGAGCAGCATGGTCAATCTGGGAAGTTGGATTGGAAAGTATAGAGGGAATTTTGCAAATACCCAACTCAGAGATGGAAATTTAGTTGTCAATCTCAGTTGCAACAATACGATTAAACTTCTAAAAAATTGGAACTCAGAAATTAATTTTAATTACCAATCTCCGGAAGTATATGGATTCATGAAGGTATATTCCATGTGGGGCCTATCAGTAGGTATTCAAAAACAATTTTTAAATAAAAAACTCAATGCAAAATTTGCAGTAAGCGATTTATTTTGGACTAATTTACCGGAGGCTGATATCCGTTACAGAGATTACTTTGAACATTTTGATGTTAAAAGAGAAACACGAGTTGCTTCCCTGTCCTTATCCTATCGTTTTGGAAGCTTAAAACTAGGAAATGCTCCTCGCAAAAATGGTGGAGCAGAAGAAGAAAAAAAGAGAGCAGGTACTGGTCAAGGTTGAGTTTAAAACAGTATAGCAAATTAAAATCAATTGTAAATAAAAATCAAGACTGTATTATTAAATGTACTAATAACTGTATAAAATCCATTTTAAAATTTAATAATTTGAATTCAGGAAAAGGAAGGCTTTGCAGCTTAAAAATAATGTAGGGCATATCGAAAAACATTTTATAGGAGGCATTCAATTTTTTAAATTCCAAGTTTACTTTAGTAAATAAAAATTTAAAAAATTGCTTAATGAAGTATAAGGGGTGTATAGCAGTTCCATTTAATAAAATCTTAAGCAACTAATATAAAACAATCAAGCTAAATTTGGGTTTTATAAAGAATGTATTTTCATTTTTCCTTAAAAGGAATCATTTTCATTTATAATTTATCAATTATATCAATATGATGGAGGCTATCATTCCCTTACTTTCATTAATTGCCCTAGAAGTTATTTTAGGAATCGACAACATTATTTTTATTTCCATTCTGGCAGATAAATTGCCTGAAAATCAAAGAAATAGATTAAGATTTTGGGGAATAGGCCTGGCAATGATTATGCGTTTGGCATTGTTGGGTTTTATTACCTGGATTTTAAAATTGGATCAAACTCTCTTTAGAATTGCCGAAATTGACTTTTCAGGGAAGGGCCTTATTTTAATTTTGGGCGGACTTTTCCTGATTTATAAAAGCACCAAAGAAATTTATCACAAAACTGAAATTGCTCCGGAAGAATTACCCGATGTGCCAAAAAATAGCAGTTTTGGTCGTTTGCTTTCTGAAGTAATCCTTTTGGACCTTGTTTTTTCTGTAGATTCGATCATTACGGCCGTAGGCATGGTTCAAGAACTTTGGGTAATGTACACCGCAGTTATTGTGACAGTAATAATCATGTTGTTTGCTTCAAAATCAATAGGTGATTTTATCAGAAAACATCCATCCTTTAAAATATTAGCACTTTGTTTTCTTTTAATGATTGGTGTCTCTCTGATAGCCGAAGGATTTAGTTTTGACATTCCTAAAGGCTATATTTATTTTTCAATGGCCTTTGCATTCCTGGTTGATATCATTCAAATGAAAACCACAAAACCAGTTCATCATTAAGCATTCCAAGAAATTGGATGCAGACTTTGTGCTTATATGAACTTTGGAATTAAAATTTGACTATTTTGATTTATAGAAATTTTTGAATTAGGCCTTGATCCTAGTTTTAAAATTGTCCCTTGTTGGCCTTTAAGCAATTCTTGCATCTCGTGTTTATGGTTTAACTTCGCTATTGATTTAATTTCAACTTGTTTACCATTAAAAGATCCAAATGTTTCAAATGATTTTTATCGGCAATAGATTTAATCAGATCTTTTGTTTTTTACTTCTGCTAATAAATTGTTCCACTGGAATTGGCCAAGAATATGGGCAACATGGCATGGTGGTTTCATCCAATAAACTAGCTTCACAGGTCGGTATAGAGATTTTAAAAAAAGGTGGAAATGCTATAGATGCAAGTATTGCAACTGCATTTGCTTTGCAGGTGACGCATCCTGAAGCTGGAAATATTGGGGGAGGTGGGTTTTTAGTATTCATGAATGCAAAAGGACAAGTGACCACAATCGACTTCCGTGAAAAAGCAGCCCTTGCTGCAAATCAAAAAATGTTTTTAAACGACAAGGGTCAATTGATGCAGGATAGCAATCACGAAAGCTTGCTTTCCGTAGGAGTACCAGGAACTGTAGCCGGGCTTTTTTTAGCCCATCAAAAATATGGAACTCTGGCATGGAAAGACTTGGTCCAACCTGCAGTAAATCTTGCAAAAAATGGTTTTATCATGAGTTGGGGATTGTATCGAGATGCTCGGGAAATAATTGCATTGGATACTTCAAATGCCTTTATGAAAACTTATTTTAACAATTCAAAAGGACAGCTATGTAAACCAGGCGAACTGTGGAAACAAGCAGCTCTTGCTAAAACTTTGGAATTGATACGAGATCACGGTCAGGATGGATTTTATAAAGGTTTTGTTGCTAATGAAATTGAAGATTACATGAAAAAAAACGGTGGAATCATATGCAAAAATGATCTGGAACGCTATAAGGCAATTGAACGACCACCTGTTAAAGGAAGCTTTAATGATTTCGAAATTTATTCAATGGCACCTCCAAGTTCAGGAGGAGTTGCACTTATTGAAATGTTAAACATGATGGAGTTTGCAAATTTTAATACAATTCCATTCAACTCTACGCCTTATGTTCACCTGGTGGCTGAAGTAATGCGTCGTGCTTTTGCAGATCGTGCAGAATATTTAGGGGATCCCGATTTTAACCCTGACATGCCAATTCATCAATTAACATCCAAAGAATTTGCCAAGAAACGTTTTGCTACTATTGATTTAAACAAAGCCTCTTCAAGTGATCCTCTAAAATTTGGCCATCCGTATGGTGGGGAAAATACAACGCACTTCTCTGTTGTGGATAAAGACGGAAATGCTGTTTCACTGACTTATACTCTTGAATATTCCTATGGTTTGCGAAGGGGTTCTGAAAAATTGGGTTTTATTTTCAACAATGAAATGGGCGATTTCAATGCAGTCCCAGGCATTACAAATCGTTTCGGGCAAATCGGTTCATCACCTAATTTAATTGCTCCTGAAAAAAGGATGCTTTCCAGTATGACTCCAACCATTATTGCAAAAAATGGAAGACCTTATTTAATCATTGGCTCGCCGGGCGGAAGAACCATAATTAATACCGTATTTCAAACAGTTCTCAATGTATTGGCTTATAACATGACTTTGGATCAAGCCATAGAATCCATGAAAATACATCATCAATGGTTGCCTGATTTCATAGTATATGAAAAAAATCTATTGTCACCAGATACAAAAACAGCATTAGAATCCAAAGGACATCAATTGATACCAGTTGACAATCTCGGTTGCCTCATGGGGATCTTGTACGATGAAAAATTAAAAGTTTATACAGGCGTAGCGGATTCGTCCAGTCCGGATGGTGCAGCTATCGGTTATTAGATTATTTTTTTTAAGTACCGTATTGATTGCAGACCTTGTATCTTAGTATGAAATTCAGATAATCCCAAATTGAGTTTCTGTACAAGTTTAAAAATAAAGTTCTTATGAAAGCAGGCTACTTATTCATTGGCATTCTCCTTGGTGCACTGATCACTTATCTGATTCAAGATTCAAAAGATAAAATAAATCTTTCAATTGATACGATTCAAAAAGCAAATAAGTCAAACACGGACTGGATTTGGCCGGACAGTTTAGATGCGTTGGTTGCAGCAAAAGACTATCATAAACTTATATTCCAAACAACTGATTTTAGAATCCTGGAGGTCACCGTTCCTCCCGGTCAATTAGATCCCATCCATACACACAAAGGCAATAGCATTGTTTGGGTTGTAAACACTGCTCCCATATTATACAATACATTTGGCTTAGACAACAATCATAAATTAACAATGATCAAACAAGATACCATCAGAATAAAACCAGAAGAACTAAATATTGGAAATTGGGAAAAACCAGAACCACCCCATTCGGTAGAAAACATAGGAAAAGATCTATTTAAATTATATCGCATTGAATTTATAGATAAAAATTAAATTTGAAAAAAATACCTATACAATGATACATTTCAAAGAAAAACAAAAATTTACTCAATGGTGGTTTTGGCTATTGATAATAGGAATTACTTGTTTGTTTCTATTTGGTTTGTATCAGCAATTGATTTTAAAAATACCTTTTGGTGATAACCCTACCAGTGATTCCACTTTAGTGTTGATTTCACTAATTCCTATATTAATTATAATTCTCTTTTTGATATCCAAATTAGAAACTGAAATTAATGAACTGGGGGTCTCTTACAAATTTTATCCTTTTCATTTAAGTAAAAAAACTATTCCTTGGGAATCTATTGACAAGGCATACATTCGGAAATACAATCCTATTACAGAATATGGTGGATGGGGATTTCGATTGGGTTTATTTGGCAAAGGCCGTGCTTTAAACATGTCCGGAAACATGGGCTTGCAATTAGAATTAAAAGATGGAAAGAAATTACTTATTGGGACCCAAAAATTTGAAGAATTAGAACAATTACTCCAAAAAATAAAATTTTAGTTCACAATTTTTAAAAAATTCAATGACAATTTAAATGGATGGATCATCCGAAATTTTTAATTAACTACTCTCCCTTTTTTGCCTTTTCATAATCCGGTTGTATCAAGCTGTTTTTTATCGCATCATCAAATTTCGTTTTTCCAAAAGATGCTTTATAGGCATTCCAGTTCATACTGTCAAAATGCAACATGCCATTCCGATACTGCCAGGATTGAAACTGAGAAAATAAAATCAAGAGGAAAACCAACGTAATAACTGGTGCCTTAATTCTATAAGATTGGGTAAGTATATAAGAAATGGCAGCTCCAAATGGAATTGCTAATAAAGCATATAAATCGATCATGCCACGATTACCAAATCCAACATACCACCAGCACCACCATGAAAATACGATGTAACAATATAAACTAAAAAAGAGAACCACAGTCCATCTCAATGCATGCTTTTTAAAAAATAAAATATACATCCCAATGATTGAAAAAATAAAAATTGGAGTATATATCAACCAGCCATTTCTAAAGCTAAACATACCCAATAAGGGATGTGAATTAAAAAAAAAGAAACGCTCATCTTGATACGAATAATAAAAAAAATTTCCGGTAACTGATTTCCAATACAGTAATTGTGGCATCCAAATAAGTCCAATAAGTACTACAATCCAAATTATATGCTTCTGATACTGAAAAAAAATCAATGCGTTTTTTTGAACATCTTTTAAATTTTGGACACCATATAACAAAGGGAACAATGCAAAACATAAATTAATAGGTCGAATTAAACTCATCAGTCCCAGGCTGATCCCGATCAATAAAGCATAAACTAATTTTTGATTTTCAAACCATTTATAAACATAAAACAAAAAGATAGCTGAAAGTGAGAAACTGTATGCATGGCTCATGGCTGCTTCCGAACTTGCATAATAAAACAAATTTGTACCAAGGCAAATTGAAGGAATGCTTATTGCAACAGACCATTCAGAAAACCATTTCAATAAAAATTTCCGCAAGAAAACCAGGCCAATAATTAAATAAAATAAACACGACAGATGAATGTATTTGTGGTAATACCAACTAAATCCATTTGGATTTGCATGCGATGCCTGTGTCTTTATATGCGCCAAAAAGAAAAAAGGGGCATACATTACTGACATTCCCATGGTATATTTATTTACAAAATTTCCATTCGAAGCATTTACAGGCCAAAACATATGTTTTTCGACATATTTTGGATCTGTTCTTATAAAATCCATAAAATAATCATGGTATATAAATGTAGCCGGCAAGTAATCGTAATAACCAATCACATCCCAATCGATCGTTGATAAATTTTTCCATTTTTTTATATTGAAATTGGCAAAACTTATCAGGGCAATAGTCAAAATCAGACTAAGAAAAGAAATTGATTTTAAATTTATCATTGGATTTCCAAAAATACTCTAAAAGCTGAATTTCAGCTATAAATCTCATTTCGTGCTAGATGCCAATTTAACAAGAATAACACCGATGCAATTGGCTATCACATCAAATAAATCAAATTGCCTGCCCAATACCATTAATTTTTGGAGACATTCAAGTGCAATACCCATAAATATTAAGGCTAAATAGATATAAGAAATCCGGAAGAAGCTGGTTTGATGTTGACTGTATTTTTTAAAACACCAGGCGCTTGCTGAATAAAATAGAATATGTCCGATCTTGTCAGGCTGAATGGATCCCCACCAATGGAGTTGAGGCATTTCGCTACTGGGCAACAATGACAAAATCACAATAGTTGCCACGAGGAACCAGGCCAAAATCAAATAATACTTTGGCCGCCAGAATAACATAAAATTTTATAACTACTTACCGATCAAGCTGCGGTAGGAGGCCGCATCCAACAGTTGATCCAATTCTTCTGGATTGCTAAGTTCAATTTTAATAATCCAACCTTTACCATAAGGATCCGAATTAATTAAAGTTGGATCATTTCCGTCTTTCTCATCGAGTTCCGGATTAAATTCAATGACTTTGCCAGAAACCGGCATAAATAGATCAGACGTTGTTTTAACCGCTTCAACAGTACCGAAAATGTCATCTTTTGACACTTCGTCTCCTACAGATTCTACTTCAACATAAACAATATCACCCAATTCGGATTGAGCAAATTCCGTAATTCCTATGGTTGCTTGATTGCCATCGAGCAAAAGCCACTCATGTTCTTTGGTATATTTCAGATTGTCTGGAAAGTTCATAAAACGAAGATCGGATTAATTATTTGAATTTGATAAAAAGCCTTTAATTTCTTCAGTAGTCATGGATTTTGGTCGCTCCAAAGGCAAATTCAATGCCCGATCCCAACACAATTGAGCTAAGACACCCAATGCTCTTGAAACTCCAAACATGACGGTATAAAAATTATGTTCTTTAACCCCAAAATGCTCTAATAAAGCTCCAGAATGGGCATCCACATTTGGCCAGGGATTTTTTACTTTACCCAAACTTTCCAATATTGGTGGGACTTCTTCAAACACATGCCAAACAATTTGAACCATTGGATCGTCAGCACAATGTTTTTCAGCAAAATCCTTTTGCGCTAAAAACCGTGGGTCTGGTTTACGCAAAACAGCATGTCCATAACCCGGAACGACTACCCCATGGGAAAGCGTTGTTTTAACATATTCTGCAATCTGTTCTCTACTTGGATTGGGAGTTCCCAGGTCCCGAATCATGTCATAAATCCAGTCCATTACTTCCTGATTGGCTAAACCATGCAAAGGTCCTGCCAATGCGTTCATTCCTGCAGCCAGTGACAAATAAGCATCACTCAAAGTTGAACCAACTAAATGAACCGTATGAGCAGATGCGTTGCCGCCTTCATGGTCAGCATGAATGGTCATATACAAACGCATCAAATCTTTAAATGCAGGTTCATCTTTACCCAACATATGGGCAAAATTGGCACTCCAGTCTAAATCAGGATCTGCTGCTATGTGCTGATTGTCATAGAAAGATTTTCGATAAATAAAAGCTGCAACCAATGGTAATTTTGCAATAAGATTCATGCAATCTTCATACATAATTTCCCAGTAACTGGCTTTGTTCATCCCATTTTCATATTCTTGGGCAAATACACTTTCAGATTGCATAGCCATAATAGCAATGCTAAACTGGGTCATAGGATGGGTTTTCTTAACATCCAGATGATCTAAAAGCTCCTTAACAGTATCGCTCAATACAGCTCTTTGTTGCCATTCCTTGCTTAACCATTTGACATCCTCTTCAGTAGGTAAATTTCCGGTTAACATCAACCAAAACAATCCTTCTGGCAGTGGCTCCGTAGCGCCGTTAATTTTAGGAAGTAACTCACGAAGCTCAGGAATTGAATATCCCCTGAATCGAATACCTTCGGAAGAATCCAAGGATGAGGTTTCCCATATCATACTCTGGATTCCCCGCATACCTCCATAAACCTGTTCTATTTGAACATTATCAATAATTCTTGTACCGTGGGACTTAACAAGTGTTTTAATTTCCTCTACCGAAGAAATTAATTGGGCTTTAAATAATGTTTTTAGGCGATCCATCCTACTTACTGTAACTATTCCTGTCGAAAAACAAAGCGCAAAAGTATAATGTTTTTGAATTACAAAAAGAAAAAGATTTTTTTTAAGAATTTAGCCGTTCCCATTAATTTTCAGAATTCTTCCCGGACTTTTAAAATAAATGAAGCGTCTTAGCTTTGCAGTATGTTGATGATCGATAATATCCTGATCAGTGACGAGGTCTTAGAAAATCAATTTATCTGCGCTTTGGATAAATGCAAAGGCGCTTGCTGTTATGAAGGTGATTTTGGCGCCCCGCTCACTCTTGCTGAAAAGACCATACTTGAAAACAGTTTTGAAGATTTTAGGGCATTTTTAAGCACTGAATCTCAAAATGTAATAGCAAAAGAAGGGTTGTATACGTATTACCGAGAAAATAAAAGTTGGGGTACCAGCCTTATGCCAGATGGTGCTTGCGTCTATATGAACCGGGATGAAAATGGAATTGCGGTATGCGGAATCGAACAAGCCCATAAAGCCGGAGTTTGCGATTTTCAAAAGCCAATTTCTTGTCATTTATACCCCATTCGTATTAAAGAAAATAAAAATCAGGGATTTATAGCTCTCAATTATGATCAATGGGATATCTGTAAAGCAGGATGTAAATTGGGTCAAGATCAAAAAATGCCACTCTTCCGATTTGTAAAAGCCGCCTTGATACGCCGTTTTGGGGAAAGTTTTTACGAGCAATTGGAAGCTGCTTTTGAAGACTTGAAAAAATAATTCTGCAGGAGAGCAGATTGCTAATTTGTAATAAAAGAGTTTTTCTAAAACTGTGATGGTTCACATATGCGTCTTATATGGTCGCAAACCTGCTTTATTTCATTCAGCTCAATCAGCAAAGGAGGCGCAATTCTCAAAGCCGTCGGACAGAATAAAAAACTTTCAGCAAGAACTCTGCTATCAAACAATTTTTGAATGGCACGCATTAAACTTTTCACAGAACCCAATTCTAAAGCCAGTAACAATCCTTTACCTCGCAGTTCCCGATTCGGCAGGAAATCCAATAAGTTTCTGAATACTTGTTCTTTTTCTGCAATAGAGTCAATTAAATTAGCTTGAATTAAAAAGTTTAATCCTGCCAATCCGGCTGCACAACAAACCGGATGTCCGCCAAAAGTTGTGATGTATCCCAAGGGAATGGTTTTAGAAAAATGCCGAAGTAAATTTTGATTGCAGATAAGAGCAGACAATGGCATTCCTGCTCCAAGTGCCTTCCCACACAATAGCATATCCGGAATAAAATCATAGGCTTGAAATGCAAATAATGATCCCGTGCGACCCATCCCCGTTTGGATTTCATCAACTGCCAGTAAACAGTTTTGGGCATCACAGCATTGCCGAAGTTTTTTCCAATATTCCGGGTTTGCAAGTTTAACACCTGCTTCCGTTTGTATGACTTCTGTAATTACAAGTGCTGTTTGACTGGTAATTTGGTCAAGATCTGCTTCTTCATTAAATCGTATAAATCGAATGGAAGGAATTAATGGAAGAAAACCCATTTTGTGATGTACATCACTACGCAACGATTCTGCACCTAAGGTACTGCCGTGGTAGGCTTGACTGCAAACTACAATTTCAGACCGACCGGTTGCCAAACGACCAAGTTTAATTGCAGCGTCAATGCATTCACTTCCTGAATTCAGAAAATAGCATCCGTTTAATGGTCCTGGCAATAAGGAAATTAAAAATTCTGCCAATTGAATTTGTGGACTTTGCATATGCTCGCCATACACATTGGTATGAAGATAGGCTTGAGACTGCTTATTGATGGCTTCCAAAACCGAAACTACGCCATGCCCAATATTGTTGACTCCAAAACCTGAAAGCAAATCCAGATATTTTAAACCGGATTGGGTCTCCAAATAACACCCATGTGCCGATACCACTTCCAATTGCTGCGAAATTTCACTGGTTTGAGCGATACGTTCTAAAAATTGCTGTCTGATATGTGTCATAAAAATTGGCTGCATAAATGTATGGAACTTTGCAAAGCAAGAATTTAAAATATAGCATCACTGTTTCGAAATAAGGCAGCTTTCCAAATCCTTGGGTTTAAGCTCAAAGTTTTAGAAAGCTGCCCTATTTAGCTAAATTTTTCCTAATTTCTTGTTCGTTGCATTTGCTACTAAATTTATTAAGATATTTGTATTCTAAATTAATTGAGATTTATGTTAAAAACACTAAAGATCGCCTGCCTTTTATGCTTGATTTGCATAAACACAGGACAAAGTCAAACAGAAGGAACAGGCTTAAAAGGAATCAATTTTTTCCATGGAACATTTGCTGAAGCTTTGGCACAAGCAGCAAAAGAAGACAAGTTAATTTTCATGGATGCATTTACTACCTGGTGCGGTCCTTGTCGCCGAATGGCTTCAACAGTCTTTGTTGATGAAGCTGTTGGCAATTTTTACAATGCCAATTTTATCAATGTTAAAATGGATATGGAAAAAGGAGAAGGTCCTGAATTGGGTCAACGTTATTCAGTTCGTTCATATCCCACTTTACTTTACATCAATTCAGAAGGAAAAATAGTACACAACAGCAGTGGTGCACGTCCTCCTGAATCTTTTATCGAATTAGGGCAAGATGCCATTAAAAAATTTGACAAATCCGGGAATTGGGCAAAATTATACGATGAAGGCAAAAGGGATCCTGCAACTGTCCTGGCGTATATTAAATCTTTAAATCAGGTCGGAAAACCTTCCTTACGCATTGCTAATGAATATTTATCCAGTCAAAAAGATTTAACCACCCCAGAAAATCTTGAAATCATTTTAGAATCAGCCACCGAAGCCGATTCACGGATTTTTGATTATCTGGTAAAATACAAAGAGCCCATTTCAAAGCTTAAATCTAAAGCGGTTTATGAAAATAAAATTTGGATGGCTTGTTCGAAAACCATGAAAAAAGCCATGGAATACCGCAATGAAAGTTTATTAAATGAAGCCCAGGAAAAAGCTAAAAACATTCCGGATCGTTACGACGAATTTAAGAGTACAACCGACATGGATTATTACGGCGCAACCGGCGATGCGGATAAATTTTTAGTTGCTGCTAAACTTTACAGCACTAAGATTGCAAAAAATGACGCTGCAAAAAATAAAATACTTTCCCAGTTATGTCTTAAAAATTTTAAAGACAATAAGAAGATAATGGACTTCGCTGAGAAGGCAGCCAAAAAAGCGCTGGAATTGCAAGAGCAACAAGATCATTACATCAATTACGGCCGCATTTTATTTTATAACAATAAAAAAGATGAAGCCATTGCAATTGTAAAGAAAGGACTTGAAGTTGCAAAACAAAAAGCAGAACCAACTCAAATGTTGGAAGCCATGCTTCGTGATTGGGGTGTTACAATATAGTCCGGAGCTAAAAGCTATATAGCTTAATAGCTATAAAATAGCTCAACTCCTCCGAAAAATAATTAAATCTGTTTTAGGTGGTTCAATGCCACTTTCACGTAGGCTGCGTGCAATTTGACCTCTGTGATAGGCATAGTGATGACTGATGTGCGAAAGTATGTCAACGATTTTACTCGAATAAGTTTCACCTGCTTGGTTTTTGTATTCAAGTTTAGCCTCTAAATCATATTGTTCCAAAATTTGAATATGTTCACGCTTGTTTTGATCCATTAATTGCTCCAATTGCTTTTGGTTAAGGGGTTCCCAGAATTCATAATCGTATTTGAGATTCAACATGCGATGATTCCAAATATGATGGGCCATAATGCAATGCCGAAACATTTTAAATGCATATTCATCAATAGGCTGTGAAGCTGAAAACAAGACATCAAAAAATTGCTGATTGGCCTGGACGTGATAATCAAATAAAGAACGAAAATAATCTTTCATAATTAATAAACTGCTGTTGATAATTTAAATTGAATTTGATATGGTCTAGGATAAACTATAACAATAATACCAACAATTTACAATACTAATTAAACACTTCGGTTTCAATAAACTGTAAATATTCACTCATTTAATTATTTTAGAAAGCCGAAATACAAACATAAAGCTAAAAAATATCTGAAACGAAATTACAATTTAAAATAAACGAATGTACTAATAGAAACGATTTAGCGGATCTCTACAAATGCCTTAGACGAGGCTTTCAATTTTCTATACTCCGAGTTAAATTCTATATATAAAAAGTTTAAAAATTGTTTGGCAAATAAAACGGGTATTTAGAGATTCCCTTAAATTTCAAATTTAATTCCCTGCGCCAAAGGAACTTGCGTTGAATAATTTATGGTATTAGTTTGTCTTCGCATATAGGCTTTCCAAGCATCTGAGCCACTTTCACGACCTCCACCGGTTTCTTTTTCACCGCCAAATGCTCCGCCAATTTCTGCTCCACTTGTTCCAATGTTGACATTTGCGATTCCACAGTCCGAACCGGAATTGGATAAAAAGTATTCTGCTTCTAATAAATCTCGCGTCATTATGGATGAAGACAAGCCTTGGGGTACTTCATTTTGAATGGCTATCGCTTCTTCCAGAGTTTTGAATTTACTCAAATATAGAATTGGTGCAAAGGTTTCTTGATGTACAATGGCTGCATCGTGGTTTATTTCAGCAACACAAGGTTTAACGTAACATCCACTGCTGTAATTTTCACCTGTTAACACACCTCCTTCAACCAGGAGGTTCCCACCTTGTCGTTTAATTTGTTCAATGGCTTCCAAATATAGATCTACAGCATGCCGATCAATTAAAGGACCTACGTGGTTGTTTGAATCCAATGGATTTCCAATGCGAAGTTGTTGATAAGCTGTTGCAAGTTTTTGTTTTAAATTTTCATAAATACTTTCATGAATAATTAACCTGCGTGTTGTGGTACAGCGTTGACCGGATGTACCCACAGCACCAAACAAAACGGAAGTCAATACCACATTCATGTCTGCACTTGGACAAACAATAATGGCATTGTTACCGCCTAATTCCAAAATGGATTTTCCAAAACGTTTGGCAACTTCTACACCAACCGCACGTCCCATTCGAGTAGATCCTGTAGCAGATAGTAACGGAATGCGTGGATCTGCACTCATCCATTGCCCTATTTTAAAATCTCCATTTACAATATTGGAAATGCCATTTGGCAATTGATGTTTATCAAATACTGCTTGTGTTATCAGTTGGCAGGCAATGCTGCACAAAGGTGTTTTTTCGGATGCTTTCCAAATTACAACATTTCCACAAACCCATGCCAATGCAGCGTTCCAGGACCAAACAGCCACCGGAAAATTAAAAGCAGAAATAACTCCTACAACACCCAAGGGATGCCATTGCTCATACATTCGATGAAGGGGCCTTTCAGAATGCATGGTCAAACCATACAATTGGCGTGATAAACCAGCAGCAAAAATGCAGATGTCTATCATTTCCTGAACTTCACCCAAGCCTTCTTGCAAGCTTTTTCCCATTTCATAGGAGACCAGTTTGCCTAAAGCTGATTTGTGCCTTAACAATTCTTCTCCCAATTCTTTTACAATTTCTCCGCGCTTTGGAGCAGGAATGGAACGCCACACTAAAAAAGCTTCTTGAGCTTGTTGCATAATGGCTTCATAGTCTGACGAACTGCTTATACCTACCGTTCCAATTTGTTTCCCATCAACCGGTGAATTGGACACCAGATAAGAGTCGGGAGTGTATGAAATACTTCCACACCAGCTTCCCGGATTTGCGTCCCGGAGCCGGAGTTCTTGTAGAAATGATAAATCCATGTTTACTGAATTAAAACCTTATAAATTTCAGGTTTCTTGTTATGATGTTCAATGCTTAGGTAATAAAAACCCGGAACACACGCATTTGTTTTAATTTCCAAGAGTTCTTTGTTCAAACCATACTGGATTGTTTGTTTCTTTCCAGACAAGGAAATCAATTCAATTTTTGTGTCGCTGCTTAGATTTGAATTAGCATCCCATTGAATATGAATCAAATCGTGTGCAGGTGTTGGAAATACTTGAGAACTCCATTCATCGGCATCGTTTAAATTACGGGTTGCGAGATCGGTAAAAACTTCTATTTCATCAATATAATACCCATCCAAATTTTGCTCATTAATACCCGTTGAAAGGTAAAATTGCAGATAAATTTCTTTTCCTATATAATCTTTTAAATCAATCCATTCAGAAACCCAATCGCTTTGTTTTCCACAATATACCGGCTCTCCTAAATCCTGAAATTGCGTTCCGGATTTTGTAAATCTGCCGCATAGAGGAATAAAATGATTGCCATCTTCAGAAACCCTTACTTGTGCATAATCTACATCGTCAGCCATATCCCAGTGTGCATTAAATCGGAGATAGGCAAACTTTGCCGAACTTAAATCAATGGCATTTGAATTTTGAATGAGTTTTTGAGTATTTGGATCCATTGGCTTGGATGGGGAATCCGTTAAAGAAGTTGGAGCAGATACATAACTCTCTTCTGTAAGATTCCAACGAGTAGCGCTGGAGCCAAACCAATTCTGATCTGAATTGAATCTTTCATGGAAATAACTTCCTGCTACATAAGCCTTTTTAACGATAGAGGATTCCGTATAAACACCCGTGGTTAAAACCGCAGTAAATTGAATGCTGTCTCCCTTTACAGGATTTCCACTTACAAGGTATGGAACGGTTATTTGGCGATTTTCCCCTGGTTTTAATGTAACAACAAGGTCATTTTCTAAAAATTGAACTCCTGCAAAATCTGCATCCAGATGGATATTGATAGGAGCATCTAATATTCCGGTACGTAGTATATTATAATGGAGATAATTGGTATCTCTGTTAATTGCAACTGCGGATTGCTCTTGAATTTTAGCGCATTCCCCTGCATTCCAGGCGGCTGCAAAATTCATGTATTGAGTGGATTGATTGAGTGGTAAAATGTCTTTGCGATCTGGCCAGAAACTACCTCCGACTTCAGGTGTAAATGCAAAGGTTTTGTGCTTAAATATTTGTTCGCCATACATCCAATCATCTGCAACTCCATTCACTTCATAATCCAGGGTTTGTTTGGAAGTGCCGATCCGGAAATTGTTATACCGGGTCATGTCCTGAGCCATTGCCAGATAATGTGTTGAATCAGCAGTTGGCTTGTCTAAATATCCCCATGGGATGATTAACAAATCTCCAAAACTGTGATAATTCATAGCAATTGAAAAAGGTCTGTTTTCACAAAAATCACGCATTGCGCCTGTTTCAGCTTCTGAAAATGGACGTATTCCTCGATAAACATCGGATGTTCCCAAAGGACTGGATCCATCATCGTTGAATCCCCAACCAGTTTCATAATTTCTGTTTAAATCAGTTCCTATCCCTTCTATATTTGGATTTCTGTTTTTTCTCCAATAACCACCGCCATTTGGATTGGTCAGTGTATTGTAACTGTATCCATCCGGATTGACGCAGGGGATGAAAAACAGCTCCCGATTATTGATCAACTGAGTAATATCTGCTTTACGTCCATAATTCTCAAGCAAATACCACATGAAATACATCATTTGTGACATACTGATAGGTTCACGGGCATGGTGTAAAGCAGTATACAGAACTTCAGGTTCATTTTCATCCTGATTGGGATTGTCGGAAATTTTTACATAATAAATGGGATTGCCATTTTTAGTTCTGTAGGATCCTATGGCTTTTTTCACCGTAATCAAGTTTGGGAACAAGTCATTCATAATTTCCAAACTCTCGTAAATTTCATCCAGTGTTAAATATCCATTCATTGACCCATATTGGTAATTGCTGGGTAATGGATACTCTGGCTGAGAGATAACAGAAGGACTGCATGTGGTAGGTCCTGAACGACTGAGCAGTTCCTTTTCTGGATTAATCTCAATTTTAAAACCTGCTTTTTGAATTATTTCTAATTCCTCTTGAGTAAAGTCCCCATCAAAAGAATGACCCGGATGCAAATGGCCGTGATCAAATGCAATTCCTGTTTTTGCTAATTCTTTAATACTTTTATCCTGCAAGAGGATCCGTGCAGACTGCCAGTGTGTCTGACTTTGCAATGAAATAATAGAAAAACCAATCGTGAATACAGGGACTAACCAAAAACGCATATCTTTCTTACTTTGCGACCCGCAAATCTAAAAAAATTAATGGGAAAATTACTCAAAATTGCTATCATATTATAAAAATACTTTATATGAAGCAGGCTGTGATGAAGCCGGAAGAGGGCCCTTAGCCGGTCCAGTATATGCTGCCGCTGTAATGCTCCACCCGGATCATCCTATTTTAGGCTTAAATGACAGTAAAAAGCTTAATGAAAAACAACGAAACGCTCTACGGCAGGAAATTGAACAAAAAGCAATGGCCTGGGTAGTATCAAGCATTGATCCGGAAACTATTGATCGCATAAATATCCTTCAGGCAAGTCTAGCCGCCATGAGAAATTGCATTGAGCGCCTTAAAACCAAACCTTCCATAGTTTTGGTGGATGGGAATAAAAAAATACCTTATCTCCCTTTTGAACAATATTGCTTTGTTAAGGGGGATGGATTGTATGAAAGCATCGCAGCTGCATCTATTTTAGCAAAATGTTATAGGGATGATTACATGTTGAAAATTCATGATGAATTTCCGGAATATGGCTGGAATGAAAATAAGGGGTATCCAACCGAAAAGCATCGAGAAGCCACATTAAAATTTGGATTGTCCATTTATCATCGTAAAAGTTTTAAATTGAAATCAAGTCAAAGCAATTTATTTGAAGAATGAAATTTACAAGACCGATTCTTTTTGCCTCTCCTGTTAAAGATCTTACCATTGCACGTTATTTGGCAGCCATAGAAGTTGATTATATTGGCATTGATTTAGATCAATCCGATTTAAAAAAATTACAAGCTTTTATCAACCAATTAATTGAATGGATTGAAGGTCCAAAACTGATTGGAGTCACTGCTTATCCTTTGCAAATGCAACATTTGGAATTAGGCCTGCATGGATTTTATGCTGATTCTGATTTATCAATTCTAAACGATCGGATTCGTATGCATAGTTTGAATTATTATAATAAATACAAACCAAATCAAATAGATTACATCTTGCTTAATCAAAACGAAACATCCATATCACAAATTCCATGCTTGCTTCAATCTTCGATTAAACAATATCCAAAACCCAATGAATTTATTTCCGGATATCTCTTTTCCCCAGGAAATGAAGATAAAACAGGTTTATTCGATTTTGATGAATTGGATGCCTGGATTGAGCAGGTGAAAGGTTTGGCTTGAACTATCGTAAATCCAAGTTGTAAGATGTAATTCAATAAAATACATCTATTCAAAATAAATAGTATTTTTTAAATATTTACTCTTGCTTAAACTCCCAGCTGGCTGATTCTTTTGCTTTGACCATTAAATCATACAATCGTGAAATCCCTAAGCTGGCACCTTGTTCGTAATCATACCAAGTTTTTGCTGTGCCATCTTGATAAGCAATGATCATGGTAAATGTTTTGTCTGCACTTTCTTCACCAAAAACCTGATTTGTCTTTTGCAGTTTTAGATAATTGGCTAAATTATAAATTTGCTTAAACAAAGATTCTTCACAGGTAGCAATATATTTCCCGGGTTCCTCTTCATTGTTTTTAATATTTGCAAGTATCATATTTGCAGCACTGTCAATTTTTAATTTGTAATCCGGACAACCACCAAATTGGCAATAGGAATGCAACTGAATAAAACGAATTTCCTTTTGTTCGGGTTTGGGATTGTATTCTAGAATGTTTCCAAATTTATAGATCAGCGTATCCTTTTTTATTAATCCCAATTTGTAATAATCATTATAAGTTCTGGGGAGTCTGATTTCCTGTCCATCTCTGACCGCAGTGGTAGTTTGTGTCTTAAAATGACGATATAAAATCCATATTTCCTTCTTTCTTTCCTCAATAAAAGGAATAATTAAATTTCCACGTTCTTTGGGTGGATAAACAGAAATCATTGAAAAATTACTCTCTTCATCCAATTCGTCTTTTCCAAAAATTAAATAACTGACCTGCTCCTTTTTTTTAGTTCCTGTTACAAACAAATCAGGTATTTCATCTCCATTAAAATCATTGACAAACCATGGAGAATATTCAAGTGAATCCAGATACCACTGATTTTCTTCTTCCGGACACTTAACTCCAAGATCAAAATTTTTTAATTCGTCAAATGTCTTTTTGAGAAAAATTGAAACCTCCTTGTCTAAAGTAAATTCATCGAAAGCCTGAGAGATACCCAGAGAAGCATTACCCAATATCAAACCACATACGGCAATTTTCAGAAACGACATGACTAATTCAATTTATAATTTACTCCCAAATCTTCCAATTCCGCTAACAATTCACTGCTTACGTTTACTTTTTTAGTAGAAACAAAACCAAGTTGCTGCTCCTGTGCCATGTCAATTACTTGCAATTTAACAGGTAAATTTCCTTTGTGTGCTTTCAAGGATTTATCCATTTTTTTAATTAACTCATCCGTGATGGCTTCAAGCCTTATAAAAACAGTGAATTTCTTTGTTATAAAGGAAATTGCAGAAGACAGCAACATCATATTTACAACACGGAATACAATTTCGTCGTCATTTTGCCGGTATTTAGATTTTTCAAAATATCCATCCACCATCACAGCCATACCATTTTCTAATAAACCTTTGTATTGTAAATATTGCTCTTTAAATAATCGTATGGGAATGCTTCCAAAATAATCCTGTAATTTGAACATGGCAAAACCATCTCCCTTTTGAGTGGTACGGTGCTGCACCTCAGCCATCAATCCGCATATTCGAATTCGATTCCCCAATTTTGATTCTTCCATAAACGTTTCAACTTTATCCAGACTTACAGAATTTATATTCCGGATTTCCAGTTGGTAATCATCTAATGGATGCGAACTTAAATAAATTCCTGCAATCTCAACTTCATGCGCGAGTTTTTCAATACTGCTCCAAGGAGCACATTCCGGTGCTTTTGGAATGGTGATTTCATTGGAAAGCGAATTTCCAAATAGGGATGCTTGTTGCGAATTGATGGATGCCTGGTACTGACTGCCCCATCGAATCATACATTCAATATAGCTAGGATATTTATCAATGGGCGCAAAATATTGTGCACGATGCATATTTGTGAAACAATCAAATGCGCCTCCATAAACACAACTTTCAATTACTTTTTTATTAAAAACTTTTGAACTAAGTCGTTTTGCCAAATCAGCAAAATCTTTAAACATCCCAAATTTGTTGCGCTCTATTAAAATATCTGTAACAGGTCCTTCTCCGATTCCTTTCAAAGCTGACAATCCAAAACGAATCTGTCCTTTTGCATTTACTGTAAACTCCATTTCAGATTCATTGATATCAGGACCCAATACGGTGAGCTTCATTTTTTGACATTCATTCAAATAGATCCTTAAATCTGAAACATTGCTTTTATTGGCTGTCAATACAGCCGCCATATATTCTGCGGGATAGTGCGCTTTCAAATAGGCTGTTTGAAAAGCCAATACGGAGTAAGCTGCAGCATGTGATCGGTTAAATCCATAGGCTGCAAATTTTGCCATGACCTCAAAAATATCTTTTGCTTTTGCCTCGTCAATTCCCTTCAATCCGGCACGTTCAACAAACAAATCACTTTGTTTGTCCATTTCTTCCTTCTTCTTTTTACCCATGGCTCTGCGCAACACATCGGCTTCGCCAAGTGAGTAATCGGCCATAATTTGAGCAGTTTGCATAATTTGCTCTTGGTAAACCATAATACCATAGGTGGGCTGAAGCAATTCTTCCAACCAGGGATGTGGATATTCTATTTGTTGCTTTTTGTTTTTCCGATTGATGAATTCATCTATAAAAGCCATAGGGCCCGGCCGAAACAGTGCATTCATTGCTATAATATCTTCAATGCCATTTGGTTTCAGACTCTTGAGATTTGAACGCATGCCTTCACTTTCAAACTGGAATATTCCAGTGGTATTTCCTTTTTGAAACAACTCCAATGTGGCTGGATCATCTAAAGGAATTTCATCAAGTTGAATTTGTTTTTCTACTCCATGTCTTTTAATGATATTGCTCAATGCATCCTGAATGATGGAAAGCGTATTCAATCCAAGAAAATCCATTTTAAGCAAGCCCGTATATTCAATAACATTTCCTTCTACTTGCGTCACTAGTAAATCAGTATCTTTTGCTGTGCAGACCGGAATAAACTTGGTAATGTCATCAGGTGCAATGATAATTCCGGCTGCGTGAACGCCTGTATTTCTAACAGAACCTTCCACCTTCATGGCCATTTCCAAAACATCCGATTCAAGATTTTTTAGTTTTAAAATATTTCGCAAATCCTGAACCTTGCTTTTTTCTTCGGGTGTAAATTCATCCAGATTGTTGGGTTTATCTTCTAAAATATTTTTAAGATTGATACCTGGCCTGGTGGGTACCAATTTTGCAAGTTTGTCTGAAATGGAAAGATCTAATTTTTTAACACGTGCAACATCCCTTATCGAAGATTTTGCTGCCATTGTACCAAAAGTAACTATTTGTGCTACTTGATTTTTTCCATATTTCTGAACAACATAATCCAATACTTTTTGCCGACCGCGATCATCAAAATCAATGTCAATATCCGGCCAGGAAATTCGTTCCGGATTTAAAAATCGTTCGAATAGTAAATTGTATTTAATAGGATCTATATCTGTTATTGTCAAACAATACGCAACGGCAGAACCCGCAGCACTTCCACGACCAGGACCGACACTCACACCCAAGTTTCTTGCAGCAAGAATAAAATCCTGGACGATTAAAAAATATCCTGCAAAATTCATTTTCTCTATCACAGACAATTCAAATTGCAATCTTTTTTCTAAGGATGCATCGATATGCCCATATCTTTTTTTAGCACCACTAAAAACCAAGTGCTCGAGATATTCATTCTGGGTAGAAAATGCTGGTGGAAGTGGAAAATTTGGTAGCAAAACATCGCGTTCCAGATTTGGATAAAAACAACGTTCCGCAATTTCAGCAGTCTGTTCCACAGCAAATGGAACATCCGAGAAATTCTTTAACATTTGATCTGTTGTCTTAAAATAAAAATCCGAACTTGGAAACTGAAAACGATCTACTTCTTCAACATTGGAATTGGTATTAATACAAAGTAAAATATCGTGAGGTAAATAATCTGCTTCTTCCAGATAATGGACATCGTTAGTGGCAATAACTTTCAAATTGTATTTTCTGGCAAACCCCAGTAAGGTCTGGTTGATTTGTTCTTGGCTGACACCTGATCCATCAATGTCATCACACCCGCGATGTCGCTGCAATTCAATATAAAAATCGGCTCCAAATAAATCAATCCACCATTTGAGTTTCGACTCCGCAAGTGCTAAATTTCCCTTTACAATTGCCTGGGGAATTTCAGCACCCACACAACAACTGGTAGCAATCAATCCTTCGTGGTATTGAAGTAACAACTCCTTATCGATGCGTGGAAATTTGCCGTACAACCCTTCAATAAAACCCAGGGAGCATAGCTTTGAAAGGTTTTCATAACCAGTTTGATTTTTTGCCAACAATAATTGGTGGTAGCGTTCGTCTTTTTCGCCCGCACTTTTAGCAAAACTATGCCGGTGACGGTCCGGGACCAGATAAAACTCACAACCCAAAATGGGTTTTAAGCCATTGGCCTTTGCTTCTTTTACAAAACTGAAACAGCCAAACATATTGCCATGATCCGTTAAAGCAACTGCTTTTTGCCCATCAGAAGCGGCTTTTTTCATTAAAGAGGCAATATCAGTCGCTCCATCCAGCAAAGAAAACTGGGTATGGCAATGCAAATGGCAAAATTCGGGCATGGTTTAAATTCTGGTCTGGTGGGCAAAGGTAGGGAAACCGCTTGAGGGATAAGAAATTATAGACTTTAAATTAAGTATTATTCTTATGTAATTATATATTATATAAAATTATTGACTATTTTGGTCGCTTGAAATAAGCAAACTACCTTTGGCAACTCTTTATTAGAGTCTTTTTAAATTTCTAAAGACTGGTTTATATTTCTTCCTTGGTCAATTATTTATATTACATAAATTTAGTACGTATAAAATTCAAACTTATGAAAAAACAATTTATTAATTCTGCCTTAATTGAAAAGTCTAAATCGCACGTCCGGCAATTTTGTGCTAAAAGTATTTATTTGATTTGCTTTATGTTTATTTTGTGCCTGCCTGGAAGTGCTTTTGCGACTCATGATCCAGCTCCAGTTTCTGATGTAGATTATCAAGGCATGGGAACTTTTACAGGTTCATACTCCCATTCTTCTACAGACCACGTTTGGTTTGTATTTAATGCAAAAGTGGGTGATGTCATCAATTTCTCTGTGACGACGCCAGGATGGCAAAGTTTTTGTTGGCTGTATTCGGCTCCTGACAATTGTGTTGAAATTGGTGATTTTTCAGATGATGGTACTTTAAATAACTTTCAAGCTGCAGGTCCAGGAACTTCTACTTATACCTTTTCATTTACAGCATCTACTGCACAATACGCTATGCAATTGGATTCCTATCTTGGCGGGAGTGGGAATTACACAGTAATTATAAGTGGATCTACTGTTTCAACCACATTATGTTGTCATCCTACCATTACTTGTCCTGCTAATATTTCACTGAATTCAGACCCTGATTTATGTAGCGCTATCTATAATTTTCCAGATGATTTAGTTTTACAATACAATCCCACAGGTTCATTATGTGGAAATACACCAATTGCACCATCAAATCAAGGTCTGGGTTTTACTGCAGGCAACTTAACAACGGTTGGACTCTTGGACTGGTGTAACACAGGAACTTTACCCATAGGAAAAATAACTGCATCTCCAACTGTACCTGCTGGTGAGTATCTGACGTTTACTGTAAGTGTTCCTGGAGGTACCCGCTTTGCAAAATTAAACTATGATAAAACTTCCTATTTAGGCACAGGCCCTACAAAAGCAAGTATCCGTTCAAGTCTAGATGCATATAGTTCTGACATTTCAATGATTTCGGTAAATCCCGGAGGTTCTCAATCACTAGAATTTAATTTAAGTGGGATGGGGCCAGTAAGTGGTTCTATTACTTTTAGAATTTATTTTTATGGAGCAACTGTCGATTACACTGATTGGGCTGATTTGGATGGAACAGATCGAGGCAAAAAAGGAATCCGATTGTTTGCATTCAGCATCGCATCTGCAGTTGATTGTTACGGAAATGTACCAGATATACAATATACTAATATAAGTCCTTCTTCTACATATCCTGTTGGAACTACCACTATAACTGCATTAGCAACTGAACAAAATGGAGGTATTGCAAGTTGTAAATTTAAAATTATTGTAACAGACGCTCAGGCTCCAAATATCACTAAATGCCCTGATAATAGAACATTTAGCGGATGCAATACCGGTGTAATTAATTCACCGGCATATAATGAGAATGAAACAAACTCGTCTTTTGCCGCATATTCTTCCAGCCCTAATAATGGAACAGCCTATGATAATTGTGGAATAACCGGTGTTACTTACAAAGATTCAAAGTCAGGAACCTGCCCAATAGTAGTTACCAGATCATGGAAAGTCAAAGACAATGCCGGAAATAACAAAACTTGCAATCAACAAATTAGTATCAATGCACCATTGGTTGTGATAACCGAATGTCCACAAAATAAAAATGAAGGTCTGTGTCAAACACAGGAAGCAATAAATAATTCATATTCAAATTGGCTTAATTCAATTATTTTTAGTGGTGGATGTAATGCGGTTGCATCTAATAATGGAGGTGCAGCACCCAGTCGATATGGTGGATCAAAAACGGTCACCTTTACAGTAACTTCCTCTTGTGAAGGCCCTGTTACATGCAGTGCAGTTTTTACAGTTTCAGGTCCTGATGATGATTGTGATGGAGTAGGAAATGCTTGTGATCAATGCCCGGGTGGTGATGACAAAATAGACAACAACAACGATGGTAAACCAGATTGTAAATATCCACCTTCAAACATCAACCAAATTATTAATGCTTGGAAATGCAGTGCGAATACTAAAGTTCAGGTTTGCAGTAAATCACCCGGTGGTTATAAAACAGTTTGTACTTATTTGTCAGCAGTACAAAATCACATCAATGCAGGCGGTTATTTAGGCCCATGTGGCAATTCCGGCTGCGGTGGTGGCAATTTGAAACGAATCGAGAAAAACGAATTCATGACTGGTGAAGAAGTATTATATCAATATGATTTGACTGCTTCCGATTATCAGGGCATTGAAGTGTATCCCAATCCGGCTCAAAATATATTGTATGTTAAAGTTCAATCCAATACCGGAAATCCTGTTGATCTCGTTTTATACAATTCTTTCGGACAAAAATTGCTTGTTGAAAAACATGTTATGAACAATCAACTTGAATTAGTAATACCGATTGGCATTACCGATTATTCCAATGGATTGTATTTTGTAAAAGTCATGAATGGACTCGAGCAAAATGTTAAATCCTTTACTATTCAAAAATGATAACTGTATAAAAAACAGTTTGACGATAAAACATAAAAAGGAGGTACAATTTGTACCTCCTTTTTTATTTTACCCCTCCAGCTTGCATAACTAAAATATTTCTTAGCTAAAACGAGTCTAACCTATCCAATTAATTAGACTACGATAGTTTTCTTTAGGTAAAAAACTTTAGCCAAATTGCTATTAGATTAAAGACAATGGACTTTCCATTTTAGGCTGAACTTAAGAACTAAATGAATTTAAGTTTTAATAAACAGTATAATAAAGGGGTATTCGTTAAAATAGAATTTCAATTAAAAAAATAATTGTTTTAAAATGACCAAGAAATTTAAAATAAATCAGATATTTATAGTGATTTAGTCTATCCTGGGAATCGAATCGTTCTTTTGAATTTATTTTTTATCATTAAAAATTAATCAATGAAACAGATGTCCAACGCTGGCTCCTTTCCCAAATTCCTGGATTTTTTCATGGTGCTGATGCTATTGATTCCAAGTGGTTTGCTGGGATCTTCAATCACATCAGTTCATACAAAAAAATTAAATAAGTCGAATTTAAATTACCTTCCTCCCAGCTGTCCCTGTTCTTCGGGTTCAATCAATGGTAGTTTTGAGACCAATTGTGTTTCTAATAATTCGATTGATTTTGCCGGTTCTTGTTTTGGATGGACCACCAATGATGGAAATTTTGAGATTTGGGGAAATGGGAACGAAGGTGTCGCAGCTTACCATGGATCAAATTACATAGAAATAAATTCAAACTTTCCCAGCACGGTACATCAAGATTTTTCAAGCTGCGAAGGAGAAAATTATTATTGGCAAATAGCTCATCGAGGAAGATCTGGAACCCAAAATGCAATTTTTGAAATTGGTCCAATAGGTGGACCTTACACCACCTTGGTATCAATGACCGATGGTACCAGTTGGAATTTTTATTCCGGATACTACACCATTCCTGCCGGCCAAACGGGCTCCCGATTAAGAATTCGTGGTGTAAGCGGAGGCTCCGTCGGTAATTTTGTGGATGCAGTTGCTTTTGTCCCAACTGCTTCCTGTGTTTCACTGGATAATGATGGCGATGGATATACTTACGCTTATGGTGATTGCAATGATTTTAACAATTCCATTTACCCTTGCCGCACTGAGTTGTGCAATGATATTGATGACAATTGCAATGGGATTGTAGATGAAAGTCCAGATTCTGATGGCGATGGCATTACCAATTGCTTTGACAACTGTCCCAACAACTATAATCCAAGTCAATCCGATTCGGATTGCGACGGCGTTGGGGATGCTTGTGATGTTTGTCCAGGGGGCAATGATCAAATTGATAATAATAATGATGGCAGACCCGATTGTAAATACCCTCCATCAAACATCAATCAAGTTATTAATGCTTGGAAATGCAGTGCGAATACCAAAGTTCAAGTTTGCAGTAAATCACCCGGTGGCTACAAAACTGTTTGTACCTATTTATCAGCGGTTCAAAACCATATCAATGCGGGTGGCTATTTAGGCCCTTGTGGTAATTCTGGCTGCGGTGGTGGCAATTTGAAACGGATCGAGAAAAATGAATTCATGTCTGGTGAAGAAGTTATATATCAATACGATCTGACTGCTTCCGATTATCAAGGCATTGAAGTGTATCCAAATCCTGCTCAGAATGTATTGTATGTTAAAGTTCAATCCAATACGGGAAATCCTGTTGAACTCGTTTTATACAATTCCTTCGGACAAAAATTACATGCAGAAAATCATTCCATGAATCATCAACTTGAATTGGTAATACCAGTTGAAATTTCTAATTTTTCCAATGGCTTGTATTTTGTAAAAGTCATGAATGGCCTTGAGCAAAATGTCAAATCATTTACCATTCAAAAATAATAACTGCTTAAAAACAGATATTTTTTATCCATAAAAGCAAAGGAGGCGCAATTTGTACCTCCTTTGTTATTTAAAGATTACAATTTTACAAAAGAACCTGTGTAACACATGTTTTCATCATTTATTTTAAAATAATATTTCCCACTTTTTAAAAATTGAATATTTAATTTTCTAGAATCAAGTTTGTGTATAATTATTACCAAACTTCCCGATTCGTTAAAAATTTGCAGATTACTCATACTTTCAATTATTTTTTCTGGAAATGTAAATTCAATATAATTTAAGCATGGATTTGGGTAAGGTGTAATCGGATTATTAAAATTAATATTTTCATTTTTCACTGTTCCCAAAGTTAGTTTACATACTCCTGACTCTGTTCCAATCCACATATTATGACTTGAATCCTCGTTTATACAATTAACCTGATTAGAAAGCAACCCATTGTTTAAATCATATAAATACCAGACATTACCATCAAAATGAAACATCCCCAAATGACATCCAAACCAAATTTGATCTTTAGAATCTATAAATAAATAATAACCATCCGGCAAAAAGTTTTTAATCGTTGAATCAAAATTTGATAATTGCAATAAATTATTACCGTCAAAATAATATATTGCAACAATCGAAAATACATTTGGTGTTGCAAATAAAATCATTTTACCTTCTGAAGTAAAGGCAATATCATAGCAAAGAAAACCTTCGGTACCTAAAACCCTTGAAAATTTTAACCCATCAAATTTGTACACCCCAATTGATGTTGCTAAATAAGGAAGATTATCTTTTGGATTCAATGCAATATTTCTAACAATTGCTTTTCCTACACTTTGATCCAATAAATATTCTGTAGCTGTTAACCCATTAAACTTAATTACCGTATTAATGGTAGTTGGAATCCAGAAATTACCAGAACTATCCTTAGCATTTTTTCTTCTTGTAGAATACTTAATTTCTTTCAGTTTTACTCGTTCGTATGGACTTGACAAATTAATATTATAGGCTCCAGAATCGAGTGAGGTACATAAAAGATTGTTGTTGGATTTATCTAGTATATCAATAATATTAAGAGGACAAATATAAGTCCATTCCTTGTCTTTAAATTTTGCCAATCCATCATTTGTACCAATAAAAACATCCTGAAACTCATCAAAATAAATTGACCTTATTGAGTTTGAAGCCAATCCAGTTTTCTTAGTATACTGCTTGAATACACCATCTTTAAAATGTAATAATCCTTTATTTGTTGAAATCCAATAATCTCCATATTTGCCTCTTGCAATTGAACTATAATTAAATGAATTTATTAACGGATGCTTGAATTCAGTCAATACTGCATTTGAAAGATTATAAATAAAATAGCCGTATTTTTTATTAATAAAACTAATCGTGTGATCCGGATTAATATCGAAATATCTATTAGAAAAATCGGTACTATCATTTCCTAATGATAATCGATAAATATTTGATCCATTAATTGATCCAAAGCCATGCGAATCATATGCAAAATAGATAACACTGTCTTTATCACATTTTACTTGGCTAATGTTATTTGATACTAATCCATCAGAAATATTTATAACTTCTAAAGCACCGCTTTTATATTGAATTAAACCAAAATTTGTTGCTAACCAAACTCTATCAAATTGATCAATATCCACTGACCTTATGCCAAAATTAATACTTTGCCCTAAAATATCTTTAATATTAAACGTATCTAATCGATTGCTGTCTAGAATAAACAATCTGATTTGATCTACCAAATAAATCTTACCCATTTTATCTACAGCTATTTTCGATGGATTTATATTATTGTTTAATTTTATATGTGAAAAATTTTGATTTCTGTAAATACTTATATAGTTATAGCTTAAGAAATAAATATTGTTATTTGCATCTATTGTAGCATCAACATATTGTTCTTCAGCTAAACCATTTGCCTTTGTATAATTATAAAAATCATTACCATCAAAATATGTAACTCCTCCAAATTTATTTACCATCCAAGGATTGCCAATACTATCAATAATTAGTTTCACAATATTACTTGCTCCTTGATCTTTAGATGTATTGATTATATTATAATATGTCCAAGATTGGGACGAACAATAAAAAGATCCAAAAATTAATAATATAAATATTGACTTTCTCATCAAATAAAATTTATGTTGCCAAAATTAATAAAATACTTATATTTGATTAAACAAAACTAAATATATGAAAAATATTATAATTAGTATTAGCCTCATATTAATTTATTTTAAATCCTACAGCCAGGATCCTGTCCAAAACTTCCTGAAAGAAGCCAGCGACTTTTATGGTCAAAAAAATTACAAACAAGCCCAAATGAGCTTGCAAGATGCCATAAACGAACTGAACAAACTCATGTCTGAACAAGTTGGCAATTTACTGCCGACTGAAATTAACGGACTGAAAGAAGTTGCTGGTGGCTCTTCCAATACTGCTTTAGGAGCTATGGGCGGGAACCAAATCAGCAAACAATATAAAAATCCGGCACTTGAAGAAAATGAAGCAGAAATTCAGATTTTAACAAACTCACCGATGATGAGTGCTATGAATATGTATTTATCCAATCCAGCTCTGATGGGCGAAGGTGCTAAAAGCGTACGTGTTGGATCGCAACGCGCCATATTAAAAACTGAAATGACCGATTATTATGGCAACAGCGATGTTTCAAAAAAAATCAGATCTACTCAAATCCAAATTCCACTGAGCCAAACCTTAATAACTATCCAAGCAAAAGGCTTTGCAAACGAACAAGCCGAATTGGCCTTTGCTGCAAAACTGGATTTTGTTAAAATTAAACAGGCGGTAGGAGAGTAAAAAGATAATTACAAATTACGAAAGTAAATAAATGGTTCGATCTTGGAGAAATGTAGAATTCTCCTCATATCCTCTTCTGCTCCTCTACTCTTTTCCCTCCCTTCCCCTTCAAAATACATATTATAAAATAAATCACTTTATAATTAATTGTAATATAACAATATACATATTATACCCCCCTTGGCGATTTCAAAATTGGTATTATTTTTGTATTCTTAAAACGAATCGTTACCAAAATGAAATTAGTGCCCCCATATTATCACACTTTAAGGCTTTTTGTTTTGCCTTTCGTTTTATTGTTGATGGTCTCTGCCAGACCGGTATCTGTCCAGGAAAAGTACATCGAACAATTTAAATTTCTTGCTATCAGTGAAATGGATCGCAGTGGCATTCCTGCCAGTATTAAAATGGCGCAAGGTTTGTTGGAATCCATGGCGGGCAGAAGTGAACTTGCTATACAAGCCAATAATCATTTTGGAATAAAATGTAAAAACAATTGGAATGGTGAAACCTATCAATACGAAGATGATGATTACAATGCTTCAGGTCAATTGATAGCTTCGTGTTTTCGCTCATATTCGTCTGCTATTGATTCCTATAAAGATCACAGCGACTTTTTAATGAATCGTCCCCGATATAAAGAATTATTCAATCTTTCAAAAACAGATTACATCGCCTGGGCTTATGGTTTGAAACGTTGTGGTTACGCAACGGATCCCAATTATGCCGAACGATTAATTCGTACAATTCAAAAATACAATCTGGATTTACTGGATTATAAAACTGAAGTAAAAGAAGAATTGATTGTAGAACCAGCTAAAAGAGAAATTCAAACCATGGAATCTCTTCAAAAGAAATTGATTAAACCGATTTTTGTTTCAAATCCCGTCAAAAAATCAATTCCAGCTAAAACGATAAAAGGCATTCAAAAGAAGAAACGCAAGTCAAGAATTTAGTAACTTTGCCCCAGCCAAAGTTGTCGGGGTCTAAGTAAACCAATCTCAAACCTAGACGAATGATAATAGAGTGATTTTAACCTACTCGCTCGATTCTTCTGATAGCTTTGGCCTTTTCTTTAATACATTTTCACGCATTTCATGATAGCCTTTACGCTGCAAGTAAATATCTTTAGCTGTATAGATCGCATGAATCATCGAACGAGGATCTGCCTCATTTTTTCCTGAAATATCAAAAGCGGTTCCATGATCCGGAGAGGTGCGTACAAAATTCAATCCCGCTGTATAATTGACACCTTCATAATACGACATATTTTTAAATGGAATTAAACCCTGGTCATGATACATGGCCAATATTCCATCAAATTTGCTAAAATGACCGCTGCCAAAAAAACCATCTGCTGAATAGGGGCCAGCTACAAACAATCCTGCTTTTTTTGCTTCAATAATTGCAGGTCGGATAATTTCTTCATCTTCTGAACCTATCAGTCCTTCCTCTCCTGCATGAGGATTTAATCCCAAAACAGCAATGTGAGGTTTTTCAATTCCAAAATCTGACATCAGCGATTGCTCCATGATGCGAAGTTTACTTAAAACACTTTCCTTTGTAATCTGTGAAGCAATTGAAGAAACTGCCACATGATCGGTTACCAATCCAATCCGAATCCGATCAGAAACCATAAACATCAAGCAATCTTTTACTTCTGCTTTATCTTTTAAATAGCCAGTATGTCCTGAATAATTAAATCCTGCCATTCTCATGGACAATTTATTTACAGGACCCGTCACAAGGGCATCCAATTCTGATTTCAGAACATCATCAACGGCACGTTCCAATGCAATCTGTGCAAACTTACCGCCATCGGGACTTGCCTTTCCTAAGGTAATAGTTACATTATCATTCCAGCAATTTACCAAATTGATCCTGCCTGGTCGGGGTTTCTCTCCCTGACCAATAATATTGATGCTTAAGTTTTCAAGTTGCGCAATATTCTTATGGTAAGATACAATTTTTATATTGCCATAAATTATGGGGATGATATTCTTAAATATTTGTTCGTTGTTGAGTGCTTTTAGGATTACCTCCAAACTAATACTGTTGATATCCCCACAACTGATCCCAATTTTAACTTTGTCCATGAACGGAAAATTTGATAAACCGCGAATATAAGGCGGAAATTTAAGCCCAGCTGCCCTGAATCCAGACTGGTTCTTAAAAACATATAGAAAAATTCTATATTTAATCTACTTTTGCCTGCGAAATGGAGTTAGTTGAATTAAAGCGAATGGCATCCCAGGTAAGGAGGGATATTGTCAGACAAACCAATCAATGTGCCAGCGGTCATCCAGGTGGATCTTTGGGTTGCGCTGATTTCTTAACTGCTTTGTATTTTAATGTTTTGAATAAAAAACTCCCTTTTCAAATGAAAGGTGTTGGTGAAGATCTTTTTTTTCTTTCCAATGGCCATATTTCACCGGTTTTTTATTCTGTATTGGCTCGGTCTGGTTATTTCCCAATTGAAGAATTGAATACATTTCGAAAAATAAATTCGAGACTGCAGGGACATCCTACAACGCATGAACATTTACCCGGCGTACGCATTGCATCCGGTTCATTAGGTCAGGGCGTAAGTGTCGCATTGGGAGCCGCATTGGCAAAAAAACTGGATTCAGATCCAGCTTTGGTATACGTGTTAACCGGTGATGGAGAATTGCAGGAAGGACAGATTTGGGAAGCCGTTTTAGCAGCTGCACATTACAAAGCCGACAATCTGATTCTAACTGTTGACTGGAATGGTCAACAAATAGATGGCCCTAATGACAAAGTCATGTCATTGGGAGATCTGCCTGCAAAATGGAGTAGTTTCGGTTGGGAGGTGTTGTATTTGAATGGCAATGACATGGAGGATGTTCTTCAGACACTTGCTATTGCTAAATCAAAAACTGGTCAGGGAAAACCTATTGTTATACTTATGAAAACGATCATGGGTTTTGGTGTTGATTTTATGATGGGATCACACAAATGGCACGGCGTCGCACCCAATGCCGAACAAACCGCAACAGCTTTAAGTCAATTAGAGGAAACCTATGGAGACTATTAATCAATTACGAATTTTTAATTACGAATTACGAATTGACAAAATGAGTCCAAATTCTTTATTCGTAATTCGTAATTAAAAATTCGTAATTAAAACTATGTCCTGGGATATCTTTCAATCAACAAAAAAATCTGCCACCCGAAATGGTTTTGGGGAAGGTTTCTTAGAAGCCGGACGATTGGATTCCCGGATTGTTGGCCTGTGTGCTGATTTGGTTGGATCTTTAAAAATGGATGCATTTGAAAAAGAATTTCCAGATCGATTTTTTCAAACTGGAATTTCTGAAGCCAATATGATTGGAATGGCTGCTGGAATGGCCACAGTTGGAAAAATCCCTTATACAGGAACCTTCGCAAATTTTAGTACCGGAAGAGTGTACGACCAAATTAGACAGTCCATTGCTTACTCAGATAAAAATGTAAAAATTTGTGCCTCACATGCCGGTGTAACCCTTGGTGAAGATGGTGCTACTCATCAAATATTGGAAGATATCGGTTTAATGAAAATGCTTCCGGGCATGACGGTAATAAATCCTGCCGATGCCCATCAAACCAAAGAAGCTGCTAAAGCAATTGCCAATTGGAATGGTCCCGTTTACCTTCGGTTTGGTCGTCCGGATTGGCCTGTGTTTTTAGAAAACCAGCCATTTGAAATTGGCAAAGGATTGGTATTAAAAGAAGGAATTGATGTCAGCATTTTTGCAACCGGACACATGCTTTGGCAAGCATTGGAAGCTTGCCGTGAATTAGAAAAACAAGGCATTGATTGTGAATTGATAAACATTCATACAATAAAACCGCTGGATGTCGATTGCATACTAAAATCTGTTCGTAAGACAAATAAAGTCGTTAGTTGTGAAGAACATCAACGCAATGGAGGTCTGGGTGATTCCATCGCTCAAATACTTGTTCAACACCACCCTTGCCGTCAAGAGTATGTCGCAGTAAATGATTCGTTTGGCGAATCTGGAAAACCTATGGAACTTTTGTTAAAATATGGTTTGGGTGTCGAGGACGTTGTGAAAGCAGTCAAAAAGGTTTTAGGATAATCATCAATTGTAAAATAATGTAAACCTGCAGTCTATAGACTATAGACTTTTTTCTTCATTTTGAACGAAACAATTCATAAGTTTGTTCGATATACATTATAGGACCATTTTTCAAATCCGGTTTTCCCTGCCTTCTGATATTAATTTATTAATTTTAAATATATCTAATATGAATAAAAATTTAACATATTTATGGAGCTTTCTATTTTTCTGTTTGGCGTTCCAGCCAGTTAAGATGTTGGCTGAAAACGGACAAATGCTCTTCGTTGCTGAAATGAATACATCCAACGAAGTTCCTCCAGTACGTGGTGATGCATTGGGTCTAATGACCTTTCTTGTATCTGAAGATCGCAGTGAAGTTTATGTCCATGGTGCATTTACCAATTTGACAGGAAATATTATCGGTTGCCACATTCATTTTGGCAGCAGTGATACTACTGGCCCAGTTTTTATTGATTTGGGATCAATGATTACAGGAAGTCGAATCAAAGGAGTTTTCAAAACACCTCCAGGGTTTTTGGCAGCTTCGTTCTTTTCCGAACTTTATGTAAATGTGCATACAACTGGCTTTCCAAGCGGTGAAATCAGAGGACAACTCAATTGGAAATCCGAAATAATTTTATCAACCGTAATTTCAGGTGCTTCACAAATTCCACCCGTTCCCGGACAAGCTTTTGGTTTAGGAGCTTTAAGAATTTCACCCAATTTAACGCGATTGGAATATAAAATTATGTATTCCGGGCTTAGTGGTCCCGTAACCGCTGCACACATTCATGCTGGCGATGCATTCAGTACAGGTCCGGTAATTACGGATTTGCAAGACGGTATTGTACTTTCCGGAACCATAGAAGATCCCAATGTAGTGCAACAAGTTTTGTTTGCTGCCTTCTTTACCGGTGCATATGTAAACATTCACACTGCCGCACATCCTGATGGCGAAATCAGAGGCCAGCTGCAATTAGATGCTTTGGCAAATGGATACGGAGTGATGAATGGAAGTCAGGAAGTTCCTTCCAATACAAGCACTGCTAAAGGCTTTGGTTATGCCGCACTCAATTATCCAGATATGGATACTTTATTTTATTTGGTAGGATTCGATGGACTGGTGCCAACTGCTGCCCACATACACAATGGAGCTGCCGGTAAAAATGGACCAGTATATACAGCATTGACACCATCCAATTTTCCTGGAATTTATTTTGGCCAGGCTGCAATTAGCGGCGACATGCTGACAGCATTTTTTAAGGATGAATTGTATTTTAATATTCATACAGCCGCAAATCCCGGCGGTGAAATTCGAGGTCAAATTGAAACCAATCTTCTAAAATCTTTTGCATTTGACCTTTGCGGTGATCAGGAATTTCCTGTAAAAAATGTACCTGCTTATGGAGCTGCATACGTTGCAGTAAATAAAGCAAATACAGAGTTAGATTACGGAATGATCATTCAGGATTTAAACGGGGATGCAACTGCTGCGCACATCCACGATGCTAATTTTGGTGCAAACGGACCAGTATTGGTACCTTTGGATTTACCCATTCCTTATGCGACCAATGTAATTCCAATTACTGGGAATGTTGCTGGTAAAATAGACAAAGATGCTACCTATTTTAATGTACATACTGCAGCTAATCCTGCTGGAGAGGTGCGGGGTCAAATTCGAAGAAGTCTTTCCTGTAAGATCAATACATCCAACTTTGAAACTGCAATTCATGAATTAAATCTAAGCAATACGCTTAGTTCACAACAATTGTTCCTAGAAGCTGCTATCGATAAAACCATGAGCATTGATTTATTTATAAATGATGCCAGTGGAAATCAAATCAGAAAATGGAAACAAGATTTTTATCCAGGTTATAATAAAATCAGCATTCCGGTAGAGCAATTAGCTTCCGGATTTTATTTATTGAATCTTGTGGAAGAAAATAATCCTTTGAGAAGTTTGAAATTTATTAAAAATTAAAACAAAGAACCGCCACGAATGCACGAATGAATACACAAATTCTTTTTTCTTCTTTCGTCTTTAATTCGTGCATTCGTGGCAATCTTAATTAGCATATGTTATTCGTAATAAGTAACTCGTAATTTTAGTTGCTTAGTTCTTCTTTTAAAAATTGACCTGTATAACTTTCTTTCACTTTAGTCAATTGTTCCGGCGTTCCAAAAGCAACAATGTTGCCGCCGTATTTTCCTCCATCTGGTCCTAAATCCAACACATAATCTGCTACTTTGATGACATCCAGATTGTGTTCGATAACCATTACCGTATTGCCACGATCTACCAATTTTTGCAAAACAAGAATCAAATGTTGAATGTCTTCAAAATGCAAGCCGGTAGTTGGCTCATCTAAAATATACAAGGTTTGTCCTGTATCTCGTTTTGACAATTCTTCTGATAATTTCACTCGTTGCGCTTCACCTCCTGATAAAGTGGTGGCCTGTTGACCTAAAGTAATGTAACTTAAACCAACGTCACACAATGTTTTTAATTTTCTATAAATAGCGGGGACGTGTTCAAAAAAAACCGTAGCCTCTTCAACTGTCATATCCAAAACATCTCCAATCGATTTGCCTTTATATAAAATTTCCAATGTTTCCCTGTTATAACGCTTTCCATTACAAGATTCACAGTGGACATAGACATCGGGTAAAAAATTCATTTCGATCACTTTCATTCCACCTCCTTCACATACTTCGCAACGCCCTCCTTTTACATTAAATGAAAATCGCCCCGGTTTATAGCCTCTTATTTTTGCTTCTGGCAACCCGGTAAATAAATTTCTGATTTCGGTAAAAACACCTGTGTAGGTTGCCGGATTGGAACGAGGTGTTCTGCCAATTGGCTCTTGATCAATTTCAATAACTTTATCCAAATGCTCGAGTCCCTCTATCTTTTCAAAGACCAAAGGTCGTTGTAAACTTTTATAAAAATGTGCTCTTAAAATCGGATAAAGAGTTTCATTGATCAAACTTGATTTTCCACTTCCCGATACACCGGTTACGCACATAAAGCACCCTAATGGAAATTTAATACTCAGATTTTTTAAATTATGTCCATTGGCTCCATACAACACAACATAATTTCCATTCCCTTTACGTCTCTTATCAGGAATGGCAATTTTTTTTCTACCTGACAAATACTCTGAAGTCAAAGAATTCATTTTTATAAATTCCGATGGACTTCCTTCTGCAACCAAATCTCCTCCATGAACACCGGCGCCGGGACCGAGGTCAATTATGTAATCGGAAGCCAACATAATATCCTTGTCATGTTCAACAACTAAAACAGTGTTTCCAATTTCGGTAAGTTCACGAAGTGATTTAATCAAGCGATGGTTGTCCCTTTGATGCAAGCCGATAGATGGTTCATCCAAAATATATGTGATACCGGTCAACTGCGAACCAATCTGTGTAGCCAAACGCGTTCGTTGGGATTCACCTCCAGACAAACTGATTGCCGAACGATTTAAATTTAAATAATCCAATCCAACGTATAATAAAAAACCAATACGTGCTTTTATTTCCTTTAAAATATCTTTTGCAATTATTTTTTGCTTTCCTGACAATCGATCTTCCAGATTTTTTAACCAACTATCCAAATCTGATATATCCATTTGAGCCAATTCGGAAATATTTTTTTCATCTATTTTAAAATACAGACTTTCCTGTTTTAAGCGACTTCCTTTACAGACTTCACAATCACTAACTACCATAAAATCTTCAGCAAATTGCCTAATTTTTTCCGAACTGGTATCGCGATACCAACGTTTTAACATATTGGTCAATCCTTCAAAAGCTAAATGGTAAGATCCTTCAAACCATACATTCTCAGTTGGTGCAGGATACGAATCATCTCCACCGAATAAAATAGTATCCAATACTCTCTTAGGTATTTTTTTTATCGGAGTTGAAAATGAAAATTTATGGCGATCTGCAATTTGCTTTAACTGTTTAAACAAATAATTTTCACGTACTTCTCCCAACGGTACGATTCCACCTTCATGGATGGTTTTGGAATCATCCGGTATGACCTTTTCCATATCCACTGAATGCATAACCCCTAAACCTTTACACTCTGGACATGCACCATATGGAGAATTAAATGAAAATGTATTTGGTGATGGCTCGTCATAAGATAAACCAGATTCCACATCCATTAATTTTTTACTGTATGGAATTAATTTATTTTCATCCTGGACTAGAATAAATAAAACATCCTGCCCAATTTTTAAAGCCGTTTGAATGCTATAACTCAGTCTTTCTGGTTTCTCTGGATTTACATGTATCCGATCTATCAATACTTCAATGTCGTGAATTTTAAAACGATCAACTTGCATTCCCGGTTTCAACTCCTGAATGACTCCGTCAACTCGTACTTTATTAAATCCTTGCTTTCGGATTTGATCAAACAACTCGCGATAATGCCCTTTTCTGGATCGTACCAAAGGAGCAAGAATGCTGATCTGCTTATTTACAAATTGCTTTTGGATGAGCTCCAGCATTTGTTCCTCTGTATAACGAACCATTTTTTTACCGGACGCATGTGAATAGGCATCAGCAGCTCGAGCATAAAGCAGTCTAAATAAATCGTAAACTTCTGTAATGGTACCAACTGTCGATCGGGGATTCCACCCGGTTGTCTTTTGTTCGATAGAAATCACAGGACTTAAACCGTCTATTTTTTCAACCTGAGGTCTTTCTATGTTTCCAATAAACTGTCGCGCATAATGTGAAAAAGTTTCCATATAGCGTCTTTGTCCTTCTGCATAAATCGTATCAAATGCAAGTGAGGATTTTCCACTTCCTGAAATACCCGTTATTACAACCAATTGGTTGCGGGGTATTTTAACAGATACATCTTTTAAATTGTGCTCAGATGCTCCAATAATATCTATAAATTCCTGATCGTAATTAAAGTCCATTAATTTATAATCAAAGGGTGATCATTAGATACTTCCAATCAAATGCTTCGCTTAATAATAAATCCGTTATCCACTTTGTCCATACCAATTTTTGGATAATATTCTATCGCATTTGCTGCAGCCAATAGCAAAACCATACATTGGTTTCCGACGATTTCTTTTGTTTTTGCTACCAATTGTTTTCCAATTCCGCATGATTGAAATTCTTTTCGTACTGCCAAATCTGACAAATAGCAACAAAAACCAAAATCTGTTAAGGAACGAGCAATTCCAATAAGTTGACCATTTAGTCGAGCAGTTAAAATTAAATTTGAATTTGCATACATTCGTTCTATGCGTGTACTATCATCTACAGGACGTTTAAGCCCTGCACTTAGATACAAATCTATGATTTCTTCAATAGTTGGCCGGTCTTGATCTGTATAGATAATTTCCATCCATTAATTTTCAAAAAGCGTCTTCCAGGATATTTTATCACCTATTATTTTTTCAATGGCAGCTATAGATACCCGCTCTTGTTTCAAACTATCCCGTTCGCGGATGGTGACTGTATCATTTTCAAGACTTTCAAAATCTACGGTGATGCAAAAAGGAGTTCCAATGGCATCTTGCCGGCGATATCTTCTTCCAATTGCATCCTTATCATCGTACTGACATAAAAATGTAAATTTCAGATCATCAAAAATTCTTTTCGCCTTATCAACAAGCTCTGGTTTGTTTTTTAGCAAAGGTAAAATGGCACATTTAACAGGAGCAATCGCCGGATGTAATTTTAAAACCACACGGGTAGATGCTTCTCCTTCTGAATCCGGAACCGATTCTTCAGTATACGCATTGCTGAGTAAAGCTAAAAACATTCGATCACATCCAATCGATGTTTCAACAACATAGGGAATGTAATTTTCATTTAATTCTGAATCAAAATATTGCAATTTCTTCCCGGATAATTCCTGATGACTTTTTAAATCAAAATCAGTTCGTGAATGAATGCCTTCCAATTCTTTAAATCCAAATGGAAAATCATACTGAATGTCAACGGCTGCATTGGCATAATGCGCCAGATTTTCATGATCGTGAAATTTCAATTTATGGGCAGGTGTTCCCAAAGCCAAATGCCAAGCCATGCGCTTAGATTTCCAATAGGCATACCATTGCATTTCTTCACCCGGTTTAACAAAAAACTGCATTTCCATTTGCTCAAATTCACGCATGCGGAAAATAAACTGCCGTGCAACGATTTCATTTCTAAATGCTTTACCAATTTGTGCTATGCCAAATGGAATTTTTAAACGACTGGTCTTCTGTACATTCAGAAAATTTACAAATATTCCCTGGGCCGTTTCCGGGCGCAAGTAAAGTTTTCCCTCTTCTCCTGCAATGTTTCCCAATTGGGTATTAAACATCAGGTTAAATTGACGAACCTCCGTCCAGTTTCTTGAACCTGAATCCGGATCGGCAATTTCACAGTCTTCAATCAATTGTTTTAAAGCAGCCATATCATTTTCTGACATGGATTTAACTAAGCGGTCATTGACCTGAATCCATTTGGTTTTTAGTTCCTGAATTCGGGGATTTGTTTCGCGATATAATTTTTCATCAAATTGATTTCCAAATCGCTTTTGCGCTTTTTCAACTTCTTTATTAATTTTTTCATCCAGTTTATCAAGAAAATTTTCGATTAACTGGTCTGCCCGATATCTTTTTTTTGAATCTTTATTATCAACCAAAGGATCATTAAAAGCATCGACATGTCCTGAAGCTTTCCAGGTTTTTGGATGCATAAAAATTGCTGCATCCAATCCAACAATGTGCTGATGCATTTGAACCATGCTTTTCCACCAATAGGTTTTAATATTGTTTTTCAATTCTACACCATTCGGTGCATAATCATATACAGCACTTAATCCGTCATAAATTTCAGATGACGGGTAGATGAATCCGTATTCTTTACAATGAGAGACCAGCTTTTTAAATAAATCGTCCACACAAATAAATTAAATCTGTAAAATGATTTTCAATGTTGAATTCTAGATAAATTAAATATCAATATTCGCGTATACAGCATGCTTTTCAATAAAATCCCTGCGGGGAGGCACATCCTCTCCCATTAATATAGAAAAATAATAACTGGCATTGGAAGCATCTTCAATATCAACCCTGCTTAAAATTCTTCTGGAAGGATCCATCGTTGTTTCCCAAAGTTGTTCGGCGTTCATTTCACCTAAACCCTTATAACGTTGAATGTGTACACTGTCTTCTTTTCCTTTACCCAATTCTTCTACTATGGCAATGCGTTCTTTTTCATTCCAAGCATATTTTGCTTCTTTGCCCTTCTTTACCAAATACAAAGGTGGACGTGCAATATACAAGTGTCCATTCTGTATCAATTCTACCATGTAGCGATAAAAAAATGTAAGGATCAGTGTTGTAATGTGTGAACCATCCACGTCCGCGTCGCACATAATAACCACTTTGTGATAACGAAGTTTATCAATGTTTAACTTGCGTTGACCGTCTTCATCCTCAATGATGTGCACACCCAAAGCTGTAAACATATTTTTTATCTCTTCATTTTCATAGATTTTATATTCCAATGCTTTTTCAACATTCAGAATTTTTCCCCTTAGAGGTAAGATGGCTTGATAATTTCTGTTTCGCCCTTGCTTGGCTGTACCACCCGCACTGTCTCCCTCGACTAAAAACAACTCAGATTCTTCTGCAGATCTTGAAGAACAATCCGCTAATTTTCCGGGTAGTCCACCACCGGTCAATACATTTTTCCGCTGCACCATTTCACGTGCTTTGCGGGCAGCATGTCTAGCCGTTGCAGCTAAAATAACCTTATCAATAATGCGACGTGCTTCTTTTGGATTTTGTTCTAGAAAAGCCATCAGTGCATCGCCTACAATTCGCGATACCACACCCACAACTTCAGAATTTCCCAATTCACCTTTGGTTTGACCTTTAAATTGGGGCTCGGGAACCTTCACTGATACAATAGCCGTTAAGCCTTCCCGAAAATCTTCTCCACTGATTTCCATTTTCAGCTTACTGAAAAACCCATTGGAATCTCCGTATTGCTTAAAAACACGCGCAAGTGCACGGCGGTAACCACTTAGGTGTGTACCTCCTTCCCGGGTATAAATATTATTGACATAAGACAATACATTCTCCTGAAAACCAGTGTTGTATTGCATAGCAATTTCAACTTCAATATTCTCTTCTTTACCGGTAACGTAAATTGGATTTTCTGTCAATGGAGGTCTTCCCTGGTCCAAAAATTTTACAAATTCTCTTAAGCCCCCTTCAGAAAAGAATTTTTCTTCCCGTTGTTGTCCCTCCCGCTCGTCTTTCAGATAAATGGTTAAGCCATTGTTGAGAAAAGAAAGTTCACGAATACGCTGAGCCAAGGTTTCAAAACTATAAACCAGGGTTTCAAAAATTTCTTCATCCGGTCTGAAAATCACAGTAGTTCCCCGGGAAGCTGTTTCGCCAATTTCACGTACATTTTCCCTTGGTTTTCCACGTTCGTATTCCTGCATGTAAACCTTTCCTTCGCGGCGTACCTCTACGCGCAAATATGCAGACAATGCATTTACACAAGAAACCCCCACACCATGCAAACCACCGGAAACCTTGTAAGAATCCTTATCAAATTTACCACCGGCATGCAGCACCGTCATAACAACTTCAAGTGCTGATTTCTGCAGTTTTTCATGCATATCAACAGGAATTCCACGTCCGTTATCCTCAACGCGAATCGAATTGTCTTGTAATATACTTACGAGAATGTGACTGCAGTGACCTGCGAGGTGCTCATCAATGGAGTTATCGATTACTTCCCAAACTAAATGATGTAAGCCTTTGACATCGGTACTTCCGATGTACATTCCGGGGCGTCTTCGTACAGCTTCTAATCCTTCTAATGCCTGAATACTCGATGCACTGTAATCACTGCCTTTTTGCGTCATATTTTTTTATTGAAAATGGACTGCAAAGATAGCAATTTCAAGCCGCAATTTCAGGCTTTTAGATGCATTAAATTAGCCGAAAATTCGAGGTTTTTCGGCTAATTTGTCAATAAAAAATATTTTTGAAAAATTACTTCAAAAATGACTTGAGTTTATTCTCAAGTTCATATTCATCTCCGGGGGTATAACCATTGTGTGTATAAAGGATCGTGCCGCTTGCATCAACCACAAAAGTCTGTGGAATTGATTGAAAATTTAAGTTGCGGAGCATGTCTTTATTTGCATCCGATAAGATGGTATAATCCCAGGCCTTTTGGCTAACCAATGGTTTTACTTTATTAAGAGCCTGTGCATCGTCAATGGTAACAGCTACGAGCTCGACACCCATTTTCTGCCATTCCGGATAAAGCGGTTTGATCGCATCCAGCTCTTTTTTACAAGGGGAGCACCAGGTTGCCCAAAAACTGATAACCGTCAATTTATTTTTTGCAAAACTGGCATTCAGGTTAATTGCTTTTCCATCCAGTGATTTCAAATTGGCAGTTGGAAATTTTTTGTCGCCAATTGTAAAGGATAAAAGTGTAAAACTTAAAATAAGGCCAAAGGCTGAAAAGGTTTTCATTTGATTTATTTGTTTTTTTGATGCTGTAAAATTCTTTAAAATATTCCGTTACTTTATCCCTGCATAAATCAATTAACGAATGTTTAACCTGATTAAAAAGTGTAGCTTAATTTGTTGTATCGTATTCAATATCAAGCTTGTACATGCACAAGACCAATTGGTTTTGGGGGGCGGATTTCAAACCAATGCCAACTTATTTATACGGGATAGTTTAAGGGAAGCCTATAAAAGTCCACAATATTCACATCAATTATTTGGATCTGAATCCTGGTTGGATCTTACTGCTTCCTATCAGGGTTTTACCGGTGCCATCCGTTTTGATGCATTTAATAACTCCAATTTGCGAAATCCGGTAGCATCTCATACTGATTTTGGGATCGGGAAATGGTATATTCAAAAAGAAACGGATCAATTTGAAGTTGCAGCCGGTTATCTCTACGACCAGATTGGAAGTGGCATTATTTACCGCGCATATGAAGAACGCGCACAGCTCATAGACAATGCTCTAATTGGAGTGTCCGGAAAATATAAATGGAATGACAATTGGTCTGTTCGGGGATTTGTTGGCAAACAAAAGAATTTGTTCGATTCCTACAATGCAGTTCTTAAGGGAGTCGCAGTTTCTGGATTTTATAAACCAACTGATAGCAGCAGCTGGAGTATTGCCCCTGGTTTTGGATTTGTCAATCGCACTTTTGGTGAAGCCATCGTCAATCAGTTAACAGGTATTCTTTCAACAAACTATCATCCCGTTGATCAATTTAATCCGTATTACAATAGCAATGCAGTTAGTGTGTTTAATAATCTTAATTGGAAAGATTTTTCCTGGTATTTTGAAACTGCTTTTAAACCAAGCGATATTTTTGAAGACGACAAAGCGATCAAACGGGATCCAATAGATTCCATAACTACCACTACGATTGGAAAACTCGTTTCAAAAAAAGGCACAGTGTATTACACCAGCCTGTCTTATGCCAAACATAAATTAGGAATTACTGCTGAATTTAAACGCACAGATGGATTTTTATTTCGCACCGAACCCTTACTCAGTAAAAACAATGGATTGATTGGATACATTCCACCCATGGCTAAAATCAATACCTTTCGCTTAACATCTTTTTATTATCCTGCTACTCAATTTTTAGATGAAATGGCATTCCAGTTTGATATCAAATATGGATTAGGTGAACATTGGAATCTTTCTTTAAATTATTCGGATATCCGCGATAAAAATTTTGATAAAAAATATTATTATGAAGTTTACGCAGAAGCGATTTATAAGCACGATCAAAAATGGCAATTGACCGGAGGCATTCAACAGCAGTTTTTTAATTTGGATTTATATTATCAAAAAGTAGGCGAAGCAAATGTAAAAACCATCACGCCTTTTGTTGAATATTTATATCGCTTCACTCGTAAAACTTCCTTACGCATTGAATCACAGTACATGAATAACGATCACGATACCGGTTCCTGGATTTTTGGATTGGCTGAATTGGGAGTTGCACCTCATTTCTTATTTGAAATTTCTGATATGTACAATGCAAAACCAACCAAAGGACACGATGACCTTCATTATATCTCAGGGGGTATGGTTTATACAAAGGGATCGAATCGATTTGGTCTAAGATATGTTCAGCAACGGGAAGGTATCATTTGTTCTGGCGGCATTTGCAGATTGGAACCTGCATTTAGCGGCATGCGATTGAGTATTACAAGTACGTTTTAATTAGGTGGTAGTTGGTAGTTGATAGTTGATAGTTGGTAGTTGATAGTTGATAGTTGGTAGTTGATAGTTGGTAGTTGGTCTTTAGCCTTTGGTCCTTGGTCCTTGGACTTTGGTCTATGGTCTTTAGCCTTTAGCCTTTGGTCTTTAGTCTTTAGTCTTTAGTCTTTAGTCATTCACAAATTATAAAAAATCGTTCTTGCATTCAAAATAATTCTAGAAAATATGAAAAAAATAGTCCTCCCCTTAATTTCCATTTTATTTCTTGTTTCTTGTTCGGATTGGGAAGTTGAAATTCCTTTAAACAACAACACTACAACTCCGGAAAAAACAAAACGGGTAGTTTTAATAGAGGAATTTACAGGTGCTTCTTGTGTAAATTGTCCTAAAGGGATTGCACAAACTACTGCCATCCGAAATGCTTATCCTGAAAATGTGGTGGTAGTTGCTGTTCATTCAAATTTTTTAGGAGCACCGGCTACTGCCGGACAGGTTAATTTGAGAACACCAGATGCCCAGGCGATTGAAACATTTTTAGGAAGCTGGTTTTCCAAACCGGAAGCTGCCATAAACCGATTGTATGATGCTGCCAATCAAACCTACCGCTATGGCTCTCCGGATAGTTGGAGAGGGATTGTAGAAGAGGAACTAAAAAAAGATCCTGTGGTTGAATTGCTTATTGATAAAACATACAATGAAACAAGCCGTGAACTGAAAGTAAAATTAACCGTTAAAGGATTGGAAGCACTTTCAAAACCATTACACATTCATTGCGGTATTACTGAATCTCAAATCATTGCTGATCAATTGGATAACACCGGCAAATTAATTGACTTTGTACACAGCCATGCTTTACGCAAAATGCTTTCATCCATCCCAGGTGATAAAATTGGAGATGGAATAGCTGTTAACCAAAGTCTGGAAAAAGAATACAACTTCACCTTACCAATTGACAACATTCTTTGGAAACCGGAAAATTGCGAACTTTTTGCATATGTTTCTCTGGATGAAAATGAAAAATACATACTTCAAGCAGCAGAAGTTAAATTGAAATAATCTCTGGAATTGTGGCTTCCATTCAAAAACTATTTACCTTAAAAATTCGTTTTACATACAATGCGCAATTTTATTCTTCTCTTTCTTTTATGTAACTCGTTTTTAAAGGCTCAAGATCCGCGGTTGGCCCAACAATACTTTAATGACGGGGAGTATGAAAAAGCAGCAAGCTTGTATCAGTCCATGTATCAAAAAAATCCGGGTAATGACAATTTCTTCAGCCGGTATCTTGATTGTTTAATGCTGTTGAAACGCTATGAGGAATGTGAGGACATTGTGAGATCTGAAATTAATAAAAGACCGAGAGAAGTTAGTTTATATGCTACGTATGGCAATCTTTTAATCAACCGCAACCAACCTGAAAAAGCTGAAAAACAATTTAATGAGGCAATTGATAAATTGGGGCCTGATGTTTCCGTCATCCACCGGCTTGCCAATGTCTTTATACAAAATGCCCGATACGACCTGGCAATTAAAACATATGAAAAAGGTGAAAAAATTCTAAAACCGCAAGCCTATTTTACATACAATCTGGCCGATTTGTATAGAAGAAAAGGGGATGTTGAAACCATGGTCCGTTATCTGTTGGATGGCATTGAAAACAATTCAGTACAGCTGATGAGCGTACAAAGTTTATTGATTGCTTATTTAAGTCCTGAACAATACCAGTTATTAACAGATCAAATTTATCAACGACTTGAAAAAAATCCAGAAGCGATTCCGGAAGCTGAACTTTTACAATGGGCCTTAACTCAAATGAAAGATTATGCCGGTGCACTTCGTCAAGCAAAGGCTCTGGATCGTAAACTGAAAGAAAATGGAACCCGCGTTTACAATTTAGCAATGGCCGCTGCAGTGGATAATGATTTACGAACAGCCATTGATGGATTTAATTACATCCGGGAGGCTGGTCCGTCAGGGTCATACTATCACGATGCCAATCGACAAGTTTTAGCTTGCAGAAGACGCATGATCGTAGACCGCAATGACTACAAAACGCAAGATTTAATTGCACTTGAAGGGGATTACCAAAATTATAAAAATGAATTTGGAAGCAATTATTTATCTGCTTCTCTACTAATAGAATACGCTGAATTAGAAGCAAGATATTTAAATAATTTACCTAAAGCGATCAGCATCTTACTTGAAGTAGTAAACAGCAATTACGTTGAAATGCACTTGAAGGCTCAAGCCAAACTGGACCTTGCTGATTATTATTTAATTAGTGGAGAACGTTGGGAAGCCAGTCTTTTATATTCTCAAGTTGATAAAGATTTTAAAGAAGACGAACTGGGCGAAATGGCACGCTTTCGGAATGCACGACTGTCCTATTTTGCCGGAGATTTTAGTTGGGCCCAGGAACAATTTAGTATTTTAAAACGGGCTACAAGTAAACTCATCTCAAATGATGCAATCGATTTATCCGTGTTTATACAGGATAATTTAAATCAGGATACCACCGGAGAATCTTTATTGTTGTATTCACAAGCTGAGCTGAAAGTCTTTCAAAATCAATACGACTCTGCGCTCATTAAATTAAATCAAATTCCATTCACAGATCCTGATTCTAAATATCTGGAAGACGATGTTTGGTTTTTGGAAGCTAAAATTTATTACCATCAAAAGCAAACAGAGGCAGCCATTCAAAAATACAATCTCATATTAGAAAAACATAAAGAAGAAATTCGGGCAGATAACGCTTTATACGAGTTGGCAAAAATTTACGATTACCAACTCAACGATAAAGAAAAAGCAAAAGAATTGTATGAAAAATTATTTGTAGATTTTAGCAATTCTGTATTGGCCGTAGAAGCGCGTAAACGATTTCGCGTTTTACGTGGTGATAAAGTTCAATAGTCAGTCATAACGTAAATACTTCAATTTTATTACAAACAGAAATAAACTGTTTGAATAAATTAAGATATCTAAATTTTACATTCTCCTAGTAAAATATTTATTTCATACTTGCTACAATTTAAATATTTAAACGTTCTACTAATAATGTGAACTGTAAACTTGCTAAAATAATTTCTATTTAGCTTTTTTAATAACGATCCTTTAATAAAATGACGCCATCATTGCTTATACAAAAATATAAGCGCGAATCTGGATTGATTTTATTAGGAAGTATTGTACTGATGCGATTGGCATTCAGCAACTCCTTTCCTTTCGTTTATCCGGATACCGGAACTTATATCAGATCAGGTTTTGAATTAATCCCCCCAATTGATAGACCTATATTTTATGGATTATTAATTAGGCTGCTAAGTTTTTCTACAACTCTTTGGAATGTTGTGCTCTTCCAAAGTCTAATGACTGCCTATTTAATTTATTTAATATTTCGAACATTTATTTATTCAAAATTATTTAAATTTTACTACCTATTCGTCCTTACAATACTAAGTATTACAACTGGCATAAGTTTTAATGCTAGCATGCTTACGCCTGATATTTTCACTCCCTGTCTTTTTCTTAGCATTTTTATTTTAGGTTCTGTTAATGAAATTCACCCTGGTCACAAATTTACACTTTCATTAATATTCATATTGAGCCTCCTTACTCATCATTCTCATGTGTTGATTTTTGTTTTAAGTGCATCTATTATGTACTTGCTTTTCCACATTTATAAATATTTTAGAATTCAAAATTATTTCAAAATTATTGGACTATTTGTCTTGAGTTTAGTAACAACAGTCTTGACAAATTATAGCTTGACTCATAAATGGACTATTTCTCAAGGAGCCCACGCCTTTCTTTTAAACAAATTGCATGAAAATGAACTTTTAGTTCCCTTTTTGACAAAAAATTGTCTTGGCTCTCCTAACTATTTGTGTTCATTAAAAGATAGCTTGCCCTGGGATTTAATTTGGGATTCTAAAAGTCCTGTAACAAACTCCGGTGATTGGAACTTGCATAAATCTGAAGATGAACGTCTGATAAAAGCCATTATAATTTCACCTGAATTCGGGTCTTTATTTCTTTTAAAAAGCATCCAACAATCACTCAAGCAATTTTTTAAATTCAATACAGGGGATGCACCTAGTGGAGACATGACCATTCCTCCCTTAATTGAAATTCGAAATAATATGCCATCAGAACGAAAGGAATTTCTTGCAACGCTTCAAATCAATAAGCAATTAGACTTTAGGATACTCAATGCGATTCAAGCCATTGTCGTGTATTTATCATTTTGTATATTACTGTTGCCCTTCGTGTGGAAAGAATTTGATTGGGACATTAGATTGAAACAAGGAATTTTACTCTTGTTAATTTTTTCAAGTTGCAATGCCTTTGTTTGCAGTACGTTTTCAATTGTATTGGATCGATATCAAAGCCGGATTGTATGGCTTTTCCCATTATTTGCATCAATCGTACTTTTCAAAATAGGATCGAAGTATTGGACACTGCTTACCAGCAGAAAATTTAAACAGGAATTATCTTCCCTTGAAAATGGTTCCGAGTAATTTTCCAAACAATCCACCTGCTTGAGGAGCCTGTGCTTGAGGAATTTGTTGTTCCTGAGGAGCTGATTGAGCCCCACCTAAAACGCCCCCTAAAACAGTTCCAATCAAATCACCAAATCCACCGCCTTGTGCAGATTGTGCAGAACCCATCAGAATGGATGCAAGGTCAAACAAACCTCCGCCTTGACCAGAAGTCTGATTGGCATTGGAATTTCTTAACTTTCCAAGCAATCCCATTACAATCGGCGCCAAGATCGGCATTAACTTCATAATCTGGCCCATACTGAGTCCGGAGTTTTGACTGACTTGTTGTGCTACCTGTTCTTGTTTATTTCCTAAAATATGACTTAATATTCCCAAACCATTGGTTGCTGGGGATGCACCTTGAGCCATAACGCCTACCATGCCCACTAAATCATCGAGGATCGATCCATCATGATCCCGATCCAACGCAGCTGATAATGCAGACAAACCAGACGGGCTAGTAGCATTATTTGCTAAACCACCAACTAATGATGCAAAAATTCCATTTGCCGCTGTGGCTGTTTGATTTTCATCTGCACCAATTTGCTGACTAATCTGACTTAAAACATCACCATTTAACTGGCTTTGAAGAAGTTGCATGAGATCCATGGAAATGATTTTAATAGTTGTAAATTGAGAAACAAATAAAGGGATTAAAAGTTCAATTAAAAGCATTTATCTATCAGCTTCTTTTCTAAAGTCTTCTCCGCAATAAGCTTTCCTCTTCTTGTCTGAATCAGGATTATCAGGATTATTGGATTAAAGAATTTGCAGCATTCAACCATTACAAAATTTTAGCATTGTAAGATTGCAGCATTCTCCACAGACTATAGACTTCCTTTCTATAGACTCTTCCTCCTCTTGTCTGAATCAGGATTATCAGGATTATTGGATTAAAGAATTTGCAGCATTCAACCATTACAAAATTTTAGCATTGTAAGATTGCAGAATTCTCCACAGACTATAGACTTCCTTTCTATAGACTCTTCCTCCTCTTGTCTGAATCAGGGTTTTCAGGATTATTGGATTAAAGAATTTGCAGCATTCAACCATTACAAAATTTTAGCATTGTAAGATTGCAGCATTGCAGAATTCTCCACAGACTATAGACTTCCTTTCTATAGACTCTTCCTCCTCTTGTCTGAATCAGGGTTTTCAGGATTATTGGATTAAAGAGATTGCAGCATTCAACCATTACAAATTTTTAGCATTGTAAGATTGCAGCATTGCAGAATTCTCTATAGACTACAGACAATAGCCTTCTCTCTTATAGAACTTTCTTAACAAACTCAGATTTCAATGCCATTGAACCAAATCCATCAATCTTACAATCAATGTTATGATCACCATCTGTCAATCGAATTTTTTTGACTTTCGTTCCCACTTTGATTGATTGTGAACTTCCTTTAACAGGTAAATTCTTAATGGTTATTACGGTATCTCCATTTTGCAGCACAACTCCATTTGCATCTTTTACGACCAGTTCACTTGACTCCGAAGTTTCAATTGGATCATGAAGACTCCATTCGTGAAAACAATCCGGACAAATGTAATTATCTTCAAAAGGATAGGTGTTGCCTCCTTGACATTTTGGGCAATTTGGAAATTCCATACTATTTTAATTTAATAAATGCAAAGTTATAAAAATATCAATCGCAAATTATAAAGTGTCTACTTTCAATTAGTTAAAAACCCATATTGGTTAACAGTATTTTAGTATTCAACTATATTGAATTGTAAAATTGCGATCTAGCAATTCTCTACAGGCTTCCTTTCTAAAGACTTTCCTCACATTGCAGCATTGTAGAATTGTATCATTGCAAAATTCCTACAAACTATAGAATTCCTTTCTAAAGACTATCCCTTCCAGGTTTCTAGGAAACTGCGCACATCATGAAAGCTGACTTTGTTTTTTGCAAAATGTATTTTGGCAGCTTCGATTTGAGCTTCGCTCGCTTTAAAATGTTGTAAAATATTTACAAGATGCATTTTCATATGGCCATATTGAATTCCAGTTGTTACCAGTGAACGAATCGCTGCAAAATTTTGTGCAAGACCCGTTGATGCAGTAATCATCATCAAGGATTCTGCCGATGGGTTTTCTAATAATTCCAAAGACCTCTTGGCCATTGGATGCAATGTTGTCAATCCACCGATTGTACCCAATGCCAGTGGAAGTTCCAACGAAAAATAAAACACACCGTCGTCAAGCTTGCAATCACTTAAACTGCTGTAGCTCCCATTACGCGCAGCGTAAGCATGTCCGCAAGCTTCAACTGCCCGAAAATCATTAGCTGTTGCCAATACTACTGCATCAATGCCATTAAATATTCCTTTGTTATGAGTGACGGCGCGATATGGATCTTCTTTTGCGATTTGGACTGCAGTATAAAATCGCTCCGCAAATTCTTCAGCGCTGAGATTGCCTGCAAATTCACCCAATTCTTTTATCGGGCATTGTACCCAGGCTCTAACCAAACAATCCGGAGTGTAATTCGACAAAATACTCATAATGATTTCAACATCGCGCCATTCATCCGGCAATGAATCCGCATTCATGAAAAAATTTTCCAAACTGCTGCTAAAAGATTCCAAACACGAATTGATAAAGTTGGCTCCCATGGAATCGCAGGTTTGAAATCCTATCAATAACTGAAAATAATTTTCAATACCACTCCATTGTTTTATTTCAATCGATTCTACACCACCCCCGCGTTGAAACATATTTTGAGTCACATCTTTAGCATCTTCCAACATCATTTGTCGTATGTCCGGAAGAAATTGCTTTAATTTTTCAACTTCACCTTTCCATTTAAAATGAATCTGTCCAAGCTTCCTTGTATTTATAACTTCCGCATGAAAGCCTCCTCGATCCATCCAAAATTTTGCGGCTGAAGCTGCCGCGGCAACAACACTGCTCTCTTCTGTTACCAAAGGCACACAATAGGTCTTCCCGTTGATTAAAAAATTGGGAGCTACACTGTATGGCAATGGAAAATTGGTAATGGTATTTTCACTGAATCCATCCAATATTTTTTGTTGATCTTCATTGTGATGCCAATAACTCATGAGTTCGTGCATCACATTTTCAGGATCTTTAAAAAAATGCTCTACCATCCATTTGATCTTTCCTCGTTTGGATAGTTTTGAAAATCCCGATATTTTTTTTCCTGATTCCGGAGCTGTTTTTTTTGTATCCAATTAGTCTTTAATTTTTAAAAACGAAAATGCAAGATTTAATCCACGAATCTGCTGTTGCATGTAATAACGCAACTCATCATAAGATCCCTGGGCATGTTTTAAAAATCCAGATGCCTGACCGTAAAGTGCCGGAATCCTGCTTTTGCTGATAAAATAATATCCATCCAAAAAATCACGCACGCCTCCAGATACGATGACTTGCTTGCAAGCAATGTCATTTGCTGTGGCTATTTCATTGCAAAAGAGAATCATCTCTTCTGCAGAATGCCCAACTTGTGCTAAACTTGCCAATAGGTTTTGGGAGCCTTCCTTGCGATTCATCTCCAGCAAGGCAAAATTAGTACCTCCAAAGGCTCCAAACTCGATTGCTTGCAAAGGTAGTTGCAACAAAGCTTTTAAACTTGCCGGACCCATGCCTTGTCCTACTTCTTTTACAATAACTGGAAAGCTATACGCATCCAATACTTTTTTTATAGAATCTAGAGGTGGATATTTAAATCGATCTCCTTCAGCTTGCATAAATTCCTGCATTGGGTTGATATGAATTATTAATCCATCTGCACGCAAGGTATCAATCAATTTTTTAATTAAATCTTGTTTGGATTGACTAAACCATTGTTCAATTTGTGCAATTCCCAAATTGATGTAAAGGGGTAAGTCGTTTCCTATAATTTCACGCATATCAAAATCAGGCAGCAACTCAGGAGATTCAATGAGTTTTCTGCAAGAACCCAATCCCATTCCCAATCCAAATTCACGACAAGCCAGTGCAAGGTTTTCATTAATTTTCTTTGCCTGGGCCGTTCCGCCGGTCATGCTGGATACCCAGATAGGATAGGAAAGGGTTTTATTGCCAAATGCAATGGCTTGAATTTGATTTTCAGATGGGTGTTTGGCTAAAACGGGTTCGTAATTAAAACGATCGTCCAAATCAAGGATGCCGGTTTGGGATCGAAAAGCCAATTCAATGTGATCTTTTTTACGGTCAGAAGGATGTTCTGGATGTTGAGCCATACTGTTGTTTGTATTCATAAACAAAACGCTGCAAAATTAGATTAATTAAACAAGAGGCAAGGTTTTACCTTATATGTTTATAATCAGAATTTGAAAGGCTGATAATTATTCAATAAATTTGCAAAAAATTCAGTGATGACTCGTTATATATTATTATTTGTTTTAATGTCTTTGACTGTACAAGCTCAAATTTCAACGGATTTACTTAAAAAATTTGAAACGGCTCAAAAAGTTCCAGTTTTAATTCAATTTAAACAACAAGCAGACCTGTCTACAATTAATTACAATTGGACCAAGGAACAAAAAGCAAACCTTGCTTATCAATTGTTGAAACAAACAGCAACCAATACCCAAAAATCGTGTCTGGAATTATTAAAATCGCAAGGTATCAATTACCATTCCTATTATTTGGTAAATGCAATCTGGGCAGAAGTAAATAAGGAACAGTTATTCCAAATAAGTTCCCTTCCGGAAATAGATCGTGTAAGTTATGATTCACCTCACCGTGGAGTTCCTCAGATGGATGCCAGTCTGCAATTTCAGCAAAGAGCTCCCGAAGTTACCTGGGGCATCAAGCGCGTGGGTGCAGACCAGGTTTGGGATTTAGGCATCAAAGGACAAGGCATTGTGGTTGCGGGAGAAGACACCGGTGTTCGTTGGGATGTGGCTGCCATAAAAAATCGCTATCGGGGATATAACAATGGGATGGTGGACCACAATTACAACTGGCATGATGCCATACATCAAATAAGTCCCTTAAGCGGAAATCAAACAAATCCTTGTGGATTGAATTTAGTGGAACCCTGCGATGACAATTCACATGGAACGCATACCGTCGGTACTATGATTGGTGAAACCGCCGACCACGCAATTGGAATGGCACCAGAAGCTCAATGGATTGGTTGCCGGAATATGGAACAAGGAAATGGTGCTCCTTCTACTTATATAGAATGTTTTGAATTTTTTCTTGCACCTTATGATTTAAACGGGAAAAATCCAAAACCCGAGATGGCACCTCATGTCATTAATAACAGTTGGTATTGCAGTTTGGAGGAGGGTTGTGATACTACGGTATTTCCCATTATGGAATTGGTAGTTGAAAATTTACGTAAATCGGGGGTTGTAGTTGTAGTTTCTGCTGGCAATGACGGAGCAGCTTGCAATACCTTGCGCCATGTGCCGGCAATTTACGAAGGCAGTTTTTCAGTGGGTGCCTTTCATCCTGATAACCACATCAGCAATTTTAGCAGCAACGGCCCAGTGAATAATTACAAAGAAGTGCGTATTAAACCCAATGTAGTGGCTCCCGGATCAGATGTATTATCTACGCTACCCGACGGACAATTTGCTTCCTGGAATGGCACCAGCATGGCAGGACCTCATGTTGCAGGATTGGTTGCTTTGATGATTTCAGCAAATCCACTGCTGGCTGGGCGGGTTGAAACCATTGAAACGATCATTGAAGAAACTGCTGAACCCTTTGTAGCAGATTTTGATTGTTTTCCTTATTCTGGAACCCGCATTCCCAACAATACATACGGCTATGGATTGATCAATGCACTAAAAGCAGTTGAAAAAGCTAAATTGTATGTAGGAGTAGTTGAATCGAATTTTAGTTCGTTTCAATTATATCCAAATCCGGTAGATGCTATTTTGCATATTGCTAAATCGAACAATGCAAAACAGGACTTTCAATTGTTAGATGCAATGGGAAAAGAATTGAAACGTTTTTCGTTTAGTGAAAAAACGCATACGCTTAATTTATCTGAACTTAAACCGGGCATTTATTTTATCCAATCAATCCAGGGAGCAGACAAACAATCCTTTGTGAAAATGTAAGTTTGCTAAAATATGAGAAAGCTTTACAATACCATCAATCGCGATGTTTTAATTGAAAAAATGCGCAAGAGTGAAGAGCATCGCATTACCATTTCGTTTTATAAATATTGTAAAATACTAAATCCAGATTTTTTTAGAAATTATTTATTCGAAAAACTGGATGACCTGGGAACACTGGGAAGAATCTACCTTGCTTTTGAAGGAATTAATGCACAGATTTCAATACCTGATAAAAACCTCGATGCTTTTAAACAACTTATCAATGAAATTGAATTTTTAAAAGGGATCCGTCTTAATTATGCGATTGAAGATGATGGTAAATCGTTCTTTAAATTAATTATTAAACACCGTAAAAAGATTGTGGCAGATGGTATTGAAGATCCTGCATTTGATGCAACGCAATGCGGCGTTCATTTGGATGCAGCTGCATTTAACGAATTGTGCAATCATCCGGATACTGTAATCGTTGATATGCGCAATCATTATGAATCAGAAATCGGCCATTTTGAAAATGCGATTACACCTGATGTTGTTACCTTTCGCGAATCATTGCCAATCATAGCAGAACAATTAAAAGCTCAGCAAGATAAAAACATACTCATGTATTGCACTGGAGGCATCCGCTGTGAAAAAGCCAGCGCATACATGAAATACAAAGGGTACAAAAATGTATTTCAATTAAATGGTGGCATTATTGAATATGCCCGACAAGTGCAATCTCAAAATCTTGAAAACAAATTTTTAGGAAAAAACTTTGTTTTTGACGAACGACTGGGTGAACGAATTACAGACACTGTAATCAGCCATTGTCATCAATGCGGAACTGTATGTGATCACCACATCAATTGTAAAAACGATCAATGTCACATTTTGTTTATTCAATGTCCGGAATGTGCCATTAAATACGAAGCATGTTGCTCGAAGCGCTGTGCAGACTTTATCAAATTGGATGCTATAACACAGGAACAAATAAAACCAACATTGGAATTTAACGGGAGCAAATTTTCAAAAGGACGTTATAAAGCTTTGGGTAAAGATGAAGCACTCAATTTAAGTGAATGATGTTTTTAAAAAAACCAAAATTCAGAATGCACTCTAAATTAAATACATGTCCAGACAGCTATTAAAGGGAATTTTAAAAAAGAAATCACTTGGGATTAAAAGCTTGGCTGTATTAATTGATCCGGATTATTTAAAATTAAAAAATTTAGAGCAGACCCTATTATTATCCAATCAACAGGATGTGGATTACTTTTTCCTCGGTGGCAGTTTGATCCTGCAAGATCGGATGGATGAAACCATCAAACTGATCCGTGAAATGACCAATATACCGATCATACTTTTTCCAGGAAATGGGCAACAAATACATTCCGGAGCAGACGCCATCTTGTTGTTGTCATTACTTTCTGGAAGAAATCCAGATTATCTGATTGGTAAACATGTAGAATCTGCCATGCGCCTCAAAGCCAGCCAACTCGAAGTGCTAGCTACTGCTTATTTGTTGATTGACGGAGCGCAGTCCAACACTGCAGCCTATATCAGTCAAACCCAGCCGATACCTGCAAACAAAACTGACATTGCATTGGCTACAGCCATGGCCGGCGAACTGCTAAATATGCAATTGCTTTATTTGGATGCCGGCAGTGGGGCTAGAAAACCTGTACCGGAACCGATGATCAAAAAAATAAGTGATCACATCCGTTTACCTCTCTTTGTAGGAGGTGGAATTAGGGATGCAGAAACAGCTCATTCAATATTACAAGCCGGAGCAGATGTTATCGTGGTAGGAAATTTATTTGAAGAAGATCCACACCAAATAAAATCTATCGCGCAATTGGTAAAAAACCAATCACCGCTTCAAGTTAAAAGATCCTGAAATGCATGGATTGATTTTTCGCTCAACCGGAAGTTGGTATGAAGTTTATGTGAAAGAAATACAAAAAACCATACCCAGCCGAATTGTTGGAAAATTAAAATTGGACAAAGAAAATCTAACCAATCCGGTTGCAGTAGGTGATGAAGTAGAAGTCGAACTGGAAGATGAAATCAATGGCTTAATCAAATCCGTTCTCCCCCGTAAAAATTACATCGCCCGGCAATCGCCAAAATCCCGCATGCAATTGCATTTAATTGCTTGCAATATTGACCAGGCAATTTTAATTACCAGCATTCGCGAACCCGATCTGAAAGCAGGATTTATTGATCGTTTTTTATTGACTACTGAGCCCCAAAATATTCCGGTCATTATTGTTTTTAACAAATGGGATATCTATACAGAAGTTGATCGAATGATTTTCTTAGATATTAAAAATTTGTATGAAACAATTGGTTATAAGGTTTTAGCTGTTTCATCCAAAGACCAAACCGGCATTGCAGAATTAAAACAATGCATACAAGGAAAAGTAAACTTGCTTTCCGGACAATCGGGTGTTGGCAAATCATCTATAATTAACAACTTGCAACCAGATTTAAATTTAAAAACCAGCCAGTTGTCTGGATATAGTGGCAAAGGAATTCACACAACCACTTTCGCAGAAATGTTTCCGGTAAATGAACAAACATTTATTATTGATACACCCGGGATTAAATCGCTGTCATTTAACAATCTGGAAATTATGGATGTGGCACACAATTACCGCGAATTTTTTGAAGCATCAACATCCTGTAAATTTGGCTCTCAATGTACCCATCGCAACGAACCAGACTGTGCCGTAAAAGAAAAAATGCTGGCCGGAATTATCAGTGAAGTTCGTTATAAAAATTATCTAAATGTGTTAGAAGAAATCGAAGCACAGAATTATTGGGAGAGGAATAAGAAGTATTGAAGAAAAAAATTCTAAATTTTAAATAGTATCTAAAAACCATTGTAAGGAATTTAACTTTTGGGTTTTGTGAAATAGTACTTACAGTCCATAAACCTAGCCATTAGCTTATCCCTTATTTCTTCCCCGTCCAATTTTACATCAGCCTCCCAGCCTTTTAGTATCTTCGCAAAAATTTTAATCCATGTATTTTACATTGACCGAAGAACAGCTAGCCGTACGAGATGCTGCCAGGGACTTTGCCCGTAGGGAATTACTACCTGGGGTTATAGAACGGGATGCCAAAATGCAGTTTCCCAAAGAGCAGGTTCAGAAAATGGCAGAAATGGGCTTTTTGGGGATGATGGTCTCTCCTGAATACGGTGGAGGCGGAATGGATACCATTTCATATGTGCTGGCGATGGAGGAAATCAGTAAAATCGACAATTCGTGCTCGGTGATCATGTCCGTAAATAACAGTCTGGTTTGTTGGGGATTGGAGAAAATGGGAACCGAAGAACAAAAACAAAAATACCTGCCCCGGTTGACCAGTGGTGAATGGATCGGTTCGTTTTGTTTATCTGAGCCTGAAGCTGGCAGCGATGCCACAAGTCAAAAAACAACTGCCGAAGATAAAGGTGACCATTACCTGCTCAACGGTACTAAAAACTGGATTACCAATGGAGGTAGTTCCAGCTTGCATCTGGTTATGGCTCAGGCCAATCCGGAAGCAGGTAGCAGAGGTATTTGTACTTTTATTGTTGAGGCCGGCTGGAATGGCGTAAGTATTGGCAATAAAGAGGATAAATTAGGGATTCGCTCGTCTGATACCACCAGTATCATGTACAATGATGTGATCGTCCCAAAGGAAAATTTATTGGGCCCTCCGGGAGACGGGTTCAAATTTGCCATGAAAACTTTGACCGGTGGTCGCATTGGAATTGCTTCCCAGGCATTGGGAATCGCTTCAGGAGCTTACGAACTGGCATTAAATTACAGCAAGGAGCGCAAAACCTTTGGCAAACCTATATCCAACCACCAGGCTATAGCATTTAAATTGGCCGATATGGCAACAGAAATTGAAGCAGCCCGTCTCATGGTTTTGCGTGCTGCCTGGATGAAGGACATGGGTCTTGATTTTGGTACAGCTGCTGCCATGGCCAAATTATTTGCCTCGGATGTGGCCATGCGCCATACCGTGGAAGCTGTACAAATACATGGTGGTTATGGTTTTGTAAAAGAGTACCATGTGGAACGCTTAATGCGCGATGCTAAAATTACGCAGATCTATGAAGGAACTTCTGAGGTGCAACGCATTGTTATATCAAGAGCAATCCTATCGGGACAATTGTATCAACCCATGTGGATTGAATAAATAAAACTATGTTTGAACAAGCCTGGCAAGTCGGGACTTTTGCCAAAATTCCGGTAAAAATCCATTGGACCTTTATATTGATATTAGTCTATGTAGCATCAAATGCTTTTTCACAAGGAGCAGGCTATGAAGCTATTTTTATTGAAATCTGTTTTGTATTGGCCATGTTTTTTTGTGTGGTCTTGCATGAATTCGGACATGCACTGACCGCCCAACGCTATGGCATCCGTACAGAGGATATTATCTTATTACCCATAGGAGGGGTTGCTCGCTTACGCAACATGCCTGAAAAACCCATTCAGGAATTAATCATTGCCGTCATGGGTCCTATGGTAAATATCATAATTGCAATTGTAGTTTTTATAAGTTTGCTGAGCCTCTATGGAACTCCATTTTTTAGCATGGAAAATTTTCAAAATCTTGATTTTTCCAATTGGAGAGGCTTTTTGCCTTTATTGATGATCTCCAATATCATGCTGGTGGTTTTTAATATGATTCCTGCATTTCCGATGGATGGTGGACGGGTTTTGCGGGCATTACTTGCAATGGGATTCGGTCGATTGAAAGCAACTCGCATCGCTTCAATTGTCGGGCAAATTATTTGTGTTATTTTAATTATAGTTGGTTTGTATTATGAAGCATATACACTTGCTATAATTGGTGTATTTATATTTTTGAACGCCACCCAGGAATATAAAAGTGTCGCTCTGGACAGTGTTCTAAAAAATAAAACCATTCAAGATTGCTATCGAAAAGACTTCCACAGTTTTACGGATTATACTACAGTTAAAGATGCCTACGATTTTATAATGCATCAAACCAATCGTCATTTTATGGTAATCAATCTGTATGGTCAATATTGCGGTACCGTTTCTGCAAAAGCAATAAAAGAAACCTATAAACTAAATCCTGAAACAAGAATCTCAGAAATTTATCAACCAAAAATTTTGAGTTTAAATTCAAGCACTTCCATTGCACACGCACTGTATGCTTTGCGAGGGCAAACCAATTTAATTTTGGTAACTGAAGCAGACTCTGTAGTTGGAGTACTAGATCAGGAAAGCATTCAACAGCTTATTGATATGGAAAACTAGGAAGCGGAAAAGTGGAGAGAAAGAAAAGAAGACAAAAGGAGAGGAGGACAATGCCTCTTTGCATCCTTGCATCTTTTCCACTTTGCATCTTTATCTATTGCCTTACAATTGCATTTACCTCTTTCTTATAAATTAAAATGAGTTCATTCATTAGTGTTTCCATTTCTTCGCTGCTCATTTGCCGGTCATGGTTTTCAAAAGTAAAACTTAAGGCATAAGATTTTTTACCAGATCCTATTTGTTCTGCATTCTCATAAATATCAAACAGCTGAACGGATTTTAATAAATTTTTTGAATGTTTGTATGCAATAGTTTGCAACTCACTGAAATTTACAGATTGATCAAGAATCAAAGCCAGATCTCTTTTAATCGGCAAGAATTTACTAAACTCTGTAAACACTGCTGGTTTATTTGAAATCATTGCAGCCAATGCTTCCAGATCTATTTCAGCGTAAAAGACTTCCTTTTTAATATCAAAAATTGCAAGCAGCTTTGATTGCAATTTTCCAAATTGTATGATTTCTGTAGTTTCAGATTTGTATTCAAGACCCCATTCAAACACATTTTTATTTTCAATTGATTCGAATGTTGGAATTGGAAACTGCAATCGGTGCAAGATGCTTTCAATTACAGCTTTGATTTGATAAAAATTTTGTGATGCTGGCTTGGGATCGGACCACAGTGCAGCATTTTGCAAACCACATAACCAAATTCCTAATTTTGCTTTTTCCTGAATCCGATCTCCTTTCCGAACATACGATTTTGCCATTTCATAAAATGACAGATCTGTTTGTTGGCGGTTGCTGTTGTATTGAATGGCTTCCAGTCCACCAAAACAAATACTTGGTTTCATTGCATTCAAATGAATATTGGAGGTATTGTGTATGATCACCAAATCTTCTTCCCGAAACAAACCTGATTGATTGCAAATTCCGGAACGCATTAAAGACAAGCTCATAATTTCCTGCAAATTATTTGCACTTAAGAATCCGGCAATTTCCTTTCTGATAGTATATAAGGAATCTTCATTTTTAGGAAATGAAATCTGCATTTTTTCAGGAATGGGAATATTTTCAAATCCATAAACACGACATACCTCTTCCACCACGTCCGGCATTCGCAACACATCGGGTTTATTGGTTGGAACAAAAACATTTATAAAACCATCTTGTAAATCTTCCAATTCCATATTCAATGCAAACAAAACCTGTTTCAATTTATCCAGATCCAAATTCATTCCCGATAATTGAATAGCTTGGTTTACATTCATTTTTATTTTAGCAGCTTGAATTGGCACCGGATATAAATCTATCAAATTTGAGCTGATTTGAGCTTCACATGTTTTCTTTAAAAGATAGCATGCTCGTTGCAAAGCATAAATTGTTAAATTTGGATCCGATCCTTTTTCAAAACAACGTGCAGACTGCGTTCTTAAATTATGAGCCATGCTTGACTTTCGAACCGTACTTGCATTGAAATGAGCTGATTCTAAAAAAATTGTAGTTGTTAATTCACTGATTCCTGAATTTAATCCTCCAAAAACTCCTGCAATGCATAAACCTTTTTTCTCTCCATCACAAATCATCAAATCATTAGAACGCAAAGATCGTTCGACTCCATCTAAAGTGACAAATTTTGTATCGGCATCCAGGGTATCTACAATTATGCTGTGATTTTTAATTTGATCATAATCAAAGGCATGCAAAGGTTGACCCAATTCATATAAAATATAATTTGTTACATCAACCACATTGTTTATGGGGTTTAAATCCATACTGCGGATGGCTTTTTGCAACCAATCCGGTGATTCTTTAACTTCAATTCCAGAAATACAGATTCCACTGTAACGTGGACATAAAACAGGGTTTAAAACCTGCACCTTCATTTCATGGCCTTGAATCTCCATATCCAAAGATCCCAATTCAATTTGGCGAAGTTGTTTTGCAGGATCTTTATGAACCCGGTACCAAGCCAATAAATCCCTGGCTACTCCCAAATGACTCGTGGCATCAGCCCGGTTAGGGGTGAGTCCAATTTCAAAATAAACGTCTGTTTTTAATTTCAGATAATCAGCTGCGGGAGTTCCTGGAATGGCATTTGAATCCAAAAGCAACAAGCCTTCATGATTTTCGCTCAATCCCAGTTCATCTTCGGCACACAGCATGCCTTCAGAAACTTCCCCTCGAATCTTACCGGCTTTTATTACAAAAGGGTCTCCTTTTTTAGGGAAGATGCTTGCCCCAACTTGTGCAAGAAACACTTTTTGGCCTGCAGCAACATTCGGTGCTCCACACACGACTTGTAAAATTTCTCCATTTCCTGGATTCACTTTTGTGAGATGCAAACGGTCCGCATTCGGATGTTTCCAGCATTCTACTATTTCAGCAACTACAATATTTTTAAGTCCACCTTTGAGCTCTTCAACTGTCTCAACACTTTCTACTTCTAATCCCAATGATGTCAGAATATCTGCCAATTCCTCCACGCTTTCCGAAATGTCGATGTACTGCCTTAACCAATTTAGTGAAATGCGCATAAATTATTGAAAATGAAGGGCAAAATTAAACTAGAATTTGAGTTCATGGTAGCATTGGAAGGGGAAAGTCCATTTTGACTATTGGACTAATAGGCTGTTAGACGGTTGGACTTATAGACTGTTGGGCTCTGTTTGGAATTGCTCAAAAAACCGGACACAAAAGCTAAGCCTCTAGTCGGTTAGATAATAATTGATTTTTCTGTAATGGACTCATAAAGTTAATCGAACTGTGTTTTCTATGAGTATTATACCATCTTTCGATATAATCAAAT
>JAEUUO010000021.1 GCA_016787575.1 Saprospiraceae bacterium | reverse complement strand
ATTTGATTATATCGAAAGATGGTATAATACTCATAGAAAACACAGTTCGATTAACTTTATGAGTCCATTACAGAAAAATCAATTATTATCTAACCGACTAGAGGCTTAGCTTTTGTGTCCGGTTTTTTGAGCAATTCCATAATCTTTAATTGGATGCGTAAATATTTAGCCAAGGGTAAGGAAGGCTTGAAATCAGAATATAGACGGATAGTTCCTCAGGTACGATTATTAGAGGAAGAAAATGCAAAGCTTAAACGGATTATTGGTAACCAGGCCCTTGAACTGGAATTTAAAACAGAGCTATTAAAAAAAAGCGATGCCCATTATCAGAAAGAAAGGAAATGATAATGAGGTACAAAGAACGAATAAGTGTGGATAAGCTTTGTAAATGGGCTGAACTTGCAAAAAGCAGTTTGTATTATCGTGTTCAATTGGGACAAAGAGGAATAAAGCCGAGCACACATACGATTATTGGCAACAATGCTTTAGTGGAAAACAACTTGGTTGTTGATCAAATTCGGGCTGTACTTACAATGAATTATTGCATTTATGGTTATCGGAAAATAACAGAAGAACTTCGCGATCTGGAGTATCTGATTAATAAAAAAAGGTGTATCGCCTAATGAAGGAAAATCATTTGTTGAGTGGTAAACGGATAACTATACATGGTAAAAGAAAATGGGTAAAACACCGCCGCATTGAAGCAAAGCGAATTATGGAGTATTTATGCCTTGATATAAAATATGTATTGGTCGATGGTGAAAAACGTTGGTATTATCAGTTGGCTATCATGGATGTGTTCAGTCGTAGAATTCTATGTTGGATTTTTCAGCGTAGTGTTCGACAAAAGGAAGTAGTGGCTCTTATGAGATGGTTGGACCTTCGGTTTGGATTAAAAGGTGTTATCATAAGAAATGACAATGGAAGTCAATTTTTAGCTCACAGTGTGCGTCAAACCTTAAAGGAGTTGGAGGCGCTACAAGAATTTACATACGTTGCAACACCGGAAGAAAACGCATATATCGTAGCGTTTCATTCCATCCAACAATCTGAACTCATTGACCGGTATGTTTTTTCAAGTTACTACGATGCAAAGCAACATATCCAAAAATATATGGACTGGTATAACAGCAAAAGGAAACACGGTGCAATTGGATTTATAACTCCAATGTAGAAATGGACACAGGGAATGTCTTGGGCAACTGTTAGGCAACAATATGAGCCGGCTTCGGTGGACTTGTCAAGGCCGGACTGCGAAAGCTATTGCGATGGCTCCGCTCCGTATAGCCTTGACAAGTTCAACGAAACGGCCTACCTTCGCCTTACAGGTGTTCAAGATAATTATGAATTAGTAGCAAACTGTTTTAGAAAAACTGTCCAGTTTATTGGGGCTAAGACAATATTATGTTGGTTCTACCCAACATTTTGAAATGCGTTTTGAAGAACATAATCGTAATAAATCAAAATTTACAAGTAAAGGAATTCCTTGGATCCATATTCATTCAATCCCTGACGAAAATCGAACTCAAGCGATCCTGATAGAAACAAAAATCAAGAAAATAGGTATTGAACGATATGTAAAAGTTAACTGCTATGCTTGGGGATACTGCTAACTTTGAATATGTGTACCTTTAACAAACTGACAATAAAACAAAAGTGAACTCACACTATAATGTGATTTAATAAGGTTTGCCCTTCCATTTTCTATGAATTTTCTACAAAATCACATTATGTTGTGATTTTACTTGCTTAATTAGAAAACAAAAACTACTTTTGTAACACAAATCACACTATAATGTTAGTCAAGCAATTTGGGGAAACCATAAAACACAGAAGAAAAGAGTTGAGCATAACTCAACCACACCTAGCAGAACTGGCTAAAGTTAGCACCAATACGCTGTATAAACTGGAACGAGGACAGGGTAATCCGTCACTGGAAGTGCTGAACAAATTAGCAGAAGTGTTGGGAATGGAATTGCTACTTGAAGTGAAAAAGAAACATTGAATAAATGAGAACAATGGAAATATACCGTAACGGAATTTTAGCAGGAACGCTGACTGAAGAAAATCGTCAGCATTTTGTGTTTAGGTATGACGACAACTATTTTACCGATACAAACAAACCGGCTATCAGCTTGACCCTTCCAAAAACTCAAAAAGAATACAGCAGCCAATTTTTGTTTCCATTTTTCTTTAACATGCTAAGCGAAGGTGTAAACAGAAAATTGCAATGCACTCAATTGAAAATAGACGAAGAGGACAATTTCGGTTTGTTGATGGCAATAGCACAGTTTGATACGATAGGAGCTGTAACAGTAAAGCCAATCACAGCAAAATGAACTTAGATGAAATAAAATATTGTCCGGGAACTTTGGCTAAAGGTTTTACTACCTACAGTCCGAGTTGCTTACGAAATTTATTTAATGGCAAAAAGGTAAATCATATTTTGCCTTATGAACAGCCACAGCAAAGTGAAGAAGTTGCAGAGAAATTTATGGAAAACCGCAAACGCATTTCCATATCGGGTGTGCAGGAAAAATTAAGTTTTCGACTTGAAAAAAATTTGCTGCGTCTGACAAACGAAGGAGAGCAAGGAACTTACATATTGAAACCCATACCAAGAGATTTAAAGAAAGTTGACCAAGTACCGGCAAACGAACATCTGACAATGCAAATAGCGAAACAGGTTTATGGATTAAACACTGCTGAATGTGCTATGATATTTTTTAAGAATGGTTCACCTGCATACATAACCAAACGATTTGATGTAAAAGAAGAAGGCGGAAAGTGGGGCAAGGAAGATTTTGCAACACTGGCAGGAAAAACAAAAGACAATGCCGGAGCTAATTTCAAATATGAATACAGCTATGAAGAAGTTGGAATGCTGATACAAAAATATGTTCCGGCTTGGAGAGTGGAGATAGAAAAATATTTTTCGTTGGTAACTTTCAATTTCCTGTTCTCTAATGGTGATGCACATTTGAAAAACTTCTCTTTACTTGAATCATCCAAAGGTGATTATTTGCTTAGTCCTGCTTACGATTTGGTAAATACAATGCTGCATGTGGACGATTCAGATTTTGCGTTGGACAGGGGATTGTTTGCTGATAATTTTAAAAGTGATGCATACAAAAAAAGCGGACACCCTTCTAAAACCGACTTTATAGAATTTGCAAAAAGAATAGGTGTAACAGAAGGTAGAGTTGAAAAACTATTGAGTCCATTTTTAGAAAAGCATCCTTTTATGGAAACATTGGTGAGCCGTTCATTTTTAAGTGATGCAAACAAGAGAGGGTATTTGCTGATGTATAATACGAAACGAAATTACCTGACATGATGAGAAGTTATTACTCCAACACATTTACCGACTTCTTGCAAGACTGAGCAATTTGCTAAGGTCTAATTTTTCATGGTATTCATAAAAGTTTTATAGGTGGAGATTAAGATAAGTAAAAACCAATTTTCCTCAATGATCAATGATCAATTTACCAAAAAATGTTTTGTTTGATTTTAAGGATAGTAAATAAACGCCGTTCTCAATATTCCGAGTGTCAATATCAAGTAATTGCGAAGAGTTAATTATCCGTTTTCGAAAACACTCTTTTCCTTCCAAATTAAAAAGTATAATATCAATTGGACCTGAAAAATTATGTTTAGTAATTATATGAACAATATTTTTTGCAGGATTTGGAATCAGAATTAAATCAGAAGCAGAATTATTATTTTTCCATTCATTTTCAGTATTTGTATTAACCAAAACTTCAGATTGAGTTGAATTGGTTTTAATTGGAGCATTGTAATCAAAATAAATATTTGCTGAATTAAATATTTTGTATTGTGCATTAAATGATTTATTCCATTGAATTGCAAAATTTACAAACCCTTGACTTGAAGCTTCATTGGTAATTTTGGCAGGTAAAGAAATCGGATCGAAACTTACTTCCAATATACCACCTGGCAATAAATTAAATCCTGAAACAGGATGGCTAGATGATATATACCGTAAACTTTTTAAATTTAATGCGGTATCTAAATAATCTGTTATCCTAATTTTATCAGCCTGAATAGTTCCCGTATTTTGGAAACGGATGGTATAAATTAATTCTTTCCCCATTAAAATATCCTCTTCTGTCAACCCCTTGAAAGGCTCTACATGCTTATCATTAGGATCGTAGGACCCAAACACAGAGTCTACCAATTCAAATCTATTATTAATAATATTTTCATCAATTAAAGTCGTTTTGATCTGACCGCGCATACTAAGTAAATTCCCAATTTGAGCTGCTGGATCAACTTGTCCAAGTAATTCTATTTGTCTATTCTCAAATAATAACAATTGGCTGAAATTCCACACAAGACTATCATTTCCAATAATTGTATTAGGAGTGGGATTGGATGAAATAAAATGGTAATTTGTATCTAGTTTTAAACTAACCGTTCCTTCTTGGGGAAGATTGCCTTCGTTCCGATAACTGATGAATGTATTTATATCAAATCCAGGTCTTGGATGACCTGCATGAGTAGCAGAAACAGATACATCCGATACATTCTCATTAAAATTAACTCCAAAATTCAAATCCGTATTATCTAATCTAGAAAGATGATATGCTGGATTAATCTGATAAGAATATTTTGAATCCAATTCCAATCTTATTGTATCACCGTTACCGCTATTATTTCCTATAGTATAACGTCCCGAATTATTTGTGATGGTGGACCAAAATGGATCATTTGTACCTGGCACGAAGAGCTCAACTTTAATTTTAGCAAGCTGAATTTCATTAGTATCCTGAATACCATTATTGTTATCATCTTTATAAACTTGACCTTTTGTTACTGATTTGAAATTTTGAGGTAAGCCTGATTTTATTACTCCACCACCCAATATGCTTCCAGCGAAACAATTTGTGTCACTCATCACAAAACTTGAATAATCACCCTTTTCAACAAAAAGCCATGTTTTACAAGAATCCTTTGTAACAAATAATCCTATGGAGGGCTCATATAAAAAATACTTTTCGTCTCTTTTCCAGGCAGCTCCCCTTTGTGTTTCTAATCCAAAATTAACAAGATCAATATTTGGCAAGCCATCATTTGAATATATCCAATTCTCACCGTCATCAGAATAATAAAGCGAAGAATGCTGGTTTTCAATACCAATTAAAAATAGCCGGTCTTCAGTTGCAAATAAATTGAAAAGAGTAAATCCTGGAGCATTTAAATTCTTCCAGCTTTTTCCAAAATCCATACTGGCTTTCAAAACATTTTGAGTTTTGTCTAGACCAATAAATTTATTTTTAAATGCTACAATATCCTCTGGATATTGATCACTAATCCAGGTTTTACCTAAGTCTTCTGACCTTACATCAGGATAATCAATTCCTTTAATAATCAATACATCATTCAACCAATAAATTTGACTGATAGCATTCCCAAACATTGTATTTTTAAAAGGAAAGAGTGTATCCCAACTTAATCCTTGATTCTTTGATAGATACAATTTTGAATCATATTGTTCGCTACCGGCAACATAAGCTGATGAACTTATTGCAATTCTTGAGTATTGCCACTTTGGAATCGGAAGGTTTTGATTATCCAACCAATTGAATGTTTTTAAATTGAATCCAAAAACACCATTCCCACAGGCAGCCCAAAGAAAATCTGTACCTAATGCGAGGTTATAGACTACCGCTGAATATAAGCCCTTGTTGGCTGAGATGAAATTACTCTTGATTTCATCAAATGATAAAACTCCTTTATTATAAGAAGATCCTAATAATTTTCCTCCAACACTAGCCAAATCAATTATGGAATACGTAGTTTCAATGTTTACTATTTGCCAGTTTAGCCCAGAATCTTCCGTATACAAAAGACCTGAAAAATTTCCAAGCTTATAAATTCTTTTACCTATTGGAATAAATGGGTCATCATTATTATGACGACCAAAGCTGGAAGTTTTCCAATTTAATCCATCATCTATCGAAGCTACAATAGAATTTTCAGTTGAAAAAATCCTATTTTGACCTGAAATATAAATTCCATTTGGATAATTTCCCTTTCCGAAATCGGGCGAAATGAGTTCCCAATTCAGCCCAATTAAATTCAATCGCCAATATTTGTTATTCCATAGAGCATAGAGTTGGTCTTCAAAAGCAAATAAATCATAGCAATAATTTCCAGGAGCTGGTATAGTTGACCAAGTCAAGCCATCATCTGTAGTTCTATACATGAAATTCTCAATCCCACCAGGTACATAAATGCCATGGGTACAAACTGCCATATTCGAAAATCCACCTCCATTCGAAGTTGGTGGTAGCTTACCCTCTTTCCAATTTAAACCATTATCATAACTCACTATAAATTTAAAATTTCCAGACTGATTCTTGCTATAATTAAAATTTTGCAAAGCCGCAATTTTAATATTGTTTAATTCTATTGGCCAAAGATCTCCATAGGGTAGTTGTTCCCACTTTATTCCATCTGCAGTACGATATAATTTGTATCTGTCTCCCCAAAAGGCGAAACTGTCATTATTGCAAATAGCTGATAGCGCTCCTCCTTCAGGTCCATTAGTAAGTTCCCATTTTATCTGAGAAAAAGTGGGAAAACAAAATAAAACTAATAAAAGGACAACCAATTGAATTGCTTTCATGACCTGCAAATTAAATAAATAGAACTGCCAAAAAATAGGGATATAATAAATTCATTGATAAATTTACGATTAATTTCCTGATTCGCAATCAACTTATTAAATCCTTATAATAAACTTGGACAATTACAAAAATCCATATTTTCCAGTACATTAGCAAAATTATACAATCCAACTATTCCTAAAATGACCAAATTTTAACCTCCAATCATGCTTCACACACTCCTCAATAAAATTTATTGGCCTTGCTTCATTGTAATTTGTCTCGTTTTATTGATGTTTATTTTATTGTATTTCTATCAAATCAATGATTGGTCAGATAGAAATTATTACAACTGGATGAATTTTAAACGCATCTTTTTGGCACTTGGCATTTTACTTGGATCCTATTATATGAAATCTATTGGAAACGAACGGTTTGCAAATTACATTTTGTATATACCCATTGCAATTTTTATCCTGGTTCTGATCGGTGCCTTGATCATGTTACTCTTGTTTATGCGATCCGGTAAATAGCTCTTGAATGATTACTAAATGATGATTGTCCTTGGTACTTGGTTTTAAATAAATTGCTTTACAATACTAAACAATTGCTTATTTTAGCTTCAGGCTTTGCATGTGAAACATTTGAATTTTAAAACCATCTCATAAATAATGGAATTTGTTGAAGAAATTTTATACCCCATCGGTCCTTACTTCTTTTTAATTGGTGCTGTACTATTGATCTTTGCACACCAAAAAAGCAATGAAATAGAACATACCCTATCAAAAGGCCAAGTCGCTGATGGATTGGTCATCGAATTGCGAGATGAATCCGGTAATAAAATTGAATCCGATACTAACCATCCCGTTGCACCTGTAGTTCGATTTCAAACAATCAATGGGATTTATATTCACTATTCTTCTACCTTTCAAAATCCAAGCCCTTATAAAGTCGGACAAACGGTTAAAATATATTATTATATTTATAAATCAAACAGGCATTTTGCATTGGAAGATGATCAAACCGGTTTACTGCCTGGAAAATTGTTTCGCTGGGGTATAGTTTGTAGTGCAATTGGATTCCCTTTTATAGTCATGAAATTGTCAAAACTCATGTTCCTGGTATTTTAAATTCTTGATATGCCTAGGATTGTCTTACGCATTCCCTTTATTAAACATTATGCCGGTACCGTCTTTGAATTGAATGATCCTATCGTATCATCCAATTGGGATTTGGATGAACGGAATCGTGAAAAACAATCCCGATATGCAGATAGGGTTTATTTTCTTCCCGATGCCGGACATGGCAGATCTGCTGAATTGTCAGTAAGTGATACGTTAATATGTCCGGATGAAGTTTTTAAATCCATTGATATTAAAACTGGCCCCTGTAGAATTACCTCGATTAAAAAATTAGTAAATGAATCTAGATTGTCTGTTGACAAATTAAATATAAGATTGGCCGGAGATTCATTTCCTTTAAATAATAATATAATACTAGAAGCATTAAGCGATTGCCCCGTAGATTGCATTCTTATTTTTGATCTTCTAATTGAAGAAAAAATTATGGAGTTGAATGTAACTGCACCATTGGACTCTTTAAGCTTTGAATTGGAAAATCCTGGTTTTTATTTTGTACAAGGTTTATTAAAAAATAATACTGTATGGGAAATTCATGTTTATAAAAATTTCCCTATGGTCGTTACATCTTTACAAAATTCAAATAAATTTATTACCATTCCCACCATTTGGTAAGCAGCTCCAGTGTTTCAAATTAGTTTTTGTAACCGCATTTATTTTGCATTTCGCTTGCAGCTGGATTTTAGTATATTTGGGACTTTAGAAATATTTAAACTGTAAACCATGTCAAAAATAGTCTTATTCTTTCTTGCCGGCTTGTTCCTAAATAGTCTCTCGGCACAAGGTACCACGAGTCCAAATCCAGCTAAATCCAAAAAACCAACTGCTGCAAAGCACCGGGTCGTAATTCAACTTACTACCAACGATACGAGTGCCTGGAAAGGATTAATGAACAATCTTAAAAACTTGCGGGAAGGTTGGGGAGACGCAGTTGAAATTGAGGTAGTCGCACATTCACACGGAATTGAAATGGTAATGAATGCAAAAACAACTCAGAAAATGAAAATTGAAGAGTTTATTCAATCCGGCATTCGATTTGTAGCCTGTGAAAATACCATGAAGCAAAAAAATATAAAAAAGGAAGAAATCCTTCCGGAGGTTGGATATGTGCCCATGGGGATTGGTGAAATTATTATGAAACAGGAAAAAGGATGGAGCTATCTTAAAGCAGGATTTTAAATTCATTTTACATTTGATTGAATTTATTTATTAAATTGCTTTTAATGGCTTCGAAAATTATTAATCCATATTCATGGAGCATTTAGATAAAGATAGGGTCTATGTAGAAATGATTAACCGGCTCAGTAATTTAGTCGGTTTATTGTCAATCGCTTTAATTGCAGCTATTTTAATTATTATATTCGGACCTCCTGGATTTTTAAGAATAAACCAACAATCAAATTCCAGTAACTCAGATGCAGTGGCATCTAATAACGCCATGAAGTCAAATCAAATCCAGTTTGATAAAAATAAAATTTGGATGGCAGCTGATATTGAAAGTATTCCGGAATCAGAATCCAAAGCTATGATCGAATATGGAAGGGATCTGATTGCGAATACTGCAAAATATCTTGGACCAAATGGCAGTGTAGCACAGATTAGCAACGGGATGAATTGTCAGAATTGCCATTTGGAAGCAGGGACCAAACCTTTTGGAAATAATTACAGCGCAGTGGCTTCAACGTATCCAAAATTTAGAGAACGTTCCGGTAGTATTGAAACTATATTCAAACGGGTAAATGATTGTATCGAACGAAGTCTTAATGGAAAAGCGTTGGATACTTTAAGCAAAGAAATGCAAGCAATCAAAGCCTATATTGAATGGTTGGGTGTTGATGTACCCAAAGGTGAAAAACCGAAAGGTTCCGGTATCGTTGAGCTGCCTTTTTTGAAAAGAGCCGCGGATCCTATAAAGGGAAAAATTGCTTATCAACAACATTGTACCAGCTGTCATACAGATACCGGGGCTGGAAAATTAAATCCCGATGGAATCACGTATCAATATCCACCACTTTGGGGAGCTAAAAGTTACAATACAGGAGCTGGATTGTTTCGTTTGTCTCGATTTGCTGGATACATTAAACAAAATATGCCCTTCGGTGCCAGTTATCAAAATATTATTCTGACTGATGAAGAAGCCTGGGATCTTGCCGCGTATGTCAATTCACAGGATCGACCTCAAAAAGATTTAAAAATGGATTGGCCTAAAATTGCAGGTAAACCAATCGATCATCCTTTTGGACCCTATGCCGATACTTTTTCAGAGCAACAACACAAATACGGTCCATTTGAAGCAATAGCTGCTGCAAAAAAACAAGCCAAAAAGTAAAATGACAAAGCATACAAACCATTGCACCTGTGGTTGCAATGAGCTTCCATCTCAGGAAGGGATTTCCAGAAAAGACTTTCTTAAAAAAATAGGGATCGCCGGCATTGGTCTTGGGATTGCACCCATTAGTACAATGACTTTGTGGGAGGAAGGAAAGACCCAAGATATTTTGAAATCTAAATTAATTCAATCCGGTAAAGTACAGCACATCAGTTTACTTCACACCACCGATTTGCATGGTCAGCTGCATGTTCATGATGAGTTATTTATTGAAGACAAGCAAACAGTATTTAAAAAGCGCGGTGGGTTTGCTCATCTTAAAACATTAATTGAGGAATTAAAAAATCAAAACCCAAATTCACTTTTAATTGATGGTGGGGATTGTTTTCAGGGAAGTGGTGTGGCATCACTTTCTGAAGGCAGGGCAATGGTTCCATTGATGAATTATTTGAATTACGATTTGGTACTTCCGGGGAATTGGGAAGTGGCTTATGGAAAAAAAATGCTTCTAAATGATTTAGGTGGATACAATGCCCGAAAAGTATGCACCAACATGTTTCACGACAGTGCTTGTCCGGATTTTTTATTTCCACCTTACCAGGTATTTTATATTGCAGGGATTAAAATAGGATTTATTGGGTATAACGATCCAATGACGCCGACCAGACAACCACCTGCATACAGTCAGGGAATAAAATTTACTAAGCCTGAAATCAATATCAGCTCTTATGTAAAAATTTTACGCGATCAGGAAAAATGTCAATTGATTTTTGTGTTAACGCATATGGGACTTACCCAACAAATTTACTTAGCATCTCAAGCATATACGGAAGGAGTTCACTATATATTGGGAGCAGACACCCACGAGCGAATACGTGAACCATTGCAAGCGCCCTATGCAAAAGTTACGGAACCTGGAGCATTTGGATCATTTGTAGGTAAATTAGATATCATACTGGAAGATGGAATTGTAAAAGAAGAATCCTACCAACTCATCGAAGTGGAACCTGAAAAATATAAAGCCGATGAAAAAATGGTTTCAATGATTGATGAAGTCAGCAAACCATTTCAACAAAAATTATCACGCGTTATTGGAAAAACCAAAACTCCGTTGATGAGATACTATATTTTGGAAACACCCATGGATAATATGATTACAGATGCACTTATGTGGAAATTTAATCCGGATGTTGCTGTTTCAAATGGCTTTAGATTTTGTCCACCTTTGAATCCTGATAAATCCGGAACAGCAGATATTACAGTAGATTTTCTATATTGCATGCTGCCAAGCAATAATAATTTAATTCAGGCTGAAGTAAGCGGACAACAATTAATTGATTGGATGGAAAAGGAACTGGAAAATGTATTTGCTACAGATCCAGCCAAACGTTTTGGCGGCTGGTTGGTTCGGTTTCAAGGGATGAAAGTAAATTTTACGATTGCCAAAAAATTTGGGAATCGATTGAATGAAGTATTGATAAAGGGAAAAAAATTAGATCCCAGGAAAATTTATACCATCGTATCCTGTGAACGCGAAGGGGATCCCAAAAATATAATCTGTAGAATTAAAAATGTGACTAAAATAAATCGAATGCCAAATTTGATTCATGATGTCATGGAAGAATATTTAGCAAAACATTCTCCGGTATCACCCAAGTTGGAAGGTCGAGCAACAGCAACTGATGCTCCATCTAATTTACTGACTCAAGCGAATGGATTGAATTATGAATTTAGATAGTTTGTGAATAATTTATTAAATTTAATTTCTCATTTTGTTTAAATCCATAATCGAATGGGTTATTATTTTAAAATTTAATAAATGAAACTAAGTAGCTTCCTTGTCTTTTTATTGATTTTCAACTCTTCTAACATTTTTTCCACAAATTATTATTTTTCTGAAAGCCTCGGAAATGATTCGTGGAGTGGAAGATTTTCTATGCCTAATGCCAACAATACAGATGGTCCCAAAAAAAGTCTTACTGCATTCAATGCACTTTTAAATACAATCGCTAAACCGGGGGATAGTATTTTTTTAAAACGGGGAGACCAGTGGTCGGGTGCCAATGGGATCACAGCAAATGCTGCACAAGGCAATGCAAACATGTACATTTTTATTGGAGCTTATGGTCAAGGCGCCAAACCAAGAATAAACAAAACTGGTGCGGGTGAAATTTTATTATGCCGTGGGTCAGCAAATGCTGCATCATCCTATTTAAAATTTCAAGATCTAGCCCTGGTAAGCAATTCTGCTATTGGAAACAGACCTGTTGGCGTTTATATTAATGAAAGTTTTTATAGCCTTAAACCGCATCACATCATTTTAGATGGATTGTATATCACCGGCTGCCAAAATGGAATGATTTTATATCAAAACAATATTACTGTTGAAAATTGCCTGCTCGAAAAAAATGGCAACGACAATCAGGGTCAAGGAATATTTTGCTCTGCCACGGATGTCCAATTTAAAAGCAATGTGCTGGACAGCAACGGCTGCGGCAGTGTTTTCGTACATAGCATCTACATCAGCCAATCAAAAAATATATTATTTGAGGGCAATGAAATAAAAAATGCGGATGATGGACTTAAACTCAGGGCTTCAGAAAATCTAATCATTCGCAACAACCGAATTCACAATACCTACATCCACACGATGCATGTTGGTGGAGATCAATCTTCCGGAACTAAAAATGTTATTATCGAGGGTAATCTAATTTATGATGCACCACAAGGATTGCGAATAAGTTCAGAATCTGGTACTCAAACCTTACTAAGTGAAAACATCATGGTGCGCAACAATATTTTTCCTGCACAGGTATTTATATCAGACAATGGTCCAGTAAAGGATGTTTACTTTTTTAATAATTTAATTCATACCGGTGCGAATCAACCCTTTTTATTTCTGACCAATGCAATCAATCCAATCAACTTACAAATTATAAATAACATTTTTTATAAAACGACTGTTACTGTTGTTCATAGTTTGCTTGGTTTCATATCAAATACAGGACTTAATGGAATAACACTCGACAACAACCTTTACTATTATCCGGCTGGTGGAAGAAATATTCTGAATGTTGGCAACAATTTTTATACATCCTTGACAACATTTCGTGCGAATCATCCAACACATGAGCAAAATGGAATTCAGGGCGATCCAAATTTCGTTTCTTCAACTGATTTTCATTTAACAAGTTTAAGCATTTTGGCAATTGATAAAGGGAAGCCATTGACCGGAAGCATAGATGTTGATTTCGATGGTCGTTTAAGACCCATCGATGGAGATGCCGATGGTGTGGCTACTGTAGATATCGGTCCTTATGAATATTGTTGTGCAGTTGCTACAAAGCTAGATCCAAATATTCAAAATGAATCTTATGTTTATCCCAATCCTTCCAGTGAACAAATAAGTATAATTTCCGCTCATGGCGTTCCAGATAAAATTAAGCTAATTGATCTTTCAGGAAATGTTGCAATTGAAACAAATACATGTATGCAACAAACTAATTTGGATGTTTCGAATTTAAATAAAGCTGTTTATATAATTCAACTTTACTATAAGTCAAAACCAGGTGAATCTATTAAGTTTATTAAAATTTAATGCATTTACTATTTTAACATTTTTCATAGAATATTATGCCACGGATGCACGAATTAAAGACGAATTGAATAAAAAAGAATCGCCACGAATACACGAATTAAAAAACAAATGGAATATTTTATTCGTCCTTAATTCGTGTATTCGTGGCAATTCTTCAATTTTTTGAGGCATTACTTTCTCAACTTTTTAAATTGTGTTTTTATATTTGCTTCATTGCGCTGGAGGATTTCTGAAAGAAGTTTTAGGTCATTTGTTTTTTTGCAAAGTTCCAGTAAAATTAAATTTTCATCTTCACTCCAGTATTCATAAGCTCTGGGATAATCTTTGCGCTGTTGTAATATAAATTCATTTTCAATAGAATCTGATGGTCGACTGGATTCAAATCCGGAAACGGTATCTTTATAAAACTGAATTTGATTTGGAGTCAATTCATTTTTAGTAGGCAATGTAAAAAAATTTGAAGCCTCAATTTCTACTGGGGTTCCAGTTTCAATTTGATTGTTTTTAAAATAAACTTGTAATTTTGGAGCAATCATTTTATAGTTCGCCTGATTTTTTAACAGGCCAAAATAACTGATGTTATAAATTTCATCCGGAAAAGAATCGCGTTTCGTACCTAAAAGCAAATAAGCGATCGTAGGATGAGATATCCGAACCGGGTACTTACTTAATTCTTTAATATAGCTCGCCATTTTTTCATCACTGAAAAATTCATCCAAATCTGCGTCGGAATTAGTTTGAGGAAGGTCCAATTTCTTACGAATCAATTTTTCAAACAGGTGGCCGTATTTTAAATACTTTACGTACGAAACACCGGAAATATTAATCATCTGTTCACGGGTTACTGGTTTTTGATCGACCATTTCTAATAAACTACTATCATGAAAAATCAAATACGGAGGTAGTGCTTCCCGTTCAGCAATTTGTTTTCTTAGCAAACGAAGTTCTGAAAAAAGATCAGGTTCAGCATGGCCCTTTCCAGTTTCTTTCTTAGCAAAGCTCCGTTTTGGCTTTGCTATTTCTTCAGCCAACTCGATGCTTGCTTCTCCGCTGACAATCTGTCGGCCATAATCGCTTACTTTTAAAACAAATCCCTCGTCATAAGCCATTTCAAAAACACCTGTTTGCAAAAGTTGTAAAATATACGATTGCCACACATCGTAAGAATATTCTCTACCTGCGCCGTGGGTTTTAATTTGATTATAGCCTGCTGCGATCAATTCAGCATTCATTGATCCGCGAAGAATATCAATCAACATACGGATGCCTATGGCTTCTTTAGCCCTGAGCAAAGCGGATATTGCTTTTTGAGCAAGTTGCGTTTTATCAACATAATTGGGTGGATTGTCGCAGATGTCACAAGAATTGCAATGTTGATTGTAATTTTCGCCAAAATAGCTCAGTAAAATTTTTCTGCGACAAACACGTGCTTCAGCAAATTGCTGCATGCGTTTGAGTTTTTCAAGATTTAGTTCAACCTGACCACTTTCTGAAGCAAACTTATTGAGCATCATCAGATCAGAAATGTTGTAGAATAAAATGGTTTTAGCTGGAGCACCATCACGGCCCGCTCGTCCAATTTCCTGATAGTAGCCTTCCATATTCTTTGGAAGGTTGTAATGGATGATCCAACGCACATTTGATTTGTCAATACCCATCCCAAAGGCAATGGTTGCACAAATCACTTTCGTTTTATCATAGATAAAATCTTCCTGAACCTTTGATCGATCCGCAGATGTCATCCCTGCATGATAATGCTGCGCATTGATTCCGCGATCTTTTAAAAAGCCACACAATGTTTCAGTATTTTTTCTTGATAGGCAATAAATAATTCCACATTGGTCGTCATGTAGACGGATAAACTCCAGAATTTCATCCCGCTTTTGAGATTCCTTAATCTGACTTCTAACAGATAAGTGAAAATTTGGCCTGTCAAATGAGGAAACATACAAATCCGGTTCAATCAATTCAAGTTGATTTACAATGTCTCTCCGTGTAACTTTATCTGCGGTAGCTGTTAATGCAATGATTGGAATTGCATTCAGTTGTTTCCGAAGATTTTTTAATTGTGCATACTCCGGTCTAAAATCATGACCCCATTGTGAGATGCAATGTGCTTCATCAATGGCTATCATTGATATTGACAGTTGTTTTAGAAAAGCTCCTGAAAGGCTTAGGGCTTTTTCAGGTGACAAATACAACAATTTTAGTTGTTGTTTTTGTGATCTTTCTATCATTTCAAATTCTTCCGAAGCCGACATGCTGCTGTTTATAAATCCAGCTGCAATACCATTTGCCGCCAATGCTTCTACCTGGTCTTTCATCAAAGAAATTAATGGAGAAATTACCAGTGCCATACCTTGCTTTATCAAAGCAGGTATTTGGAAACAAACAGATTTGCCCCCACCGGTGGGCATTAATACCAATACATCCTTATCCCGTAACAGGCTATCAATGATCTCCTGCTGTTGTGGACGGAACTGGCTATAGCCAAAATACTGCTTTAGTAAAGTTAAAGCTGTAGACATGATTTTTATGTGTTCGCAGCACAAAACTAATTTTAAAAATTTAGTTTGATGCTTGAATTTATTAAATACGGTTAAACGTAATGGTAAACCGGCTGTTCTTATGATTTAAATAAGAAATCTCAATATAAACCTGATTGTTGAATAGCGTCTATTTAAAATTAATAGGTCAATAACCTTCCTGTTTCAAAATAAGTTTGTGATTTAAATTGCCAAATCAAAGTCTGTGGAATTTCGTTTTGTATATCAAATTCCAATAAATTGATGCCGGATGGCAGATGTGGAAACGATTTTTGAAATATTATTTTTCCCATTGTGTTTCTAAATACCAATTCCACCTGATCTAAATCTTGTTTGAAATTGGTAATACCTTGTATGGGTGTCTGGATTGATGCCGGATTTGGATACAAAATGATATTCGGCTCTATTGTTTCATTTTCAAAATCAGTTGCTGTTGGAATTTCTTTCTCAATGGGAAATTTATCAAAACTCAAGGCTCCCAATTGATTTTGATTCATTAAATAAGGTCCTTGATAAACGGTATTGATTTCGTGGTAGTTAACTTCCGGCAAATACGAAATTGTTTTTACCTGACCCGCTGATTTCAATTCCAGTTTTAATTTATTCCCTTCTACATGTAACTCTTTTATTTGCTTCCACTGATCATCCAATGCAAAATAATCTTTCAAAAAAATCTGGGTACCATTGATAAGTGTGTCATTCTGTACGTTTAAAATGGATTGCTCCTTTTGAAATTCCAAAGTGATTTCTGAATAGTCCTGTTTGCTAAAATAAGCCCTTTTAATATTGGGTGGATACATAGCAGGTTCATCAGTACCCTGGTAAAACTCTTTTTGAACCAGGGGAAATATGTTTTTAGCCAAACGCAAATATCCATCCAGAGTATAATGACAGCCATCATGACCAGGCAATCCCATGGTGCTGATCACTTCGATGTTGGAATACGTTTCAGGCAATCTTCTTTGAATTTCACGCAAAGCGGAATGATCTCCTGCGCCGCAACCATGATGTATTTGTACCACATAAATTTTCTGCACATTTGGAAAATCTAATTTCCAATCTTCATATAAATTTTTGAAATTATCAAAGTAAGCTGCACTGCCATTGCTTTCCCCTTGATACCAGAATATGGCCTTGACTGAATTTGCCAGATTGGACTTTATTGCTCTGTACAATAAACTTCCATAAATGTTTGCCGGAAGGCTAGGTTTCAAATCATCTCGCTGATGCTGTTGGATGGATGTTCCACCCACACCACCATTTAAAATGCAAACAGGGATGTTGTAATTTTCCAAAATTGATTTTGCGAGATCCATTCCCCAGGCTCCTATATCCGGTCCGCCGCCATATCCAACTGCCGATGCTATGGTCCAATTGGTATCTGATTTATTGAGTGAATAATTTTTACCAAATGTTCTAATAAACGAATTGGTGTAAGGATTGCCTCCAAAAATACTATTGGATTGGCCGGTAACTATATAAGCATCACCAGAAACCAAATGATCTCGTCGTGCAAGCAGGCTGTCTTTTGAATCTTGAATCAATTTTACTTCAATAGCATAATTGGCCAATTCAGCTTTTATTTTCGTGCTGAGCAGAAAACGGGCATTGCCTGATGAATCAAATTGCAAACCTTGTGTTGTTTTTGAAAGCAGAATTTTTTCTCTGTATAAAAGCAATGCAATGGAATCAAAACCCGAGCGGATGGTAGTTCCGGAGACCGATACATATGCTTCATTATTTGAATCTCTGGGAAAAAATTGATAATCTTTTGGAATTAAGCTGAAGCTTGTATCCGGTGGGGGTGGGTCTTTAATTGAATATTTTTGTTTCAATGCAGTTTCAATTTTTTTACGTTCTGTGATTTCCAAATACCGATCATACAAATGAATTTCTGAAATATCACCATTAAAATGATAGCCTCCCTGGTAAGCAGATATGTAAATGCTGTTATCTAAATTTCGGGGACAATACGAAGAGTCTTCAAAAATACCATTTAAAACCAGTTTGCCTATCTGGCTTGAATTGTTGTATTGTGCAACAATTAAAACGGGTTCCAAACCCGGATCAAAACTCGAACTAACCTGGTTGTTAAAATCGCCATTGTGCAATATTTTGGTACTGGTATTTCCAGCCATCCATAAGGTATGTGTGGTGCCACCCAGTATATTATTAGATGGACCGTTTGCTTTACAAACTACCACTATGGTATAGTCCTTATTTACAGGAAACAGGGAAGGTGCATTCAAAAAACTAGAGACGCCATTAAAGCGAATTGTTGGCAATCCAGCTATTCCTGCCGATATATACTCCGGTTGATTTTGTAAATTATTCTGACTAGCTTTTACTAAACTGATAGGGTCTGCCCAGTTCGCTATTTTATTATTTGGTCCCGGAATGGCATTTGAAGCATCCAATACAAAAATCGGCTTGGAATTTTGTGCATTCAAACTGAAACTACTGAATGCCGAACTTAGATATAGTAGAATTAAAATGCTTCTCCTTATTTGGATGGTATTCATATCCAAATATACAAGAAAGTGCAGCTTAGAGGAACATTTTTAACTTTCGAACCGGATCGCTCTTAAGATTTATTAGATCCTCCGCCTTTTGATGAGTTTTTATTTAATCCGCTGGAACTGCTGCTTTTACTTTCTGCTTTGTAATCAGAAACTACTTTGGTTCTTGATTTGTCAGCCGGGGCTTTTTTAATATTTTTAACGCCTTTGTCTTTACTCATGATGTTACAGATTTAATGATTTTTGAAAATTTGAAAAAACTTAATTTTACCTGATTTTCTAGTATTTTACCTTTCAGTAAAATCAAACTTGATTACTATAACGTAAAAATGGACAAATTAGTTCCAATATAATGTTTAAAAATAGAATAATTGAAACTAAAATTTAGCTAAAGCTATTCATTCGGTATTGACATATAGCAATTTGGTATTGGTACTGATCAGCTGTCTAGAATGCATTCAAACCGTTAAAGGATGATTCATCAATGAAATTATGTAAGAGCAAATAAAAAACCTAAAAATTCATACGCCTGAACTTGTACTAATTTCGGCCTATTGTATTTGCAATTTTAAATTTTTTACATTTCCTGTATTGAGAGTTACTTTAACAAAATACATTCCCTTTATCAAGTCCTGCGTGGAAAGCAGAAATTTTTCATAGCCGATTTTAGTTTGGAATGGTTGTGTATTTACGATTTCTCCCATCGGATTGATCAGTTGAATGATTCCTTTTACTTCATGACTGGCAGTCAACTCTATCCAGGCAGGTTCGTTTTGAATACATGGGTTTGGAATAGCTTTTGCATCAAATAGAATCTGTTTGGTTTTATTTAAATCTTTATTTACTCTGTAATCAAATACGGGATCGCTTTTAATACCCGGGGTTGGATTGCTCATCGTAAACCAACTCAGACTGTTTATATTGGATGATTCCAGATAATTTTGGGTTTCATCTTTGGCAGTATATCCTTCATTTATCCAATTCGCTGCATCAATACTGCTCCATATTTGCAATACAGATTCGTCAATTCCTGCTAATTCGTCATCGAAATATGCAAACCGAAGCAATCCATTGAAATTTTCACCATTGCTTGATTCAATTGCATAATTTCTTTTAATGCTAAATGGTGAACCACCCTGGGTTTGAATTTTGTGACCGCGTAAGATACTTACCGTTCCCATATCTGCGGATGAAGTTACACTTAGTCCAAGATTTCCAGGATTTTGCAAATTGGGATTGTTCATAAGCACATTTATAGAAGCAAAGCCCCCATTGTCACCAATGAGTCTGCCTGTACTTTTTTCGTCTATCAGTAAAGCAAGGGGAGCTAAATTTAAAATGTGATTATTTAAATCAACAAATCCTGTTTGAAAAATCAACTTATCCTGAATGGTCAAATCGCCCACCATCTTCAATGTTGCTCCTGGTTTATTAATGGTTATTTGCTTAAAATCCAACATCCCAGTACCACCAATGTTGGTATTAATATTTCCATTTTCTGTTAGCAAGGAATTGGAAAAGCTAACATTGTTGCTTGCATTATCCAAATTGCAATCGTTAAATACAATCACTGCATTGTTGGATGTGCTTATTGTTGCACCCGATTGGATTACGATGTTGTGTTGGGCAATTAAATTGCTTATGATCCAAATAGTGCAAAATAACAATACAAATTTTTTCATATGAATTATTATTTAACCGGGTTTGAAATTGTTGAATTTAAATCTTGCCAATGTACCAATACATCATTATGAAATAGCAGTACAGTACAAGACTGCTCTTTCAATTCTGGTATAGAAATAGAAGCTAGATTTTTACCAAGTACATTCCCATCCCATAAATTTCGAATCTTGGTTCCATCCCGATTTACCAAAACCAGGTTGACTTCTCCAGCTTTAACAAGTTCTATTTTAAAATTAATATTGCTTTCCTTTTTTGACCAATTTCGAATATAGGCATAAGGAAATTCCATATTATTTTCTATAGGCATCAGGGCTTTTCTATAGGCGGCAAAATTTAAATCTTCATCCCGGTTTTTTTTAAAAAATGTAGGTATACCACTGCTACATGGTCCATTGTAAATTTTTACTTCACTTTCATTGTTCGCCTGAAATCCATCTTTTAATTCCACTTTATCTCCTGCACGGTAGAAAATCTGGGTACCCAATCCGCCATTACTTTTTGCAGTAGAGCTAACTGTTCCGGAAGCCTCAAAGAATTTCTGACCATTTTGAGTTCCTGTAATTTCCAGATTTGTAGGACAATCGCTGTATTGTTCACTTTTCCAAACACCACGTCCAAAAGTGGAAGCAAAGATGTAATTATTTGAAGTTAGAATCAGATCTGTTACCGGAACATGAGGGAGCCCGTTGTAAAACGGTTTCCAATCTGCCCAACCAGCGCCTCTAAAAAAAACTCCATCATCTCCTCCTGCATATAGATTACCATTGGCATCTACCACCAAGCTAAAAATCGGAAGGTTAGGTAAAGTTCCACTTAAATTTGTCCATGAATTTCCTCCATTTGAACTATAATATACTTTTTGACCTGCAAAAAATCCACCTAAACTAACATACACTTTATCGTGATCGTCTGGATGGACAGCAATGCAAGTTATTCTCAAAGACATATTTAAAAGATTTGGAAATCCTGATTTATTATCAATTCGAGTCCAGGCCCCATCGCCATCGTATCTATTGATTCGACCACTATCTGCATTAAAGGGCGTTTTTTCACCTGCTACATAAAGACGGTTGATATTTGTAGGTGCTTGACAGATATACCAACTTGCAGGAATGTTATAGGTTGTGATGTCATCAATACCATCCAGGTCATAAAAATGAATTTGCGCCTTACCTGGATTTCCGATAAACACCAAATCATCATCAGTTAAATGTTTAGCCATAGCGGGAAAGAAGTTTGGGTTAAAATCCATTAATTCTTTACTTGTTAAACCTTCTGAAATGTATTTATAAACTTTTGTATTCACAACTGCAAAAAAGCGATTGTTGGTATTATCAAAAAAATCCATATCAAATCCATCGCCTTGTATTGTTTGGGTAAAATCTGAATTATCACTGTAGCGGGTATGAATTCCATTATCCTGATTTCCCATCATAAACTGAGTACTGCTCCCATTTAATTTTGAAAGATGAAATATTTGCGATGCTGCAAGTGAATTGTATTTCCGACTCCAGTTGGCGCCATCATTTGTGCTTACAAAAACGCCTCCATCCGTGCATGCATATAATTTATTGTCTAATGGATTAAAAGCAACTGCATGAACATCCGGATGTATGTAATCGTCTCGTTCTTGAGTAACTCCATCTAAATAAGTAGTCATTTGGCTAAAATTAGTCCCACCATTGGTAGATCTGAAAATTACCAGACCTCCAGTAACCAAAACATTGGCATTGGATGGTTTTACAGTTATACAATTGTCGTATCCGGATTGATCCTGACCCCTTCCTTCTGCATTAAGATAAATATCCGTAGCGTTGTGCCTTCTGGTAAAGTTTTTTCCTTCATCGGTGCTGACAAAACAACCAGTATAAACACCACCAGGTAAACTTCCAGGTCCAAGAATGAGATAAACATTTTTATTTGCAGCAGGAGAAACTCCAATACTTCCCCGATTTGCATTGGCAATGCTTTTGTCAAAATTAGCTACCATCCAATTTGCTCCACCATTAGTTGAGTAGTAAAACCGCATTACATTGCCAACTGAGCCAATACAGTATGCAATGCTTCCGCTATTGGGTTTAAACTTAACATCGTGAAAAACTCCGGAAGCAGTGGTGCGTGTCCAACTTGTTCCTCCATTTGTGGTGCGATAGATCCCATCAGTTGTGGCTGCCATCAGTACTTGAGGGTCTGTAGGACTTTGGCTAAGCTGATATCCAACATAGGTGCCAGATGCGGCCAAAGGTCCGGTTACTTTCCAGCTTACCCCACCGTCAGTTGATTTATAAACACCAACGCAACTGTGCCTATAACCAGATCTGGTCACTAAACTACCGTTGCCATTGTCACCGTTTCCAGTTAGCATATACAAGGTAGATGTATTACTATAATCGACTACAAGTCCACTGCAACCTATAGTTGGTAAATGGTCGGTAAGACAGGAATATGAACTGCCACCATCGGTGGTTTTCCAAACACCACCTTCGCCACTACTGACATAATATGTATTTGCATTTGAAGGATGAAAAGTAATGCGGTCCATTCTTCCAATTCCAATAATTCGGTCGTGACCATAATGCACGTTGGTTGGTCCAACCAAGGTCCAATTTCCAGTATTTGGGTTTGGTTGAAAATCATTATTTGCAGATTCCTGACTTCGGGTGCTATTCTTCAACCAGATTGAATTTACATCAAGCAATTCTCCTTTAGGGCCTGTGCGGCAAGACATAAAATAAGCCCATCGATTCCAATGTTTTAAAGCACGGACAACATTCTTGTCAATTTTGGAACGACTTATACTGTCTAAATCTTCACCGAGTACGAATCCGTAATGATTGTAAACCGTTTCCATGACAGAACGCAGGGTATTTTTACCATTCAGTTCTTTTTTTAACGTTTCAGGAATTGCCCCAGGTTGACCTATCAGGTAAAAGGCATTTAATAAAGACAATAAGCAAACTAATTTTTTCATAGTACTAAGTTTATTTAAGAACACTTATTTGTCTGAATTCATTTTTTGGATCTGTTGTTTCAGTCCATTAATTTCTTCCTGAGCTTTAATTAAATGCAATGTGAGCTCCTCAATTTTTTCCATCATCAGTGTTTGCATTTTACCAACTGGGATGCCTTCTTTTTCAATTTCAGCAGCATTTGGAATTCCTGGTAAATGATTATTTTTCTCTATAAAATTTTTAACTTCTTGTAATGATAAAAGCGGGTAATCTGATTTAAAAACATAATCCGGCCAAGCAGTACTGTTTTGAATGCGCATTTCTTCAGCAATGATTCTTCCGTCCACGCTTAGTTTGTATCCATTAGCTACTTGTGAACTTCCAATTGAAACACTGCCATTATTATCTACAAATAAACGGTCCAATCCCCCCGTACGTACTATAAACTTTCCGTTTACATTTGAAAAAGGGTTTCCAATTTTTAAATCATCACCAGACACTTGAACAAATCCTTTATCTACTCCTGAATTTTGAAGAAAAATGGTTGGAGATTCATCATTCAATATCATAACCGGATCATTTGAATTTAAAGCATTGATATCAATTTTTGCTGAAGGTGTTTCAGTTCCTAGTCCGAGTCGACTTAAAATGCCGACGTTACCGGGAATTTTAGTAAATCCTGTGCTGTTGACAAAAATCCGATCCAATCCACCAGTACGAACAATAAATTGGCCATTTGGATTTTCAAAATTCACTCCAATTTTTAAATCGTTATTTGCAAGTTGTATAAATCCTTTGTTTAATGGACCTCCATTTCCGATGCCATTGCTAAACTGAACCATTGGGGCTTCATCTAGTAATAACATAGTATTTAAATTCGAATTTAATGCATTGATTTCTATGAATGAATTGCTTGGAGTTAAGGTTCCAAATCCAATGCTGCCTTTCTCTGTGACCAATGCATATTTATTAGTTGAATTAAAATATCCACCGATTCCATCAAAGCCTGTTCCTTTGATTCCATATGAACCTAATATGGTTGCATCGCCATGCACACCGGCGCCTCCATTGCTTCCAACAGATGTCTTGCCAAAAATACCGGTACCTGCATTTCCAATATTCCAAACGCTGAATGCTGGTATATTGGGTGCATTCACCTGGCCATCATAAGGTAAAGCAAAGCCAGATCCAGTTCCAACTTTAACCCACGCATTGTTGGTCCGAATGTAATTTGCTTTATCTGTAGTATTATAGATCATTAACCCTTCTGCTGGACTGGCAATGGCATTCATATTGGCAGTCGTCATGCGGGGCATCAATAAGCCACGTGAAGTACCTCCATCCAATTCTAAAATAGCTGATGCATGTGGATTAGTTGCAGCTCCTCCAATTTTTACTTGTGCTTGAAGTATAGAAAAACTAATCAAGCAAAACAAAAAGATAATGTTGGTTTTCATATTAATTCAATTTATTTTTAAACAATTAGTTAGTAGCGGCATCAAATGCATTTGTAATAAGCGATGGTGATTCTGCTAGATTACTGTATGTGCAATTTGAGATAACTATTACTTGGGTTCCTCCAAAATCTATTAGCATTTCTTCCGAACGGGCACTGCCATTTTTAGCATAATACGGTCCGTATTTTCCTGAAAGCGCCCAATCAAATCCAAGTAATTCCTTTTTCATGGTAGCGTATAAATTCTTTGAAATTATTTTTCCATTTGCTGTTGCATTGATCATGGTTGCATATTCAATTGCACTTATGTATAATCCTCCTGGACCAGATTCATAAAACTTCTGATTTGGATCGCTTCCTTTTTCATTAAGATTCGCAGTTGCATAATATTTGCAACCTTGAGTAAATGGAATGGGCCCATAATTATCCCAGGGTTGAAAATCTACACGATCCCAATACGTTAATCCACTGGGTTTAAAAACATAGGCTCTCATATATGCTCTAAAATTATAAGCAAGAATTTCCTTTAAAGCGTTAGTATCTTTCTCTGCATTTTTTAATTGACTTAATACATTGGGATTTTCAAGCTTACCAATCATGTAAGCAACGAGGTAATGGGGTAAAAAGTAATTAATATTATCATAAACACGTGTACCAAATGCAACTTGAATGTTGTTAATACCTCCTTCAACTGTTTTTTTCATGTGAGCATATTGATTGCCATATTTTAGCAGTCCTGCTTTATGTGCTAAGAGTTGACGAAAACTTAAATTTTTAAAATTTACATCTGGATTCCAATTACTAGGTAGATACTTATAAATTTTTTCATCGAGTGTTTTGCCATTGCGTTCCAGTATTTTAGCAACCAGGATGGCGGTAGCATATTTTGTAGTACTTGCAAGTCCTTGTCTTTGATTCGCACTGTGTGCTCGTTGCGGTCCATCGATTGGTCTTCTCAGCCAACCAAGACCTCCTGTGCCTTTGTAATAAACCTGATTGTTGTGAAAAATGGTGTAGCCAAGTCCTGAAACTTTTCCATTGAATGCGTTTTCAATACCAGTTGCAAATTTATCTACATTTAGGGTATAAAGAGCTATCGCTCCATTATCCCGGCCAACCAGTGAAACGGGATCTGAAGAATTTACTGAAGAAGATTCATCCTTTTGGCAAGCTATTAAAAACAAGAAACAGCATAATCCCATCAGTAATTTTAGATTTTTTAAATGTTGAATTTCCATTTTTTTTTGAATTTAATTTAATGGGACAAATGTAAATGGATACATAAAGGTCATTTTGGCAACTTAACAAAACTGCATTTTCAATTAACGAATCCTGAATTTAGTTTTAGGAATGGCGTTAAGAAAAACCTTAATACCTAATTAAAAATATAAGGTATAAACTGTTACAAATTCAGTTCATAAGGCCGTATACTATTTAATCGGTCCACAATTTTTGCAGACAGGATGGCATGGAAATTCATGTAAAAAAATTAAAATACATGAAGAATTTGTAAAAAATAAAAAATTTGACGTGAACCTAATTTTAAAATGCCAAACTTAATGCGATGGGGATTTCAATTAAGGTTCCTGAAGAACTGCCATCCGATTCCTTGAGATCTGAAATTAAAACGGTCCCAGAGAATTTGTGTTCTTGGTTATACAATTCGATTCGCTTTAATGTAATTTCAAGACCATGTGATTTTTGATGACTCTGTTGTGGCCTTAATTTTTTTGCTGCATCCCTGCCGATACCGTTGTCAAGTATTCTGCAGATTAAATGATTGTCTTTTAAGTTAATTGAAATGGATAAAAATCCTTTCTCTTTCAACGGAAGCAAACCATGTAAAATGGCATTTTCGACAAATGGCTGAATAATCAATGAAGGGAACTCGATGGCTTCCGGATAAATTTCAGGTGAAATGTTAATTTGATATTCAAATTTCGATTCAAAACGCGTACTCTCAATTTGAATGTAGAGTTCCAGAGCTTCTAATTCTTCTTTGAGCGAAATGCGTTTTTCCCTGGAGTGATTAAGGATCATGCGTATGAGTTTCGAAAATTTACTAATCATTAAGCCTGCATTGGCGCGATCATTTTTTTGAACAAAGGCATTGATTGTGTTTAGACAATTAAATATAAAATGGGGGTTCATTTGTGTTCTCAATGCACTGTTTTCCAGTTCATGGATTTTAATTTCAAATTCTGATCGCAAGCGCTCTTCTCTTTGAACGGTTTGCAATTTAAATTGAAAGAACCAATATATAAGTCCTGCAATTCCTGATAGAATTGCTATCAAGAATAATTTAGTACGCCAAAACGGTGGTAGAATTTTCAATTGGACTGTTTGTTCGCTTTGAATCCAATCTCCTGAAACAGATTTTACCCGAAACTGAAGTGTATAGTCTCCATGGTTTACTTTCGTATAAAATCCCATCCTATCTTTGCCCATTGGATTCCAATCCAGATCGTAACCGACTAATTTATATTCATATTCCAAGTCATTGCTTTCTTCATATTGAAAAGCGCTAAGCTGAAATGAAAAATAATTTTCATTGTAATTCAGTTGGTAGTTACAATTTTTAGAAATACAATTCTGAACAGCTTTTTTATTTAAAATATTGAAGGAAATTAACTGAGCCTGGTAATTAATTTTAGGTTTAATAAATTTAGTTGCTTGAATTTCATAAAGTCCGTCCTTGCATCCGATATATAGAAGTCCGTTTGATAGCTGGATTAAACTTTGTGCATTGAGTTGCTTTTGATAAAACCCATCTGCCTCAGTCAGAAATTCAATTTTACCGTTTTCCAAATCCAACCTTCCAAGTTTACGGCTGTTTGCCATCCAAATGTAGTTACCAATTTTTTGGAATCCCTGAACAGATTTATGAGGTCCTGATTGTTCCAATGTAAAAATGCTTAGGCAACTATCTTTATCCATTTTAATTAATCCCAAATTGCTGGCAAACCAAATGGTGCTATCTTTTTCGATAGACATTTTAATTAACGATATTCGGGGAAAGACGGTTTTTAAATAATTCCCTAATTCTATCAACGTATCCAGCTTATAATTGTAATGAAATGTAAGCCCGTTTGCTTTAAGTAATATATAATTATCTTTGTTTAATGTATACATTAACTGAATATCCTTAAGATTAAGCAATGGCTTGTTAGAATTCCGAAAGGTATAGGTTTGTAATTTCGGAATATCAATAAGACTAATTCGGCCTAGACCTAAAGTAAACAGGTTACCATCTGATAGTGTGGTGGATTGAAAAATAAATTCATCAGGAAAAAGCATGGTGTTGCTTGATTTTCTATTAAACCCTTCAATTTTTTTATTTCGGGGATTCCATTTCATAATACCTAGTCCGCTTGTACCTAACCAATAATTGCCTTGCAAATCTTTATTGAATGTAGTTATACTTTTCAGATAATTGTTTTGTTTGTTTTTTGCTTCTCCTTTATAATTCGTAAATGTTTTACTAGTGGTATTGAATATACTGAATCCATTTTGAGATCCTATCAATGCATTGTGTTTGTCAATTTGAAAAAGTTCATTAATGGGGGACTTTTGTAGTTTGGCTTTTTGATAGTCATCCTGATCGTAAAAAAATGCACATTGCCTTACTGGATTAAAACGAATTACTCCTTGTTCGCGGGTCCCAAGCCAAAGATTATCCTGTCTATCCTGAAAGATACAAACCATAGATCCTGTTTGAATTCCATAAGGCAATAAATCAGAATTTGAATGGCTTATGATGCTGTCCTTTGATATTAAATATTCACATAAGCCATAATGAGTTGTTGCAATCCAAAATCTATTTTGATGATCTTTATAAATTTTTGGAACGGTATTCCAAGATACATCATTGGACTTACTAAGTACACCTGCAATTGAAGTAAATTTATGAGTTTTCATATTAAATTTATTCACACCCAGGGTGAGAAAAGAAATTAATAATTCATCTGTATTTATGGCTTCCATTTCGTACATTAATATGTCTTGCATGCAATATTCTCGTTCATCATCATATGTTATTAAATTACAAGTTTTGTTGTGCAATTCAATTTCATAAAACCCTTTTTTTTCAGTGGTAACAAAAAAATGATCAGAATTAATAAAATATACATCTCTTATCAATTGCACTTCCTGCCCTCTTTTTAAATAGCTGCTGACCGATTCCCACTTTTCATTTATACGATTCAGACGATACAAACCATTGTTTGCGCCAACATACAAGTTTCCATCAGGATCTTCTTTAATTATACGAATTAAAGTATTGGCCATTCTGCTTAATGTATCAATTCGAATAAAATTCTGATTGCTGTAATTATATTTTACCAGTCCGTTTCCGGTTCCTATCCATAACTCACCTTTTGAATCTGTAAAAAGGCTGTAAATCGAATTACTGGGTAAACTGTTTATAGAAGTATCGGCAAAATAGTTGGTAATCGTATAACCATCAAACCGATTCAAGCCATCCAGGGTTGCAAACCAGAGGTACCCATAAGGGTCTTGAATGATATCTTGTATTCTTAAATCAGACAATCCATCAGCCAATCCAATACGAGCATACTGATAATTTTCCTGTGCCCACATGCATTGACTTGTTACAAGTAAACACAGGATACTAAACAATCGGATCTGTTGAGACATCCTGCCAAAGGTAAGGAGCTGGATTTTAATTTGATTCGAATTTCATTAAGCCATATTGGTCATTGGTTAAGTATAATGCTATAAGTATTAAGTGAATATAAAAAGACGGTAAAAATTGAAAAATCCGCCTCAAATTAGCTGAGTTTTCGGGAATTAGAAATTAAAAGAAGGGCCCATGTTAAAAGCTGTGATTGTTGAAGATGAATTGTTGAGTGCTGATTTACTTAAAAGCATGATTCAGGATCATTGTCCTGATGTTCAAGTGATTGGAATGAGCCATGAGGTTTCTTCATCCATATCGATGATTGCCAATACAAATCCGGATATTTTATTTCTCGATATAGAAATGCAGACTGGAACTGGTTTTGATGTTTTGCAAAGCTTGGCAAGTCGAAGATTTAAAGTAATTTTCACAACAGCGTATGATCATTACGCACTAAAAGCCATTAAATTCTCAGCGGTGGATTATTTGTTGAAACCTATTGATGTTTTGGAGCTAAAGCAAGCCGTGTCTAAAATTCGTGACAATGAGGAAAACAAATCTGAAGCGAAACTGGATCTGTTAATGCGAAATTTACTCCAGACAAAGCAAGAGGATTTTTCAATCAGTTTATCAACAATAGAAGGAATTGAATTTGTTCCGATTAAGAACATCATTCATTTAGAAGCAAATGGACCTTATACGCACTTTTTTCTAAAAGATCGGATTAAACTTATGATCAGTAAAAATCTAAAGGAGTATGAATTGATGCTTTCAGAACATGGTTTTTTTAGAGTTCATAATTCGCACCTGATTAATTTAAAAGAAGTTAAAAGAATTATTAAGTCAGATGGTGGCTATGCAGTCATGTCGGATGACGCTTCTATTGCAATTTCACCAAAGAAGAAGGATGAATTGATGATCCTTTTAAATCAAAAAATATTGTAGACCGAAGCATCGAGAAGGTTTAATTTTGCAATGAACTAAATAAAAATTGTTAAAACTATTTTGCAATCGGATTTCAAGTTATCTTGTGTCCCCATTCAATAAAATTAAAATTTCATTAAATGCTACGTATTGCATCACTTATTTTGTGTTTAGTTATTCAAATTCAGCAAATGGAGGCACAAGTCGACGCTGGCTTGTTTCGCTTTCCGGATGTTTCACAAGATCAAATCGTTTTTAGTTATTCAAATGATTTGTGGCTGGTTCCTAAAACAGGTGGAACAGCAATAAAATTAAGTTCGCCTGTCGGAGTGGAAAATTTTCCAAAATTTTCACCGGATGGAAAGGAAATAGCATTTTCTGCAAATTATGATGGAAATACGGATGTTTATTTGGTTTCAACCAAAGGAGGTGTTCCCCAGCGACTGACCTATCACAGCATGACTGACCGAGTTGTCAACTGGCATCCGGATGGAACTAAAATTTTATTTGCGTCGGGACGTGAAAGTGAAAAGGAACGATTCAATCAATTTTATACAATATCCAGAAAGGGAGGTTTTCCGGAAAAATTAGCCTTGCCTTATGGAGAGTTTGGCAGCTATTCTCCGGATGGCAAGCAATTGGCCATGGTATTTCGTTCAGAGGTATTCCGTACCTGGAAACGTTACCGTGGAGGTGATGTTGCTGATATCTATCTTTTTAATTTAGATAATAAAGCATCCGAAAATATTTCCTCAAAAATTGATGCTGGGGAGGAATTGCCTATGTGGCATGGTTCTAAAATTTTCTTTTTGTCTGACAATGGTCCGGAAAAACGAATGAACCTATGGGAATACGATATTAACTCTAAAACACGGAGTCAATTAAGTTTTTTTAAGGATTACGACGTACATTTTCCATCAATCGGGCCTGAAGAAATTGTATTTGAAGCAGAGGGAAAATTGTATTTGTATCAATTAAATAACAAGCAATTAAAGGAAGTAAAAGTCAATATTGTATCTGATCGAATTGCATTAAAGAATTCAATAGAAAGTGTAGATAAATTGATTCAGAATGTTTTCATTGCACCGGATGGAAATAGGGTATTGGTGGAAGCAAGAGGAGATGTATTTTCATTGCCTGCTGAAAATGGCTTTGTAAAAAACCTGACTTCAAGTTGCGGTGTTGCAGAACGTTCTCCGATATGGTCTCCAGATGGCAAAACAATTGCATATTGGAGTGACCAATCTGGTGAATATGAATTGTGGATTCAAAGTACAGAAGGTAAATTTGAAACTAAGAAAATTACAAATTACGGGCCGGGTTTTAGGTACCAGCCTTATTGGTCTCCGGATAGTAAAAAAATTGCATTTATCGATAAGGCAATGCGCATAAAAATTCTGGATATAGTTAGCGGACTTACTACTGATGTTGATAAAGGGATGCGTATGTCTCACGGTCCCTTGCTTGGTTTTAAGGCTTCCTGGTCAGCAGACAGTCGCTGGATGGCATACCATCGGGATCTTGATAATTATCACAATGCAGTTTTTATTTTTGACATGAAAACAAAAACAAGCCATCAAATTACCAGTGGTTATTATGAATGTAACAGTCCTGTATTTGATCCAGAAGGAAAATTTCTTTATTTATTAACCAATCAATACTTTCAACCTTCATACAGCGACATAGACAATACCTTTATTTATGCAAACTCTACTCAAATTGCTGTGATTAGTTTATTGAAATCAACTCCGTCATTGCTATATGTTAAAAACGATACCGTAGAAATTAAAAAAGAAGAAGCCGAAGTGGTTGACAGCCCAAAGGATAAAAAGAAAAATAAAGCAACTGGAAAGGATACTGCTGCGGTTAAGAAGCCCTCAGTTTTACCTGTTGAAATAGATTTTACAAATATGGAATCCCGTTTAGAATTGCTGCCAATAAAAGCGGGTAATTATGGAAATCTGGCTGCAGTTAAAGGAAAAATAATTTATCAGAAATATCCAAATACAGGGGCTACTTCCGGAACGAAAGCATCAACTGTGTATTATGATATTGAAAAGCGGGAAGAAAAAACCATCATGGATGATTCTGAAGATTACATGCTAAGTGCCAATGGTTCTAAAATGCTGATAATGAAAAATGGTTCTTTTGCTGTAATCAAACCAGAAGAAAATCAGAAATTCGAGAAGCCAATTCGTACAAATGAAATGGAAATGGCAATTGAACCTATGAAAGAATGGCGTCAATTGCTGATAGATGCCTGGCGATTGGAACGGGATTATTTTTATGACGGTGATATGCATGGTGTCAACTGGGAACAAGTAAAACAACGTTATTTGAAAATGCTTGATGGAGTCACAACCCGTGAAGAATTGAATTTTATATTAGGTGAAATGATTGCAGAATTAAATGCATCACATACCTATAACGGAGGTGGAGATGAGGAACAGGCGATGCGTAAAAATGTGGGCTATTTGGGCATTAATTGGCAAGCTGAAGGTAATTTTTATAAAATAAAAAACATTATCCGTGCAGCAAATTGGGATGCAGAAGTGCGCTCTCCTTTGGATGCTGTAGGATTGCAAATAAAAGAAGGCGATTATATTTTGGCTGTGAATGGCATGAGCTTGAATACAAATCAAGAACCGGCAGCAGTTATGCAGGGACTTGCCAATAAAGCCATCGAGCTTACCTACAATACCACACCGGATTGGAAAAATGCAAAAAAGATCATTGTACAAACGATAGGCAGTGAAGCCCGTTTAAGGCATTTGGCCTGGATTGAATCCAATCGCAAATGGGTAGAAACAAATAGCAATGGTGATGTAGGATATATTTATGTGCGTAGTACAGGATTGGATGGTCAAAATGAATTGATACGTCAGTTTAATGCTCAATGGCAGAAAAAAGCATTGATTATTGATGAACGATTTAATAACGGTGGACAAATTCCGGATCGTTTTATTGAATTATTAAATAGAGAGCCCTTGGCTTTTTGGGCTATTCGGGATGGTGAATCCTGGCCATGGCCGCCGTATGCGCATTTCGGACCTAAAGTGATGCTGATTAATGGATGGAGTGGTTCTGGGGGAGATGCCTTCCCCGATTATTTTAGAAAAAAGAAATTGGGACCCCTGATTGGTGCACGCACCTGGGGTGGTTTGATCGGTATCAGTGGAGTTCCAGGATTGATTGATGGCGGAGGAATTACTGCTCCTACCTTTAGGATGTATAATCCCGACGGCAGTTGGTTTAAAGAAGGCCACGGAGTTGATCCAGATATTGAAGTTATGGAAGATTTAACTGCACTTTCGAATGGAAAAGATGCTCAATTAATAAGGGCATTACAAGAGATCCAGGAATTATTGAAAAATAAAGCTTATAGTATTCCAAAAGTTCCAGGAAAGGAAATCAGGTAATAGGGTTTGTAAGTAAGTAACATTGCTTTAAAGCAAACAACACACTCCCATTTACATTGGTATATTTTTTTTAATAGTAAAAATTAATTTAAGCTAATTAAACCTTAATTTATATCGCTTAAGTTGAAGGGGAATTGTAAATAAAATGCTTTATTTCATTTTTACATATTGCGTTTAAACACGCAATGAACCGCGAAATGCTCTTGCAGCATAATATGATGAAGCGCCATTGTGATAAATAAAGACAGTTCCATATCGGAAATCTCCAAAAATCGCACCTCCTAGTTTTCTTATTGGCTCGGGTGTTAAGAGCCAACTTGAAGTTTTAGTATCGTAGGTTCCTGATTTTTGCAAATCTCTATATTGTAATTCCGATAAAATCTCAATGCCCATTGCTGCTGCGACTTCTATTGCACTGTCAACAGGTTTATGTTCTTTTCTCGAATCAAGCGCTTCGCGATCGTAGCATAAACTTCTGCGACCTTTTGGACTTTCGGTCGAACAATCACAAAAAATAAATTCACCGGTATTTTTGTCAAAGCCAATAACATCCGGCTCCCCTTCAGATGCTTCCATTTCATTCAGGGACCATAGTTTATCTTGCTGACTTTGTAATTTGGCTTTTACTTTTTCCCATTCAATTTCTTTGTGTCGATGCATATTTTTTAAAAAACGATTTTCTAATATTTTAAGCAATGCATCTTTTTGAACTGAACTAATGGTTTTATTACTTATTTTTTTTGGCATATTCAAAGCTATTAGTTGTATAAATAGGGTTCATTATTTGCTATCATATTCCGGATATTTTCCAATACATGTTTCATATAACGTTTCCAAAAAATTTTAGTAAAAAGCCAATTCAATGGATAAAGTAACATTGTATCTGCATACAAAGTATATGTATATACAATCAATACTTTATTGGGTTTCAATGCTGTAGTGTTCCATTCACCAACAAATTTATTAAATCCCAACATCCAGGATTTAAAATTTCCAACTTCTATTCTCCAATATTTGTTTTCAATACGCTCTAACACTTTATCCGTAGAAGCCAAGCCACCTTTTTGAGTCAGTGATTTCTGAACGTAAATATTTTTTGAATATCCCGGAATTCCCCAGTTTTCATCCATAGTACAATGACTAACTTTTGGCATTATTCCATAGCCTGTATGTACTTTTGAAACATCGCACAGCATGGGTGTTTTAAAAGCGCGTTCCAATGTACAATTGTAAATGGTAGAAACCTCTGTCTTAAATGTCATTCTGGATTAAACATTAAACTACAAATGTATTTATTCTTTTGGAAACAGCATATTTAGATATCATCAGAGATCTTCTTTACGGAAAGAGGTTTACTAAAATCGATGAATTGAGTAAATTGCTATTAAACTGGTCATGGTTTAAATCTTTCAAAACTGAGTCCATTGAATTTAAATGCACCTCCAGCATGTGTACCAAGCCATAAATTTCCTTTTTTATCTTTGTACATGGAGAAAACAGTATAGTCTTTTGGCCCTTCTTTCACTTCGTATCGTGTAGTACTCTTGCCATTGTATTTCCATACACCATCATCGTATGTTGCTAGCCATAAATTATTGCTTGAATCAACTACAGCCGACATAAAATAAATGTAATTGAATCCGTCTGCACTTTTTAAATTGTCAATTCCCTTTTCTTTGTGGTATTTTATGAAGCGATTTCCATTTTCTTCGACAAAATCTGGAGTCATTGTATATCTATGTTGGCTGTTACAAATCCAAAAACTTCCATGTGAATCTTCGATGATGGAGCGGATTCCAAAAGAACCTCCATTTGGGACATTTGTCAAATGATCTTCATACATCCAGCTAAGCGTATAGCCATCATATCTGCATAGTCCAAAATTGGAAGTACCAAACCACATATTGCCTTTTTGATCTTTATAAATAAAATACACTTCATAAGGACTCCAGGCATTGTTTGGAAACCGTTTAAAATAATCATCTTCCATAAAGTGTTTTGGAAATTCCAGCTGATACAAATTTTCTCCATCAAAGCGGTAAGGTCCTTTTTCTCCATTTTTTCCAATAATACTAAACCATAAATCATCGGATTGTAATTTCCAATTTGAATTTGGAAACATATTTTTTATTGGTTTCAAATATGTAAATGAAGAACCATTAAATTTATCGATGCCAGCCAAGGTAGAAAAATAAATATTCCCATGTTTGTCTTCCTGAATGTTTCTAATCCGATTGCTGCTCAAACCATCTCGTTCGGTAAAATTGACGATGGTTTTACCATCAAAACGAAAGATACCGTTTGTATCACTTCCAAACCAATAATCACCATTTTGAGCTTGAAAAATAATCCAAATGCTATTGCTCAAATTTTTAACTGTATCCCCAATTGTTAAATGGGGTATGCCTTCTTTTGTTATTTGAGATTTGTTATTTATTTGTCCATTACAAGAGATAAAAAAACTTAACGAAACATAAATGCAGGTAATGTAAAGTTTCATAAACGAATCCTTTATTTGAAATGGGTTTTCCAGAAAGATATACAATTAAATTGTGTCAACTAAAAATTTTGCAAAACTTTGCCAAAGCCTCGTTTCTGGAAAAAATATAATAAGAACATTCGGAATTAGCCAGATGATAAATGCTGTTGTAAACGGATTCAACGGAAAACGTTTTCCTTTGTATTTGTCATAGAAAATAAGTGCAATAAAAACAAAAAATTGAATAATTACCTGAGTTTGAATTGCAGTAAAAATATCCATTCCAAGCCAATTGATAAAGATTCTTCCCAAACCGGGTCCGCCTATTATAATGCCCGTAGCTATCATGTATCTCATATGTTTGGGAGTTTCATTTTTATTGAGAATGGCAAGAAGAAATAGAATTAAAAAAGGGATCGCGTCGGTTGCTGGTGCAAAGACAAATGACAGTACGAAATTTTCAGATTTGCCTTCCTGGATAAATCGAAGGTATTGATTGTGGTAAGCCAAAATCATAGATATAAAAGCAATCGGTACAATAAGATATGAAGCTTTGCCTAAAAATTTATGCAATGCTATTTTGTTATTGCTTATCAATATTGGTTGGACAATCAAAAGCGTAAGCCATAAAGTAAGCATTATGGCATGAAAATGATGTATGTTTTTAAGACCTGGAAAATCGGGTGCTAAACCAAAATATTTCTTGTAAAAACCAACAAATGTTATTAAAACGATGCCTATAAAAAAATAGATTAAGTTTTTGTAACCCTTTTCCATTGATTAAAATTTAAAATTTAACATTATTTTGAATTGAATAAAAATAGCACTCTTTTCCAAATTGAAAATACTTTTTCGAAATGTAAGCATAAGACCCTTTTTGTTTGCAATTTCAACAAATGAATTCATTTGTATTGTTTTAGAAATTAGTCATTGTCTACTCGTTCATAATGCATTTGAATCAAGCCAGTTTCAAATTTCTTTAAAGTAACAAGTTTAAGTTTTAATTCTGGACGCCCATCAGCGAAAAGTTTTATTCCATCACCAACTAGAATAGGTATTATTGAAATTATAAATTCGTCGATTAGATTTGCTTTCAATAATTCATGTACGATTTCAGCACCTCCATCAATAAATATATTTTTTCCTTTTTCCGATTTTAATTTTTTAACAAGTGAGTTCAATGTTCCATTGTAAAAATTTATATTGCCAATTGATGGTCTTTCGGTTCTGGTAATAATATATGAAATTTTATCCATGTGAGGGAATTCATCTACCACAGCCATTATCCAATCATAGGTTTTTCTTCCCAAAATGACTGTATCTATTGAACTGACAAATTCCGAATAGCCATAGTCTTCTCCATCTTTCTGTACAATGCTTAGAAAGCTCAAGTCATCATTTGGTTTCGCTATGTATCCATCCAAGCTTGTGGCGATATATAATATTAATTTACGAGACATATAAAATCATGTTTTATAAACTGAACAATAGTATTTGGCTATAGCTTAAATTATACTGTTTTAGCTTACAATTGCATAGATGAGAAATTTTATTAACAAATATAGAATTATCTTTTAATTGGGGCTTGATATTAAGAAATTGATTTTGTAGTTTAATAAAGAGTTTGCATATTATTTCAGTCGAGCTATTTTTGATTGGGAAACAATTAATATGCTAGACGCGTTTTAGCTGTTTACTGCTTGGATTCAAATCCAAATCGGAGAGCTTTAATAAGTATCTCGATGTTTATATCTTTAAGTGTTTTAAATTTAATGCAATAACCTGTCACACTAGCTTTGCCAAGATCTTTTGCAATATTTTGGACAAGGTATTTTTTGTCTTTAATGCTAAGTAAGTAAATTGAAATTCCGGTTTTATTTGCACTTAAACCAATTTGATAGAATTCGCGGGCAGTCCCATCGGCATATTTTAGAAATTGGTGGCCATAACCAATATTTGGATTGGATACAATTTTATTTTCACTGTTTCTCCCATCCAGAAACCATAGTTTGCACTTGGGCATTAATTCGCAAATAGTTTTGTGTAATTCCAGCATTTCTGTTTTTTTTGGTACATCCAGGCTATGAATGTAGTCGTTTATTTGACTTTGAATTTCCATAGAATTATATAAGTTTTATAAGCGTTCTCTTTTATAGGTTCACTAATTTCATTTTTATGTAAAAATTACTAAGAATGAAATAATGCAAGTTTAATCTATTTGATTTTATAATCAAAGAAGTTTTATTTAATTGTAGTATAAATTACGGTTAAGAATAATAGAACATTTAAATTCTGCTTGTAATTAGACGAAAAATTGGCGTCATTAACCGCCTTTTACAAATTAATTTATTACTATTTAATTACAAAAAAATTCTGCATTTCAATGAAATCTATCAGTTTAACTACCATGGTCCTTTTTGTTTAACTTGATAGAATTGCTTGCCATCAAAACGATACAATCCTTGACCGGTTCCCCACCACATATTTCCAGAGCGATCTTGATACATGGATTGCACGCAGCAATTCAGTCCATCATTTGTTGTAAATACAGTGAATGCAGTAGAATCTTTAATTGTTGGATCATATCTTGTGGTGCTTCCTCTTGCGGTGATCCAAATGATACCTGATTTTTCAATGTAAATTCCCCAGATTTCAGTTCCGCCTATTTCATCTTTGTGAGTGAAGCTTGTAAAAATAGTTCCATCATATTTGCAAATACCTCCCTTCATTGTAAACCAATAGTTTCCTGATTGATCTTGTATTATACCACCAGCATAGTTATCTCCTAAGCCATGCTTTTCATGGTAATTTTTAATTGATTTTCCATTATAACAAAAGACTCCATGGTCTTGAGATGCAAACCAGATGTTTCCGGATTTGTCTTCCATAATGTCTTTTACATTTATGGAATCCAGCAAATGAAATTTTGTAAAGCTTAAACCTAATGTTATTTCGGATGATGGTTCATAGCGAAAAACACCCCTTTGAGTACCAACCCAAAGTGTCTCGCTTTTATCAATGAGTATGCTTTTTCTCCCTATTTGGATGTTGCTCAATCCATCTTTTTCAGTGTAGCTTTTAAAGTTATTTCCATCATACCGAATAACTCCATGATCTGTTCCAAACCATATGTTTCCTTTTTTATCTTCGGCAATTGCATGGACACTGCAAAAATCATCTTTGAATTCATTGCTATCGAAGAACTCTGTTTTGCTAAAATATCTTAAAGTTTTTTGATCAAACCTGGCAACACTCTGGCCGGCTGGCCCAAACCAATAATTGCCTTTTGAATCCTGAAATATGCATCGAATGTATTGACTTACAAGGTCCGTGTCATTGGGAATACCTTGTTGATTTGAAAATTTTGGAGGAGTTCCTATTATTTCCGGGATAATTTTTCTTGAATTAACAGAATCTTGTTGGAATGAATTATTTATTTTTTCGTTGCACGTATTTGGAAATAATCCTATACCAAGCAATGCAATTATTGGATGGCAAAAAAAATAAATTCTTTTAATTTTTAAGCTCATTTTAATGATCTATAAAAACTTAGAACATGCTTAAAGATCAGAATTATTTAAAATTCTGAAATGACCGCATTGCTTTAATGTTGTTATTATATGCAATGTAGTAACAAATAGAATATAAAGTATCGTACTGCATTTTATAATTCAATTTAATCATTGTGCTACGAGGTAGCTCAATTCAGTTACTCCATTGGTAAAAGATCGGGAACTCATCAATTTTAGATTGATTATATCTTTTATATCAGAAAATAAAGGAATTCCATTACCCAGAATTATAGGATTGACAAACAGCCAAAAGCCATCAATTAAGTTTAATTGAATAAGTGAATGTGCTGCAGTTGGGCTACCAAATACTAATATATCTGGACCGGTTTCTTTTTTTATTTCATTTAAAGTATCAGCTATATTATCACTAATTCGGATTGTATTCTTCTGATTTGCATCATCCAATGTTTTTGATAAAACAAGTTTGCGAACTTTGCCATACCATTTAGAATGGTTAATTTCATGATTGCTTGCATTGGGTTTGTTTCCTGCAGTCGGCCAGTAATTTTCCATCATTTGATAGGTTACACGACCATATAAAGCTGTATCGCCTTCACTAATTCTACTTCCTACATAATTAAAGAGCTCTTCATCAACTTTAACCCAATTCAATTCACCCTGAGGACCGGCTACAAATCCATCCAATGAAATGTGCATAAAGGATATTAATTTTCTCATAAATTTGTTAATTAAGTTTACAAAAATAATATTTTATTATTTACTTTTTTCCAATGCCCAAACATCATTGTCGTATCTAAATTCAGGATGATTGGGAGTACCACCGTATTTGCCACCTGTCATGTAAATTTTATTATTATGCACTGTCGCAGCAATTCCCCCACGTGGTAACCAGGGAGCACGGTGATCATGCCAATTTATTCCGTCCGTACTGAATAGCACTTGACTTGTAAACTGACCATTTCTATTGCATCCAATTAACCAAATTTTATTATCAAATACTTGGGCCGTATATCCGAAAATTTGTTCTCCTGAAACGATTTCATCAGCTATTTTCTTCCAATTTAAGCCATCGGTGGAGCTCCACACATCGTTATTCAATAAATATAAAGTGTTGTTGAGTTGCACAATTTGGCTTTCACTACGTTTGCCAAATGGAAGATTTTGTTTTTGTTTTATCCATTGAACACCATCTTCTGAATTCCAGATATCTGAATATTTTGTATGTTGGTCTTCTCCTCCCAGAATCCAGATTTTATTTTCAAAAACAAATGGATGATAAAAAAATCGCTTGGGCAAATTGCTTTTTTCTGAAAGCAGAGTCCATTTTTTTAAATCTGTTGTTTTGTAAATTTCAGGTTTAAATTCAAAATTCTCAATGTTTCCTTTAAAATAGCCCATCCCGTAAACTGCTCCATTAAAAATAACGTAATCGAGAAATGCATGATTGTTAATTGCGTTTGGCAAAGCTAATTTTAACCAATTCTTGCCGTCTTCAGATTGCCAGGTACCGTCAGGATGAAATGCATATAACAGGTTATTGAGGCTAATCAATTGGAAATTGTAACTTTCCTTCCAATTTGCATGATCAAGGACCTTTGTCCAAATGTAGGAAGAGTCTGTTTTAATTATTTCTTGATTGATTGGACTTGTCCGGGAATTCTCTATGTTGTATTTGCACGATATAAGGACTGGTAGAAATAATAGGAACTTGATATTCATTTTTTAGTCAACTTAAATTTGTCCTTAGCTTGAATTTATTTTGTAAATCTGAAAACTTAATTGAAAAGGATTGATCTGGACACTACCGGATGTATAGAATTACTTCAAATTTTCTTAAGCATCCGGAATGTTTGGTTCAACCAATCGTTTTAATTTGTCTAAGGATTCCTGCCATCCAAGATAGCACATTTCAGTTGGAATCGCATCAGGGATTCCTTCCTGTGTTGCAAATATTTCCGTTCCACAAAGTACCTTTTTAAATTCAATGGTAGTAATCATTTGACCAGGTAAATTCGGATCATCAAATTGATCTGTATACTTTAATAGTTCGTTGGACTTTATTTCCAAATATTCGCCTCCAAAAGAATGACTGGTTCCGGTCGTGAAATTTGTAAACGACATTTTGTAGGTCCCACCTATTTTAGCATCCATATGATGCACTTTGCAAATAAACCCATAGGGTGGTAGCCAGGCAGCCATGGCATCAGCATTTGTAAATGCTTTAAATACCTTTTCTGGACTTGCAGCTAAAACTCGATGTAACTTTACTGTGTTTTTCATGATTTGGTAATTTTTATATTTTTGGATTAGAAAAGTTTTGCTTTTGTTTTAATAAAATATACTTTTAGTTATGATATGAACATTTAAATGCTCTGGTCAAAATAAGTTTTATAGTTTTAAAATATCAAATCGAGCTGAATGTACTGAATTATATTTTTGTTATTTTAACGAACTTTTAATAAATTATATATTTAATATTTTTTGGTTATTTCAATTGAACAGCTAATATTAATCATTAATTTGGGAAAAATTTAAGTACTTAAGTACTAAGGTCAATCTGAAATCAATTGAAGTTCTTCAAGTATTTTAAGAACAATTTCCATTCTTGATTTATCAAACAGAATGGCTCGATCGGTATTTTCCAGGTATTTGCTATCAAGTTGAATGCAATTGGAGAAATAATAAACATTGTCATTTGATTCCAAATAGCCAACATACCAACCAACATCTTGATTGTTATTACCGCCCCATCCTGCTTTCCCTCTTAGCACATAATTCAGAGTGTCTTTTGCGATAAAAATTTTCTTGACAATATCTATGGATCGCTGTGAGAATGGAAGTTTGTTGTCATGGAGTCGTTTTATAAAGTTGATTTGTTGTTCAGGAGTTATCAACAATCCGCCGGTTAGCCAAAATTGATCAATGCCACCGGCAGTATCAGCATTTCCATAGTTGGCTTTGTCTATCCAATATTTCATTTTTTGTGGACCCACGCGCCTTGCAAGTTCTTGATAATACCAGACAGTTGAGTTTTTAAATGCTGTTTTGAGATCATGGTCTTTGTCCCATACAGGATTTCTTTGAACCTGATCCCAGGGAATCACAAAATGTTCGTCTTTTATTACTCCTGTCTCAAGGCCAATCAGCGAGTTACAGATTTTAAAAGTTGAAGCTGGAGAAAAGCCCTGTTTAAACTGGTTTTTATTGTAAAAAATATACTTGTCATGTTTTTGGTCATAAAGCACAAAGGAGCCCTTTACCTGAAATGAATCATAGTATTTCTTAAAACCTTCTCGAATTTCAAAGTTTGGATGCTTTTTACAGTTTGTAAGGCTGAAAACAATTAATGTAAAAGCAATCGTTCTGTAAAATACTGAGGCCATGATGTACTAATCTTTAAATTGAACTTATTTGTTGATATCGGCTTTTGGGAAAGCTCCAAATTTGAGTCATTTTGACGAAATGAATAGTTAGTGAAACGCTCATTGTTTATTAGATATTTTCCTTCATACTATTCAGCCAAATGGGTTTAATATTTTATCTACCCGAATTGGATGAAATGGTATAATGTATGAGTTGATAAGCTGCAAATGAAATCAGGAATACCGTCGCCATTCTAATTATTGTACCAATCCAATTGTACGCAAATACTTTTTTCATTGATACTGCCAGATAAATTCCCAGCACGAGTAGATTGAGCAAAATTAGGATAAACAATAAGGTCATATTTATTTTAGAGACCCACATTACTTCAAATAAAAAAATTGAATAGATTACTAAAAAGAAAGATGTAAAATGAGTGGAATAAATCAGAGTATCGTAATAAAATAAGTTTTTCCGATAGCATATTATATATAAAATAAATGCATTTACAGGAATCATAATCAAGAAAAGCCATTTAAAAATACCTGAAACCATAATGCTTACCTCAGAAACGGTCATATTCCGAGAAATGCGCATTTTTTTATTTAAAGCATAAAAGCGAGTAAGCATATTATTGCTATAACCGTATTTTGTTAACCAGTGTCCTACACTGTCAGAAGGTAAAATCTTTAAAACTCTTAAATCAGCATTTGTAATGTCGGGGTTTTTCATGATCCATGAAAAAGGAGGGACCAATATATTATCAACGACACTATCCTTAGATTGGTCAAAAATTTCACCAATTGTTAGATTGTTTTGAATTGCTTCTTTTGAATAAGTACCAAAATAGCCGGAAGTAGCTAATTTTTTTTCAAAAATACCCATTCCTATCAATGAAAGAATTAAAATGAAAATAAACAGTCGGAATGGCGGGGTATAGCGTCCTCTTATGTTATTGATATAGTCGTATGTGATTTTACCAGGATAAAATAATAGAATTTTAAAGGAGTAGAGAAACTTGGTATCAAAATGCAAAAAACCCTCCAGTAACTCATAGCCATAGTGAAGCAATGGAAATCGTGGATTGTGGTTATCTTGTCCGCATTCTGGGCAAAAATTAATATGCTCACTATTTGCACTGAATTCAAACCCGCAGTTTGCACAATGATGTTGTTTAATTTTTTTTCGACCCATTTGAATTTTTATAGAAATGTAAATTATTTATGATTCTCAGTTTTGATGATACTTCGAGTCATAGTCTACCATCCATTCAATTCCATATTTATCACGGAACATCCCAAAATAGGATCCCCAGGGGCTATCTGAGATTGGCATTTCAATTTGTCCACCTGCTGAGAGGCCATGGAATAATTTGTCTGCTTCTTCTTTACTTTCTGCACTGATTACAATTTTACTTCTGTTTTCATGCTCGTTTGTTCGTCCCAATATTTCAGGTACATCATTGGCCATTAATATACTTTTACCAATTGGCAAGGCAATGTGCATAATTTTATTTGCTTCATTTTCGGCAACTGGAAAGCCGTCAATTGCTAAATCTTTAAAGCGAATTATTTTTGCAAATTCTCCGCCAAATACGGATTTGTAAAAGTTGAATGCTTCTTCAGCATTCCCATTGAAATTAATGTGTGGATGTATGTTCGCCATTTTGTATAAGTAATTGTTTATGAATTTAATGATTATTTAAAAGCTTGTATTTTCTGAGTAAAATTAATTTATATTTTCAAGAGATGTGATAAATAGTGTTTAAATTCATATCCAAGCTTCCATCTGATAATAATTGTTATAAGATTTAATTCTAACTTTTAAGTAGTTTAATAGTTCTGATATTGGAAATACGGACATCAGGTAAGATGTGGAATTTCGTTTATTCATGGTTCTATTGCAGAATAGGACACTTCGCATCATATTAAAATATTTTATTCAACTTTTATTACTTCTACGTTTTTTCCAAGTGTTTTAAATCGCACTCCGTTTTTCTGTAAAACCGTTATGGTAAGATGTCCGGTTTTGCTTATATTTATATCACGAACAAAGCCTGATTTCCCTTTGTGTGTTCCTGCTATTACTTTGCAAAAGTCACCGTCTTTCAAATTTATTGTTGTCATGTTGAATTTTTTAGTATTAAACTTGGAGGCGGTTGGAGTAGGGTACAAATTCACCAAATTCAAGATATCGTTTTAGGATTCTTAGATACATTGCCCAACAGAAATTTGAAATTCTCAAATGCTCGTTGTCTTCATTCCATCCGGTATGATAAAATTGTACATCTGTTGTTTTATTGTTAGCTGTTAAGCGAAAACCCACTTTGCTTCCTTCCCAATCTTTGTCTGAATTTTGCATAGTCAGCTCAAATTCTTTCTCTGGGATGCATTTTGTAACAAGAGCTGTCCAGTTATAGTCAGGCTCAAAATGAAGTTGAAATTTTTCTCCAATATTTCCTATTCCGATGGACGATTTTGTCCACCATTTGTCCAGTCCGCTTGGAGTTGAAATGGCTTCAAAAACTTTGTCAATGGGAGCATTGATTGGGAAGTAATGAAATATATCGGCCATTTCCTTTTTGTTTTTTTGTTCTTAAATGGACTTTTGGAGTTTTGTTTATTTTACCATTATTGCTAATTCAGAAAATATGTATTTGCTAAGTTACTATTTTTCCTAGAAATGTAAACGTTAAGCATCGGTTACATGCTTGCATTGCCAGGGTAGGTAGTTGATTTGCTTTTGTATTGATTGAAACCACATATCTAAGATAAAGCTGGTTTTTATTTAAGTTCTGAAAGTATCAATTTTTTCTGCTTCAATGTGTTTTTCATGGCTTTCTCTCTTACCATTGGATCATTGCTATGTATTAATTCAAAATATTCAGTGGGTACAACTTGCCAGGAAAGCCCATATTTATCTTTACACCATCCGCACGAACCTTCCTCACCACCATTTGAAGTTAGTGCTTCCCAAAAGTAGTCCGTTTCAGCCTGGTCTTTTGTATTGATAACAAATGAAACTGCTTCATTAAATTTGAATAGGGGGCCTGCTGCCAAGATACTGAACTCGATTCCAGCTATTTCAATAACAGCAGTTTCTAATCCAGCATCGTTTCCACTTTCATTGGGATCGAAACGGCGAAAATCTTTTAGCTTGCCATCCTTAAAAATGGATAAATAATAATTTGCTACGGCTTTTGCGTCTTTCTCCACCCACAAACAGGGTGTAATTTTTTGTACTGTATCTGTCATGGTTTTGATTTTATTTTCCTTAGAGCAAGTTGTTATTGAAATGGATGCTGCAATTACAATTGAAGTCCAAAAGATACTGTTGTATTTTCTCATTTGGTATTATTTATAGCTTTTAATAAGTTTGACAATTCGTTTAATGTCATTGTGAAACCTTCCTTGAAGCCCATTTCAATCATTTTTTCCATTCGTTCAAGGGATTCATTGTAAATCGTTATGTTTACTTTGCTTATTCCATTTTGTTCGCTAAAATTTAAATCCCAATTTGAACCTGGTAAAAAAGGGTTTTCATCTTTGTCAGCAAAAACACTTAAAAATTTAAAGTTGGTTTTCGGACTTATGGAGGTGTAATCCTGAATTTGCCAACTTTCTGCCCCTTCCGGACTGACCATGGCATAAAATCTGCGTCCGCCTACTTTAAATTCCATTGATTTTGTTTTTGACATCCATGGTTTTGGAGCCCACCACTGGTCAAGGATTTCTTGTTTTGTAAATGCATCCCAAAGGAGAGAAAGTTCCGCATCAAATTCTCTGGTGACAAAAACGGTTTTACTTGATTTGTCAACTGTAAAGTCAAAAAGTAAATGCTTCATTTTTTATTTTTTTTAATTGTTGATAATAAACTGTCTAATTGATTAAATCGGGTTTCCCAAATCTTTCTGAATTGCTCTAACCACACATCTATTTCTTTCATTTTGTCGATTTCCAGAGAGTAATAAATTTCTCTTCCTTTTTGCTCTTGTTTTACGAGATCGCATTCTGTTAAAATCCGTAAATGTTTTGATACAGCTTGTCGCGTAGTGTCAAAGTGCTCTGCAATGGCGTTGGGGGTCATTGACTGCAGTGCAATTAATACGATAATGCCGCGTCTCGTCGGATCAGCAACCGCTTGAAAAATGTCTCTTCGCATGGGATATTTAATTTAGTGCAACTATTCGGTTGCAAATATATGTGCAACTTATCGGTTTCGCAAATTTTCCTAGCATTTTTTTAAATAAAAATTGAAATTCAGTCGAAACAGCCTGTTAAATGAACCTAATCCGGCTTTCTTGGGGGACCCAATCTTACTGGAAGTTGTATTTTTATATGAGTCGCTTTTTTATACAATGCCTTTTTTCGACAACTCTGTAGTAGCAATCCATATTTAATCCTGGGCTAGAAAATGCCAATTGGATATCTAAAATGACCTCGCCATTATATGTAGTCTATTGTAATTAAAAATTAAAATGCCACTGATTTTCTTTTTGCAATATTGATACTGTCCAATTGTTGGCTGTTTGGTTAGGAGTTCTTAAAGCTTAAATATTCTTATTACAAAATTATTTTTCAAGCCATTTAATAAATTGATCAACAACATCTCCTGGTGAAATTAGACTTTTAGATCCTTATTTTTCAAAGCTTAAAATCACTCCTTTTTTATGCTATAATAAATATGCAACAGAGTTTCGGGCTTTGCGTTGGGGAAGATTTCTGAGCACAAAAATTAAACCAACACTCCACTTGAATAGAAGCACAAGGCTCCAGGATGGCATGTCACTCATCCTGACACAAAACCTGCCTTAGCTGTATTTGTTCTTTTTCTCAACCATCCGATAATTTCTGAATACATTCTTCTCTAATTTTCCAGAGGTCGTTAAGTGATAAATTTATTTGTTTGTTTTTGTCGAGCCAGCTGGCAAGATAATTTTTATGATAGTTTACTTTAAAGTCGGTAATTTGTTCAGGTATAATTTCTATTTCTTCAATTAGTTCGTCTAAAAAGTCTGTAGGTTTAGAATTTAATTTTGTCAGATCAATAATTTGGTCTTCAAATTTTAAATAACAGTGTGCTTCAGGGATATATTCCAAATTATATTTTTGGAGAGTTGAAGAAACTTGAGGAGTGTTTTTTTTGTTCATTTTAAAAAGTCCGACAATGAGCTTAACTTTTTCAAACTCATTTTCGTCTGCAAGTCTTTTGAGTAAGGCGTGCTTTGTGCTGCAAGTTCCACAGTTGTCAGTAAATACAGTGGCCAAATTATTCTTTTCAGCATTTCGGCCATAAGCAAGTTGTCTGATAAATAGCGAAGCCTGCTTAAAAGTAACTATGTTTCTATCGGTAAATTCTTTTGAAATTTGCCCCATAGATTTTATATCAAAGTCAGGTTGATTTATCATAATGTTGTTGTCTTTTACAATTGGCATTCATCGATTTTGATAGCTGGTATTTTCTTTCTGTCATTTATTTATTTCGTAACACAATTCTACCATACCGTTTTTGTATGCTGTTGTTTCTTTAAGCTGAAGTATTTGTTCTTGTCCAACATTGTCAAAAAACAAAAGTCCTTCTCCTAAAATAATTGGCAAAATACTCACTCTGATTTCATCAGCTAATTTTTGTCTAATAAGATCTTTGGTAAGTTTTGCACCACCTGCAATCCAAACATTTTTATAGTTAGGTTTCAGTCGTGTGTTTACAAGAATGTTCAAATCACCCGAATAAAATTCGATGTTCGGTCTGTCTTTGGGCAAATTTTGGTTTGTCAATACAATTGTCGGTTTGTCGCCATAAGCCCAACCATAGGACTTTGACAGTTCCAATGCGTGTTCGTATGTATTTGCACCCATTACATAACAGTCAATTGTTTTTAAGAATTCTTCGGGATCCGGACCGTCAAAACCTTTTTCGTAATTGTGAGTAGTTTCAAACCACGAAATGCTATTGTCATTTTTAGCTATAATTCCATCAAGGCTTGAAACCATGTGTATGGTTATTTTAAATTCGTTTTTTGTCATTGCTTACTGTTGTTTGCAACTTTGTTACACATTTTTCATCAACGGTTAAAGATTGAAGCAGAAGACTATTACATATGGGTGCAGTAATGAAACCATAGCCTCAGAGAGCACTCTAGTTTGCAATAAGTAAAAAATTCTGTTGGCCATGGCTTCAATATGATGTTAAGGACCGTATCATTTAATTTCTTTCATTATTTCAATTATTTCAGGGTACATTTCATATACTGACATTTTACGGCCTTTTAGTTTATTTATAAGTTTTTCATTAAATTGATCGAATTTTATAAAACCTCTTCTTTCCATTAATTTTATTCGTTGGTTGACTATTTTTATTCTATCATGTTCACTATAACTTTCGGTAACATAAAGACAGAATAAAGAGTGTGTCATATATTCATTAAAAATTGAGTATTCAGAACGATAGTTTTCCTGAGCTTCTTTTGTGGCCCATATGTCTTTATTTGATATTAAACTTTTAATGGCATTGAAATTTTCAGAACTTGTTGGGTTTACATAATTATGATCTATCTCAGTAAACACAATTCCAGACATTAAGCCTTTTTTTACAACTTCTGAATATTCCACATTCGCATCAATTTTCTCTGGAGAATTAATAAACATGATGCACTCTTGGTACTCGGGTTTTTTAAAAAATCCTTTGTAAAATTTTTGTGTTGAATGTGAGCCTTCAATTAAGGGTGAAAAGAAAATCTTATAACAGTCCAATTTTTGCGGAAATTCTTTTTCGAGCCAGTTCCACATATTTTGAATTGGTTGAAGTTCATTTTGTCTTGTTTCAAGTTGCTTATAATATTTACTATTACTTTTAAAAAATGAGCGGTAATCAGATTGATTTATGAAATCCTGGACAAGGTATACGAGGTTTCTGAATTCACCTCCTTGAATATAGGTATTATCTGAGTAGACATGCTTATATTGTGTAGCGTATTCAATTAAATTGTTTTCTTCAAATTTATAACAAATGCTATTCTCTCTAAATCCATAATAAATTGACCAATGATTTCCATTTAGACATTTTTTATTTAGAATTTGTATTAATGGATGATTTTTAAACTTGCTAAAATAATTTAAAACATTTTTGGAGTACACAGAATTTTCAAAATGGTTTTTAGTCAAAACAGAACAGTCAGAAAGGAATAAAATTATATTTGCTAATTCATAAATTTCAGGAATCTGGAAGACTATTTTGCCTCGACTGTCGGATATTATAGAATTGGAAAACTTTGAACTTTGTGCGTTAAATCTTAATTTGTAAATTGTAGTATCATTCTTGGAGGCAATAGGAATAAGCACCTTTTGTTCAAACGGAGCATTAACATAAGGAATGGTAATTGTATCTCTTTGTGTCCAGACCATTATATTATTGCCTTCAAATCCATCTGTTCCAAGATCTACTGTGTCGGATGTCGTAGTTGCTAGAATCCATTCCTTTTCCCAAACCAGACCTTTTACAAAGAAAGAATCATTAGTAGTAAAAAGTGTATCAGGATATTGTATTATTTCTAAAGAATTTTGCGAATAGACATTCAGTGAAAAACAAGCAAGTAGTATTTGTATATGTTTTAATATGTATTTCATCTTATTTTGTTTAAATAGACATTGCCTTTTTGAGGGCTCGCTCGGTTGGGCTTTCGAAGCACCCTATTTCTCATCCACAAATGTTTATTTAAAGATACAAAGGTTTATTAGTGAGGGCAAATAAAATTTGTGAAGCGACTGCTATTTCACCCGGGCGATGGCTGATTTCATACGCTTATGTTTATTTGTTGTTCTAGTTTGGCTACCACACCTAGGCGATCTCACGTTTTCATTTTAGTTTGGGATTAAAAAAGGAGATGATTTCTTTATAAGTTTTTAATTTATGGATGTCTTTCGAAATATTTTCAACCGAGTCTAAGGCAGCCCAAGCCCTGGGCTTTTTTGATATCGTATCCAGGATCAATTTTTTGAATTCGTCTACAGAAATTGTCTTTATATCGCCATCAATGTCTGGTAATACCTCTTTAACAGGAGAAAAGTATTTAATGCTTGTCCAAAACAATGGCCTGCCTATTTCGGAGACCTTTTTAATTTTAAACGAAGTCCCTTTGGAGTCGACAATAATCGTGTCTTTATATGCTTTCTCAGCGAGGCCTGAAGTAGCAAACAGAAAATTTTCTTTTCGAGCTTCAATTTCACTTCGATTGATATTCAGATAAATTATTGGTGAAGTCAGTGTCTGTCGCACTTGTTCTTGCGTTAATGTCATTTTTTTTATCTGTCTGGCGGATTACTTATAACGGATTTAGGGTCAATGATGTTTTAAAAAAAAGGGAATAGAATAGCGGACAGCTTCCGCAAAACTAAAGAAGAAAAATAAAACCTTGCAGCTGTGCTTCACGCCCTCTTTAAAATTTTGTTTATCCAATGTTAGCTTCTAGGCTAACATTGGATAAACTATTTAGCAAGTGACAGTAACTCTCAAATAAGTTGCAGGCATAATGGTAGTATCTGCCGATGCACTGGTATTTTGGTTGTGGAAGAGAGTTATTAATTCCTGTTGTAGTGCTGCTGCTTTACCGATTTTTTCAGCCGCCTCAAAAGCGTTCATGGTGGGTCCATAGAAATTTTTGAACATACTGACATATTCTTCAGGAGAACAAGCAGCCCTAAAAGTGAAGCTGTCTTTGGCGCATGTAATATTCTCTTTAGAGATACCTGCTTGACCAAATCGTTCAATCACATTATTCTCAACGCCCCATGTCATTGGGCTAATAAAACCTTCAGGTGGTGGTGGTGTGTAAGAAGAGCTTATTCTTAGTATTTGAGCTACAACTGTAGGGTCACCCGGTATCCAATTGCCCATCACAATCTTCCCTCCGGGCTTAGTAAGCCTAACCATTTCTTTAGCCACATCAAATGGTTTTGGAGCAAACATGGCACCGAAGATACTTACAACCATATCAAATGATTTGTCCTTTAGCTCACTCAGATTGCAAGCATCTCCTTCCTGAAAAAGGCAATTAGACAGACCAGCAGCTTTTGCCCGAATATTTCCAGCTTCAACAAGGTTTGTTGCAATATCCACACCCAGAATATCAGCACCCATTGATGCTGCAGGCAGGGCAGTAGTGCCGTCACCACAGCCAAGGTCAAGAATTTTCATGCCTTTGACTACACCAAGCGTTGCTACAAGTTCTTCACCGCTTTGACGCATGGTGTTGGCAATGCATGTGAAATCACCTTTTTCCCATAATGCTTTGTTTGGATTCATGGTTTCTTTTTTATTTTTTACAAGTTTATGAAATATTAGTTAATAAATACTGCATTCAAATATTGAATAATTATTTCTGCAAATAAATTTCCAGCCCCATGCGGATTGTCTTATGAATTTCGGCAATGCCATCTGTAAATTTTATCAGTTCTTCTATTTGCTCTGGTGTGGCATCAGCTTTTATAAGGGGCTTATAGTAAAAATTTTTGCCAGTCTCGCCCTCTGCTCCAAACTCGCTGGAACAATCAACAGTCACTTCATCAACTTGAATACCCCGTTTTGTTGCTTCACGATAGATATCGTTGCAATAGCATGTTGCCAATGATAACAAAAGCAATTCTGCGCCATTCACTGATGAGCCATATCCCGACTCCTTGGGAGCAATGGTCAAGGTTTTAATGTCGGAATTCGTTGCTACCGAAATTTCATTTTTGCCGAAACTGTTTTTAATGCTTGCTGATACTTTCATGAATTGTTTGGGATCTTGTGATAATTTATGTGATTTGTTCAAGCTTTGAAGGTAACGAATAAGGGAATTAAAGAAGTTTTAAAAAAGGGAAGTTTTAATGACTGTTTGAAAGATGCACCACTATTTGTGTTACGTTCAATGCCCCTTTTTAATTGTTTTTGATATTATGTTATCGGCTATTTATCATTTATAATTACTTAAACGGTTTTCTATCTACCTCGGATTTAGATTGGCTTGACATTAAACACAAGCAAGTTCAATGACTAAAATCGTAAAGAAGGTATGCCGACCAAACCATGATGGCCAACAAACCTCCTCCGGCAACTAAGGAAAGAATACCCAAGGTCAGTTTTGAAAAACGCTGTTGATTGATTTTAAATAAGCCATATATCACATAACTTGCATACAGAAACAATATCACAATGTTCACTGTTTCGATACCCCGAATTAGAACCCCGGATCTAATCCAGCCAAAGCTAAAGTAAATCAGGCTTTGAAATATAACTCCCTGTGCGATGGTAAACAGCACGATAATTATTGTTTCAGACAGGTTAAAATTATGCTTCATGAATTTCAGGAAAATGAAAAGAAATAGTGTCGAAAGGGAGATCGCGAGTAGCATGTATTGATAGGTATGTTCCAGAAACCACCATTGTGATTCATCATACGCTAATATTACGCTGGCTTGCTTTTCAGACATGGTCTTCAATTCCTCCTGATCGTAATAGTGCAGTCCGGTAATCTTAACCGCCAAATAATTGAAAATGAGCGCTAATGCCAAATATGTAACCGGATGAAAAAATGGTTTTCGTTTACCAATAAGATAATCGTATATAGCCATTGATGGCCTTAAAACAAGTTGTTTAAAGTTGTAAAATATCCCCGAATCTACATGGAAAATTGCATGGGGAAGATCTTTAATTAATTGAATTAATTCAATTCTCTTTACGCTTGATATTTGTCCGCAGAAGCTGCAGAATTTACCACTCAAGGGCTCGTTGCAATTTAGACAATTATTTTTCATTATCTAAGAATTATGGATTGAATTTTACTAAACTATCATTTACATAGTTTGCAAATATAATTTTATAATGATTATCTTTCCTTTACTCGCAAATCTTTCGCTTCGAAAGTAAATGGTCGGATTTTTTAATGGAAAGCTGATAACAGCCCGCCGCTAGAAGCAGGTATGGAATAATGTTACTTCGCATGGGTTTAGAATCCAAAAGCTGAAGAAAGAAAAGCTGATTGAAAAGCTAGAAAGTCCTGCTTATTCTAAGCGGCTGTTAGCTGCTGCCCTGTTTCTGGCACTTTTTCTTAACTGGTTCAAATTTAATTTTGAGATTTCCACCTGTCCAAACGCTTCATTCCTCTTGTAAATAACCAGGATACAAATCTAGAGTGCCCGCCCTCCATCATTTTATGTTTGCAATATTCCTGAAATTCTAAAACATTACTGCCTTTATAAATAAATTCACCATTTTCGTAGCAGTAAGAGCAATACTTTTTGCTAATACTTTTGTCAGCATTTGTTCCACCGCCTTTTTCGTCTCTTTTTAATGGCATTCCGCAGGACTGACAGTTTTTAAATTCTTTATCCATTTTTTAATATTTTTAGTTTTGATGAGTTTATCGGAATGGTTGCACCTAACGAACGGCCTTGGTATACACGCTGTCCATCAACCGGAGAAATTCAAAGATAAGGAGATGTATTTTAAATTGAAAGCTTAAATTTTTTTCAGGACTGATTGTATACCATATTGGCACAGTTATATTTATTTCTTAGTCAATAACTTAAATTGATTTTCATATAACTTTGCCCATACTTCTTTGGACTCGAGCATTTGTCCTCCGACATTTATTTTAATTTTATGTTTTACTTTCTTATTGCCCAAAGAAATGTCATAGTTTTCAAATTGTATTGATATATAATAATTTGGTTCAAGTTTTTGTGTCCAGTAACTATTACCGCATGTAGCCTTTGTATTTTCTTTGATTTTCTTCCAATTGTTATTTACTAAAAGCCAATTCTCAACATTTCCTATTGTAGCATCTGATCTTGGAATTGATACGATTGTATCAGTTAAGTTGAATAGATAAGCTTGTATGTACCTATTTCCATTTTTCTGAATAACTTGATGTTTATCAGGAATATAGAAAATAAGCCCAGATTTAATTTTCAGTGACTTATAGTGTTCAGAATTTATGTCAATTTGACCAGTGTATTTTACCCATCCACTAGCTTCACTTGATACATAACCTGATTTTAATTTTAAGTCATACCATTGGTCAACAGTTATAATTCCTTTTTCTTTTAATTCCCACAATGAATCTATTTGACCCCTTATTGCGGTAGAGTAATATAAAATCAAGAATAAAGTATATCTCATATTATTTTTATTATTGTGCCAAACGCCTATTACAAGCTGACCTTCTGTGCACCGAGTAGTTGAAACGCTTTACAGTCAATAGTTTTGGAGTCTGTATAGCAACTAATTTTTGTCTCTCGTTGGGTAGTGTGATTGCGTATTTTTTATTTTCAGAAGGGGAGGAGATTTTTTTTAATTCAATTTTGTCTGGGCTGGAAAGGAGGAAGCTCTTTTGCAAGCTTTGGTCTGTGCATGGGCTTGTGCGGCTTGCAAATGTGTGTGCTTTTGTGTGTAAGCTTCTCATGCTAATAATTTCTCTAATTTCATTTTCCACTTTTCCCAGTCTTTCATTTCCTTAGTCTGTAAATCTATAAATTTCTGTGTATGGTCGTGATGTATTAAATGACAAAGTTCATGGATAATCACATATTCAATACATCCTTTAGGTGCCTTTATCAATTCCGGATTTAAAATGATTTTTCCTTTCGGTGTGCAACTGCCCCAGCGTGTCAACATGTCACGCAACACAATAGAACTTGGTTCTACTTTGTATTTCATGAACTTGTCAATTAGTGGTGTTGCGATTGCATGAAACTTTGTCCGTGCATGTTGTAAATACCAATCGTTTAATAAGTCCTTTGCTCTTGACTTTTCACTTGCTGTTACTTCAATGAATTTGCCCTTTAGTTTTACAGATTCCTCCTTGGCAATTATAATTTGTAAGCGATATAGTCTGCCTAAATACAAATGTGTTTCTCCGCTTATGTATTTACGTTTTGGTGTCTTTGGTTGAAAGGAAAGAAAGAAGCTTTGTTGTTTAATAATCCAAGGTGCTTTTTTCCTTATTTTTTCTTTGACTTTTTCAATTGTCGTGTCTGTCGGTACTTTCACCAACACTTCCATTTTGGGTGTTACAGTAATGCCAAGAGATTTTCTGTCTGAATACTCCAAACGAAAAGCTATTATTCTGCTTCCAAATTGTATAGCGGCTGTCATCACTTGTAACGAATTTTAGATACTTCAATACAATCTTCTGCAATCTTGTCCATGTCTTTAAAAGACAAGTCTAAATTGTATTTGTCCCGAACTTCATCAATCAGATAATCGCCAATTTCAATAAGTAATTTACCTGTAATATTGGTTTTGTATTGCCAGTCAATAATGGGTTTTCCGTTGTCTAAAACAGAATTTTGAATCAGGTCGTCAATTTGCAAAGCGGTTTGTGTTGCGACTTCTTTACGAACTACATTATCTTGAATTTTTTCAGAAAGTGCTTCAACTGTCAAACCATAAAAGGCTTTGGCAACATCTCTATCTTTCAATTGCTCTGGAATATCGTTGTCTGTATGAGCCAATACATTGTTCATGATGTCTTGAACTCTGCTCAGGTATTGTGCCTCACTGATTCGCTTTGCTTCATAGTTTGCAATGGTTTCTTTTAGCATTTGCGAAAACTTTTTATAAAAAGCAGGATCTTCATCCATTTTCTCTGTGATATGCTTCGCTGTTCTGCTGGCAATCTTATCTGCTTTGGCTGCTTTGCCAGTGGTGTTTTCTACTTCTTGTTGAAATTTGTCTTTATCAAAAATGTTAACCAGTTCTGTGATGGTTTCTATTTTCTCGGTGGTGATGTGTGTGTCAATCAGTTTTTGAATTTGTCCTTCGTATTGTTTATAGTCAATTTCATCGCTGTAGCGTTCAACAACTGCCAAACGTAATTTTAAGAACATGGTCAAATCTTCTTTGTAACGATTGATTACTTTTTCTTCTACTTCCTTATGAAATTGAATAGAAGATAGTGCCAGTTTTAAACCCTTGGCAAAGGCTGCCAGTTTATCGTAAAACAAAACTCTTATTGCTTCATCTTTCAACAATTGCTGATAGGCTTCTGCATCACGTTTGTTGGCAATGGTTTTGAAAATATCCCAAAGGTCGGAATGCTTTTGCGGTAGTTTTTTGATTTCATCCGAAATGTTGGTCATTGTTCCTGCCAAATCTTCATCGTCAAAATCTTCAAATGATGAATACAACTGCAAGGCATCATCCAAATTTTCAATCACACCGTAATAGTCAATGATGTAACCAAATTCTTTGTCAGGATAAATACGGTTTACCCTTGCAATGGCTTGTAAGAGTTTATGACCTTGCAAGTTTCTTGTCAGGTATAGAACCGTGTTTTTAGGTTCATCAAAGCCAGTAAGCAATTTGTCAACTACTATAATGATTTCGGGGTCTTTTTGATTTTTAAAACGACTGATGATGTTTTTGTCATAGCTCTTTGAGTTGCCATGTTCGTCCATCATTTTCTTCCAAAACTGATTTTCCTTTTCGGTTGACTTCTCATAAGCACTTTCTTCACCCTCTCGTTCGTCAATAGATGAAATCAAAACTTCGCAACTTACAATGCCTATTTCATCTAAATATTCTTTGTACTTAATAGCATTCACTTTTTTGTCGCAAACCAATTGAGCTTTGAAGGGCGTTTTTCCTTGCCAATTATCTCGAAAATGATAACTAATGTCCCAAGCAATCATTCTCATTTTTTGTTCGGCAGAATTCAAATGGTCGTAACGAGCAAACTTTTTCTTGATGTCAGCTTTTTGGTATTCGGTTAATGGTTCTGAAACCATCCCGAAGAAAGTATCAATTGGACTGGCATTTACATCCTGCAATGCCAAACGTCCTTCATAAAGCAATGGAACAACAGCATTGTCTTTCACAGCCTGGTCAACGGTGTACGCATCAATAACGCCACCAAATTTTGCTGCGGTGCTTTTATCTTTCTTAAAAAGCGGTGTTCCTGTCATGGCAATAAAACATGCATTTGGCAATGTTTTCTGCATGTCTACATTAAAAGTTCCGTGTTGTGTTCGGTGTCCTTCATCTACCAGAACAAAGATGTCGTGGCTTTCTAATGGCTTTTGGATTTTCTTAACGGCTGCCACAAACTTATTGATGATGGTTGTTACCACTGCATCACTTTTACTTTCTAATAGTTCAACCAAGCGTTGCCCGGTGGTGGCGTTTTCTACAAACTTGCCACATTTTCTGAACGTACTGGTAATTTGATTATCCAAATCGGTTCTATCTGTTACCAACACAATTTTGGGATTGCGAATGCTTGGTTCCATGGCAATGGCCTGAGCCAACATCACCATCGTAAGCGACTTTCCACTTCCTTGTGTATGCCAGATTACGCCTCCTTTTCGTTTGCCATTCTCCACATTTTTGATGCGTTGCATGGATTTTTTAATGGCGAAAAACTGCTGATAACGGGCCACTTTCTTTTCTCCATTATCGAAAAGCACGAAATTGAAAACAATGTCCATCAATCGTTCCGGGCTACACAAACCGAATAAATAATTGTCCTGCTCTGTTGGTAGAATTTCTTCTTGTTCCAGTGCATCAAAGTATTGGCGAACGTACTTGAAACGGTCTGAAAACAGTTGTTCTTTTACAGAATTCTGAAGTGATTTGTTTTTGAATTCCTGTAATTTGCTTTTGAAGTTTCGTTCTTCTTCATCGTAGCTGAATTTTTCCTGCCATTTTGCCCAAAACTTTTCGAGTGTGGCGTTGGTTGCGTAAGCCGCTTCTTGTGTGGCAATACTCAAAGTAAGTTGTGAATATACATACAAACTTCTGATTCCATCTTCTTGTTGGTTGCGTAAATGCTGACTAATAGCCTGTTTCAGTGGCTCTTTCATATCAGGTCGTTTGCATTCGATGATGCAAAGAGGAATACCATTGACAAACAACACCAAATCAGGACGGTAATGCTCTTTGCTGGTGCTACGCATTACGCTGTATTCTTCGGTTACATGAAACACATTGTTACTGATGTTTTTCCAGTCAATGTATTGCAGCGTAAAACTCTTTTTGTCGCCATCTACACTTTGCTCCAATGCCTGACCTAAGGTGAGCAGGTTGTAAGCCCTTTCACTGGCTTCAATATATCCTTCGTTCATGGGCAGGTTTTTCAATGCCAAAATGCCCCGTTCAATATTCTCGTCTGTGAAAATGCTGGTTTTGGTAGCACTTACCCGAATGCTGTTGATTTCCTTCAACTGTTTCCTCAACACATCTTCCAGCAACACATTGGTGGTTTTGCCGCTTCTTTGTCTGTCGGCTTCTGCCGGACTTAAATAGGTATAACCCAAATTCACCAACATTTGCAATGCCGGAATCTGGCTGATATGGTCTTCTTTAAAACTTGGTGTGTCCATTATTTTGTTATTTCATTTTTGTCATGTATAGAAAAGTGAGGTTTTCTATACATGATTCAAGGCTCATGTGTAGTGTTTGACTGTTTTCTTTACATGAACCTATTTTTTCGGTAGTATTTTGTCTTCTTTTCATTTTGTAGAACATCTACTTAGATAATTTATTATATACATATTTCCAAAACATGCATAGAAAAAGCCGTTTTCCTATACATGTTTTATTTGATTCACGTTCGATAACAGGTTGTACAAGTCAGTATTGATATAATAATTATCCCTGCCCAACTTCACCTTTTGCACGATGCCAATCTGGTCGAGTTCCTCCAAATACTTGGTGGCGGTTAGGCGGCTTACGTCCAAATCGGTCATTATGAAATCAATTTTGGTGTAAGGGTGCTTGAACAGGTTGTTGATTAAGTCCTGACCGTAAAACTTGGTGTTCTCCCTGATTTTCTTTTTGTGTTTCAGCATCAGGTTTTTTATCCCTTCAATGATTTTAATGGTTTGCAAAGAAGTTTGCTCCACACCATCAAGTATGTACAGCACCCATTCTTCCCAGGCGTTTTCGGTGCGGACTTTTTGGAGCAAGCGGTAATAATCTGCTTTGTTTTGATTGATGTAGCGGCTAAGATAAAGAATGGGCAAATTCAACATACCTTCCTTAACTAGATACAGGATATTAATAATCCTTCCTGTCCTTCCATTACCATCATAAAAAGGGTGAATGCTTTCAAACTGATGGTGAATAATGGCCATTTTTACCAGCGGATCCCAATCGCTGAGTTCATTATCATTGATGAACTGTTCAAGATTGCTCATGAAAGCTACCACTTCATCATGGGTTTGTGGTGGGGTATAAACTATTTCCCCTGTTTGCTCATACTTTAATTCTGTGCCGGGTACTTTTCTAAAACCTGCATCATTTTCTTCCAGTGTTGCCTGCATCTGAATGATGTGGTTGTTTGTCAATAATGCTTTTTGCCTTACGGTTTCAAAACCCCAACGCAGTGCTTCGGCATAATTGTGTACTTCTTTGGATGCTATGGATTTGAATTCCTTTTTCAGATAATCGCCCTGATACAATTCATCATGCGTGGTGATGATATTTTCAATGGCCGAACTGTCTTTGGCTTCTTGTAAGGAAAGTGTGCTGATTAAAATACTTTCATTCGGAATGCTCAGGGCAGCACCTTTCATCTCGGCCAATGCACTGCGGGCAGCAGCCGTTTTTTTCAAAATGGCTTTGGTTTCTAAATCGAAATCCAAAGGGAGTTGTGGTATTTTATATGCCATGATGCTCTATTTTATACGTGCTATTTTCAATGCTGATTCAACTGTTCCATTGTGGCTATTATCCTTTCGCCAGTCTTTATTGGCAAGTCGCTTTTCTAAAATCACCTCGCCCTTTTTGTTTTTGTACAGTTGAAACTCCTTGCCATTTTCGTGATTTACTAAAAGCCTCTCAGGCTCTTGCACATAGTCAGGACACGAACGTAAAAGGCTGTGAACTTCTTTCAGAAATAGCGAAGGGTTTTTATATCGCTTTTGATAGTGAAAGTTTAATGCCTTATTCAAAACACGTTTAAATCCAGGGTCTAAATAGAAAGGCAAAGTATTGGTGTCGACCAATTGTCCTTTGACTATCTTCTTACCAATGATTTCGTCAAACTTTAGGTATTTGTCAGCTGTGTTTCTAATTCCATCCAATTGCTTATTCTCTCTTGCAGTTAGCCAGTCCATTGGTGAACTGATGGGAAAGTAACCGTCTAATAACTGAAACATGATTACTCCTACTTGATAAATGTCGGATTGGTAATAATATTCATTTGCTAAAATGGCTTCCGGTGGGAGATACAGATAGGTAGATTTTGATGCTGATACACACCCATCCGCTTTGTGAATTTTCTTCACCGAACCAAGGTCAGCAATGATTGGGATGTTCTTTTCAAGGTCTAATAGAATGTTGCCCGGCTTTAAATCTCGGTGAACTAATTTGTGTTTTGAATGAAGTTCATTTAAGCCAAGCAAAACACCTGCAATGATTTCAAGGGCTTCCTTGCTTGAAAGTTTCCTGCTATCAATAACACCTTGTATGTCGCCACCCGAAATGCGTGGCGTTAAAAAATAAGCATAGTTTGGTGGTAGAAAACGCAGGTCATGGATTTTCAAAATATTTTCATGGTCTATATTTCGAAGGATAACGGCTTCTTCTGCTGCATCATAATTGGGGTGCGACCAATAGAACTTCAGCACCACATCATCATTCATTTTTATTCGTTTGCCGAAATACACATCACCGTTGCAACCTCTACGGATATATTCATAGACGTTAATGTCAGGAGTATTTCTTACGAAATCCTGAATGGCATTTACTGAATCTTCATCGTTTAGTTCTACTGTTACCATTTACTGACTTATTAAATAGTAGGCTACATCATAAGCATCATCCTGATACTTATTCTTTGCACTCCCTGTTTTTGCATTCTTTTTAAAATAGGCAATTGTGGTTTGTTTCCATACCTGCTCCAAATCAACTTTGTCGTATAGTTGAATAATGCCTTCCAGTTTAAACGAAATAGAAGAAGGAGCACGATCGCCCTTTCCGTTTGCGTTTCTTGCCACAATACCGATTCTTGATGCACCAATTGAATCAAATGCAGCATTGATTTGGTCACGAAACTGCCTTACCTGATTAGGTTTGGTTGGGTCGTCAATACCAAACTTGGCAGATTCATTGGTTTGCGTAATGTTTCCGGCTGCATCTTTTTCGAGAACAACCAAAATTGCCTCTGTGGACTTAATTTGTATCCCTATTGTCTTCATTTTATTAGGGCTTATTTTTAAATAGAATATTGAATTGTTCTGAAATCCCATCCAAAACACCATTAGCTCTTAAATCATCAAGTGAGCCGGAACTGCCAGGAGGAATGGATTTGTATGTAAAGCTTGCTGTCATGCCACTTGCACCCAATGCGGCAACTTGCCATGGTTCAAGTTGTTTGGTTCTTTCTTGCCAATCACCGTGATGAATAATTCCACCAAAGTTTTTTGATGGGTCATTGTAATCATAATAAAGAACGAACGGATGCTCGTCAATTACATTTCCTTTATCTAGTCTGAGACCTACAAATGTGTAAAGCATACCTGCTGTACTTCCTGAAGCAGCCATGATAAAACTGTTGCACTTGTCAACCAATCCATTGCTAGCAATAGGGCCAGGAAGCTGATGGTTTTCGATTTTCTTATACTCGAAATTGCCAACCATTTTTTTAAGGTCAGATTCGTCTGGTAGTTCGTCAAGCGGACTAAATTGGTTCTTTGCCATGTTTTATGTATTATTTATTTTTAACCTCACCTTCCCCGTCAACAACACCTGCATCAACCCCTTTTTCTGCTCCCTTAACTTCTCGGCTTTGGCTTTAAGCAGCCCAATTTCTTTATCTGCCGCTTGCAGCACCTGGGCAATAGCGGTTTGTTCTTCGATGGATGGAACAGTAACTTTTAAAGAGAAGAAATCAGATGGTGTTACATTTAATAAACCATGAGCTCTGCCACCCTCATGAGCAATTTTGGTTAAGCCTTTATCGAGATGGTTTGCACCGAAGTATTGCTCAAAGAATTCGGGATTAGTTTTCTTTTCATCTTTTACACCAAAGCAGATATAAAGTGTAGTTACAACTGCCTTATCAAAATCATTTAACCTTTTGGTCGCTCCCCAAGGATAACCATTTGAATAACTTTTATTGTAACAGAACTCGCCTCGTTCCACCAAGAAATAATTTTCTGTAATTTCACTTGCAATATTCTTATTGAAGAAATCAGTTTGACGAACAAAACCACGTTGTGCTGAAATAGTTACTACAGTCGTATTTCCTTCGGTGTTTTTTCTGGTAACTCTATCAAACAAATCAATTAGCTTCTTTTCCTTCCACTCACCACCAAACCCCTTCAAACGTTTCTTCCCGGTAAGCAATTGCTGCATGAGCCATTTTTTGCGGAGTTCTTTTTGGGCTATGAGTTTATCGGTGGTGTGGATGGCGGCATCTGCCGTGCTTAGCACTTGGGCTATGGTTTTTTGTTCGGGGATTGGGGGAACATTGACTTTCAATTTTTGAATTTGCTTTAATGAAAGAAATGGCTGTGCTCCACCATTTAATAAAGTTTGCGTCAATTTTGGCTTAATAAATACTTGATAATAATTTAAGTAGCTTCCTAAGACTTTTTCATTGTTAGGTTTTAATAACGCAACATTTTTTAAACTAAATTCAAAATCAACATTTACCAATGCAGAAGTCGCAACTCCAGCACCAATGTTTACCATTAGTACATCATCTCTCTGAGGATTACATCTTCTAAATATTTCCTTATGTATTTCTTCTGGCAAATAGTAGCAATTTTCAAAATCAATAAGCTCTTCTTTTACATGAAGTGCTGTCAAGAAAGGAATTCCGCTTTCTACAGGCGTAGGAGTATCATGTGTTCCATCTGTTATCTTAGAACAAATTGCCTTCATATCTAAAATCTTCCAATCACTCGGAATTTCAGTATTGTAAAAAACTTTGGTATTTTTTGTTTGCTTACTCATGTTTTGTTTTGATGTCGTTAATTGCTGTTTGAAAATTTTCAAGGAGAGAAAGTATTTTGCTCAGTGGTATTGGATCGTTTAATTGCAATTCCACAGTTGGAGTACTCTGATACCAATTCCACAAAATGCGAGCTGAAGTGTCATAAACAATGAGTTGCCCATGATAGAACAGATCTATTTCTTTTCCATTGATAATTACTTCCTGTACAAAAACAATTTCTGCTGGAATTTTTAATTCCCTTGCCTCGCTTGTTTGATAATGGATACATCTTTTAATTTCTGAAATAATTTCCAAAACGCTTTTAAAAGGAATTGTGTCCTGATAATAATAAGTCAATGAGTATTTCAGTTCACCCTTTTTCTCATAAGGTAAATACTTGAAGAATGCTTCAACAAATTCAAGATTTATTTTCAAGTTTGGAATGAACTCGCTTTGCTTAACTGCTGTCTGATTACTCATTTTATTTCGTGAGTTCTTTTAAATATTTTTCTATTTCTGTCTGCACTGTTTTCAACTCTCCTTCCAATTGCTCTATCTCTTTTTGTACTAAAGCAATATTCACTTCGGCTTCTTCTTCAAAAGTGTCCACATAGCGGGGGATGTTCAGGTTAAAATCGTTTTCCTGTATTTCTTCAGCTGTAGCCACATAGCTGAACTTGTCTTCCACCACACCAGGCTGTAGTTTACCGTCTGCAAAATCACGGTAGGTATTTACAATGTGTTCAATATCGCTTTCACGCAGCTTGTTTTGGTTTTTGGCAGATTCGTAATGTTTGCTGGCATCAATAAATAAAAAATTGTTGCTGGTTTTTTGCTTGTTAAAAACCAAAATAGCTGCCGGAATGCCCGTTCCAAAAAACAGGTTGGCAGGTAAACCAATCACCGCTTCGAGCAGGTTTTCTTCAATGGTGCGCTGGCGTATGCGGCCTTCGCTGCTTCCACGAAACAATACACCATGCGGCACCACCACACCTGCTTTACCATGTTCGTTCAGCGTTTCTATCATGTGGCTGATAAATGCCCAGTCGCCTTTACTCTTAGGTGGTACGCCTCTCCAAAAACGATTGTATTTATCGGTTTCAGGGTCGTAGCTAATCGTGGTTTTGTCGCCTTCTTTGTCTTCTACCTTTCCCCATTTGTCTAAGGAGAATGGCGGATTCGCCACAACCGTATCAAACTTCATCAGCGCGTCGCCTTCTTTCAATTTAGGGTTGCGTATGGTATCGCCCCAACGTATGGTAGCATTGTCGAAGCCATGCAAAAACATATTCATCACCGCCAAAGCCCAAGTGCTGCCATTGGCTTCCTGGCCGTAGAGTGAAAAATTATCTGAACCCACTTCTTCACCTGCTTTAATTAAGAGAGAAGCCGAACCGCAGGTTGGATCACTAATGCGTGAACCAGGTTTTGATTTGGTGAGTTTGGCAATAAGCGTAGAAACTTCTTTTGGCGTGAAAAATTCACCCGCTTTTTTACCTGCATCACTAGCAAAGTTTTCAATCAGAAACATATAAGCACCGCCAATAATATCGTTGCCATCTAAATGCGAAGGTCGAAGGTTCAAAGCATCTTTGTTGAAATCAAGCAACAGGTTTTTCAGTCGGGTGTTTTTGTCTTTTGGTTCACCGAGCTTGCTGTTGTTAAAGTCAATGTTTTGGAAAATTCCTGCACCGTCTTCGCTATAAAGTTTCTCTCGGTTGGCTTCTTCCAAATCTGCCAATGCAATGTTGATGAGTTCACCAATGTTGGCTTCATTACGAGAATCGTACAGAAATTTGAAATGGCTATGCTCCGGCACAACAAAGCGTTCGTGTTGCATGGCTCGTTTGGCACGTTCCACATCACCATTGTATTTTGCTAAGTAGCCTTCCATTTTATCGTCATGCACATCGCTGAGATATTTTAGGAACAGCATTGTAAGCACATAGTCTTTGTAAACGCTTGGGTCAATGCTACCTCTAAAGGTGTCGCAAGCTTTCCAAACTGCATCGTTGATGTCTTTCTGAGTTATTTTAGCCATGATATTTATTTTATTGCGTTGATTATTTGTTGTTGAATTTGTTTTTCTCTTAGTGTTTCAATTTCCTGCTTCAAAGATTTTTCCTTGTTGCGGAGTTTGGTGATTTGCAGAATCGCCTTTTGTATTTCAATGTTCGGAACTGTTATTTCCAAATTCTCTAAAACCTGTTTTGAGATAGAGGGAATAGAAGTACCAATGGCTTGTCCTTTTAAAAGTGTTTGGGTGGTATGGTTATTTAGAAACCAAGCCAAAAATTGAGGCAACACTTTTTTGTCGGCTGGTCTTATTACAAAGAAGGAAGTGGAAGCAACAGAAGGTTCGTTGTGGTTTTCGAATACCGCAGCAAAATTTTTAGTTCCCTTTGCGGCAAAAAGCACATCACCGTCTTTTAGCAGATGCTTTTCAGAAATACCTTCAGCCACTAAGTCGGGGTGTAAAACAGCATGCAACTGCCCGTATTCGTCAAAATGCTTGGACTGTAGATACACCAATTCACCAATGCCAGCAGGCTTAGCGAAGAGTCCGGTTTGGATGTTTGTAATATCTTTTATCAGCGTTTTCAAATTTATTCCTGAGTAGTAACTCTACAAAGGTAAGAAAAGTTTTCTAATATCCAAATTTTTTGTGAAATTATTTATAAGTAGGAGTTCTACAAAGTTGGTTTATTTCGTACGTTGTGCCTTTGGTGCGTGGGGAAAAATTGGCTCTTTTGGCTTTGCAGAATGGTCGGCTTGTAGGCAGGGCAAAGCTAAATGTGCCAATGTGCGGTGGGGTGTTTTAATTTTTTAATGAGTTGGCTTACGTTTCTGCCTCTCAACCTGATTTGTCCCGAAGTCGTGTTGTTGTTTTGTAATTGTTTACCTGTCAAAATTGTTTGTTGTGTATGTCGCTTTAATTTTTAGTCGTCTGTTTTATGGTTGTAGTGTCGTCAAATACGCTTTCTGCTGACGGTCTTGGTATACACGCAGTCCCGCTAACTGGAGGAAGCCAAAGATAAGGAAACTGATTTTACATTAAAAACCAAAAGTGAAAGATTAAATTTTTCTTGCGGGAATGAGTGTATACCAAGTTACAGTACGTTTTATTCCTTGTTTCCAGGCTTGGGATGTGGTTTGGGTGGTGATTTTGGAGTTAAATTTGAAGGTTGTTTTATATTGGTTCCTTCCTCAATTGGTTTTGGGTTTTGAGTTTGCTTTGACTTGTCCATTTACTTTGGTATTTCTATGATTAAATTTTCATTTCTTGCCTTGCTTAAATAAACGTATTTAAATGAATCGATTTTTTCAGATGTTTGATAATTATAAGAGTCCACATTTTCAAGGACTATTTCTTTTACCTGATCGTCTTCTGAATAATATTTAACATGACCGTCATAAATCAAATTAAGTGTTGGCTCAAGAATATGTACTTCAGTTATCTCTTTGTGCTCTAAAAAGTAATAAAACAAACTATCCTCGCCATATTTATTGCTAATTTGTAAGCGATATGAAATATTATTTATTGTTTTTTTATTATTCGCATATGTAGCTATTCCTGCAATAATCAAAGCTGTTATTGAAGAAAGCATTATTTCGAGATAAGGAATAGGTGCATTGTCTTGCAATCGTTTCCATATTGATAATTCACCTGCTCTAAAAATCAAATATATTAATTGCAAAAGTAAATAGGATGAAATGCCAAATAGTAGGATATTTATTCCGAAATCAATTGATTCCCATTTCTTTTTAAGAATCAACCTTTTGTAAATTAAGGTTGCTATTATTCCTGGAAATAATATTAATAGCAATCTAAAAGCGAAATCTCCTATTTCCATATATTGTATTTAAAATGTCCTGTAACGTTAAGCAGCTTGAAACCGTTCCTGAAATAAAGATATTAAATTTTATCGAAAATATCTTTCCGGTATGGTTTCAAGCTGCAGTTGTGTGAAGTCCTGATGCTGACTTTACGGAAACCTCAGTAAGGTTATTCAATATTAAGTTATTCTTCGATTTGCGTAGTATTGAATTCCGGCAGGTGCATCAATACCTTTTAGCAGTCACAATTAAACGCTTATATACGGCTATCATCGACTACATATTTGACATTGTCCTGAATACTTCCTAACTTTGTTTAGCTTCATTGATCTTTCAAGCGAGCTTGATATCACTGCAGCTAAACAAAGTCCTTAAGGTCCTCTTCCCCATACCCAAAAGCTGTGACTGCTAAAATTATCTATCCATTGATGCTCCTGTGCTGAGCGTTTGCGTGCGGCAGGATTTCATACAACTCGTTTATACACGCTACAAAATAGCGCTTTGTCAGTCAATATGGCTGGCTATGTGCAGTTTTGTTTCGGCTTATACAAATATAGGCTTTTCTATAAAACATCACAGGGCATCTTGATTTTTGATTGGCTTTGCTCACTGATATGAGTATTTATCATAGAGGTTTTGGGGGGACATACCCCTCGGGTAATTATTGAATATTCCTTATGACTGTCCCGCTTTCTAATACATGGGTAGCAAAACTGTGGCCCAGCCAATGCAGTGTAAAGTTTTTTAATTTGGGCTGGTATCCTTGCTGCTTTCAATGCCTTTTGTAAACTTCATGCACATGATGGCTCGCAAATTTGTTGGTCTTCAAATAAGCAGGTTTTTGGTTGTAAAGTTTAACCAATTCGCGGAGTTTTTTCATTAATTTATTGGTACATACCGCTCTTTCTTACCTTTCTCTCAAAAGATAATTTTACTGAGTTGATTGCTATTGCCAGGATCCGATAGCTTTTACCAAAAATCTTTTTATAATTAAATCAAATTAAATTAAGCTGTCTTATTTTGAAAATGGCTTAGTCTGTACAATGCACAAATATTAGGATGAATGACAGTAAATATTTATTGTTCTAGATGAATTTGTCTTTGTTAAAATATATTAGAAAAGATTCCAATATTTCTTTATTTTCTATGGCAATGTAATGTCATATTTTTTCATCATGTACCTTTGCATGTGTACCATTAGCTCTCAGTAAATAACAAGAGCAATCTTTTGTAAAGCCAAGCAATCTCAATAAAATTCCTTGTCTTTAATTTTGTCAACCAGATTTTTAAAGCACTCTAATTCAAATTTTAATTGATGCCCTAAACAGTATTTATGAGTTAACAGTCAGAGGTCAAATGAAGAAGTTGATAAGCTAATAAGCCTCTTCCCCTCTTCCCCTCTTCTCCTCTTTTCCTCTTTTCCTCTTCTCAGCCTCTAGCCTCTTGCCTCTAGCCTCCAGCCTCTAGCCTTTAGCCTCCAACCTTTAGCCTTTAGCCTCCGGCCTCCAGCCTTCCCTTACATCCTCTTTCTCAAAAATTACAACGCTCCCCGTATTTCTTCAGCCAGGCTTCCGCTTTTTGGTATTCGGGCATAACTTTTTCAACCAGCTTCCAATAGCTCGCTGAATGATTCATGTGCACTAAATGAGCCAGTTCGTGCACGATTATATAATCAGTAATAAATTGTGGGGTTAATAACAATCTGGATGATAAATTGATTGTTTTTTTCGTGCTGCAACTGCCCCAATTGCTTAGGTTTAATTTAAGACGGACTTGCTTGACTTCTTTTTTAAAGAATCGATCGTTGATTTCAAAAACGCGTTTGGTAATTTCAGGTAAAAAAATAGTTGACAAAATGCGACTGATGATCGTACAGCACAATCGCTGTCTTTGACTGGCATTGATCCCTGCCGGCAAATCAATTTTAATAAAATTTCCTTCTAGCTTTCCAATAGCAGTTTTGCGATTTGATTCATCTGCGATTTCTAAAATAAATTCGCGCTCGCGTAATTGAATTCTTTGTCCGCTTTTATATTCTTTTGGTGTGTATCGCTGACGCAATACCGGATCCTGTTCAAATTTTTTAATCACCCAATTTTTTGCCCACTCCTGATTTTTCTCTTTTTGGGCTGCATTCAAAAGGATGGGTTGTCTTAATATAGCATGGTGCTTGCCAAGACTGATGCGCACCGATTTCCGATGTTCGTAGATGGTTTCTAACTTGAGCTTTAACTCTTTGTAATGGATAACAGTAAACTCAGATGCTACCTTAAGATTAGGCATATTTTTGCTCAAATTCTTTCATAATCTCTACCAGTACATCCACACTTTCCTGGCCTAATGCATTGTAAAGCGATGCTCTGAATCCTCCAACAGACCGATGTCCGGCTAAGCCAACACAAGCCCCTTGTTTGCACAGTTCTAAAAAATCAGCATCATGGTCCGGATTCTTTGCCGTAAATACGACATTCATCCAACTGCGGTCTTCGTGATTGACCGGTGCTGTAAAACATGCGTTGCGGTCAATTTCTGCATACAGCGTCTCTGCTTTTTTGCGATTGCGGGCTTCAAGTGTTGCCAGTCCCTGGGCCTTAATCCATCTTAAAGTCAATAAGGTAACATAGATCGGAAATACCGGAGGGGTATTGTACATACTTTCTTTGTCCATTTGAACGGCATAATTCAAAATGGTCGGAAATTTTCGTTTGGCACGGTTAAGCAATGATTTTTTAATAACAACCGCAGTCACCCCGGCAGCTCCCATATTTTTTTGAGCACCGGCATAAATCAAAGAAAATTTAGAAAAGTCGAGCTGTCGGCTGAAAATATCGCTGGACATATCACAGATAAGGGGAATCGGGGAATCCGGCCAATTGTGATATTGAGATCCATAAATGGTATTGTTGGATGTAATATGCAGATAAACAGCCTCTTTGGGAATCTCATAGTTTTTTGGAATGTGTCTGAATTTGTCGTCCTCCGAACTCGCCAAAACCTGAACATTGCCAAAATTCCTGGCTTCTTTGATGGCACCACTGGCCCAAACTCCTGTGTTGATGTAGCAGGCTGTTTCGTTTTCATTCAGGATATTCATAGGAATCATAAAGAACTGACTGCTGGCTCCGCCGGACAATAATAAAACGGTGTAATCATCTCCAATGGCCATAAGTTCTTTAACCAGTTGTTCAACTTCAGCTACTACAGATTCAAACTGTTTGGTCCGGTGGGAAATTTCCAATAATGAAAGCCCCATACCCATAAAATCGTGCAGCGAGGCGGCAGCTTCTTCAATAACTTCCTTAGGCAATATGGCCGGTCCGGCGTAAAAATTGTGTTTTTTCATCGGTGAATTTGTGTCGCAAAGTTAAGAGCTTCCGCCAACCTGTGAAAGATATTATACTTTGTTTTAATGTGAGAAAATTTAAACCATAAAAATGGGTTTTTATCCTTTGAGTTTGGGGTTTAACATAATTCATTCCTTTTGGGCTATCGTGGGGTCTATTTTTGATTTTCGAAAATTTTAAAACCAACTCATTATGGATAAAACGATTGTACATCTTTATACACACGACCGCCAAATTCAAAACCTGGTCTTATTGGTAAATCGATTGAGTTTGTTTGTAGTCTTTTTTTGGTTTGGTCTGTTAAAGGTTTTGGGCCTGTCTCCTGCTGAAGCATTAGTGACACATCTGCACAATCAAACAATTGGAGACCTGTTGTCAGCATCTAATTTTTGCTTGATGTTGGGAATTGTAGAATGTACCATCGGTATCTTATGGTTATTTCCAAAACTCACAAAATTTGCTTTCTTTTTATTTGCAGCTCAAATGTGCACTACCTTTTTACCCTTGTTTTATTTACCCGGCGATACCTGGCAAAATGGATTTGCGCTTACCCTTACCGGACAATACATTATAAAAAATGTAGTATTGGTTGCAAGCGCAATGACCATACTCTTTTACCATAGAAATCATTCTTAATTCGATATCTCAAAATTGCTTATGAAACTTACTTACTTAAATGCTTTTTTACTAATCCTTGGTTCTGGTTTTTTACATCAAACTGTTTCTGCCCAAGGTTGTGTTGCGGTTCGCCAAATGGGTGGACTGAACATGTGCTCTTCCAGCTCCTATAACATTCACAAAGGAGATTTTCAAATCGGAACCAATTACCGTTATTTCCATTCATGGAGACATTATGTCGGTACCGAAGAACAGCCTCAGCGTCAAACAACCGGCGGAGGTCACGATGCAAACGGAAACGAACGTGGCAATGCGGTCAATATTTATTCGCATGCTTTGGATTTTAATTTTTCAGTAGGACTTACAAATCGCCTGCAATTAAATGCAACCATTCCGTATGTACACAACGAACGTTCACAAGTTTTGCGCCAAACAACACCAGTAAAAGATACGTTTCGTTACAGCGTTTTTGCTTCTGGAATTGGAGATTTTCGCATTGGCTTGAATTATTGGGTATTTAATCCTGAAAAAGCAGGTAGAGGAAATTTAATGTTGGGATTGGGAGTAAAATTACCTACCGGTCGCTACGATGCCACAGATAACAAAGTGCCACAAACAAATGGAACTACCAGCGATTTTGTTGTAATGGATCAAGCTATTCAACCTGGTGATGGTGGTTTGGGAATTTCTGTTGAATTGCAAGCATTCAGACAATTGTTTAAAAATATTTATGGCTTTGCAAATGGATATTACCTTTTCAATCCAAAGGAATCCAATGGTGCTTATAAATCTGATCCAAATCTATATGTCAAAAATCCGCTAGACACTAAAGTCAATATGGATACGTTTGTTGGTTACAATATTTATGCTTGTCCTGATCAATATTTTGTTAGAGCAGGTGTTATGACTTCTTTTTTGAAAAACAACAATCTTTCAGTTTCATTGGCTGCCAGATGGGAAGGAATTCCTGCTTACGATGCGTTTGGAGGTCAAAATGCATATCGCCGTCCAGGCTATGTTGTATCTGTTGAACCGGGTATTGCATATCGTTTAGGAAATCATAGTTTTTCATTGTATGTTCCTAAAAACTTTATCAGAAACAGAATTCAAAGTGCCAATGACATTACTACCACCAACACACAACGTACTTTGAAACCGGATGCAGAAGCAGCCCATGGAGATGCAGCCTTTGCAGATTATTCCATTAGTTTTGGATATACCTTCCGTTTTCATAGAATGTAATAAAATATCGAGATACCCTGAATCCGATGACCGCGATAGAAGCCTGGAAAATCAATCTGATTTCAGGCTTCTGTTTTTTAAATTAATTACTAAAGAACAATTGCGGGATCTAATAAATTCGAACACCGTGTTTTCGATTTAAATTCAAAGCTGATATTATTTTTTTTTTTGGAACCAATGAGGCAACAGCTCAGAATCAATATTGTCTGAAAGAATCACATTTTATTTATTGTTTATAATTGTTTCAGAGTCTTAACTTTGCAACAAGCAGCCGATACTTATTTCAATGCCCCGGATATCAATTACTGTTAAAAATGCAATTGTCTATTTTTTATTGTTGATACTGACATCAGTCATATTGGGTTATTCAATTTACAAAGTCAGTTCAAATAAAATTGTAGAAAACGCAACCCTTTCATTAAATCACAACAATGAACTGGTATTGATTCAGTTTAAAACATTTTTGGATGACATCCGGAAAGATGTGTTGTTTTTATCTAAAGATCCGTTTTTGTATCAGTTTCTCGATGAACCGGGCAATTTTAAATTAAAAGAAAATCTTTCCAAAGAATATCTGGCACTTTTATCCACTAAAAGTCACTACTTGCAGTTGCGACTGATTGGAATGGAACAAAGTGGAAAAGAAATTATTCGTGCTGAAAAATTTTCAAACCGAATTGGTCTGGTAGATGAAGAACATTTGCAAGTAAAAGGAGACCGCGATTATTTTCAGGAAACGGTTCAATTGCCTAAGGATTCAATTTATTTTTCTGAAATAAATTTAAATCAGGAATTCGGAAAAATAATACTTCCCATGGTTCCAACCATGCGGGTTGCAAAATCAATCTACCACAACGATAGCCTGTATGGCATCATCATCATCAATGTAGACTTAAGCTTTGTGTTTAATGAATTGAATAAAACAGCCGGCAATCTGTACTCTTTAAATTTAATTAATTCAAAGGGTTATTTTTTAATTCATCCGGATAGCTCCAAATTGTTTGGATTTGAATTCAACAAAACAGCAGAACTTGATTTTAAACAAGGCAAGCAATCAATTGATCAAATATTAGCAGCACGTGCCAACGAGTTATTTTCAATAAGAACTTACAATTATCCACGTCAAAATGAAGTTTTGTATTTTACATTAAGCGCTTCCAAGGATGTTTTGTTATCAGTTTTTAATCAATGGAAACGGGATCTCTTTTTATTGACAGCCATCATGACCCTAATTTCCTTGTTGATTGCTATTTGGTGGACGCAGCGTCAAACCAGGGAATTTAAATCCATTGCCCAAACGATTACAGATTTTGGTCGCAATCCAGAAATGGTAAATCTCGATATAAACAGGGATGATGAAATAGGTGATTTGGTTAATTCATTTAAGGATATGTCCGGAAAAATTAACCAGCATTTGGATGAATTGAAAATTGCCCGATCTGAAGCCATTGAAGCGAATAAAGCAAAGTCAGAGTTTTTGGAAAACATGAGTCATGAAATCCGAAATCCCTTGCAATCCATTTTGGGAATGACCGGCATGTTGGAACAGAATAAACCGAGACCCGATCAACAGGTGTTTATTGATACCTTGAAATTTAGTTCAGAAACCTTATTGACACTGGTAAATGACATATTGGATTATCGCAAATTGATTCATGGGCAGATTGATTTGAATTATCAGGAAGTTTACTTATCGGATTTCATTGAGAAAATAGTGAAAAGCCATTTATTTGATGCAACGAGTAATAAGTTAAAATTAAACATTCAATTGGATCCTGAATTGGAACAAAAAAAGTTTCAAACGGATCCGGTTCGCCTTGCACAAGTTCTTCACAATTTGGTTTCAAATGCCATCCGTCATTCAGTATCTTACGGAGAAGTGATTCTTAAATTGAATCGGGTAGCTGAAAATCAGATACAATTTTCAGTGATAAATTTTGGTCCAGCTATCAGTTTGGAAAATATTCAAAACATTCAACAACAAAAACCGGTTACCGGGTCCTCCCGCTTAACTCAAAATGTGGGCCTGGGATTGCCTATCGTAATTAATTTACTAAAATTGTTTAATTCAGATCTTCGGATTGTATCAAATGCCCAAGAAGGTACTTGTTTCAAGTTTATTTTGAAATGCAACATTTCCAATGCGGATCCAGTGAAAGGCGTTTCTACAGATCAATATCTGGATTTCAGTGAATTGATTTCTGTGGTGGCATGCATAGATGATGATGTTCAAAATTTATTTTATTACGAGCAGTTGTTTGATCGATTTCAAATAAAAACAAAGAGTTTTCATTCGATGAATGAATTTTTTGAATCAAAGCCTTCAAACTTTGATTTGATCATTACCGATTTAAATTTTCAGGACGATTTAGCAACGAGTCGAATTTCTGAATTTAAGAAAGCACTTTCCCAAAATGGAATTTTGCTCTTAATAACTGCTGCCGATGATTTGATCGCTTTGTCAAATTCAAAGGGATTTGATGCTGTATTGCAAAAACCCGTTCAAGGAGCCAAATTTTATCGTATGATTGGCGAGCAAATTTTTATAAAGAATTACAGCAGGCCTGTTTTTGAAAATGTTTATGCCAATTATGATTTCGAACATGATAAAATCAAAAAGGCTTTGGAACTTACTCTTTCCGAATGGAAGGAAATGTCAGTTAAATTGGCAAATGCCATCAAGAAGCGGGATACCGATTTATTTGACAAAGTCTACCATCGCATGATAAATACCCTGCGCACTTTTGAGTTAAATACATTTCAAAAGTTGCTGGATGATTGCAGACTGCAAATGAATACCTCTAATTATGATTCACTTACAATACTCCCTAAAATAAATTTTGGTTTAAAATCTTACCAACAAATTCTTGAGGAGGAGATTGGAAAAATGGGACGTGGGTAAATCAGTAGTCAGAAATTAGGAGTCAAGAGTTAGGAAATAACACATTGGCCTAAAAGTCTAAAAGTCTAACTGCCTATCAGCCTTCATTCCTCTTCTCCTCTGTTCTTCTTACAGCTCCTGAATCCGATTCAACAATTCTGCTTTGTATTTTTCTCCAATGGGAATTTGTTTATCCTTGATGACGATATCATCTTGAAGAATGACTTGAATTTTTTTAATATTTACAATAAAGGATCTGTGTACACGGATAAATTCAACGGGTAATTTTTCTTCCAGCTCTTTCATGCTGATGAGATTCATCGTTTGACTTTGCTCTTGTACAAAATTGGCATAGTTGCCTTCTGATTTTATATACAGGACATCATCAAAATTGATGCGTACCAATTTGAGTCCATCTTTTATAAAAATTGTTTTTTCTTTAGTTTGGGTTTTTGATGTTTCAGCTCTTTGCGTTTCCATACGCCCAAGGGCTTTCATAAATCGATCAAAACTCAAAGGTTTTACCAGAAAATCAACTACCTGCTTGTATTCATAAGATTTTGCAGCAAAATCTGATTCAGAAGTAACCATGATTACAGGCAATTCAGTTTGCATGAGTTCAAGAAATTCTTGTCCCTTCATATCTGGCAGATTGTAATCCAAAAATATCAGATCAAGTCCGCCAGCTGTAAGCAGCTTTAAACCATCACTGGCATTTTCAGCCTGGATGCAAAAGTCAACCAAATCTGTTTTCGAACAAAAATGTTTGATCAAATCGCCTATTAAAGGGTCATCATCAATGACAAGACATCGTAGTCCCATATAATCATTTCAATTTAGCCAACAGGAATCATGCCATGATTTATAACAATAACAGGCCTGTTGACAAGAAAAAAAAGGCATTTCGTCAAAAATTTAGGTCAGATGGGCTGTTTCAGGATAAATTTGTGAGGTAATTAGATTACAGGCACCAAAAGAGGACCTTAATTACCATTCCGCCAGCGACTTAAAGTAGTTTTTGACGGCACAATCAAATATCTTTCTGAGTTAGTTTTGGATAAAAATCTCAGTCATTCAAATATATTAAGCGTTCAGCTTCAAGGTATTGGTTTTTGAATGACTGAGAGTTTTTTTTAGGAAAGTACAATCCCAAAGGGAATAAAAACCGAAATATGATAAGACAAACTACCACTACACTGATCCTATTCATTCTTTTTGCGGCTAGTCAGACCTTCAGCCAGGCAAAAAAAGCAGACATTTACCTTCATACCGTAGCCAATCAATGGTTGGATATAGCCTTAGAGGCCACCGCCAATGAAGTTGATCGTGTTGGAGCCAAGCCAACCATCCAATCCAGAACACTTGGGTTGGCTGTTACAGCCATGTACGATGCCTGGGCAGCTTATGATGCAAAAGCAGTAAGTACCTGCATGGGTTCCAAATTAAGAAGACCGCCTGCAGAGCGTACCCGTAAAAACAAAGAAATAGCGATCAGTTATGCAGTATACAGAGTATTACTTGATATCTATCCAATGGATAAAGCTTTTTTTGACAAGGAATTTAAAGCCAGAGGATACAATCCAGCAAATTTAACAACCGATCGTACAAAGCCAGAAGGTATAGGAAATATTGTCGCTGCTGCTATTCTAAAAGAACGTCATCACGACGGTGCAAACCAATTGGGAGATGAAATTGGTGGAAATGGCACCCCATATGCAGATTATACTTATTACAGTCCAATGAATACCTATAAAAAGGTAATCAATCCTGATAAATGGCATCCGCTTCCATTTGTGAATGAAAAAGGAGATACTTTTTTAGTAAACTTTTTGACACCACATTGGTATCGTGTTAAGCCATTTGGCTTGAAAAATTCAGCACAATTCAGAGCTGCTGAATATCCAAAATTTGGATCCGATCAATTGAAAAGGGAAGTCGATGAAGTGATTGACTTCAATGCCAATCTTACTGCTGAACGCAAAGCTACCATCGAATTTATGCGCGACGGACCGAGATCTACCGGTCAGTCTGGTCACTGGTTGCGTTTTGCACAAATGGTATCTGTCAGAGATAAAAATGATTTAGACCGCGACGTAAAAATGTTTTTTGCAGTTGGAAATACAGCCATGGATGCATTTATAGCATGTTGGGAAACCAAACGTTTTTACGACAGTTCAAGACCATGGACACTTGTAAGACAGTATTATGCCGGAAAACAAATTAAAGGTTGGGGTGGTCCTGATAAAGGTACCATCGACATGCCGGCAGAAATGTGGCATCCATATTCTCCTGCAAATTTTGTTTCTCCTCCATTTCCAGCTTATGTTTCCGGACACAGCACAGTCAGTGGCGCTTGTGCAAAAATGTTAGAACTCTTTACCGGTTCTGATAAATTCGGTGAGACAGAAATACGTCGTCCGGGAATCATTACTGAAACTCCGGGAGACCCGGTTTCACTGCCATTGCCAACATTTACTGCTACAGCTGATATGGCAGGTATATCCAGAGTTTTAGGTGGATATCACATCCAGGCAGATAATGTGGCCGGTTTAAAAATGGGCCGTGAAATCGCTCAATATTTATGGAAAGATGTCATTCAAAAATACTTTGACGGTACTTATAAAAAATAAATGAACCAGCCTGGTTCAAAAGATTAATTTCAGGTTTAACAAGAATTGGTGGACTTTTAAAGCAAAGTTCACCTTTCTTTTTTTTGGAGAAGAGCAAGGGATGAGTCTGTAGATAGGAAGGCTGTAGCGAAGAAGTCTATAGCGAGGAAGTCTATAGTGAAGAAGTCTATAGTGAGGAAGTCTATAGCTTATATCTTTTTCCTGGAATTGCTCAAAAAACCGGACACAAAAGCTAAGCCTCTAGTCGGTTAGATAATAATTGATTTTTCTGTAATGGACTCATAAAGTTAATCGAACTGTGTTTTCTATGAGTATTATACCATCTTTCGATATAATCAAA